>NZ_JBEYEU010000024.1:0-85786 GCF_040634035.1 Micromonospora sp. NPDC007220 | reverse complement strand
GCGGGACGACGCGCGTCGTCCCGCCCGGCAGCGCCGGCGGCTCAGAAGCTGCTGACCAGCTTCACGAACGCCTCGTCGATCATGGCAGGATCCGTGGCGTCGAACGCCTTGCCCGACGACGCCTTGGCGATCCGGTCCAGCGTGGCGAAGTCCGAATCCCCGTCGAAGGCGATGCAGAAGACCTTCACCGGGCGCCGCGGGTCCAGGGCGACGTCCGCGAGCAGCCGGTTCAGGTCGTTGTCCCGGGCGTACTCGTTCTTGCCGTCGGTCAGCACGACGACGGCGTTGATCCGGTCCGGGTCGTACCGGTCGACCAGCTGCCGGTGGGCGGCCCGGACCGTCGCGTAGAGGGCGGTGTCGCCCGCGACGTGCAGGCCGGCGATCCGGTCGTTGATCCGCTTCTGGTCGAAGTCGCCGAGCCGGACCTCCTCCCGGTACGGGCCTTCGGGCCGCTTCTTGGTCTCCGAGGAGAACGACCAGAGCCCGACCCGGTCCTCGGAGTTGAGCAGCGCGAGCCCCTTCTCCGCCGCCGCCGAGGCGACCTGGAAGCGGGTGCTGTTCCCGACCCGTTTCTCCATCGACCCGGAGGTGTCCAGCGCGATCAGGATGTTGGCCTTCTTGCGCAGCGTGCCCCAGCCGTCCAGCATCGCCTCGACCACCTCCGGGTTCGGCGGATCGAAGTAGGACAGCCCGCCGTCGGGCTCGGCGCCGACGCTGGCGAGCAGCTCCGCCGAGGCCTGGCGTTCGTGGTCCCGGAAACCGAGGCGGGCGAAGCTCTTCTGCTGGAGGTCCGCGGTCAGGAACTTCAGAAAGTCGTCCGCCGCCGCGCGCTGCCGTTCGTCGGCGGAGGGGAGCACCACGAACGGGTGGTCCAGGTTGAAGGTGCCCTCCTTCGGGTGTACGGCCACCAGCGGGACCTTCGGTCGGGGGCCCCGCTCTTGGCCCTCCTGCCGCGGGCTCAGCCCGCCCTCGTTGTAGAGGTGGACCAGCTCCTCCTGCATGACGATGGCGCTCATGTCGCCCGTGCCGGCGCCCGTACCGGTCAGGTCGGCCTCGGCGAGGTCGCGGAGCAGCTCCACCGAGTCGTCGCTGTAGTGCGACACGTTGGCCTCGATCTGCCGGACGAACCGGGTCACCTTCGGGTCCGACAGGTCCGACTTGGTCAGGTCGCTGGAGCGGTTCGCGGCGGCGTAGTAGGTGGCGATGGTCGCCGCCAGACCCGAGGTGGAGAGGTTCGGGTTGTCCTTGCCGAAGGTGAAGCGGCCCCACTCCGGTTTGCCGAAGCCCGCCCAGCCCTGCCGCCCGGAGAGGCCGAGGATCTCCCCCCAGCCCAGCGGCCCGCGCCCGCGTACCAGCTCGCCCTTGGGCTGCGGCATCGCGATGACCAGCGGGCTGTTGGCGATCGACGGGTACCGGTCCGGCGTCTGCGGCGCCCGCCCGGCGGCCTCGTCGAGCAGCCGCAGCTGGCCGGTCCACAGGCTCGACGTCGGCAACCAGACCTGCGGCTCCGGCAGGCCGGTGCCGCTCCAGCCGACGGCGAGCGCCTCGGTGGCCTTGCCCGAGTTCAGGGCGCTGACGTGCACCTGGGCGCAGCCGCCGCCGTCGAGCGTCCGGTCGCTGTCGTTGTACCGCGCGGCCAACTCGACCAGCAGCGCCGCCTTCTCGGTCGAGGCGTTGACGTCCAGGCGGACGGCGCAGTCGGCCCGGGACCGGTCGCTGCCCGCGTCCCGCTGCCGCACGAGCAGGAACGCCCCGCCGATGACCAGCAGCCCGGCGGTTACGGCTGCGGTGTACGGCAACCACTGTCGTGCACGCGACGGGGCTGGGGCCATGGCGACGTCCTCCTCGGCGGTCAACTGGTGGCAGTCAACCTATCGGTGCGGTGCCACCGGCGGTGTCCGACCCGGCCGTCCGGGACGCTCACCCCCACCCACCTGCGCACCCTCGGTCAGTGGCGATCGGAGCGGCCGCCGAGGGCCGTCGCGACCAGCAGCCGTACCGCGTAGACCACGACGAAGGTGGTCGCCCCGGCGGCCGCGGCCCCGTCCACCGCGCTCGACGCGACGTAGCCGGCCGCGGCGCCGACCGAGCCGAGGAAGATCGCGGTCGAGATGCCCCAGGCGTCGGTCGACTCGCGGCGGAGCCGCCGCCCCCAGCCGCCGCCCGCCTGGTCGGCGGGCGCGGAACCCGTGAACGGGCTCTGCGACGTCTGTTCAAGGCGCGTCGGCGCCGTCGGTTCCGGCCGGTCCGGCAGCGGATCCGACGCGGTACGGGGCAACGGCAGCGGCTGGCCCGGCGTCGGCGCGCCGGCGGTCTCGTTGCCGAGTTGGAGCACGGTCTCCCGGCGCAGCGGGCCCGCGTCCCGGACGTCCTGCCCGAGCAGCCGCATCAGCACCTCTTCGGCCTCCGGCCGCTCCGCCGGGTCCTTGGCCAGGCACTGCCGGATCAGCTCGTCGAGGCCCGGTGGCAGCGCGGGCAGGTCGGGCGGCTCGTTGAGCACCCGGTGCATCACCGCGAAGAGCGAGTCGGTGCCGAACGGTGGCCGGCCCCCGGCGGCGAAGGCGATGGTGGCGGCCCAGGCGAAGACGTCGCACGGTGGCCCGACCGAGTCGTTACGGAACCGCTCCGGGGCCATGTACGCGGTGGTCCCCAGCACCCGGCTGGTCACCGTCTCGGTGACGCCCAGGGCGCGGGCGATGCCGAAGTCGATCACCCGGGGGCCGTCCCGGCCGAGCACCACGTTGTCTGGCTTCAGGTCGCAGTGCACGATGTCGGAGCGGTGGATCGCGGCGAGCGCGGTGGCCGTACCGACGGCGAGCCGGTGCAGCGCGTTGCCGGCGACCGGGCCCTGCTCGCGGACGTGCCGGTAGAGGGTCGGGCCCTCGATGAACTCGCTGACCACGTAGGGGCGTTCGCCGTCGACCTCGGCGAAGAGCACCTGCGCGGTGCAGAACGGCACGACGCGGCGCGCCGCGGCGATCTCCTTCATGAACTGCGACCGCGCCCGCAGGTCACTCAGGTCGATGTTGATCATCTTGACGGCCACCTGGTGGCCCTGGTCGTCCTCGCCGAGGTAGACCACGCCCTGACCGCCCGCGCCCAGCCGACCGACCAGCCGGTACGGACCGGCGGTCACCGGGTCGTGCGTCCACAGTGGCACCAGCCCCGGCACCGGCGCGCCGGCCAGTCCTGTCATCCCGACTCCATCGCTGTCGTGTCCCCTGCCACCCGGCAGCGGAGGACACGGTCATGGTGCCATGCCGCCGCCTGCTGGCCGAGGGGTGCCCGACGGACGGAAGGCCTCCCCGGGGCGGGATCGGGTGGGCCGGCGCGGCGGTACGACCGAGGCGGTACGGGACGAGCTGGCGCCCGTCGGAGGTCTCCGACGGGCGCCAGCCGTTTCGCGGTGTCCGGGCACTGCCCGAAGGGGAGCTTCACCGTCAGCGCGCGGCTCCCATGCCGAAGCGGTGGCGCTTGCGCCAGACCAGCGACAGCAGCAGGAGCACCGCGCCGGCGCCGACGAGGCCGCCGCCGAACTTCATCGGGGTGCTCAGGCTGTCGCCCGTGACGGGCAGCGGCGGCGTGTGCTTCTTGAGCACGGTCAGCGTCGCGGTCGCCACCCGGTGGTACGTCTGGCCCTCGGCCCGGAAGGTGTACGTGCCGTGGTGACGCGGCGTGTAGGTGGTGCGGAAGTAGCCGTCGTCGTTAGCCGTGACCTCCAGGGTCCTGGGGTTCGGCTGGGGCGCCTGCTGGAACGAGACCGGCACCATCGCGACGATCTCGCCGTCGCTGCGGCGCGCCTGGTCGGCGCCCGGCACGGCGGCGGCGAGCGGGGACGTGCTGACGGTGATGATCACCGTCTCGCCCGGCCCCCAGCCCCTGCCGATCAGGGTGGCGGTCTGGCCGACCACGACGGTCGGCGGGGTCACGGCGAGCGTCGGGGTGCCGCCCGGCGGGTAGATCGGTGGTTGTGGCGTTCCGGTGCCCGGCGTCGGCTGCGGCTGCGCCGCCCCCGCTGCGGTCGGCACGGCCAGCACGGCCAGACCGACCGTGAGCGCCATGATGATGCGGGATAGCCGCATGATTGGTTCCCTCCTACTGATCACAGCTTGGTGCGGAAACAACTTGGGTGGTCCATGGGGTGGCGGTGGGGGTCAGCCACAGCTCGGCGGTACCGACGCCGGTGGTCGCCGTCAGGACGGTGACCTCCAACGTGCGGGAGCCCCCCGGGCCGACCTCGACGTTGGCGGTGCTCACCTGGCGGCGCCGTTCGGTGCCGCTGCCCACCGCCGTCTCGACGCCGTCCAGACGGGCGGCGAGCACCGCCCCACCGGCGGGGCTGTGCACCGACACCAACGTGCGGACGGTGTACGGGTCACCGGCCAGACCGAGGCCGAGGACCGACTCGCTGAGACCCGACTTCGGCGCCGACGAGCGCAGGGTGACCCGGAGTCGGAGTTCCCGGCGGCCGTCGGACCGGCAGTCGCCGACCGCCAGGGTCGCCGACGGCCGGAGGTAGTAGCCGAGCTTCGCGCCGCTGCCGTCGTTGAGGAACACGCCGACCGTGGGCACGGTGTCCTTCTCCGGAAGCGCCCCGGCCAACCGGCTGTCGCCGATCCTCCGTTGCTCTTCGTTTCGGGCACTCCAGAACAATATCCGGCGTTCAGTGACAGCACGGTCAAATGAGGACAACAACGCCTTCGGGTCTACATTCTTCGTGACCAGCGCGTCGAACACGGCGGCGGCGGAGGCGGCGAAGAAGGCGTCCTGTTCCTCGTTGTCCATCCGCTGGTAGCTGTCGCTGAGCACCGTCTGCACGACCTTCTCGGCGGCCAGCGGGACACCCCCGGGCACCATCACCGGGCCCGTGGCCTTGAGCAGATACGACAGCACCACCGGGTCGACGGCGAGCACCCCGTCCACGGTGGTGCCCGTACGCCGGCGGAACATCTCCCGGTAGAGGGCGGCGGCGGTCGGGAAGTGCGGGGTGAGGTTGACGTCGGCCGGATAGATCCCGGGCAGGTCGGCCCAGAGGCTGCGCACCTCGGCGGGCACCTTCAGCGGCGGCTGGAACCGGCCCAGCGTGCTGCTGGTGCCCTGCCGCCCCATCCGGACCCGGCCGTCGGCCGCGTGGATGACCGCGTACGCGCCGATCATCCCGCCGGTGGCGCGCAGCTCGGCCGGGTTCTGGGAGACCACCAGGTAGGTGCGGGGGCCGTCGGCGCCCAGCAGCCCCGGCAGCAGCCGGCTGGCCTCGTCCGCGGCGGCGGTCAGGCCGGCCAGCCGGTCGATCTCGCCCCGCAGGTCGCCGAGCGCCTGCCGGACCTGACCGACCAGGCCCTCGGTGGGCACCGTCGCGAGGCTGTCCCGGGCACCCTGCACCGTGGCGTTGACCCTGGCCAGCTCGGCCGACAGGGCCCGCAGCCGACCCACGTCCAGCCGCCCGCCCGCCGGCACCAGGCTGGTCAGGTCGGCGCGCAGCAACGGCGGGAACGCCTGCCGGGCCAGGTCGTCGATGGCCACCGAGATCTGCCGGACGGCCGCCAGGTTGTCCCCCGCGTACGGGGCGTGCCGACCGACCCACCAGCCGGGGTCACCGGTCGCCGCCCGGGCACTGCCGGACTGCTCCTGGAGCGCCGCGAGGGTGCGCTGCGCCCGGGCGGTGTCACCCCCGACCACCTGGGCGCTCAGCTCCCGGGCCAGGCCGGCGGAGTTGAGCAGGTGGGCGCGGGCCTGCCAGCCCCGGAAGCCCACCCAGCCACCGGTCAGCAGCAGCAGCGAACCCACCACGAGGGCGGCGAGCAGGGCCCGGCGCAGCTGCCGCCGTCGGCGGGAACCACCACGCCGTCGACGCGGTCTCGCGCTCTCCGTCACACCACACGTCCTTCCTGGGGAACGGCGGGCGGACCCCGTTCCGCTACCGCTCCACACTGCTAACGATCGTTTTCGCCCAAAGATGACGCGGTTGACCGGTATGCGAGCCCCGCTCGCCGGTCACCGGGCGCCGGGGCGCCCGGCAGCCGCCTCGTACAGCAGCCGTTCGATCCGCTCCACACCCGCCGACATCGACATCTCCCGCAGGTACGCCTCCCGGCCGCGCCGGCCCATGTCGGCCCGGGCGGGTGGCGGGATGGTGGCGGCCAGCCAGAACCGGTCGGCGAGGCTCGCCCAGTCCCCCGGCGGGCAGGAGAGCCCCGCCCGGGCCCGTTCCACCAGGTCCGCGGTGTCGCCGCCGGCGGAGGCCACCACGGGCACGGCGCAGGAGAACGCCGCCTGGAGCTTCGCCGGCAGGGTGCTGCGCAGCTCGGGCAGGTCCCGCAGCATGACGAGCTGGTAGTCGGCGGCGGCGTACAGGTCCGGCATGTCCGGCGGGGACCGCCGCTCGACGAAGCGCACGTTCTCGGCCCGCAGGTCGGCGGCGAGCCCCCGCACCCGCCGCTCGTCCGCGCCCGAGCCCACCAGGACGAGGTCCACGGTGTGGTCCAGCGCCGCCGCCGCCCGTACCGCGGTCTCCAGGCCCTGCCGGGCGCCGATGGTGCCGGCGTGCATCACCACGCACCGCTCGTCGCGCCGGACCAGCCGGTGAGCCGCGCGGCTGGGCCGGGCTGGGTGGAAGATCCGCTCGTCGGTCCAGTTGAGCACCACCCGCACCCGGGCCGGGTCCACGCCCGCCGCGACGACCCGGTCGCGCAGCGACGGCGCGGCGACCGCGATCCCGTCCGCGGCCCGGTAGACCCGCGCCATCGCGGCGGCGATCCGCCCGGCCCACCGCCCGTTCTCGGCCCCGACCGGCTCGTCCTCCGCCCAGACGTCCTGCACGTGCACGACGGTCGGCACCCGGCCCAGCAGGCGGAGCAGGCCCGCCGCCGCGAAGGCGTTCGCCGGCGGCAGGTGGACGTAGAGGGCGTCGACGTCGGCCAGGAACCACCGCCCGGTCACCGCCGCGCTGCCGGCGAACGACAGGTGGCCGGCCATCCGGCCGCGGAGCGAACCGTCCCCGGCGGAGTAGCGCGGGACCCGCCGGACCGTCAGCCGCTCGCTGTGGGTCTCGTACCGCCAGCGCTGCCGCCAGCCCGGGTAGACGTGGCCGCCGGGGTAGTCGGGGAAGCCGGTCAGCACCTTCACCTCGTGCCCCCGGACGGCGAGTTCCTCGGCGAGACTGCCCGGGATGAACGCCGGCTCGGGCGGGAAGTGGTACGACAGGATCCCGATCCTCACCGACCCGCCTCCGTCCGGCCGGGACTCCTCGGCGCGGCACCGTGCCGCGGAGTCGTCCGGCCCGCGTACGATGCCGACATCCCCTCCACGTCCGGCCGGCTCCGACGGCCGGCCGCCGGCGCGGCGCCACCGTCCGCGACGGCACCGACGAGAGGGGTCCGCATGGTCGACCGGGTGTTGTTCGTCTGCCACGCCAACCTGTGCCGGTCACCGATGGCCGAGTACATCGCCCGTCGCCTGCTGGCCGGGCGCGCGGTGACGGTCGCCAGCGCCGGCACGGACGCCGTCGACGACCTGCGAATGCACCCGCACGCGGCGGACCTGGCGGCCGAGACCGGCGGGGATCCCACCGACTTTCGCAGCCGACGGCTGCGCCCGGAGCACCTGGCCGGGGCGACGCTGGTGCTCACGGCCACGCGCCGCCAGCGCTCGGTGTGCACCGCCCTCGCGCCGGCCGCGCTGCACCGGACGTTCACCCTCCGCCAGTTCGGCCGGCTGGCCTCGGCCGCCGACCCGACGACGGATCCGGCCGACGGTCCCCTGCGGGCGGCGGTCGAGGCCGCCGCCCGCGCCCGGGGGCGGCTGCAACCCGCCACCGGGGACGCGGACGACCTGCGGGACCCGATCGGCGGCACCTCCGCCGACTTCCGACGCTGCGCGGAGGAGATCGAACGGTCGATGCGACCCCTCGCGGCGCTCATCGCGACAGCCGGGTGAGTTCCTGCGTACGGTCGCTGACGACGCCGTCGACCCGCTCCGCGTGCCGGGCGGACGGGGTCGCGTCCGCCGGCACCTCCGGAGTCGCGGCGGCGGCGACCACCCGGTAGGCCTCGTACTGGTACTCCTCCGCCTTCGCCACCTTCGCCATGTTCAGCACGCAGCCGAGCAGCCGGACGGAGACCGAGTTCAGCGCGCGGGCGGCCTGCGCCACCTGGCTGCGGGAGGTGCGGCCCTGCTGGGAGACCAGGAGCGCGCCGTCGGCCTGCACGGCCACCACCACGCCGTCCGTCACGGCCAGCAGCGGGGCCGTGTCGATGATGACGATGTCGGCGGACTCCCGCAGGGCGAGCAGCAGGTCCGCCATCGCCTTGGAGCCGAGCAGCTCGCTGGGGTTGGGCGGCGCCGAGCCGCTCGGGAGCACCAGCAGGGACTTGTCGCCCCAGCGCTGCACCACGTCGCCGACCTGGACGTCGCCGACGAGCACGTCGGTCAGCCCGATGCCCGCGTCGAGCCCCAGGTAGTCGGCGACCTTCGGGCGGCGCAGGTCGGCGTCGACCAGCAGCACCCGCCAGCCGGCCTCGGCCAGGGCGATCGCCAGGTTGCAGGAGAGCGTCGTCTTGCCCTCGCCCTGCAGGGCGCTGGTGACCGCGATGACGCGGGCGGGCTCGTGCACGTCGACGAAGCGCAGGTTGGTGCGCAGCTTGCGCACCGCCTCGGCCCGGGCGGAGTTCGCCGCCGCGCCGACGATCAACGGCTCCGACTTCGCGGTGCTCTCGAAGGGGATCTCGCCGAGCAGCGGGCTGCCGGTGGTACGCCGGAGGCCGGCGGCGTCGCGCAGGCGGACGTCGGCGACCCCGCGCAGGATCGCCAGGCCCACGCCGGCGAGCAGGCCGAGCAGCGTACCGACGGCGAAGTTGCGGACCGGCTGCGGCGAGACGGGCGTCGGGGTGACCCGGGGCCCGCTGACGACCTCGATCCTGATCGGCCCGGCCTTGCCGTCCTGGGTCGTCTCCACCTTCTGCACCAGCTGGACGAACTGCGCGGAGAGCACCTCGGTGACCTTCAGGGCGCGGCTCTGGTCCGTGTCGGTCACCGACGCGCGCAGCAGCACGGTGCCGGTCTCGGTGGAGGTGCTGACCCGGCGCTGGACCTCCTCGGCGGTGAGCCCGACCGGAGCCTCGGCGACGACGCTCTGCGCGAGGCGGTCGCTGGTCAGCAGTTCCGCGTAGGACTTGACCCGCTGCTGGAGGAAGAGGCCGCCCTGGTAGGCGTCGGTGACGCCCTGGCTGGGCGTGGTGACGAAGAAGGTCACCGACGCGACGTAGCGGGGCTGCGCCCGGACGGTGACGAGGGCGGTGACGCCGAGCGCGACCATGACGGTGAGGAGCACGATCCACCAGTGCCGGCGCACGAGGCGGAGTTGGCGGTACAGGTCCATCAGGCGCGCCTCCGTACCAGGCCGGTAACGCCAAAGAACTTCACGAAAACCCCCAAGGTCGACTTAATCTCGTGAAACCATTAAAGCGACTCATACGCCTTATGTCCCGAGTTACGTATTTTCACCCCTTGACATCGGCGCCCGACCCACCACCGGACAAACGGGCGGACGGCGTCCCGGGTGGCGGGGGGAAGGCGACCGGACGTGACGAGGCCGGCAATCGCCCCTCCCGGCTCGCCGGTCGCGGCGCCGCTGGATAGGGTCGACAAGGGTGTGCCGGGAAGCCTGGTCGGCGTCGACCCCTGCTGCCCGAGACAAGGTGAATCCCGCGCATGACCAACCGCGCCCCGCACGCCGACCGACCCCGCCCGCCCCGCCGCTTCTTCTCGCGTACGTCCTGGCCGGAGGCCCGGTTCCTGGCCGACGTGCTGCGGACCGAGACCGTCGGCGGCGGCCTCCTGCTGCTCGGCGCGGTGGTCGCGCTGGTCTGGGCCAACTCGCCCTGGGGGTCCTCCTACGCCGCCCTCGGCGCGTGGGTGCCCTGGTCGGACGGGGCAGCCCTGCACCTGGACCTGGACCTCGCCGCCTGGGCCGCCGACGGCCTCCTGGCGATCTTCTTCTTCGTCGTCGGGCTCGAACTCAAGCGCGAGTTCGTCGCGGGCGACCTGCGCGACCCTCGCCGGGCGGCGCTGCCCGTGATCGCGGCGGTCGGCGGCATGGCGGCGCCCGCCCTGATCTACCTCGGGATCAACCTCGCCGCCGGCGGGGACGGGCTGCGGGGGTGGGCCATCCCCACCGCGACGGACATCGCCTTCGCCCTCGCCGTCCTCGCGGTCATCGGCTCGCACCTGCCGCAGGGCCTGCGCGCCTTCCTGCTGACCCTGGCGGTGGTCGACGACCTGCTCGCCATCACCATCATCGCGATCTTCTACACCGCCGACTTCAGCCCGCTGCCGCTGCTCGCCGCCCTGGTCCCCATCGCCCTCTTCGGCCTGCTCGTGCAGCGGCGCAAGACGTGGTGGTGGGCGCTGATCCCGTTGGCGGCCACCGCGTGGGTCCTCATGCACGCCTCCGGGGTACACGCCACCGTGGCGGGCGTCCTGCTGGGCTTCACCGTGCCCGTCCTGCGGGGCAAGGCCGGCGACGCGCACGGGCTCGCCGAGCACCTGGAGCACCGCTGGCGCCCCATCTCGGCCGGTTTCGCGGTGCCGATCTTCGCGTTCTTCGCGGCCGGGGTGTCGCTGCGGGGCGCCGACCTGGGGGCCATCGTCACCGACCCGATCGTGATCGGCGTCGTCGCCGGTCTGGTGCTCGGCAAGGTCATCGGGATCTTCGGCTCGACGTTCCTGCTCGCCCGGTTCACCCGAGCGCAGCTCGACGAGGACATCACCTGGACGGACCTGCTCGGCGTGGCGCTGCTCGCCGGGATCGGGTTCACCGTCTCCCTGCTGATCGGCGAACTCGCGTTCGGCCCCGGCAGCGCCGCCGCCGGCAACGTCAAGGCGGCCGTGCTGACCGGCTCGGTGATCTCCGCGCTGCTCGCCACGGTCGTGTTGATGCGGCGCAACGCCGCCTACCGGCGGATCGCCGAGGCGGAGCGGGTGGACGCCGACCGCGACGGCGTGCCGGACGTCTACCAGCGCGGGCAGGGCTGAACCGGCCGCCGCACCCCCGGACGAGGCACCGCACCGGGCACGGCTCGCTCAGCGCCGGTCGCCGCGCCGGGCCGGGCCGCCGGGCGGTCGCCGGGCCTGCCGTTACTGCTGGCGGTGCCGGCCCGGCGTCGGCCATTTGGCCGCGTCCGGCGCCGGCGGAGGTCGGAGCCGCCCCGGCGGTCCGGTCGGCCCGCTGGCGGTGAGCGCGGCCCAGAGCAGCCGGCGCAGCAGGACGATCGCCGCCGCCGCGGCCAGGGCCGTCCAGCCCTGGCCGCCGGCCAGCCGCAGCAGCCCGGCGGCGGTCAGCAGGTCCAGCAGCACCCGCATCGCGCACCGCCAGGATCCCGTGCCGAGCAGCACCGCCAGCCCGGCCAGGGTGGCGAGGGCGGTGGTGGCGGTGACCAGGACACGGATCAACGGGCGCGCTCCGACTCCCGGACCTGCTGCTGCTCCTGGCGGATCTCCCGGCCGAGGAAGTAGTTCAGCGCGGTCCGGATCGCCGCGATGGCCGCCAGCTGACCGATCTGGGTGAAGGTCGGCGAGACCGCCGTACGCAGGATGTCCGCCGCGAGCTGGAACTCCAGCCCGAGGGTGAGGAACCGCCCCAGGGAGAGCCGGATCGGGGTGAACACGGCGGCGCTGCGGTGCCGCAGTCCCTCGACCACGAACCGCAGCGCCGCCCACGCCGCCCCGACGAAGATGACCACCGCCCCGGCGACCTCCACCGCCGTGACCAGGCCCTGGTAGCCGTGGCGCAGGATCTCCTCGACGCCCATCCGCTGCCGTTACCCGGCCAGCACGGCGGTAGTCGGCGTCAGGTGAGCTGCGTGACGGCCTCCAGGATCAGCCAGAGCCCGCAGATCGCGAAGAGCACCGCGGCGCCGTACTTGATGGTCTTCTCGGGCAGCCGCTTGCCGAGCATCCGCCCGACGAGGATGGCGAGCGCGTCCGCCGCCACCATGCCGATCGTCGAGCCGAGCCAGGTGCCGAACCAGCCGTACTGGGTGGCGAGGGTGATGGTGGCGAGCATGGTCTTGTCGCCCAGCTCGGCCAGGAAGAACGCGACCGACACCGCGACGATGGCGGACTTGCTGCTCTTCTCGGCCTTGCGCTTCTCCTCCTCGGTGAGCGAGTCACCGCGCAGGGTCCACGCGCCGAAACCGAGGAACGCCAGGCCCGCGACGAGCGAGATCCACTCCGTCGGCAGCGCGGCGCCGAGCCCGTAGCCGATCGCCACCGAGGCCAGGTGCACCACGGCGGTGGCGACGGTGATCCCGATCAGGACCGGCACGGTCTTGAAGCGGGTGGCGAAGGTCAGGGCCATCAGCTGGGACTTGTCCCCCAGCTCGGCGACGAAGATGACGCCGAAGCTGACGACCAGCGCGACGAGGAAACCTTCCATGACATCCTTCCGGATCATGCCGGGAGGAGGTACGGGGGCGCCCTCGACCCGGCTGCAACAGCCTGGGTCGAAGGTCTCGCCCGCCTCGGATGACGAGGCCGCGTGGCCGGATGCGGAACGCACCAGTGTGTCGACCACGACATTGGGGGCTACTCCCCTTCGCGTCGCCCAGCCTAGCCGATCACCGGTCGGGCCGGCTCCGGCGGGTGAAGATGCTCACCCGCCGGCGACCCCGCCGGTCACCTGGCGCGGCCCACCGGTCAATCGGCGCGGGCCAGGGTGACGCCGAAGAGGCCGGCCGGATCGGTCCAGAAGTCGTGGGCGGCGAAGCCGGCCGAGCCCAGTTCGGCGGCAATCCCCTCGGGCCGGAACTTCGCCGACACCTCCGTGCGCAGCTCCTCGCCCTCGGCGAAGGTGACCGCCAGGTCCAGCACCCGTACGCGCATCGGCCGCCGCGCCCGCAGCCGCATCTCGATCCACTCCCGCTCGGCGTCCCAGAGCGCGACGTGGGCGAACCCCGCGGGATCGAAGTCGGCGCCCAACTCCCGGTTGACCACCCGCAGCACGTTGCGGTTGAACTCGGCGGTGACCCCGGCCGAGTCGTCGTACGCCGGCACGACCACCGCCGGGTCCTTGACGAGGTCGGTGCCGATCAGCAGCCAGTCCCCCGGCTCCAGCGCGGCCCGCATCGCGGCGAGGAACCGCGCCCGCTCGACCGGCAGGAGGTTGCCGATCGTGCCGCCCAGGAAGAGCACCAGCCGGCGCCCTCCGGTCGGCAGGCGGTCCAGGTGGCGGGTGAAGTCCCCCACGATGCCGCGCACCCGCAGCCCGGGGTAGTCGGCGGCGATCTCGGCGGTGGACTGCCGCAGCGCGCTGACCGACACGTCCAGCGGCACGAACGTGCCGAGCCCGCCCCGGCGGGTGAACGCGTCCAGCAGCAGCCGGGTCTTCTCCGACGAGCCCGAACCGAGCTCGATCAGCGTCTTCGCCCCGGTCAGCTCGGCGATCGTGGCCGCCCGTTCGGCCAGCACCGCCCGCTCGGCCCGGGTCGGGTAGTACTCCGGCAGGCGGGTGATCTCCTCGAACAGCTCGCTGCCGCGGGCGTCGTAGAACCACTTGGGGGGCAGCCACTTCTCGTCGGCCGTCAGGCCGGTGCGGACGTCCTCCCGCAGGCTGCGGCCCAGGTCCTGCTCCTCCAGGTGGATCTCCAGCGGCTCCGCGCTCATGTCATCCCCTTCGTCGTCGGGTGGAACGTCCCTGTCGGCCGGCGGTCAGACCTCGGCGAGGGCGCGGACGCGTACCCCCGTCGCCGTGGCCTCCACCAGTTGCCCCTCCGGCACCGCCTGCCAGCCGGGGTCGTCGTCGTGCGGCTCGGACGCCAGCAGCACCGAGGCCGGCGTCGCGCGGATCGACAGCGCGTGCCCGGCCACGCTGGCCACCACCGTGCGCCCGTCGGTGAGCAGCAGGTTGAGCCGGGACCCGGGCGCGGCCCCGGCCACCGCCGTCACGGTCTCGGCGACCGCGCGCGCCGGCTTCACCCCGGCCCGCAGCCGGTGCCGCACCAGCGCCCACACCAGCGCCGAGTCGGTGGCCGCGTCGAGGGTGAGCAGGTCGCGTACGGGCAGGATGGCGGCGAGCGCGACCATCGAGTCGGGCCAGCCCCGCACCACCCCGTTGTGGCTGAACAGCCAGCGCCCCTCGGCGAACGGGGCGGCGGCCCCGTCGAGGACCGCCATGCCCACCGTGGCGGAGCGGACGGCGGCCAGCACCGCGCCGGCCGAGGTGACCTGCGCGAGCTGGGCGATGGTCGGGTCGCTCCAGATGGGCTGCGACCGCCGGTAGCGCACCGGCTCACCGTCGCCCGGGTACCAGCCGACGCCGAAGCCGTCGGCGTTGATCGTCCCGCCGCCGCGCATGTCGCGGGGCGCCCAGGACTGCCGCACGAGCGAGTACGGCGGGTCGAACAGCAGCTCCCGCAGGGTGACCGGCGGCCCCAGGTAGGCCAGGTGGCGACACATCAGGCGACACCGCCCGGCCCGGCGGGGCGGCCCGGGCGCCGGCCGCCGATGTCGCCCCGCCCCGGGGGCCGGCCCCGGAACGGGGTGCCTGCTCCGGCCCAACCGTCCGGCCGCCTCGTCGTCACGGCTGCGACTCCTCCGGCCGGGCGTCCCGCGCGCAGCGGAAACCACTGAAGATCTGCCGCCGGATCGGGAAGTCCCAGTTGCGGAAGGTGCCCCGGCAGGCGGCCCGGTCGGTGCCGAACGACCCGCCGCGCAGCACCCGGTGGTCGTCGCCGAAGAAGACCTCCGAGTATTCGCGGTAGGGGAACGCGGTGAAGCCCGGGTGCCCCCGGAACGGCGTGGAGGTCCACTCCCACACGTCGCCGATGAGCTGGTGCACGCCCAGCGGCGAGGCGCCGGCCGGGTAGGCGCCCACCGGCGCGGGCCACAGGTGCCGCTGGCCCAGGTTGGCGTGCTCGGCGGTGGGGTCGTCGTCGCCCCACGGGTAGCGGCGGGAGCGGCCGGAGGCGGGGTCCCAGCGGGCCGCCTTCTCCCACTCCGCCTCGGTCGGCAGCCGCTTGCCGGCCCAGGCCGCGTACGCCCGCGCCTCGTGGTAGCAGACGTGCACCACCGGCTCGTCGTCGCGGACCGGCGCCCACCGCCCGAACCGCCGGTAGGCCCAGCCGTCGCCGTCGCGTCGCCAGTGCATCGGCGCGACCAGCTCCGCCTCCCGGCGGTGCCGCCAGCCGGCCGGGCTCCACCAGCGCGGGTCGTCGTAGCCGCCGTCGGCGATGAACTCGCGGTAGCGCCCGTTGGTCACCGGCGCGGCGTCGATGACGTACGCCGGCAGGTGGACCCGGTGGGCGGGTCGCTCGTTGTCCAGCGCCCACGGGTCGGTGTCGGTGCCCATGGTGAACTCGCCGGCCGGCACCAGCACCTCGGCGTCGACCCGGACCGTCGGTTCCGGCGGCGGCGGGGCGTGCAGCACCGCCGGGCCGGCGCGCAACTGGTGGGTGGCGAGCATCGTCTCGTCGTGCTGCTGTTCGTGCTGCACGATCATGCCGAAGGCGAAGCCGTCGGCGACCAGCGGCCGCTCGGTGAACGCGACCCGGTCCAGCAGGTCGAGCACCTTGTCCCGGACGGTGTGCAGGTAGGCGCGGGCCTCCTGCGGGGGCAGCAGCGGCAGCGCCGGGCGGTCCCGGCGGGGCTGCTTGAACGCGTCGTACAGCTCGTCGATGTCCCGCCGGACGGGTTCGCGCCCGCCCACGTCCCGGACCAGCCAGAGTTCCTCCTGGTTGCCCACGTGGGCGAGGTCCCAGACCAGCGGGGACATCAGCGGCGAGTGCTGCCGCGTCAGGTCGGCCTCGTCGACCGCCTCGGTCAGCAGGGCGGTGCGGGCGCGGGTGCGGTCGAGTTCCGCCGCGATCCGGCTGCGCAACTGCTCCGGGCCCGTTGGGCGCGTGGTCGTTCCGGTCACCGGTGACTCCTCCCCGCGGCGTCGCGTCGCCGCCGTACGCCTCGGTCGATGTCGTCGTGCAGGGCCGCCGGCAGGTCGAGCCGGGGCAGGGCCGCGAGGGCCAGGTCGAACAGGTCCGCCGCCGCGGCGGCCAGCGCCGGGTCGCGCAGGCCGTGGCGGGCGGCGGCGTGCCACCGGTGCGCCACCGGCCCGGCGACGGCGCGGGCCGCGCGGACCGTGCCCGGGTCGGCGAGCAGGACGGCCAGCACCGCGAGCGGGAGCACCCAGCCCCGGCCGGGCTGCGTGTCGAGGTAGCGCAATTCCAGGTAGCCCCGGGGCCGCACCGGCGGGAAGAGGGTGCTCACGTGGTAGTCGAGGTCGTCGGTGGTGGGCGGTCGGGGCAGCGCCCCGTCGACCCAGTCGGCGAACGTGATCCCCGGCGGCGGCGTCCAGTCCGGGCCGTCGCCGCGTACGCAGAGCAGTGGCGCGGCGAGGACGTAACTGGTCCAGGCCGTGACCGGGTCGGCGTCGGCCTCCGGCGTCCACACGGGACGGGTGCGGGCCGGGTCGATGCCGTACCAGGCGGCCATCCGGGCGGACGCCCAGCCGGTGCTGTGCCCGGCGTGCCGGTCGGCCGTGGCGAACGCGGCCAGCAGGGGCGGCCCGAGCGCGTGCACCGCCGCCCAGCGCTCCGGCAGGTGTGCCGGCTCCCCGGCGTCCAGGCAGACCTGGAGACCGGCGGTGCTGTACATCATCGTCCGGCCGGCCGGGCCGCGCCGGTCGAAGACGTGGCGCATGGCGCGGTAGCGGGGGCCCTCGACCACCGGGCGGGGCGGCCGGTGCGGGTCTATGCCGCTGCGCCCGAGGACCAGCCCGGCGGCGTCGAGCAGGCCGGTCAGCACGGCGATGTCGCCGTCGGTGGCGTGGATGAGGGTGGCGAGCGAGGTGCGTGGCGCGGTGGAGATCTCCAACTGCCCGCCGGGCTCCACGGTCACGGTGCCACCGTGCGGGAGCGGCTCGGCGGGGCTCGCGCGGTCGAGGGTGCGGGGGCTGTGTCGCCCCAGGGCCGCCCGGAGCCGCCCGCCGTCGACCGGGCGGGCGGGGTCGGCGGCGTCGTGCACGGTCCATTCGAGTTCGACGCCGGTGTGGGTCGGTGGGCCGGTCTTGAAGCAGATGCGCGCGAGGTGGCCCTCGGCGGCGGCGGACTCCCGCAGGACGGTGGTCCGGTCGAGCTCCGGCGATGTCACCACGGCATGGCCCCCTTCCCGGCCGACTTCCGTTCGGTGTCACCGTAACGCCACCCACCGTCATCGGCGCGGGCGTCGGTGGCCCCACCCACTCCTGTCTAGCAGACGAATTCCGCGCGGCCGGCCGGAACGTGCAGCGGAAACGGCGGTCCCGACCCGTCGCGACGGGCCGGGAGAATCAGCGGCCGGGACCGACCGCGAGGGGCGTCAGTCGGTCGCGGTGGGAGACGGGGTCGGGCTCGACCCCTTCTTCGGCGGCTTGTCCGGCGACTCCTTCGCCGCCACCTCGGGCAGCAGTTCCCCGCAGAAGCCTTCGACCTGCTCCCGGCCGCCCGCCGCGGCCACCAGGCGCGCGAACGAGGGGGTGTCCAGGGCCTTCTCCCGCTGCGCCGGCTTCTTGGCCAGGTACGCACGGCAGAGTCCGTGCAGTTGTCCGGTGTGCTGCTGGGGCGATCCCGGCGCGTCGCCGGCGGTGCTGCCGGGGGCGGGTGCGCCCGAGGTCGGGGTGGCGGAGGGGTGGGGCGGGGTCCCGGTGGGACGGCCACCGGTGTCTCCGGTCGATCCGTCCCGATGCGGGCCCGTGGTCGCCGGCGCCGGGGTGGTGGGGCGGGGCGGGGGGGCCGGGTCGTCGGCCCGCTCCAGCGTGACGGCGGCGAAGGCGGCGCCCGCGGTCGCGGTGACCGCGATCCCCGCGCCCCAGGCCATGGCGCCGGCGGTGAACCGGCGCCGGCGTGGCGACGGGACGGTTCCGGCGGCGGGGCCGGCCGCACGCGCCGCCCGGAAGGCCGCCAGGGCGTCCTCCTCCCCGGCCAGTTCGCCGGGGCGGGCGGGGGCGGCGGCGGCGGAGAGCAGCCGGGCGAGCGGCTCGGCGTCCGGCGTACGGGAGGCATCCGCGCGGGCGGCGTCGAGGAGCCGGTCGGACGCGCCGGGGTCGGCGGGCCGCTCGGTCCGGCGAAAGAACATCCTGGATCCCCTCACGTCAACCGTCCGCCGGTTCGGCGTGCGACGTCTGCCGCCGGCCGGTACGCGGTCGGGGCGCCGCGGCGGCCTCGGGGGCGGCCGGCGACCGGCTCGGGTCGTAGCGTTCCATCAGGACGGCGAGCCGGCGCAGCCCCCGGTGGGCGGCGGTACGCACGGCACCGGCCCGGCGACCGAGTACCCGCCCGGCGGTCTCGGCGTCCAGCCCGACGACGGCGCGCAGCAGGACGGCCTCGGCCTCGCGGGGCGGCAGGGTGGCGATCAGCGCGAGCGCCGCCTCGGTGCCGATCGTCTCGCCGGCCCGTTCGGCCGTGTCGGCGTCGCCGGCCAGTTCGGCGAGCGCCTGCACCGGCACGGGCAGCGAGGGACGACGGCGTTGCCGGCGCAGGTGGTCCATGGCCCGGTTGCGGGCGATGGTGACGGTCCAGGCCCGGAACTCGCCGCCGGTGAAGCTGGGCAGGTCGCGGGAGACCTGCAACCAGGTCTCCGAGGCGACGTCCTCGGCGTCCGCGCCGACCAGGGCGGTCAGGTATCGAAGCAGGCCGGGCTGGAGGCTGCGGTAGAGGAAGCGGAAGGCGTCCTCGTCGCCGGCCTGCGCCGCCACGACGGCCTCGTTCAGCTCACCGGCCATGTGGTCGCCGCTTCCGTGCCGTGGACACGCACAGGCGGCGCACGCCCACGTGGGCGTGCGCGAGGCAAGCACGGTCCGGCAGACGGACCTGATCCCGCACCCTCAGCCCCCCGCTGACCTGATCACGCCCGGGACCGCGTCGCCCGGACGGTACGTCTGGACTCCTGCCGTGGCGGCACGGCCGGTGGCGCAGGTGCCGCGGCGACGCCGTGGGGCGGGCCCGAGTCGGGCTAACGCTAGGAGCGCCGGGTCGATCGGGCAAGCCCGCTCCGGTGGGCAGAAGAGTGAGAATTATCTAGCCGTTCGGCCGGTCGGTCGCCGTAACGGCGCGGCGGCCCGGGACGCTGCACCCTGCCGACGGGCGCGGGCGGCGGCGCATTCGACCAGCCCACGACGGGCATGGGGGGAATGTCGTCACACACGGTCCACGGACGCTCACAGCCTATCCGAGGCGGGTACGGTCCCGCCGCCCCCACCGCGCGGTCGGCGCGGGCCGACCCGACGGCACGCGGCGCGCCGATCCCCGCCAGCCTGGGTACGGTAATGCTGTGTTGTCATCGGAGGTCGTACTCAGCGGTCGCTACCGCCTGGACGAGCGTGTCGCCACGGGCGGCATGGGCGACGTCTGGCGGGGCAAGGACCTCGTCCTCGGCCGACAGGTCGCGGTCAAGGTCCTGCTGCCGGCGCTGGTCTCCGACCCCGACTTCATCGCCCGCTTCCGTGCCGAGGCCCGGATCATGGCCGCCCTGCGCCACCCGGGCATCGTCCAGGTCTTCGACAGCGGCGAGGACGACCTGCCCGACGGCGGGCGGGCCGACTACCTGGTCATGGAGTTCGTGACCGGCCAGCCGCTGTCCAAGCGCATCGAGGCCGTCGGGCGTCTCGACGTGGCCGAGACGATGGCGATCGTCGCGCAGGTCGCGCAGGCGCTGCACGCCGCGCACCTCGGCGGGATCGTGCACCGCGACGTCAAGCCGAGCAACCTGCTGGTGCAGGAGGACGGCAGTGTCGTGCTGGTCGACTTCGGCGTCGCCCGGTCGACCAACATCACCAGCATCACCAGCACGAACGCCGTGCCGGGCACCGCGCTCTACATGGCGCCGGAGCAGGCCGCCGGCCGGCCGGTGTCCGGCGCGACCGACATCTACGCCCTCGGCGCGGTGACCTACTGCTGCCTGAGCGGCAGCCCGCCGTTCACCGGCGACAACCCGCTGCAGGTCGCCGTGCGCCACCTCGACGACGAGCCGCCGGAGTTGCCGCACGACGTTCCGGAGGCGGTCCGCGCGCTGGTCTCCCGCGCCCTGGCCAAGGATCCGGCCGACCGGTTCAGCAGCGCGGCGGCGATGGCCGAGGCCGCCCGCGCCGCCGTGTCCGACCCCTCCGCGCCGACCGCCATGGTGCCCGCCGCCGCGGCGGCGGGCGGCGTCGACCCGGGCACCCGCACCGACGTGCCGGTCGCCGCGACCGTGGCCCGCCGGAGGCGACGCGGCACCCTGGTCGGCGCGGCCACGGCGGTGCTGGTGGCGCTGGCCGGCCTCGGCGCGGCGCTCGGCGCGTCGCGCGAGGCCGACGCGCCGGCGGTCAAGGTCCCGCAGGCGACCACTCCGGCCGCGGAGCCGAGCGGCGGCGCCGAGGCGCCGGTGAAGCAGGAGGACGCCCCCGTCGACCCCGGGCGGCCGTTCCGGCCCACCGGCTCCACCGCCAGCCCCTCGCCGTCGGCCACCGCGCCGCCGGTCTCGCCCCAGCCGAGCGGGTCGGCGGCTCCGGAGTCGCCGGATCCCACCAAGACCGACGATCCGCCGGTGGCCACGCCCAGCACCAGCACCGCCCCGACGCAGACCACGCCGCCGACGGAGCCGACCCCGACCCAGACCACCCCGGTCGAGCCGGCCAATCCGCCTGCGGTCTGAGCGCCGGCGCCCGGCCGCGTGATCCCGTGGTGACGCCACGCCGGTCCCACTGGCACCGATAACCCCAAACCGGACGTACGGGCACAGAAATCACTCTAGGCTCCCCAGCAGGCACTTTCCGCCCTCTGCCTCAGGAGCCCGGGTGAGCGTTGAGAAGTTGGTCGTCATCGGCCAGGGATACGTCGGCCTGCCGCTGGCCATGCGAGCCGTCGAGGCCGGCCTGGACGTGGTCGGCCTCGACGTCGACTCCGACCGGGTCAAGCGGCTCGCGTCGGGCGAGTCGTTCGTCGAGGACATCCCCGCCGACCGGCTGGGCAGCGCGCTGGGCAGCGGCCGGTACCGGCCGAGCACGGCGTACACCGACGCGGAGGGCTTCGACATCTGCGTGATCACGGTGCCCACGCCGCTGCGCGACGGCACGCCCGACCTCAGCTTCGTGGAGCAGGCCGGCGTCGGCATCGGCCCGTACGTGCGGCCGGGCTGCACGGTGATCCTGGAGTCCACCACCTATCCCGGCACCACGGAGGAGCTGCTGCGCCCGCTGCTGGAGTCGGCCAGCGGGCTGCTCAGCCCGGGCGACTTCCACCTGGGCTACAGCCCCGAGCGGATCGACCCGGGCAACCCGACCTGGCGCCTGGAGAACACCCCGAAGGTGGTCTCCGGGATGGACGCGGTCGCGCTCGCCCGGGTGGACGGGTTCTACCGCCGGCTCGTGGAACGGACCGTGCCGGTGGACTCCACCCGGGTGGCGGAGCTGACCAAGCTGATCGAGAACACGTTCCGCCAGGTGAACATCGCCCTGATCAACGAGCTGACGATGCTCTCCCACCACCTCGACATCGACGTCTGGCAGGCGATCGAGGCGGCGGAGAGCAAGCCGTTCGGCTTCATGCCGTTCCGGCCCGGCCCGGGGGTCGGCGGGCACTGCCTGCCGATCGACCCGTGCTACCTGTCCTGGCAGGTCAAGCGGCGCCTCGGGCGGCAGTTCCGGTTCATCGAGCTGGCCAACGACGTCAACCACGAGATGCCCGAGCACGTGGCCCGACGGGTCATGAACGGGCTGAACCGGGCCGGTCGTGCCGTCAGCGGGGCCCGGCTGCTGCTGCTCGGGCTGGCGTACAAGAAGAACACCGGTGACATGCGGGACTCCCCCGCCGTCGACGTGGCCCAGCGCCTGCAGGCCCTCGGCGCGGACGTCCGGGCGGTGGAGCCGTACGCGGAGCCGCACCAGATCCCGGGCGGTGTGCTCGTGGTGGAGCTGACCGAGCGGGAGGTCCGGGCGGCGGACGCGGTGGTGGTGGTCACCGACCACGACGACTTCGACTACGACCTGGTGACCCGGCACGCCCGGTACGTCTTCGACACCCGCAACCGGTGTGCCGGCCCGGTGGTGGAACGCCTGTAGACCCGGCACCGCTGGCCGGTCCCGTCACCCGGACGGGCGACGGGACCGGCCGGCGGCTGTCACTGGTCGCCGAGCGCCTCGACCACCGGCCGGGACAGCGTCCGGCGCGCCGGCAGCACCGAGGCGACCAGGGCGGCCACCACCGCGACCCCGAGGATCAGACCCAGCTGCCCCACCGGCAGCACCACGGCGAAGTCGCCGCTGATCCGGGCCAGCAGGGCCATCGCGGCGGCGCTGACGCCGGTGCCCAGGCCGACCCCGAGCAGCGCGCCGACCAGCGCCATCAGCACCGCCTCGACGGCCAGCATGGCGCGCATCCGCCCGCGGGTCAGGCCGACCGCCCGCAGCACGGCGTTCTCCCGGGTCCGTTCCACCACCGACAGGCTCAGCGTGTTGGCGACCCCGACCAGCGCGATCACCACGGCCAGGCCCAGCAGCGCGGTGACGAGGGCGAGCAGCATGTCGACCGTGGCGGTGAGCATCTTCTTGTACGCGCCCTGGTCCATCAGGTTGGCCGTCGGATAGCGGGCGACCACCGCCTCGACGGCGGCCCGGGCCCGGTCGGCGGAGACCCCGTCGGCGGGGTCGATCTCGGCCAGGAAGCCCCGCTCGTCGGGGAAGATGGCGGCGAAGTCGGCGTCCACCACGTCGATCACGTGGCCGTCGGGGACGGGGCTGCCGGCGAGTGCCGGTCCGTCGGCGGTGACGACCGCGGCCACCCGTAACGACCGGCCGCGCACGGTGACGGTGGAGCCGGTCGTCCAGCCCCGGGCCTCGGCCAGCTCCCGGTGCACCAGCACCCATCCGGGGCCCAGCCGGTCGACGTCCCCCGCCACGACGCCCGTCAGCGTCCGGGCCACCAGGGCGGGGTGCGCGGCCTGGATCTGCACGCCGGCAGCGACGGCGCCGCGCTGCTCGTGCACCACCGCCAGCTCGGGCCGGGCGCGCAGCTCGGCCACCAGCGGCGCCGGCAAACTCCCGCCGATCCCGGTGACCAGCCAGTCGACCCCGATCTCGGCGTCCACGCTGCGCTCGATGCCGTCCTTGGTGCTGCGGGCGCCGACCACGAAGGCCGACACCAGACCGATCCCGATCACCAGGGCCGTGGCGGTCGCGGCGATCCGGCGTGGATTGCGTACGGCGTTCGCCACGGCCAGGCCGGCGGTGGCGCCGAACAGCCGGCGGGCCGGCCACCCCAGCACCCGGACCAGCGCCGGCACGAGCACCGGGCCGAAGAGCACGATGCCGAAGAAGGTGAGCACGCCACCGGCGGCCACGAGCACCACCTGGACGGCGTACGCGGCGCCGACCAGCGCGGCGATCCCGGCGGCGAAGACCAGCGCCCCGACGGTCAGCCGGAGCCGGCCGGCGCCCCGGGCGGGTTGGACCGCCGCGTCGGTGAGCGCGGCGACCGGGGCGATCCGGGTGCCCCGCCACGCGGGCAGCAGGGCGGCGCCCATCGTGATCGCCGTGCCGAGGAGCAGGCTGACCAGCACGGTCGATCCGGTGACGGTGAGCCCGCCGGGGGCCGGCGCGTCGAGGCGCGCCATCACCTGGTTCATGCCGCCGGCCAGGGCCACGCCGATCAGCACGCCGACCGCGGAGGCGACCAGCCCGAGCAGCGCGGCCTCCAGCAGCGCGGCGCGGAACAGCTGGCCCCGGGTCGCGCCGACCAGCCGCAGCAGCGCGGTCCGCCGGATCCGCTGCGCCAGCACGATCGCGAAGGTGTTGGCGATGACGAAGCCGGCGACCACGACGGCGACCCCGGCGAAGGTCAGCAGCGCCATGTTGAACTGCTGGAGGTCGCGGACCGCGTCGGTCACGGCGTCGTCGAGGATCCGCTGCCGGGTCTTGACGGTCGCGCCGGCGCCGACGGCCTCGGCGGTCCGCTCGACGAGCGCCTCGTCGGCCGGGCCCGGCCGGGCGGCCACCATGATCCGGTCGTAGCCGCGTTGGCCGGTCACCGCGAGGGCGTCCGCGCCGACCAGGCCGATGAACGGACCGCCGACGTCGCGGGCGGTGCCGGCCACGTCGACCGTGCCGACCAGCGTGTACGGGCGGGCCGCTCCCCCGCTGCCGCCGACGCGTACGGGCGCGCCGAGGGCGAAGCCCTCCTCCGCCGCGGTGGGCGCGTCCAGCACCACCTCGCCGGGGCGGTCGGGCAGCCGGCCGGCCACCACGTCGTACGAGCGCAGCGCCTCGTCGACGGGGATGGCGGCGAGGACGGCGTAGCCGAGCACGGGGCGGCCGTCGGCGCCGACGATGCCGCCGGAGCCGAGCAGCTCCCCCTCGGCGGCGGCGACCCCGTCGAGGGAACGCACCTTCTCGACCAGCGTGGCCGGCAACGGGTCGTCGGTGGTGGAGTGGACGGCGAGGTCGGTGTGCCGGTCGAACGCGCCGGCCCGCTCGTACGCGCCGGTGCGCATCCCGTCGACGAAGATCAGCGTGCCGGCGATGAACGCGACGCCGAGCACGATGGCCAGCGAGGAGAGCATCAGGCGCAGTGCCTCGGCGCGGAGCTGGCGCAGGGTCGTCCTGATCACCGGGTCACCGCCTCGCGGCCGGCGGCCGGTACGCGTGCCGCGTCGAGGCCGGCGAGCGCGTCGAGCACGCGCTCGGCGGTCGGCGCGGTGAGGTCGCGTACCGGCCGGCCGTCGGCGAGGAAGACCACCCGGTCGGCGTGCCCGGCGGCCGACGGGTCGTGGGTCACCATGATCACCGTCTGGCCGAGAGTGTCGACGGCCTCGCGGAGCAGGCGCAGCACCTCGGCGCCGGAGCGGGAGTCCAGGTTGCCGGTCGGCTCGTCGGCGAAGATCACCCACGGCTTGGTGATCAGGGCGCGGGCGACCGCCACCCGCTGCTGCTGGCCGCCGGAGAGCTCGGCGGGACGGTGGCGCAGCCGGTCGGCGAGACCCACCGCCACGACGACCTGGCGCAGCCAGGCCCGCTCCGGCCGCCGGCCGGCGATCGCCAGGGGCAGCACGATGTTCTCCTCGGCGGTCAGCGCCGGCAGCAGGTTGAACTTCTGGAACACGAAGCCGACCCGGTCGCGGCGCAGCAGGGTGAGCCGCTTGTCGTCGAGGCCGGCGAGGTCGGCGTCGCCGATGCGCACGCTGCCGGAGGTGGGCCGGTCCAGGCCGGCGAGGCAGTGCATGAGGGTGGACTTGCCGGAGCCGGAGGGGCCCATGATGGCGGTGAACCGGCCGGCGGCGAAGTCGACGTCGACCCCGTCGAGGGCGACGACGGCGGCCTGGCCGGCGCCGTACCGCTTGGACAGGCCGCGGGCGGTGACCGCCACGCCGGCGGTGGCGTGCGCGGGAGGTGCGACGGACACGTGGAGCTCCCCGTGGAGATCGTGGCTGGGACGTCTCCGACGCTATGGGCGCCGCCGGTCCGGCCGCGTCCACCCGCGCGTGGTGATCCCGCTGCGACCTCGGGAGCCCCTGACGGGGTGGGCCCGTACGACCTGGGTCGTAGACCGGCTCAGCCGCCGGGGGTGACCAGCCCCGTCTCGTACGCCAGCACCACGGCCTGCACCCGGTCGCGGAGCTGGAGCTTGGCGAGGATCCGCCCGACGTGCGTCTTCACGGTGGCCTCGGCGACGTGCACCCGGGCGGCGATCTCCGCGTTGGAGAGGCCCTGCGCCACCAGCAGGAGGATCTCCCGCTCGCGTTCGGTGAGCTGGCCGATCCGGGGGTCCTCGGCGGGCCCGGGGCCGAGCCGGCCGGCGAACCGGTCGAGCAGCCGCCGGGTGATGGGCGGGGCGACCACCGAGTCGCCCCGGGCGACCACCCGGATGGCGGCCAGCAGCTCCTCGGGTGGGACGTTCTTGAGCAGGAAGCCGCTGGCGCCCGCCTGGAGCGCGGCGAAGGCGTCGGCCTCGGTGTCGAAGGTGGTGAGCACCAGCACCCGGGGCGGTCCGGCGGGACGGTCCCGGCAGATCCGGCGGGTCGCCTCCACCCCGTCCATGGTCGGCATCCGGACGTCCATCACCACGACGTCGGCCTCGACGCGGGCCAGCAGCCGCAGGGCGTCGGCCCCGTCGATCGCCTCGCCGACGATCTCCAGGTCCGGCTGGGAGCCCAGCACCATCCGGAAGCCGGCGCGGACCAGCGCCTGGTCGTCCACGATCACCACGCGGACCGTCATGCCGCCGTCACCTCCGTCGTCGGGGACGTCGACGGTAGCGGCAGCCGCGCCTCGACCTGCCAGCCCCCGGCGAGCCGCGGGCCCGCGGTGAGGCTGCCGTCGTACACGCCGACCCGCTCGCGCATGCCCACCAGGCCGTGCCCACCGGACGGCGCGGGACTGACCGGCGGCCGGCCACGCCCGTCGTCGACCACCCGGACCATCACGGCGTCGCCGGCGTGCGCGACGGTGACCTCGACGTCGGCGCCGACCCCGGCGTGCTTCAGGGCGTTGGTCAGCCCCTCCTGCACCACCCGGTAGACGGTCAGTTCCAGCCCGGGCGGCATCGACACCGGCTCCCCGGTGACCGCGTGCCGGGCCCGGAGGCCGGCGGCACGGAACCGGTCGAGCAGGGCGGGCAGCTCCGTCAGCGCCAACCGGCGGTGCGCCGGGTCGGCGGTCGCCCCGGCGTCGCCGGGCGCACCCGCCGCGCCGGGCCCGGCCTGCGCGTCCGGCGCGTCGGACTCCCGCAGTACGCCGACCAGCCGGCGCATCTCCTCCAGCGCCTGCCGGCCGGTGTCGGCGACCACCTTCACCGCCTGGCGGGCGGTCTCCGGGTCCCGGTCGAGCATGAACCGCGCCCCGTCGGCCTGCACGATCATCACCGCCATGCTGTGCGCCACCACGTCGTGCAGTTCGCGGGCGATGCGGGTGCGTTCCTCGGCGACCGCGGCGCGCGCCTCCGCCTCGCGTTCCCGCTCCAGGGTGGCGGCCCGCTCCTCCAGGGTGAGCACGTAGAGCCGGCGGGTGCGCACGTTCAGCCCGACCAGCCAGACCGCCCCGGTGACCAGCCCGTAGTAGATCGCCGCCGCCCACCAGGCGATGGCTCCCGAGGTCTGGAGGCCGGCGAGCACCACCCCGACGGCGGCGCCGATCCCGGCGAGGACACCGTCGCGGAGCCGGTCGGCGTACTTGATGACGCTGTAGAGGGCGATCAGCACCGCGACGTCGAAGGGCAACGGCCCCCACCCGGCGACCACCTGCACCATCGCGAGCGCGGCCACCACGGCGGCGACCGCCGACGGGTGGGCCCGGCGGAACAGCAGCGCCACCGCCATCGCGGCCCCGACCAGGGTGGCCCTCCCACCGCCGGGCTGGTTCGCCATGCCGGCGAGGCCGAGGAGCGCCACCGTGGCGGAGACGAAGGCGTCGAAGGCGACGCCGCGCAGGGGGCGGCCGAGGATCGCGCGGTTCACAGTCACCCAGCGTACGTGCCGCAGGTCAGGGGGTCACTCCGCCCCGAGGCCGGGACCGGGCCGCCCGCCCGGGTCAGGCCAGCAGCTCGCGCATCCGGTCGATCTCGACGGTCTGCTCGGTGGCGACGGAGTTGGCGAACTCCGACAGGGTGAGGTCGGCGCCGACCTTGAGCAGGTCCGTGGCCATCTGGACCGCGCCCTGGTGGTGCTCCGTCATCATCCGCACGAAGAGCCGGTCGAACTCGGCGCCCCGCGCCGCCGCGAGCTGCCGGATGGCCTCGGGCGTCTGCATGCCCCGCATGCCCTCGTGGTCGTGCCCGGCCACCTCGGTGGAGAGCCCGCGCGCCTGCAACCAGCCCCGCATCAGGCCGATCTCGGGGCCCTGGCTGGCCCGGATCCGCTCGGCGAGGGCGCGCAGGGCCGGGTCGCCGGCGCGGTCACCGGCCAACTCCGCCATCTCGAGCGCCTGGGCGTGGTGCGGGATCATCATCCGGACGAACCAGACGTCCATCGAGTTGTGCCGGGCCGTGGGGGCGTCGCGCAGCTCCTCGGCGGGCCGGACCGCGGCGGTCTCGCCGGGCCGACCGGGAACGATCACCGGGGGTCGGCTCGGACCGGCCGGGGCGGACGTCCGGGCGGCGGTCTGTCCCGCCGGCACCGCGGTCGGGTTGTCGGCGGCACGGGACAGGAGGACGACCGCCACCGTCAGCAGACACGCGGCTGTGACGACGGCGAGGGTCCGCGCGCGGCGGTTGGTCATGGGCCACTCCCCCCGGTAGAGGTCATGGCGATGCTATCCATCGACGAACGGGCTTCGATGTGATTCACATCACATCGATGGAACTCTCTGGACGGTAAGGTGTCCACCATCGTCATCCCCTTGCGAAGGACGTCGCCGATGACCAGTTTCCGCACCTTGCGGGCCAGGCGGCTCACCACCGTGAGCCTGGCCGCGGCCGGTCTACTCCTCGCCAGCGTCGCCACCGCCACGCCGGGAAGTGCCGGCGTGGCGGCGCAGTCCGCCCCCTCGGGCACGGCGGACACCACCAACACCATCCCGGGCGTCGACGAGATCGTCAGCAGCCCCAACCTCCGGCAGATCGCCAACCTGCCGAAGCAGGCGCCGCTGGACGCCACCAACAGCGACCTCGCCTTCCAGGGCCGCTACGCCTTCGCCGGCAACTACAACGGCTTCGTCATCTACGACATCTCCCAGCCGACCGTGCCGACGGTGGTGTCGCAGGTGTACTGCCCCGGGTCGCAGAACGACATCTCCGTCCACGGTGACCTGCTGTTCCTCTCCACCGACTCCTCCCGCAGCGACGACTCCTGCAACAGCACCAGCGCGCCGGCGACGGAGAAGGCGTCCTGGGAGGGCATCAAGGTCTTCGACATCAGCGACAAGGCCAACCCCCGCTACGTCAAGGCGGTGGAGACGGCCTGCGGGTCGCACACCCACACCCTCGTGCCGGGCAAGGACCGCAAGACCGTCTACCTGTACGTCTCCTCGTACAGCCCGCGGGCGGAGTTCCCCGACTGCCAGCCCCCGCACGACTCCATCTCCATCGTGAAGGTGCCGGTGAAGTCGCCCACGGACGCGGCGGTGGTGGCCTCCCCGAACCTCTTCCCCGACGGCGGCTACGAGGGCCGGCCCGGCGGTTCGGCGACCACCGGCTGTCACGACATCACGGCGTACCCGGAGAAGAACCTCGCCGCGGGCGCGTGCATGGGTGACGGCGTGCTGATGGACATCTCGAACCGGGAGGCCCCCCGGCTGATCAACCGGGTCCGGGACACCGTCAACTTCGCGTTCTGGCACTCGGCCACGTTCAACAACGCCGGCACCAAGGTGGTCTTCACCGACGAGCTGGGCGGCGGCAGCGCGGCCACCTGCAACGAGGCCGTCGGACCGGAGCGGGGCGCCAACGCCATCTACGACATCACCGGTCGCGGCGACGCCCGGACGATGGTCTTCCGCAGCTACTACAAGATCCCCCGGATGAACGCCGACACCGAGAACTGCGTGGCGCACAACGGCTCGCTGATCCCGGTGCTCGGGCGCGACATCATGGTCCAGGCGTGGTACCAGGGCGGCATCTCCGTCTGGGACTTCACCGACTCGGCCAACCCGCAGGAGATCGCGTTCTGGGAGCGGGGTCCGATCTCGATCGACCGGCTCGTCGGCGGCGGCTCCTGGTCGGCGTACTACTACAACGGCTACATCTACTCCAACGACATGGCCAAGGGCTTCGACGTCCTCAAGCTGACCGACTGGCGGACCTGGACGGCGAACCTCGTCCGCTACCGCGAGCTGAACGTGCAGACCCAGCCCAGCTACCTGAGCTGGTAGTCGCAACGCGCCGACGGGCCCGCCCCCCACCGGGGTCGGGCCCGTCCGTGTCCGTCGTGGACGCGCCGGTCAGCCGGCCGGCGGGTACGGGTCGTCCTGGTAGGTGTACTCCGTCTCGATCTTGCCGTCGGACGTGTGCACGACGAGCTGGCTCGGCTCGTTGCCGTGCGCCGCCCGGCGCCCCGCCTCGACGGCGAGCTGCTTGGTGTCGAACGTGCCGACGACCTGGTTGCCCTGCTCGACCTTCCAGCCGCCGTCGTTCGGTACGACGTGGTACTGGTTGCGCTTCATGTCAGTCACCCGCCTCTCGGTCAGGTCCACCGGGATACCCGGGCCACTGAGGCGGAAAACCCTCCTCCGTGGACAAACCGTCCGCCGCCGCCGGCGTACCGTGGGAAGTGACCGCCCGTCACGTGGCCGGGATCCGGTCGAGCTGCGCGCGGATCGCCTCCGGCGTCAGCGCGGGCCGGCCGCCCGGATGGCCGACGGTCGCACCGGCCGCCGCGACCGCGTGCCGGGCGACCCGCTCCCGGGGCTCGCCGCGCAGCACGCCGAGGGTCAGCGCGGCGACGAACGCGTCTCCGGCGCCGGTGTCGTCCACGGTGGGCGTCTCGCTCAACGGCAGGAACAGCTCGCCGTCCGGCCAGACGAACGCGTTGCCCTTCCCGGCCACCTCGACGGCCAGCAGCGACGGGCCGCGACGCAGCAGCCCACGCCCGGCGGCGAGCCCCGCCTCGGCGTCGCGCGGCGCGTGGCCGGTGATCAGCTCCACCTCCTGCGCGTCGGCCCGCAGCACGTCGGCGAGGGCGAGCAGCGCGTCGGCGTCGGCCGCGTCGGTCGGCGCGCCGTCGAGCACGACCAGCCGGCCGGCCTCCCGGGCGATCCGGGCCGCGGCCAGGGCGGCCCGCGCCGGCTGCTGGAGCTGCACCAGCACGGCCCGTGCGGCCCGCAGCGCGGATGCCGCCCCGGCGACGTCGTCGCAGGTGAGCAGGGTGGCCTTGGCAACGTCCTCGAGGTAGCGCCAGTCGGCGTCGGCGTCCACGACGTCGACGATGAGCGCGGTCGGGGTGCCGGGCCGGCGCCGTACCCACTGGACGTCGATGCCGTCGGCCCGCGCCAGCGCCAGCAGCCGCTCCCCCACCTCGTCGTCGCCGACCACCCCGAGCAGACCGACGGCGGCGCCGAGCTGCGCCAGCCCGACGGCCTGGTTGGCCCCCTTGCCGCCGAGCAGCTCGCGCCGCCGCCGTACCGGGGCGGTCCCGCCGGCCTCCGGGACCTCGTCCACCCGCAGCACGAGGTCCCGCGCCAGCTGCCCGACCACCATCACGTCCAGTCCCGCCATGCCCGGAGCACTACCCGCGAGCGCCCGGGTTGATCCGCGCCGGGCGGGAGGCGTCGCCGTTGGCGAGGCGCGCCCCGGCCGACGACGCGAGGGGTGCGTGGCGCGCGGTCAACCGGGCAGCGGCGCCTCGTCGCCGCGCGTGCGGCGCGGCCCGACCAGCCGGCGCACCATCGGGGCGGCGTTCCACTTCGCCGCGCCCACCAGGTCGCGGGCGTGCTCCAGGACGGTGTAGTCGGGCCGGGCCCGGCCGTCGGCGATGGCCCGGTCCAGGTCGTTGCCGCACCGGGTCAGCACGCTGTCGAAGTCGCGGCGCACCGGTTCGAGCAGGTGGTAGCCGAACGAGCGGTGCAGCCGAGCGAAGAGCGGCTTGTAGAGCCGGGCCCGCTCATGCAGCCCCGAGGAGTACGACATCGGGTTCTTCGGCCGGCGCCGGACGTAGTCGGGCAGCAGGTCGGCAAAGGCCCGACGGACGATCCACTTCTCCTGCCCGTCGCGCATCTTCAGCCCGATCGGCAGCCGCATCGCCAGCTCGACCAGGCTCAGGTCGAGAAACGGCACGCGGGCCTCCACCCCGTGCCCCATGCTGGCCCGGTCGACGCGCTGCAACTCCGTACGGCAGAGGTTGCGGATCTTGTGCAGGAAGAGCCGGCGGGACGCCTCGGGGCCGACCTCGTGGTACATGGGGTAGCCGCCGAACAGCTCGTCGGAGCCGTCGCCGGTGAGCACCACCTTCACGCCCAGCTCCCGCAGCCGGCGGAACAGCGGCACGGTGACCACCGCGTTGATGATGTCGCCGTACTCGGTCAGCTCGGACATCCGGATGGCCTCCCGGATGTCGGCCAGCCGGATGTCGCGCGGGCGCAGCTCGACCACCTCGTGCGGCACCCCCAGGTCCTTCGCGAGCCGCCGCGCGTACGCGACGTCGGGGCTGTCGGGCACGCCGACCGTGACCGCGACGCAGTCGGGGTGCATCTCGCGCACGTGCAGCAGGGCCAGCGAGCTGTCCAGCCCGCCGGAGAGCACCACCCCGACGGTGAGGTCGGTGTCCACCCGCATCCGGATGCTGTCGGTGAGGGCAGCACGGACGAGCAGGGCGGCCTCGTCCGGGTCGTCCACCACCGGCAGCCCGTCGCCGAGGGTGAGCAGGTCGACGTACGCGCGCAGCCGGACCGGCCCGTCGGGCTCGACCCAGCCGTGGTGCCCGGGCGGCACCTCGACGATCGGCACGCGGTGCCCGACCAGCGCCTTGACCTCGCTGGCGACGTGCAGGCAGCCGGGCGTCCGGGCCCAGTACAACGGCTTGACGCCGAGCGGGTCCCGGACCAGGTAGGCCCGGCCGGTGGCCCGTTCCACGACGGCGAAGGCGTACTCGCCGCGCAGCCGGGTCACCATGCCCTCGCCCCACCGCAGGAACGCGGCGAGCACCACCTCGGTGTCGCCGGTGCCGCGGAAGCGGTGTCCCAGCCGGACCAGTTCCGCGCGCAGCTCGGGGTGGTTGAAGACCTCGCCGTTGTAGCAGAGCAGCCACCGCTCGTCGGCGGAGGCCCACGGCTGCACGGCGCGTTCGCGGTCCACGATCGGCAGCCGACGGGTGCCGGTGAGCAGGCCGTTCTCGTAGCGGGTCTCGGTGACCTCGCCGCGCGGGGCGAGGGTGGCGAGCATCCGCCGGAAGATCGTCGGATCGGCCTCGGGGCCCAGGCTCAACGCGATGCCACACATCGGCTCAGACCCCCATCTCGGCTTCGTACGCCCGACGCAGCCGCCGCCGCGCCGCCGGCGCGAGGCACAGGTGCCACGCCTGCCCCTCGTCGACCACGTTGACCTCGCCGGCCCGCTGCCGTGCCAGCAGCAGCTCGGCCAGGGTGTCCCGCGCGCCGAAGCGGCCGAACCACTCCATCTCGACGTCGACCGCCCAGCCGAGGCAGTGCCCGCTGGGCAACATGGCCGCGTACCCGAGTCGGCGCAGCCGGTGCTGGTGCTCGGCGCTGCGGACCAGGCTGGTCACCCACAGCGGCGGCGTGGCGGGCGGGGTGCTGGCGGCGAACTGCCGGGCGATGTCGTTGAGCAGCGCCACCATCTCGCGGCGGGCCCGCCGGAACCGCAGTCCGGCGGTGCGCGGCGTGGCGTCGGGCCGCAGCCGGCGCCGCACCGCCCGCAGCCCGCGGCGGAGCAGCGTCCGCGGCTGCTCGGTGTAGCGGAAGTTCAGCAGGTCCCGGCGGCGCAGCCACTCCAGGTCGACCAGGTCGGGGCTGGCGTCCACCTGGGCGTCGGTGAGGTAGGTCGGGGTGTCGCGCCACCACATCACGTCGACGCGGGAGAGCAGGTAGATCCGGACCAGCGCGGTGAGGTCGGCGGCGGAGCTGCGCGCGTTGGGCTGGTAGCGGGCCATCTCCAGCAGCAGCGTCTCGCGGGCGCCGATCAGCCCCTGCGGGGTGGCGTCGAGCACGGCGGCGATCGCGGGCTCGCGCAGCCGGTCGTCGATCAGCACCTGCCGGGCGGCGGTGCAGGACGCGCCGGCCAGGGCGCCGACCTCGACCAACAGCTCGGCCACGGCGGCCCGGTAGGCGTCGAGGTCCGGCGTTGCGGCGGGCCGCGTCGGGGTGGAGAACGCGCGCCGCCGGGCCGGGGCGGCGGGTGTGACGGAGGAGCCGGGCTGCTGTCCCGGGCTACGGCTGGGCACTCGCATGGTCGGGTCCTCTCTCCCGTCACGGCATCACTGTGCATCGCCCTGCACACACCGTAATCAGACTGGACGGGAGAAGTCCGAACAATCCTCCTATCTACTCCTTCGGAACGCACGGCGGTCACCGCCGCGCACGAAGGGTCACGGTCGGGACGCCCCGCTCAACCGCTGCACCTCGACGTACGAGGGCGGTTCCGCGCGCGGCGCGGCGCCGGACCGGACGGCGTCCAGGGCGTCCAGCGCGGCGCCCAGCGCGGCCCGGAACAGCAGCGAGCCCGTGCTCACCCGGGCCACGCCGAGCGCCCGCAGCTCGTCGAGGGTGGGCCCGCCCGGCCGGTGCAGCACGTTCAGCGGCGCGTCGATCCCCGCCACGAGCGCGGCGACGGTGGCGGCGTCCGGCGCCCCGGGCACGAAGATCCCGTCCGCCCCGGCGGCCAGGTAGGCGCGGGCCCGGCGCAGGGCCTCCGGCAGGGGATCGGGCGTGCCGAGCCACCACGGGTCGGTGCGGGCGTTGACGAACAGGTCGGGCGCCGCGGCCTTGATGGCGGCCACCTTCGCCGCCGCCAGCTCGGGCGGGTCGAGAGTGCCGTCCGCCCGCCCGTCCTCGACGTTCACCCCCACCACGCCGAGCGCGGCCAGCTCCGCCGCCAGCCCGGCGACGACCGCCGGGTCGTCGGCGTACCCCGCCTCCACGTCAACGGTCACCAGCACCGGCAGCGGGCGCAGCGCCCGGGCCAGGCGGAGGTTCTCCGCCCGGGTGGCGGCCGCCGCGTCCGGCACGCCGGCGGCAGCGGCGACCCCCAGGCTGGTGGTGCCGACCGCCGGGTACCCGCGCGCCGCGAACGCGGCGGCGCTGGCGTGGTCCCAGGCGTTGGGCAGCAGCAGCGGCCGGGCGGCGCGGTGCAGGGCGTGGAAGGCGGCGCAGCGCGCGTTCATCCGGGTTCCACCTCGATCATGGTCGGGCCCCGTGGGGCCGGCGACGGTCGTCTCCCGGCGACGGTAGGGCCGGAACCCTACGGCGCCCGCCGAAACGTCGGCTGCCGGCGTGTGCGCTGCCGGCGCGGTACGGGCCACCGGACCACTGCACGGATCGTCGCTATCGGTCGACGCCAGCCAGGCCGTCACTATGCGTGACATTCAGCGCGGCCGGCCATCATGCCTCCGGCCCCTTTGCTCTGCATCCACATACGCAACAGCTACTGACGGTCAACGAGACTCGCGCCCTCGATCATCTCGCCTCTTCGAATCTCCCAGATCAGCCCGGTGGTGCGTCGAGGAATGCAGAGCAAAGGGCGCACAGGGCACCGGGCTGCCGGGACGTCGACAGTTACAACAAGTGACCAACCCGACCGTCACGAACGGTAACGACGGCGGCGACCGGCTCCCTCGCCGTCCGTCTCAAGGAATGAGGTCAGGGCCGTCTCCAGACATCGCCAACTGCATCGAGAAACGAGGTCCGAAGGCGCCGAAAGGAGTCGGACGAGGGCGCGACCCGGTCAGGCGCGGCCCCCTCAGGCGCGCCCGCTGCCGCGGTCGGGCGCGGTCGCGGGCGGCGCGAGGTCGGCCGGGGCCAGACCGAGTGCGGCGGCCAGCGCCGGAGCACCGTCCGGGGTCAGCCGGACCTCCCGTCCGCCGCCGCGGGTCAGCCAGCCCGCCTCGAAGAAGCGGGCGTACAGCGCCGCGCCCAACGCGCCGGCGAGGTGCGGCCGACGCTCGGTCCAGTCCAGGCAGTCGCGCACCAGCGGACGGCGGACGGCCCGCAGCGGCGCGACCGGCACCCCCAGCTCCGCCAACCAGGCCCGCCCGGCCGAGGTGAGCGCCGGCCCGCCGGCGCCGTCGAGCAGCCCGCGCGCGAGCAGCCTGTCACGCAGCAGCACCCCGAGGTGCCCGGCCAGGTGGTCGTAGCAGGTGCGGGCGTACGCCAGGGCGGCGCCGGCACGGGCGGCGCGCAGCGAACGGGCCGGCTCGGACCGCCCGGGCGCGTAGCCAGCCAGATCCTCGACCAACTGGGCCGCCGAGGGACCGGCGAGCTGGACGTAGCGGTGTCGTCCCTGCCGATGCTCGACCAACAGCCCGCCCCGGACGAGCCGGGTGAGGTGATCGCTGGCGGTGGACGGGGCCACCCCGGCGAGCCGGGCCAGCTCCCCCGCCGTCCACGCCCGGCCGTCGAGCAGAGCCAGGCAGATGCGGGCCCGGGTGTCGTCGGCGAGCAGGGCGGCGAGCCGGGCCAGGGCCCGGCCGTCCGGCGCGGGGATGGTCACGGACACCATGCTGGCACGGGCACCCTGCGGCCGGCACCGAAGCTTCGCCACTCCTTTACAACGTTGTATCCAACGTTGTACAAACGGACACGCACCGATCCTGATCGAACTCCCGCACCCGAGGCAGGTCTGATGCGACATCTCCGCCGCGCCGGGGCGCTCGCCGCCGTCGTCGGTCTGGTCCTGGCCGCGACGGCGTCCGCGCCGGCCGCCGCCGCACCCGAGCCCCGCTACCGCAACCCCGTCTCGGCCGGGTTCGCCGACACCTTCGCCGACCCCGTGATCGTCCGCGGTGAGGACGGTTTCTGGTACGCCTACGGCACCACCGACCCGCTGCGCGAGGGCGAGGGGACGTTCCACGGGGTCCCGATCGCCCGCTCGGCCGACCTGGTCGGTTGGACGTACGTCGGGGACGCCTTCGGCGCCGGCCAACGCCCGGCGTACGCGGCTCCCGGCGCCGGCTTCTGGGCCCCCGACGTGCGCCGGGTCGGCGATCGCTGGGTCATGTACGTGACCGTCACCGACACGACCGTGTCCCCCGACGGGGGTGACTTCGCCGTCGGGGCGGCCACCGCGCCCACCCCGACCGGCCCGTGGACCTTCGCCGACGAGCCCGTGGTCGCGCCCCGCCCCGGCGGTGGCGGGGGCTGGCTGTGGACCATCGACCCGAGCCAGTTCACCGACGTCGACGGCAGGCACTACCTCTACCACGGCAGCTACTACGGCGGCATCTCGGTGACCGAGCTCTCCGCCGACGGGCTTCGCGCCGTCGGCTCACCCACCCTGGTCGCCGTCGACAACAAGTTCGAGGGCAGCCACGTGGTGCGCCACGACGGCTGGTACTACCTGTTCGCCTCCACGGCAAACTGCTGCGCCGGCCCGGCCACCGGCTACTCCGTGCACGTCGGCCGGTCCCGCGACCCGCGCGGGCCGTTCGTCGACCGCGACGGCGTCGCGCTGACCGCCTCCCGGGCCGGCGGCACGCCGGTGCTCACCCAGAACGGCAACCGGTGGATCGGCACCGGCCACAACGGCTTCCTCACCGACCTCTCCGGCCAGGACTGGATCGTCTACCACGCGATCGACCGCGCCGACCCGTACCTGGACGAGCCGTTCGGCATCAACGAGCGGCCGATGCTGCTGGACCGCCTCGACTGGATCGACGGCTGGCCGACGGTGAACGCCGGTGCCGGCCCCTCCGAGGGCCCCCGGCCCGCGCCGGTCACCACCGGCCGGGTGGACGAGCGCTTCGACGCCGGGCTGGCCGGCTGGCGACTCGGCTCCGGGGACTGGCGGGTCGCCGACGGCCGACTCACCGGCAGCGGCGCGCTGACCAGCCGTACGACCGTGGGCGGGGACCTGCGGGCGGAGGCCGACCTGCGGCTTCCCGCCGCCGGGACGGCTGGTCTCACGCTCGGCGACCGGGTCTCGGTGCGGGTGGACGCCGCCGCCGGCCGGCTGGTCGCCGCCGACGGCGGGCGCACCGCGAGCGCGCCGCTGCCCGCCGGCTTCGACGCCGCGGCCGGGCACCACCTCGCCGTCGAGGTACGCGGCCGGGACCTGGTGGCCGAGCTGAGCCCGGCCCGGCTCGGCGACCAGCTGGCGGCGGTGTCGCTGCGGCTGGCGCGGCCGGTGGCCGGGCGGCTCACGCTCACCGCGACCGGCGGGGCCGCCGGGTTCGACAACGTCAGCGTCGCCCGGCTGCACCGGCCGGTGCGCCACGCCGTCGCCGAACCGCGGGCGGGCCGCCTGCTGCCGGCGTTCTCCGACGAGTTCACCGGGGGGCTGGACCCGGCGTGGCGGTGGGTCCGGCCGGACCCGGCGGCCACCGTGTCCGGCGGGGCGCTGCGCTGGCCGGTGCAGGGCGCCGACCTGACCGGCACCGGCAACACCGCCGGCGTGCTGCTGCGCGACGCGCCGGGCGGCGACTACATCGTGGAGACGAAGGTGACCCTGGACCTCGGCGAGGAGACCGTCCGCAACTACCAGCAGGCCGGGCTGGTCGCCTACGTCGACGACGACCGCTTCGCCCGGCTGGCGCAGGTCGCGATCTGGAACACCAGGCAGGTGGAGTACGGCTACGAGCTGCCCTTCGCCGGCCAGCCGGTCTACGGCGGCAACATCGTCGGCACCCCGGCGACCACCACCTGGCTGCGGCTGGCGCACCGGGTCGACCCGGCCACCGGCGAGCACGAGTTCCGGGCCGGCTCCAGCCGGGACGGGCGGAACTGGACGTGGGGCGGGGTGTGGACCTTCCCGGCCGACACCACCCCCCGGATCGGGCTGGTCGCGCACGGCGGAGCCGACCCGGCGGTCACCGCGCACTTCGACTACCTGCGCTTCCACCGCTGACCCCCGCACGATCGGGCCCCCGCCGGACGGCGGGGGCCCGATCCCGTTCCCGGCGCCTGGCGGCGGGGCACCCCGGCGGTCACGTGCGGCGCCCGGCGGCGGGGCCGGCACGGCACGCCTGGCGGTCACGTGCGGCGGGCCGGCGGCGGGGCCGGGGCGGCACGCCTGGCGGTCACGTGCGGCGGCCGGCGCCGCCGAGCGGGCTGACCGTCCGGCTCTGTCCGTCGTAGCTGCGCCCGGCGACGAAGGCCCCGTCGGGGCGGTCGACGCCCGCCACCGCGCGGGCCAGCCGGCGATCGGCGTCGCGGAAGCGCAGCGCCAGGCTCAGGTGCGGACGCCAGTGCCCCGGCGCGTGCCAGGGACGCTGCCCCGGGGCCCCGGCGAGGACGTCCCAGACCGACGCGTGCAGGGCGGTCAGCTCCGGCGACGGGTGCACCAGCCACACCAGCGGGGCGCTGCCGTCGAGCACCGCGATCCGGTCCAGCCGCACGGGCAGCGGCAGCCCCGCGTCGAACAGGTCGGCCAGCCGCCGCTGCGCGCCGGGCGGGAACTCGTCGACCGCGGCGAGGGTCAGGTGCGGCCGGTTCGTCGGATGGGCGTTGCGGGCCAGGCTGGGCAGCCCCACCGCGGCCAGCCGCTCCCAGGCGCCGCGCACGGCGGCCTCCAGGTCGGGCGAGCAGACCAGTTCGACCGTACGCACGCCGCCAGGCTAGCCCGCCGGAGCACGGCGACGGGCGCCCGCCGGACCCGCGCGGGTGCTCGTTGTGCCGGTCGGCGAAACGGCGTCGCGGCGGTGATGAAAAGCTTGACGGCATGAGTTCCGCACCCGTACGGCACGACCCGCCCACCGAGCCCGGCCCCGACGCCCTCGACGACACGAGCCCCTTCGCGGACCTCGGACTACGCGCCGAGCTGCTGGGCGCGCTGACCGCCCTGGGCTACGAGGAGCCCACTCCGATCCAGCGGGAGGCCATCCCACCCCTGCTGGCCGGTCGGGACCTGCTGGGCCAGGCCGCGACGGGTACGGGCAAGACGGCCGCCTTCGCGCTGCCGCTGTTGCAGCGGATGCCCGACGACCGGCCCGGCGGCGCCCCGGTGGCGCTCGTGCTGGTGCCCACCCGCGAGCTCGCGGTGCAGGTCTCCGAGGCGTTCCACCGCTACGGCAAGGACCTGGGCGCGCGGGTGCTGCCGATCTACGGCGGGCAGCCGATCGGCCGGCAGCTGCGCGCCCTGGACCTCGGGGTCGACGTCGTGGTCGCCACCCCGGGCCGCGCGCTGGACCACATCGCCCGGGGCACGCTCGACCTGGGCTCGCTGGCCACGGTGGTGCTCGACGAGGCCGACGAGATGCTCGACATGGGCTTCGCCGAGGACATCGAGGCGATCCTGGAGCACGCGCCGGAGCAGCGCCAGACGGTGCTCTTCTCGGCGACGATGCCGGCGCGCATCGACGGGCTGGCCCGCAAGCACCTGACCGACCCGGTACGCATCCTCATCGCTCGCGAGCAGCCGGTGGCCGGCGAGGCGCCCCGGGTGCGGCAGAGCGCGTACATCGTCGCCCGGGCGCACAAGCCGGCGGCGCTGGGCCGGGTGCTGGACGTCGAGTCCCCCACGGCGGCGATCGTCTTCTGCCGCAGCCGCGAGGAGGTCGACCGGCTCACCGAGACCATGAACGGCCGGGGCTACCGGGCCGAGGCGCTGCACGGCGGGATGAGCCAGGAGCAGCGCGACCGGGTGATGGGCCGGCTGCGCACGGGCACCGCGGACCTGCTGGTGGCCACCGACGTGGCCGCCCGCGGCCTGGACGTCGAGCAGCTCACCCACGTGGTCAACTACGACGTCCCGTCGGCCCCCGAGTCGTACGTGCACCGCATCGGCCGGGTCGGCCGGGCCGGGCGGGAGGGCGTGGCGATCACCCTCGCCGAGCCGCGCGAGCACCGGATGCTCAAGACCATCGAGCGGGTCACCGGCCAGCGCATCGCCATCGACAAGATCCCGACGGTGGCGGACATGCGCACCCGGCGGTTGGAGCTGACCCAGGGCGCCCTGCGGGAGAGCCTGCTGGAGGACGACCTCGACCCGTACCGGGCGATCGTCGAGTCGTTGACCGACGAGTTCGACCTGGTGGAGGTGGCCCTCGCGGCGGTGAAGCTGGCACACGAGGCGACGTCGCCGGGCTCGGACGACGAGGAGGAGATCCCCCAGGTCCCCGTCCGGGGCCCGCGTGAGGGGCGGCCGGAGGCCGGTGGCCGGGGCGAGCGCCGGGGCGGTGCCCGGCCCCGCACCGGCGGCACCACCCAGGTCTTCATCGGGCTGGGCCGGCGCGCCGGGGTCCGCCCGCAGGACCTGGTGGGCGCGATCACCGGCGAGACGGGGGTCAGCGGCCGGGACATCGGCTCGATCGAGATCGCCGACCGGTTCTCGCTGGTGGAGGTGCCCCAGAGCATCGCCGACGAGGTGATCGCCGGGCTGCGTGGCAGCACCATCAAGGGCCGCAAGGCGACCGTACGCCGGGACCGTGACGGCGACGGCGGCGGCGAGCGCCGCTTCGACGGGGCCGACCGGCGCGAGCGCCGCGACCGGGACTTCGACCGCCGCGACCGCCGCTAGGACGGTGTGGGCAGGGGCCTTCCCCTTCCCGCGCCCTGGACGAAGGAAGGGGCCCCTGCCGCGTGGCGGGGGCCCCTTCCTCGACGCCTCAGGCGGCGGCGAGCGCCGGGTCGGGGCGGGTGTCGGCGTCGGCCGGGCGCAGCGCCAGGGCGAGCACGTCGGCGACGTCGGCCAGGGTGTGCACGGTCAGCGCCTCCCGGACCTCGGCGGGCAGGTCGTCGAGGTCCGGCTCGTTGCGGGCCGGGATGATCACCTCGGTCAGACCGGCCCGGTGGGCGGCGAGCAGCTTCTGCTTCACCCCGCCGATGGGCAGCACCCGGCCGGAGAGGGTCACCTCGCCGGTCATCCCGAACTCGGGCCGCACGGGCCGGCCGCTGGCCAGCGACGCGAGGGCGGTGACCATGGTGATACCGGCGCTGGGGCCGTCCTTGGGCACCGCGCCCGCCGGCACGTGCAGGTGGATCCGCCGCCCGGCGAGGGCGTTCGGGTCGAGTCCGAGCCGGCGCCCGTTGGAGCGCAGGTACGACAGCGCGATGTGCGCCGACTCCTTCATGACGTCGCCGAGCTGGCCGGTCAGGGTCAGCCCCGGCTCGCCGTCCATGCTGGTGGCCTCGATGAAGAGCACGTCGCCGCCCGCGCCGGTGACGGCCAGGCCGGTGGCCACGCCGGGCACCGCCGTCCGCTCCGCCGATTCCGGGGTGAACTTCGGCCGCCCGAGGTAGGTGGCGAGGTTGTCGGTGTCGACGCGGACCGGCGCCGGGTCGGTCGCCAGGGTCACCGCGACCTTGCGCAGGATCTTCGCGAGCGCCCGTTCGAGCTGCCGTACGCCGGCCTCGCGGGTGTACTCGCCCGCGATCCGGGCGAGGGCGTCGTCGGCGACGCCGACCTCCTCGGCGGTGAGCCCGGCCCGTTCCCGCTGCCGGGGCAGCAGGTGGTCGCGGGCGATGGCGACCTTCTCCTCCTCCGTGTAGCCGTCGAGGGTGACCAGCTCCATCCGGTCCAGCAGCGGCCCGGGGATGGCCTCCACCACGTTGGCGGTGGCCAGGAAGAGCACGTCGGACAGGTCGAGGTCGACCTCGAGGTAGTGGTCGCGGAAGGTGTGGTTCTGCGCCGGGTCGAGCACCTCCAGCAGGGCGGCGGCCGGGTCGCCGGAGTAGCCGGCGGCGAGCTTGTCGACCTCGTCGAGGAGCACGACCGGGTTCATCGAGCCGGCCTCGCGCAGGGCGCGCACGATGCGGCCGGGCAGCGCGCCGACGTAGGTGCGCCGGTGGCCGCGGATCTCGGCCTCGTCGCGGACACCGCCGAGGGACACCCGGACGAAGTTGCGGCCGAGCGCGCGGGCGATCGACTCGCCGAGGCTGGTCTTGCCGACGCCGGGCGGGCCGGCGAGGGCGAGCACCGCGCCGGAGCCCCGGCCGCCGACGACGCCGAGGTTGCGCTCGGCCCGCCGGTTGCGCACGGCGAGGTACTCCAGGACGCGGTCCTTCACGTCGGCCAGGCCGGCGTGGTCGGCGTCGAGCACGGCGCGGGCCGCGGCCAGGTCGGTGTCGTCCTCGGTACGGGTGCCCCACGGCATCTCCAGCACCGTGTCGAGCCAGGTCCGGATCCAGCCGGCCTCCGGGGAGGCGTCGCTGGCGCGTTCCAGCTTGCCGACCTCGCGCAGCGCCGCCTCGCGGACCTTGTCGGGCAGGTCGGCGGTCTCCACGCGGGCCCGGTAGTCGGCGGAGCCGTCCGGCTCGTCCTCGCCGAGTTCCTTGCGGATGGCGGAGAGCTGCTGGCGGAGCAGGAACTCCCGCTGGGACTTCTCCAGCCCTTCGCGGACGTCGGTGCTGATCTGCTCGGCGATCTCCTGCTCGGCCAGGTGGTCCTTCACCCAGCCGACGAGCAGTTCCAGCCGGGCGGTGACGTCCGGCGCGGCGAGCAGCTCGGTCTTCTGGGCGAGGCTGAGCCAGGAGACGTAGCCGGCCGAGTCGGCCAGCTCGGAGAGGTCGGTCATCCGCTCGATGGCGTCGATGACCTGCCAGGCGCCGCGCTGCTGGAGCACGGACGTCATGAGGGCGCGGTACTCGCGGGCGAGTTCGCGGGCGCGGCCGGCGGGGGCGGGTTCGTCGAGTTCGGTCGCCTCGACCCAGAGGGCGGCGCCGGGCCCGGGTACGCCGGAGCCGATCCGGGCGCGGGACAGGCCGCGGATGACGGCGGCCGGTTCGCCGCTGGGCAGCCGGCCGACCTTCTCGATGGTGGCGACCGCGCCGACGGGGCCGTACTCGCCGTCGAGGCGGGGCACGGCGAGCAGCTTGTGGTCACCGGTGGCGCGGGCCGCGTCGACGGCGGCCTGGGTGGTCGGGTCGAGGGTCACCGGGATGACCATGCCGGGCAGGAGCACGGCGTCGGTCAGGGGAAGTACCGGGAGAGTTGCCATCGAACACCTGCTATCGCGTTGAGTTGAGCGTGTCCAACTCAAGTAACAAATCGTTCCCCTTGTTCCGGGCTGTGACCCAGGCCACCTCCGCCCGTGGGACGGCGCTGCGGGCGCAGCAGCTCGCGCGCCAGGCCGCCGCCCCCGGCGACCGCCACGGCGAGCGGGATCGCCAGGCAGGTCAGCGCCAGCGCGGCGACGGTCCAGCCCGGCAGGCCGGCCACCGCGGCGACGCCGGTCAGCACGGCGAAGACGAGGAGCTTGCGACGGGTGCGGGCGATCGGGATCGCGACGGACATCGGGACCTCCCCTCCGTACGGGATCAGAGCAGGACGGGCAGGGCGGCGCCGACGGCTGCCGCCGGCACGGTGGTGACGACGGTGGCGAGCGCCGCCGAGTGCCGGCGCAGCGCGGCGAGCGGGATCAGCGCGTCGCCGTCCTGGCTGATCGCGTTGGCGACCAGGGTGGGCAGCGGCAGGCCGCCGCTGACGTACAGGCCGGTGAAGACGATCTGCACCGCGCACCCGGGGATGAGGCCGATGCCGGCGCCGACCAGCACGCCGACGAGCCCGGTGAGGGCGAGCTGGGAGCCGTCGAAGCCCGTCGTGGTGGTCACCACCTGCCAGCCCAGGTACGCCACGGCCACCCAGACGGTGACGAAGGACGCCTCGTGCGCGCTGTGCCGCAACGTCTCCCGCAGCGAGCGGGGCTGCGCGGTCTCCAGGCTGTCGTCGGCCAGCTTCCCCCGCCCTCCGGCGAAGATCAGCGCCGCGGTGAGCGTGCCGAGCACTCCCAGCGCCAGGTACGGGTCGACGCCCCCGAAGGATCGGGTCAGCGCGCCCGGGTCGACCAGTTGGAAGACCACCGGCACCGACACCGCGAACGCCGGCGTGGTCAGCCCCCAGAACGCCGTGGACGCCGGTACGCGGGGCAGCAGCCCGCCGAGCAGCCGCCGCGCGCCGGCGAGGTCCGGCCCGCCCGCGGCGGCCAGGCCGGCCGGCGCGGGCGCGGCGGCGACCCGGTGGTTGACCGCGCGGGCCGGGTCGATGCCGAGCGCGTCGACGACGTACCCGGTCACCAGGCCGACCGCGAAGAGCAGCGCGTGGATCTTGAGGGCGAACACGGGGTTCCAGGCGAGCACCACCCACGACGAGTCCCCCATGGTGGCCGCCAGGGCCGCGACCACGGTGCCGAAGGAGACCTTCCCCCGGGCGTAGAGCGGCATCAGGATGATCGCCCCGCCGCAGCCGGGGCTGACGCCCAGCAGCGCGCCGACCAGCGGACCGAGCCGGGGCCGGCTGGTGAGCCCGTCGGTGACCCGGTCGCCGTGGCGCCAGCGCAGCCAGCCGAAGAGCGCCACCATGACGGCGACGTAGACACCCACCTGCATGAACGCGTCCGCGAGCGGGCGGAGCACGAGTTCGGTCACGGCACACCTCCTCCGGTACGGCGCCGCCGGGCCGTCCGCCGCTCGCGGACGACCCGGCGCGACGGCGTCAGGTGAGCTTGCTCTTGACCTTGTTGACGGCGCCCTTGGCGAGGCCCGGGTTCGTGCCGTAGAGCCGCGGGTCGCCGGGCGGCAGGACCGGCTCGGGCGCGTGCGCGCGCGGGCTGTGGTCGTAGCGGAACTCGCCCTTGCCGTCGGGCGCCGGCCCGGACGCCCAGCGCCCCTCCGACGCGTCGGTGCCCGGCGAGAAGTCCAGGTACGTGTAGCTGAACTGCTCGGTGAACTCCTTGGAGTCCGGGAACGCGTCGGGCACCGGCATCTCCTCCAGGCCGTCCTCCTTGAGCTGCTCGATGGCCGCCATCCACATGTTCTGGTGCATGGTGTCGCGGGCCAGCAGGAAGCGCAGCATGTTCTTGACCCCGGGGTCGTCGGTCATGTTGAACAGCCGGGCCACCTGGAGCCGGCCCTGCGCCTCAGCGGTGACGTTGAGCTGGAAGTCGGCCATCAGGTTGCCGCTGGCGGTGATGAAGGCGCCGTTCCAGGGCACGCCGTTGCTGTCGGTCGGCAGCGCTCCGCCGCCGCCGTGGATGAAGTGCGCCGGGTTCGACCCGCCGTAGATCGCGCCCACCATCGGGTTGTCGGCGGCGGCCTCCTGCAACGACAGCGGCGCGTTCTCCAGCAGCCGGGTGATCATCGTGGCGATCATCTCGACGTGGCCCATCTCCTCGGTGCCGACGTCGAGGAAGAGGTCCTTGTACTTGCCGGGCAGGCGGCAGTTCCAGCCCTGGTAGAGGTACTGGTTGGCGACGGTCATCTCGCCCCACTTGCCGCCCAGGATCTCCTGGAGCCGGCGGGCGAACGCGGCGTCCGGGCCGTCCGGCTTAGCCTCGAACTGCAGATCCTTCATGTGGCTGAACACGTGTCCTCCTCGGTGCCGGTCGGGCTGTCACCGGGGCGGTTCCCGCGACGGCCGGCCCTATCGGGCCAACCGGCGGCCCGACGGGGTCAACCTGTCGCGGGGAACGCGGGCAGCACCACCTCGAGGGCCACCCCGCGCGGTCGCAGCCGGTGCAGGCGCAGCCGTCCGCCGTCGGCGGCGAGCAGCCGCCGGACGATCCACAGCCCCAGCCCGGAGGCCCCGGCGGCGGGAGCGGGCCGGCGCAGCGCCTCGACGAGGGTCGGGTCGACCCGACCCTCGTCGGTGACGACGATGCGCAGACCGGAGCGGCCGAGCGCGGCGTGGATGCCGACGCGGCCCTCGGCCGGACCGTGCCGCAGCGCGTTCTCCACCAGGTTGGTCACCACCTGCCGGGTCCGCCGCCGCGGCACCGGGCAGCCCCCGGCCCGCCGCGTCACCCCGGTCAGCCGCCGGTGCGGGGGCACGAGGGCCGCCGCACCGCGCAGGACCTGCGCCAACGGCGCCGCCGGGTCCGCCGCCGGCGCGAGGGCCCCGGTGCCGGCGGCGGCGTCCCGCAGCAGGCCCTGCAGGTGTACGGCCTGCTCGTGGGCCAGTGCCGTGATGGCGCGCCGGTCGTCGCCGGTGAGCGGGAGCCTCTCGTCGGCGAGCGCCCGGGTGAGCGAGGTGAGGGCGCTGACCGGGGTGCGGAACTCGTGGCAGAGCACGCGCAGCAGCAGTTCCGGGTCGGTGTCCAGGGCCGCCGGGTCGGCCGGACCGGGTTCGGGCCCTGCCCACGGGAGCAGCCGCAACGGTCCCCGCCCCCCGTGCCGTCCGCGCATCCGCCCGACCTCCCTCGTTCGGCCGCATGATCGGTACCCGCTCGGGAACGGACCAGGCATGCCCGCTCCCCCCGCCGTCCGGTTGGCCGTCGTGGACGACCACCCGCTGTTCGTCCGCGGGCTGGAACTGCTGCTGCCGGCCACGACCGACGGGCGGGCGGAGGTGGTGGGCTCCACCGGCGACGCGTCGGCCGCCGCCTCGCTGGTCAGCCGCTGCCTGCCCGACCTGGCGCTGGTCGACCTGCACATGCCGCCCCCGGGCGGGATCCGGGCCGTGGCGGCGATCCGGCGCACCACGCCTCGGGTGCGGGTGGTGGCCATGTCGGGCGCGGAGGACCCGGCTCCCGCCCTGGAGGCGCTGCGCGCCGGCGCCGAGGCCTTCCTGCCCAAGACCGCCGAGCCGGAGGAACTGCTGCCCCCGCTACTGGCCGTCCTCGACGGCTGGGCGGTGCTGCCGGGGCACCTGCTCCGTGCGTTGCTGCGTACCGGCCGGGCGACCCCGGTCGATCTGGACGACGAGGAACGGGCGATGCTCAAGGCCATAGCGGCGGGCCGCAGCACCGTCGAGATCGCCGAACGGATGCACGTCTCGGAACGCACCGTGAAGCGGATGACCGCCGCGCTGCTGCGGAAGTTGCGGGTCTCCACCCGCGCCGAGGCGGCGGCGCTCGCCGGTCACGCCGGTCTGCTCGGCGACTGACCCCGGGCTTTGCGCCGAGCCGTTTTCCCGCGATAACGCGACGCGCCGAAATGAGGACGACGCGCATTGTTGCGGATTAGCCGTGGGATACGTCAAACTTTGACCACACCCCGCCCCACACAGGGAGTAATTGACGATGGCGAGAAAAGTAATCACGGTCCTGACCGACGACCTCGACGGTGGAAAGGCCGACCGGACCGTCGAGTTCAGTCTGGACGGCGTGGCCTACACCATCGACGTATCCGACGAGAACGCGGGCGTGCTGCGCAAGGCCCTCGACCCTTACATCAACGCTGGCCGGCGGATCGGTCGCGGAACCGCCGACACCGGGCGGGCGCCCCGGCGGGCAGGCACGCCGGGCGGCTCGGGAATGGACCGCGAGCAGAACCGGGCCATCCGGGAATGGGCCACCAAGAACGGCTACAAGATTTCCGAGCGCGGCCGCATCCCGGTCGAGGTCGTGGAGGCGTACAAGAACCGCTGACCGGCGCCGGGCTCACGCTCGGGCTGGTGCGGGGTCACGCTGAGGAATCAGCGCGGCCCCGCCGGTCTTTTCCCACGGCGATCCATTCGCACGACCCGCGCCCGCCAGCGGGCCCATTCCCGGCCCGCCACGATTGCACTTCGACCATCGCCGGGTCGCCGGGTCGCTTCGGATCGGCCGACAACGGCCCGTTCACCGGCCCGGCGAGCGTGATCATCGCCACGATCGCCCCGGCGCGCAGCCGGGCCGCCACACTTCCCGAGTGTAATGAGCGACAGCTTTGTCGAGCATTACCGGCGCGGATCTCGGGGGTGGCGGATGACGCGATGGTGGAGCCAGACGGCCGGGGGCTTGCCCCGCGTCTTCTGGTACCTATGGTCGGCCACGCTGATCAACCGGCTGGGCAGCTTCGTCGCCATCTACCTCGGCGTCTACCTGGTGTCGGTACGCGGCCTCAGTCCCGCGTACGCCGGGATCGTGATCGGGTTGCACGGAGCCGGCAGCGCGGCCGGTGGCGTGCTCGGCGGGATCGTCGCGGACCGGTGGGGGCGGCGGCCCGCCATGCTGACCGGAAACGTGGCCGCCGCGGCGGCGGCGCTGGCGCTGGGCCTGAGCGGGCACCCCGTGGCGATCGCGGCCCTCACCCTGTTGCTCGGGCTCTGCCTGGGCGTCGCCCGGCCGGCCTTCACGGCGACCGTCATCGACGTGGTGGGCGAACGGGACCGCCTGCGCGCGCTGACACTGAACTACTGGGCGATCAACATCGGGTTCGCCGTCGCCGCGACCGTGGCCGGCCTGCTGGTCCGGGTCGAGCCGCTGCTGCTGTTCGCGATCAACGCGGCGGTACTGCTCGGCACCGCCGCGCTGATCGGCCTGACCGTGCCCGAGTCGCGCCCCGCCCCGGTGACCGTCGCGCAGGTCGCCCGCGTCGACTCCGGCGGGCTCGGCACCGTGCTGCGGGACCGGGTCTTCCTGACCTTCACGGCCCTCACCGGGTTGGCCTGGCTCTGCATCGAGAGCAGCGCGATGCTGCCGGTGGCGTTGCAGGCCGATGGGCTGCCGGCGTCGGCCTTCGGGCCGGTCATCGCGGTCAACGGCCTGATGATCGTGCTGGGGCAGCTCTTCGTGCCCCGCCTGATCGGCCGCTTCGACCGGTCCCGCACCGTCGCCGTGGCCGTCGTGGTGATCGGCGCCGGCTTCGCCCTGACCGCGCTGGCCGACGCCGTCTGGTTCTACGCGCTGACGGTGGGCGTCTGGACGCTCGGCGAGATGCTGATGACCCCGTCGAACTCGGCGCTGACCGCCGACCTGGCGCCGGCCGCCCAGCGCGGCCGCTACCAGGGCGTCTACTCGCTCGGTCACGCCTTCGCCAGCTTCGCCGGGCCGACGCTGGGCGGCCTGGTCGCCGCCCGGTTCTCCACCGACGTCCTCTGGCTGGGGCTGTTCGGGCTGGCCCTGCTGGTGGCCGCCGGCAACCTCCTGGCGGTGCGGCCCCGGGCCCGGCGGATCACCGCCCTGCGGGCCGCCGCGGCGCCCGCCGCCCCGCGCGAGGCCGCGGCGCTGGCGTGAACGCGCCGCCGCGGGGCCGCCAGGGTGCGCCCGGACGGCCCCGCGGCGGTCGTCAGCCGACCTGGATGCGCACCACGTCGAAGGCGGGCGTCTGGTTGGCCCGCTCCATCATCGGCACCCGGTGCGAGCCGTCGCCGGCCCAGACCGCGCACTGGGCGGTGCCGGATCCGGGCAGCCCGGGGATCTGGATGGTCACGTCGTCGGGCTCGGCGCCACCACGGCTGTCCTCGGTGGCGACGAAGAACGCCGGCACCTCCTGCGGCTGCGGCGGCTGCCGGAGGCTGCCCAGCATCCGGCAGGCGGTGTGGAAGTGGCCCCGCACCAGTCCCTGCTCGTTGAGCAGCGAGCTCTCCACGTAGTACCCGCCCTGCCCAGCGGCCAGGAAGCGGTCCCGTACGAGGTTGCGGGTGGAGACCCGGAGGGTGAACGGCTGGTTCGCCCCGACCCGGTCGGGGAACTCGGTGATCAGCAGCGACGGATTGTCGGCCGCGGGACCCACCTCGCCGAACGCGGTGCTGACGCAGCGGTTGCCGTTCTGGAAACCGTCGTGCGGCTGCAACCGGCTGTCCTCGCAGTCGTTCGCGATCACTCCCAGCCCGGCACCGGGCCCACCATTGCCGCCACCGTTGTTACCGCCGCCGTTGTTGCCGCCACCGTTGTTGCCACCGCCGTTGTTGCCACCGCCGTTGTTGCCACCCGTCGGCGCCACCTGGCACTCGGCGAGCCGGGCCAGGCCCTGCGGCCGGGGGCCCACCCGGTCGATCGCGATGGTGATCCGCTCCAGCGTCGCCCGGCGCTTGCCGGCCAGCGGCTGGAGGATCGAGGTGCGGACGAACTCCTCGCCCCGCCGGCCCTCGGCGGCCAGCCGCCGGTCCGCCTCGGCGATCTGGGTCTGCAGCAGGTTCAGGTTCCGGTCGACCTCGGCGCGGGCGCGGTCGGGCACCCGCGGCAGCCGGCTGGACACGTCCGGGCAGGCCACGGCCGAGCCGCCGTTGTCGGCGCCGCCGCCCCGCGTCTGCTCGCACTCGGCGACCGACTGCTGCCCGTCCCCCCAGTGGTTGCGCACCCACCGGCCGTCCTGCCAGGTCCGGCTGGTGCCCCGCCCGCTCGGCGCGGTCGCGCCCGGGCTGGGCTCCACGCAGGCGGCGGAGGCCGGTCGGGTGCTGGTCGGCCGCCGGTCCTCGGCCGACGAGATCTGGGTCACGGCGACGATCCCGCCGAAGACCGCGAGCGTGCCGACGACGGCCAGCAGTCGCTTGCTCCGCGCGCTACCGGATGACCGGCGCGCCCGTGTGGACCTGCGCATCGAATTGCTCTCCTTCGCGATCCGGTAGTTGATCTGAGACCTCGGCGGACCGACGGAATTGAGGGGCGCACCCGACGGGGACCGTCGGGCGAACCGGTGGCACGTCGATGACCGACGATGCCCTTCCGCACCGTCTTCCGCGCCGCGCGGCGCGGTCGGGGGATCCTGTCCGTTCCCGCAGGAGTACGGGACGACCGCCGCGAAGGTTCAACGCGATTCAGGGAATCCGGACGGGGCCCGGGCGTCGACCGGTGACGTGTGCCGGGCCGGTGAGCGGTGACGTGCGCCGGGCCGGCGACCGGTGGCGCATTGGAGAAGGGCGGGTCAGTCCGCGCAGAGGTGGGCGAACGCGAAGCCGCCCGTCAACTCGTCGTGCCGGGACTCCAGCCCCCGGATCTCGGCGAGCAACTCGTCCCAGGGCGTCAGGACCGCCTCGGCGGCGTCCAGCGCGCGCAGCCGCTCCCCGACGGCCACCGCCGCCAGGTCCTCGGCCAGCCGCCCCGGATCCACCCCGGCGGAGACGCGCTGCGGGTGCACCGTCACCCGCTCCACCAGGCAGGCGTCGGAGCGCACCCGTACCCAGCTCCACCCTTCGGCGGGCCCGCCCGTCCAGCGCACGTGCAGCCCCCGCACGATCGGGTCGGCCAGCCGCCGCGACACGTACGCCTCGACGGCGGCGGCCCGGGCCAGGGCGCCGAGGTCGTTGACGTGCCCGGTCCGCCCGTCGGGCAGCCGACCGAGGATGTCGCGGAAGCCGATCGGGGGCACCCCCGTGTCGTCGGGCTCCCCCGCACCGAGGGCCGCGTACGCGCGCGCGTCGATCACGTACGCCACGATCCGGCGCCCGTGCTCCTCGGCCCGCAGCGTCGGGGACCCGATTCGCAGCACCGCCAGGCCGACCGCCTCGGCGACCGCGTTCTTCAGCCGCTCGGCCCGCTGCGCGGCGGAGCCGGGGGCCGCGACGGGGCCGACCTCGACGGCGAAGACCGGCCGGCCCGTGTCGGCGGCGCAGACGACGAGGTCGTAGCCCCCCCGGCTGGCCGTGCTCCACTGGCTGCCGGTGACGCCCGGCGGACGCCCCTGCACCAGTTCGCCGAGCCGGCGGGGACCGTGCACGAGCTGGCCGCCCCGGGCGAGCAGCGGGCCGCGCCCACCGTCCCCGGCGACCGCGCGCAACCAGGAGCCGCCCCCACCACCGGTGCTCGTCATCCGCCTGATCCGTCCGTCCCGCCGACCGAGGCCGACGCGTCGGCCGGGGCGAGTCTAGGCGGTCGATCATGACCGGCGCGCCGGTGGTGCCCCTCGGGCCGTCGGCCCGCAATTCGCTTGAGATCGCCCGCCCGCGCCGGTGGGATGGGCGGGTGAGCGTCTTCCTGGGCACCGAGCGGCTGGTGCTGCGCGAGTTCACCGCCGACGACGCCGACCTGCTAGTCGAGCTGGACGGCGACCCCGAGGTGATGCGGTACCTCACCGGCGGGCGCCCCACCCCGCCGGAGGCGGTCCGGGAGCGGGTCCTGCCCCGGATCCTCGCCCACTACCGGCGCCCGCCGGGACTCGGGTGGTGGGCGGCGCTGAGCCGGGGCTCGGGCGACTTCCTGGGCTGGTTCGAGTTCCGCCCGACCCGCGACGGCGACGCCCGCGAGGTGGAGCTGGGCTACCGGTTGCGCCGGTCCGCCTGGGGCGTCGGCCTCGCCACCGAGGGCTGCCGGGCGCTGATCGACGAGGGCTTCACCGCGCTCGGCGTGCAGCGGGTCACGGCGAACACGATGTCCGTCAACGCCGCGTCGCGTCGGGTGATGGAGAAGTCCGGGCTACGGCTCGTGCGGACGTACGTCGGGGACTGGCCGGAGCTGATCGACGGCGCGGAGCACGGCGAGGTGGAGTACGCGCTGACCCGGCAGCGGTGGCTGCGCCGCGACGCCGGCTAGGCCCGGCGCGAGCCGACTGTCACTCCGCGCCCATCACCAGGCCCTCGATGGTGTGTTTCTGCCGGATCGGCGTCAGGGCGTCGACCACCGGGCAGGGCAGGTGGGCGCGCACCTGCTCGGGCAGGCCCGCCCAGTACCCCCGGGTGACCGCCATGTCGTGGTGCGCGGCGTTGCCCGCTCCCGGCGCGTCGACGCCGAGCACCAGCACCGGGCGGGACAGGGTGGAGACGTTCGGCGTGCCGCGGTGGACGGTCAGCGCGGACCGGGCGGAGATGTCGCCGCGCCGCGGATACTTGCGGACGGCCCGTTGCGCGTAGCGGGGGTGGCGCTCCCTGGGCGGGAACATCTGGTGGTCGAAGTCGCGTCCGTCGTCCCACTGGGTGCCCGGGGCGATCTCGAACGGGCCCATCTCCGCCACGGTGTCCACCGTGGTCAGGTTGAAGGCCAGCGAGGTCAGTCGCCGCTGCCGGCGGGTGTCCTCCGGCATCGGGAAGTCCCGGTGCCACGGCTGCATGGCCGCGCCGGGAAACGGGATGTCGAAACCGAGCTCGACGATCTGGTAGTCGGGCCCGAGCACGGCCCGGCACACCGAGACCACCCACGGGTGGGTCACCAGGTCGACGAAGCCGCGCAGCTGCTCGGGGTGGATCTCCACGTACCACCGCTGCGGGCCGCGGCCGACCGCGCCGTCGGGGCGGGAGCGGGCCTCCCGGAAGGCGGCCTCGACGTCCTCGCCGACCCGGTCCACCCAGTCCACGGCGAAGGCGCCCCGGCATGCGGTGATGCCGTCCCGGTAGAGGTCGCCGAGCGCCGCCAGGGGAACCTCCTCGTCCTCGACGGGGGCGACGGGCTGGTCGGTGCGCGGCGCGGGCGCGGCGGAGTGGGACCTCATCGAACCTCCTGACGGGACCAGCCGAGTATTACAACGTTGTAGAGACGCCGCAAGGCACGCCCGGGCCGCCACCCCCGCCCCGGGTCGGGGCATGATCGACCGGTACGCCGGTGGTCGGCGCACGGACCGGGGAGGTACGCGGGGTGCGGGTCGTTTCGCTGGTGCCGTCGCTGACCGAGGCCGTCGCCCTGACCCTGCCGGGTCTGCTGGTCGGCGCCACCGACTGGTGCACCCACCCGGCCGGGCTGGACGTGGCGCGGGTCGGCGGGAGCAAGTACCCGGACCTGGACCGGGTGCGCGCGCTGCGCCCCGACCTGGTCCTGCTCAACGTCGAGGAGAACCGCCGGGAGGACGCCGACGCGCTGACCGCCGCCGGCGTGCCGGTGCGGGTGACCTATCCGCGTACCGTCGACGAGGCGCTGACCGAGCTGGCGGACCTGCTCCGCGACCTGGGCGCCCCGGCCGAACCCGAGTGGCTCGCCGGGGCCCGCAGGGCATGGGCCGGGCTGCCCGCCGCCCGGCCGTCCCGCCGGGCGGTGGTGCCGGTCTGGCGGCGACCGTGGGTGGTGCTGGGCGCCGACACCTTCGCCGGTGACGTGCTGCGCCGGCTCGGCGTCACCAACGCGTACGCCGACGACGTCGAGCGCTATCCCCGGCCGAGCCTCGACGCGCTGCGCGCCCGCGCGCCGGAGCTGGTGGTGCTGCCCGACGAGCCGTACCGCTTCACCGCCGACGACGGGCCGGAGGCGTTCCCCGGCACCCCCTGCGCCCTGCTCTCCGGCAGGCACCTGACCTGGTACGGCCCGTCGCTCGCCGAAGCGCCCGCCGTGCTCTCCGCCCAGCTCGCCGACCCGGTCGTGCACCCGGCCTGACCGCCGCGGCCCCACCGCGACCGGTCACCCGCCCGCGCGCCGGCGCCGTTCCCGACGGGCGTCGACCATGCTCCACCCGATCGCGACCGACAGCGTCAGCACCACCACCGCGAGGGTCGACCAGACCGGCAGCTTCCCGACCGGCGTCTCGGCCAGGATCAGCTTCGCCCCGGCGAAGGCCAGCAGGAAGGCCAGCCCGTACCGCAGGTGGCCGAAGTGCCGCAGCAGCCCCGCCAGGCAGAAGTAGAGGCTGCGCAGGCCGAGCACGGCGAACGCGGTCGCCGTCCAGACGAGGAACGTGTCGGTGGTGATGGCCAGGATCGCCGCCACCGAGTCGATCGCGAAGACCACGTCGGTGGCCTCGATCGCGACCAACGCCACCAGCAGCAGGGTGGCCCTGCGCCGGCCGTCGACCCGGACGGTGAACCGGCCGCCGTGGTAGCCCGGCTCCGTGGGCACCAGCCGCCGGAACGCCCGCACCACGACGTTGCGGTCGGGGTCGACGTCCGGCTCGCCGCGTACCGCGAGCCGCCACCCCGTCCAGATGAGGAAGGCGCCGAGCACGACGCCGGCCCAGGTCAGCCGCTCCAGCAGCCCGGCGCCGACGAAGATGAAGGCCAGCCGGAACGCGAGCGCGCCGACGACCCCCCAGAAGAGCACCTTGTGCTGGTACGCGGCCGGCACCCGGAAGTACCCGAACAGCAGCGCGAAGACGAAGACGTTGTCGACGGAGAGCGCCTTCTCCAGCAGGTAGCCGGAGAAGTACGCCACCGCCGGCTCGCTGCCCCGCCACAGCCAGACGACCAGGCCGAAGGTGAGCCCCGCGGTGATCCAGACGCCGCTCCACAGCAGCGCCTCGCGCAGCTCGATGACGTGGTTGTCGCGGTGGGAGAGCAGGTCCACGGCGAGCATGACGGCGATGACCGCGCCCACCGCCGCCCAGGCCCACAGGGGTGCCGCGAACGTCGCCTCGTCCACCCGGCGTCCTCCGCATCCCCGACGGCGGCTCCGCTCCCGACGCGCGGCCCGGGCCGGCTCGCGCGGTCCCCGACGGCCTGCGGCGCGGACACGCCCCCAGCGGCCTGCGGCGCGGGTGCGCCCTCGGCGGCCTGCGGCGCGGGTGCGCCCTCGGCGGCCCGGCGGCGGGCCCGGAGCGCGTCCCGATCCCGAGCCTAGGCGAGCCGCCCACCGGCTGGCGGCGGTCCGGGCAAGTCGATGCCGTCGACGGGACGGTTCGACGCCCCGGCGGGCCGGACAGTTCGCGCCGCCGACAGGTCCGGCCCGTCCGGGCTTCAGGCCCTTCCGGGCTTTAGGCCTGTCCGGGCGCGCCCGGCCCGCACGGATGTCAGGCGGGCCGGGCGGGCCCGGACGTCAGGCCACCGGGGCGATCCGCGCCGGGTCCAGATCGGCGAGGGTGGTGTCGTCGACGTCGTAGGCGAGGGTGCTGGTCACCCGGACCACGCCGCTGACCTGCCCCGCGAGCCGGCCCGCCAGCTCGACGGCGCTGCGCCGGTCCAACCGGCCGTCGAGCGTCACCTCACCCCCGCGCACCCGGACGGTGACCAGCCCGTCCCGCACCGCGAGCACCCGGCGCAGCACCTCCTGCACCACGTCCTCCCGGATCTCCGCGTCGGTGCGCAGGTGCACCCGCAGCAGGTCACCGCGCGTGACGATGCCGACGAGGCGGCCCAGGTCGTCGAGCACCGGCAGCCGTTTGACCGACTCCCGGTCCATCTGCCGGGCGGCGGCGGAGATCGTCGCCTCCGGCCAGGTCGCCACCGCCGGGGCGGTCATCAGGTCACGCGCCAGCAGCGCCTCGGCCTTCTCCCGGGCGGTGCGGCGTCGTCGCCCCTCGAAGACCCGCCGCTCGTCGGGGTGGCCGGCCCGCTCGACCTTGTGCAGCAGGTCCGACTCGGAGACCACGCCGAGGACCCGACGGAAGCCGTCCACCACGGGCACCCCGCTGATGCCCCGCCGGACCAACGCGTCGACGATCTCCCGGTAGGGGGTCTCCTCCCCCACCATCGTGACCTCCCGGGTCATCACGTCGCCCACCTGCCACGTCCTCATCACGACCTCCCTGTCGTTCCCCACAGCGACGCTACGACCGCGACGCGCCGCCGGGTCAGGGCCGCCGGACCGGACCGGCACGGCCGTACGGACCGGTCCGGGAGGGGTCAAAGGTCCCGGTCCGGTGGGGCCCGGTCGGCCCTGCCCGCCCGGCGCCAACGGGCGTCCAATGGAGATGCCACCGGAAAGCGCGGTGCCAGGCACACGAAGGGACGTGGAGACAATGGCCGCGACGATCGAGCGCACCACCGTCGGGACCGACGCTGCGGTGGCGGAGACCCGGCACGTCGGCGAGACCCCCAGGGAACGGGCCGCCCGGTACGTCTTCGCCGGCATCCGGATCGCCCTCGGGTGGACCTTCCTCTGGGCGTTCCTGGACAAGGTCTTCGGTCTGGGGTTCGCCACCGAGGCGAAGAACGCATGGATCGACGGCGGCAGCCCCACCAAGGGCTTCCTGACCTTCGGCGCGGCCGGCCCGTTCGCGGACTTCTACCAGGGCATCGCCGGGGCCGCCTGGGCGGACGTGCTCTTCATGGCCGGCCTGGCCGCGATCGGCGTCGCGCTGCTGCTCGGCATCGGGATGCGGATCGCCGCCGTCGCGGGAGCGGTGCTCTACGTGATGATGTGGACGGTCGTCCTGCCTCCCGAGAACAACCCCTTCATGGACGAGCACCTGATCAACGCGGCGCTGCTGGTCGGTCTCGCACTGGTCAACGCCGGCGCGACCCTCGGCCTGGGCGCGACGTGGGCGAAGCTCCCGATCGTGCGGCGGTTCCCCTGGCTGCGGTGACCCGGCTCGGCACCTCCCCCTCGGCGGGCGTCACCACCGGTGACGCCCGCTTCGGCGTGCCCACCGCGTCACGTCGTCGCCCCGAGGGCCGGTCGCGACGCGTGCGCCGGGACCGCCATGCATCGTTCGGACGCCATCGGGCAGGATCTCGGGTGACGGACATCAGGACCGAAACGGTAGGAGACTCCCGAATGAACCAGGCAGCAGGCGCCCGCTCGGGCAAGCCCGAGGTGGGTCCGATCGAGGGCGCGCCGCCCGCCGACCTCGTCATCGAGGACATCACCGTCGGCGAAGGGCCGGAGGCCCAGCCGGGGCAGCTGGCCAGCGTCCACTACGTGGGGGTCGCGCACTCCAACGGTCGCGAGTTCGACTCCTCGTGGAACCGGGGTGAGGCGTTCGAGTTCCAGCTCGGCGCTGGTCACGTCATCTCCGGCTGGGACCGGGGCGTCGTGGGCATGCGGGTCGGCGGCCGGCGCCGCCTGACCATCCCGCCGCACCTGGGTTACGGCGACCGGGGTGCCGCCGGCGCCATCAAGCCGGGCGAGACCCTGGTCTTCGTCGTCGACCTGCTCGGCGTCCGCTGAGCGGAGGATGACCCACCGAGCGGTCGGGCACCGCCGGGCGGGGGATGATCCTCCGAACGGACGGTGCACCGCTCGAGTGGACGGCGAACCCCTGTTACGGGCCGGTGCGGACGGTGGACGACGCCGTCGGTACCGGCCCGCACCGGCCGGTGGACTGGCTGGGCGGGCTCCCGGTCGAGGCGCTACACGCCACCGTGCCCCCTGGGCCTCGGGCGCCGGAGGTCAGCAGGGCACCAGCTCCCGGTCGGCGCACGGGTCCACGATCGGGATGACCCGGTGCAGGCCGGTGGCCCGCAGCACCCGCTCGACCACCGGGTCGGGGCGGACCAGCACCAGCTCACCGCCCTGGGCGCGCACGCGCAGGTGCGCCGCGACCAGCGCCCGCACCCCGGCCGCGGAGAGCAGGCGGACGCCGGAGAGATCCAGCCGGAGAACGGGCCGGGCCGGGGCGGCCCAGAGCGCGGAGCGGAACGCGGCGACCGTGGCGATGTCGACCTCGCCGGTCGCCCGCACCTCCACCTCGTGGTCGGCCACGGTGATGTCCACGTGGAGCCGGTCGTCGCGCTGTCCCATGCGACGAACCTATCCCCCGCCACCGACAATTCCGCCCTGCTGAGGGACCGGATCCGGGTACGCCCAGGGTCATACCCCGAGACTCCCGGATCCCCCTCAGGGATGACGCGACGAGGGCCTGCGGGCTGCGCATCGGCGGGCGAGAATGAGCCGATGGTTGCTCCCCGCCGCGCGCCCCGGCTGATCCGCCCCGTCCGCGAGCCCGCCACGGTCCCGCCGCCGCTCGACGGGCCGTGGACGCCCGCCGACCGGCGGCTCGACTCGGTGGAGCTGCTGCCGCTGCCCGACGGGGTGTCCGGCCCGGAGGACGTGGTCGTCGACCCGTCCGGCCGGGTGGTCAGCGGGACGGAGGACGGCCGGCTCTGGTGGTGGCCGGTCGACGCGCCTCCCGGCACCCGACCCCGGTTGCTCGCCGACACCGGGGGCCGGCCGCTGGGCGTGGAGGTCGACCCGCTCGACGGCAGCCTCGTGGTCTGCGACGCGTACCGGGGGCTGCTGCGGGTGACCGGCGACGGTGCGGTGCGCGAGCTGGGCGGCCCCGGGGCGAGAGCGAACCTGGCCGACAACGCCACCGTCGCCCGCGACGGCACGGTCTACTTCACCGACTCGTCCGACCGCTTCCCGCTCTCGCACTGGAAGCGGGACCTGCTGGAACACCGGCCCAACGGGCGGGTGCTGGCGTACGACCCGCGCAGCGGGCGCACCGACGTCGTCCGCGCCGGGTTCTACTTTCCCAACGGGCTCGCGCTCACCCCGGACGAGTCGGCGCTGATGCTGGTCGAGACCGCCGCCCATCGACTGGTGCGGGTCGCGCTGGCCGACGGCGCGGTCACCGTGCTGGCCGACCTGCCGGCGTACCCGGACAACCTGACCCCGGTGGGCAACGGGACGTACTGGATCGCGTTGCCCAGCCCCCGCGTGCCGGTGGTCGAGCGGCTGCTGCCCCACCCCCGGCTGCGGCAGCTGGTGGCGGTGCTGCCGGCGGCGGTGCAGCCGAAGCCGCTGCGCTACGGCCTGGTGGCCCTCGTCGACGGCGAGGGGCGGGTGCTGCGGACCCTGCACGGCCCGCGCGGGACCTACGACATGGTCACCGGCGTGCGCCAGCACGGCGACCACCTGTGGCTGGGCAGCCTCACGGGCCCCGGGGTGGCCCGGGTGCCGCTGGGCTGAGCCCCGACGCCGGACGGGTCGGCGGGAACGCCCCGGTGCGACCGCCACGCCGGGGACCAGCCCGCCTGACGGGGTCGGCGGGAGACGCCGGTGCGACCGCCACGCCGGGGACCGGCCCGCGGGGCGGCGGACCGGTCCCCCGGGTGTGCGTACGGTCGGATCAGCCGCCGCGGACGGACGGCGCCGGCGCCGGCGAGCCTCCGGCCACCGCACCGGGGTGCGGCACGGCCGACGGGGACGGCCGCAGCCCGGCCGGCACGGGCAGCGCGCTGCCCTTGACGAACTCGTCCCAGCTGACGTTCCAGGCCGTCCAGCCGTTGCCCTCGGTCAGCTCGACCTCGGTGCCCTTGATGGTGACCAGGTCGCCGACCTGCGTGACGCCCATCAGCCAGTCCGCGGCCTCGTTGGAGACGTTGGTGCAGCCGTGCGAGACGTTGGTGTTGCCCTGGTCCCCCACCGACCACGGCGCCGCGTGGATGAACTCGCCGCCCCAGGTGAGCCGTTGGGCGTCCTCGACGTCGACCACGTAGGGGTCGGCCGAGCCCCGGGTGTCGAACGTCGTGAACTCGTGCTTCTCCATGATCACCATCTTGCCGCTGGAGGTCGGCGTGCTCGGCTTGCCCATGCTGACCGGGAGCTTGCGGACCACCTTCCCGTCGCGCAGCACGGACATCTGCTTTGTCGCGTTGTCGATCTCCAGGGCCACCTGCCGGCCGATCTTCGACGTGGCCGTGCGGTCGGAGTCGCCGACCCGGTCCTTGCCGATCGGCAGGCCCTCCAGCCCGGCCCGGACGCTGATGCTGGTCCCCGGGCGCCAGAAATCGGGAGCCCGGTAATAGGCCTGACTGCCGTCGGACACCCACGACCAGGCACCCGGCTGCGGCGGATCCGTCTTCACGAACAATCGGCGCTGCACGTCGTCCCTGGCCTCTTTCGGAATGGGTGGGTCAAACGCCACGGTCACCGGCATCGCGGTGCCGTACGTCCGATCACCGGCGAAGTACAACGTGCTGGTGATTACCGGCTTCGTCGATTTCGGCATCGTGGTGAAGGTGGTCTTCCGGGTCGTCGTCGTGCCCGAGTCGCCCGTGGCGGTCACCTCCGCCGTGTAGGTGCGCCGCAGCTTCAGGGGCGCCTTCGGCACCCAGCCCGAGCCGTCCTCCCGGGGCTCCGCCGCGACCTGCGCACCCTTGTCGTCGGTGATCCGCACGGCGGTGACCTTCCCGTTCCTGACCGCGGTCCCCACCTCGGCGGTGATCGGCACCTCGCGGGCGCGGTCGGTGGGCGTCACGGTCAACTCCGGCGCCGCCGCCTGCCCCTCGGCCGGCCGGGCACCCGGCTTGCGGTCGGCGGTGCACCCGCCGAGGGCCAACGGCGTGGCCGCGATGGTCACGGCCAGCACCGTCAGTCGCCGCCTCAACTCCATGATGCGTCCCCCCGTTGTCTGGTGTCCTCAGCCACATTCTCTCCACGCCGCGCCGGGTGGACGCGCAATTTCCACGGAATTGCAGAAAGCAATTATGGGAAGCATTTCCCGCACTGCACGGAAAGGGGCCGCACGCGCCGGTTTCCGGGTCCGTCCGGAATCGTCCGGCACGCCCACCGGCGGCCCCCGGAATCCCGTCGCGTCCGGGTTGGGCCACGGCGTCGTCGGTGTCGGCGCACAGCCGTCCCGCACCCGCGATCCGGCGGCGGGGCGACGCCGTACGGCAGGACGCGACCGGGCGCGCCGCCGCCGACGGGCCGGCCGCCCCGGCCGGTCGTCGTCAGCCGTGGTTGCGTTCCCACCGGCCGCCGACCGGTGGGGTGTCCAGTCGGACGGCGGAGCCCGCGTTGCCGGCGAAGTCGTTGTCCTCGACCCGGCAGTCCACGCAGCTGCCCTGCTCGGTGACCCACAGTCCGTGGTTCTGGGTGCTCGGCTCGCGGTTGTCCCAGATCCGGTTCCCCCGGATGGTGGCCGACTCGACGGCCGCGTTGATCGCGATGCCGGCCCGCACCGGCGGCCCGGCGGGCAGCTCGTACGGGGTGCCCGGTGCCGGAGTACCCCCGCTCCATGCGCTCGGGGAGTCCGGCCGGATCGGCGCGAGGGTGAGCTCGGTGTCGTCGTTGGCCGCCACCACGGCGATGCGCTCGCCGACCCGCACCACCTTGCCCCGGTGGCCGTCGTTCGGCCAGGTCGCCCGCCGGTCCACCACGGATTTCCCGGTGTAGCGCACCGAGTCGCCGTGTGCGCTCGTCGCGGGCGCCCACTGCCGCCCGTTGTTGCGGATCCGGTTGGCGACCAGGAAGACGTCGCGGACCGGACGGTCGATGCGGATGGCGTCGGCGCTGTTGCCGTAGAAGTCGTTGCTCTCGATGACGATCTCCTCGGCGACGTGCTCCTCGGACCCGCCGAGGTTGCGCTGGTGGTAGCCGTACCGGCCGTTGCCGCTGATCCGGTTGCCGCGGATCGTGTACGGACCGGGGGTGTTGCCGATGCTCACCCCGTCGCGCAGGTTGCCGTCGATGACGCAGTCGGTGAGGATGCCGCCCCGCCCGGCGGTGTGGGTGGTGCCCTTCGCCGAGACGTGGAAGCCCGCCTCCAGGTTCCCCGTCATGGTGCAGGAGGAGACGATCAGGCCGTTGGCACCCCAGTCGGAGATGCCGAAGCGGTTGCCCTGGGCGTGGCAGCCGATGATCCGCACTCCCCGTGGGCGCAGGTGGTCCGCCTCCTGCAACTCCAGGAAGATGCCGTTGGTGGCGTTGGCCACCGCGCTGCAGTTGACGATGTTGAAGCGCTCGACGCTGCCCCAGCCGCCGATGCCGATGCCGATGCCCGCGCCGCCCATCTCGGTGCCGTTGTCCAGCCGCCCGCACCCGGTGACCAGCACCCCCTCGATCAGGCAGTCCTGGAGGAAGTCGCAGCCCAGGCCGGTGGCGGCGGTGTGGTGGATGTACAGGTTGCGGAAGGTGCCCCGCACGACGTACTGCAACCCGAGTCCCTTGGCCAGCGGGTTGTAGTCCGCCGACGCCACCCCCGAGCCGTCGATCTCGAAGTCGGCGAACGTGCAGTCGGCCAGGTGCCGGTTCCGGTCGGCACCGTGCTCGATCGCGGTGTAGAAGGCCAGCGGCGCCGGATCGGCCCGGTTGCCCGAGTTGCTGAGCACGAAGCGGGTCGCCCCCGGGCCGGCACCGACGAGCGACACCCCGGTACGCCACACGGTGCCCGAGTCCCGCATCGAGTAGACCCCGGGCGGGCAGTAGATGATCCGGGCCCGGCCGTCGGCGGCGTACGCGTCGCCGAGCCGGTCCACCAGCGCGGCGAGCGCCGGCTGGTCGTTGGCCGTCCCGTCGCCGACCAGGCCGTGCTCCCGGGCGTCGCAGAGCAGCGGGGCGCCGGCCACCGCGTGACGGCGCACGCCGCCGGCGGAGGGCATGTCCGGATAGGCCACCTCGTCCTCCCCTCGGCGAGACTGCCCGGCCCGCATTCCCGGCCCGTCTGCCGGGAAACGCCTGCCGCGACGGCGACGGCCCCGGCGCCGCCGGGAGGCGGAGCAGGGGCCGTCGCGACCGGGATCAGACGTTGGCGATCAGCACCGCCGGCCGCTCGACGCAGTCGGCGACGTGCCGCAGGAAGCCGCCGGCCACCCCGCCGTCGCAGACCCGGTGGTCGAAGGTCAGGCTGAGCTGCGTCACCTTCCGCACGGCGAGCTGCCCGTCCACCACCCAGGGCTTGTCCACGATCCGTCCCACCCCGAGCAGCGCCGCCTCCGGGTGGTTGATGATCGGGGTGGAGCCGTCGACGCCGAAGACGCCGTAGTTGTTGAGCGTGAACGTGCCGCCGGTCAGCCGGGCCGGGGGCAGCGTGCCGGCCCGGGCGGCCGTGGTGGTCGCGGTCAGCTCGGCGGCCAGCTCGGCGGTGGTCAGCCGCTGCGCGTCCCGCAGCACCGGCACGACCAGCCCCCGGTCGGTCTGGGCGGCGATGCCCAGGTGCACCCCGGCGGACTGGACGATCCGCTGGCCCTCGGTGTCGACCCGGGCGTTGAGCTGCGGGTACCGGCGCAGCCCGGACAGGCAGATCCGGGCCAGCAGGGCCAGGATGCTCACCGGCGCGTCCGGGGTCGCCGCGTTGATCGCCGCCCGGGTCTCCAGCAGCCCGGTGGCGTCCACGTCCACCCAGATGGTCACCTCGGGGATCTCCCGCCGGCTGCGGGAGAGCTTGTCGGCGATCACCTTGCGGATGCCGGTCAGCGGGACGACCAGGTCCTCGGCGCCGGAGACCGCCGACGCGACGGGCTCGTCGGGCACCGCGGCGAGCCGGGCGGCCGGCGTCGCCGCCTCGGCGACGGCGGCCTCCACGTCCGCCCGGCGCACCACGCCGCCGGGGCCGGTGCCACGCAGGGCCGCCAGGTCGAGCCCGTGCTCACGGGCCAGCCGGCGCACGATCGGCGAGATGACCAGGGGCGCCGCCCCGCCCTGCGGGTGGTCGGCCGCGCCGGCCGCAGCCGCCGCCGGGGCGGGAGCCGCCGCCGGGGCGGGAGCCGCCGGCGGTGCGGCGTGGGTGGGAGCCGCCGGGGTGGGATCGGGTGCGGCCACGAGACGGGGCCGCCGACGCCGCCGCCCCGCGCCACCGTGGCCGGTGCCGTAGCCGATGAGGACGTTGCCGGACCCGGCCCGCTCCTCCTCGCGGTAGGTGGCGTGCGCGGCCGGCTCGTCGCCGGCCCCGCCGTCGCCGTCGAGGGGCGCGATGGTGATCAGCGGCTGGCCGACCGGGCGGGTCTCACCCGCCGCGCCGTGCAGCGCCACGACCCGCCCGGCGTACGGGCAGGGCACGTCGACGACGGCCTTGGCGGTCTCCACCTCCACGACGCTCTGGTCCACCGTGACCACGTCGCCCACGGCGACCCGCCACTCGACGATCTCGGCCTCGCTCAGCCCCTCGCCCAGGTCGGGCAGGAGGAAGACCTGCGCCCCGTCCACGGTGGTCACGCCGCGCTCTCCCGGCTCAGCCAGCGCCCGTCGGGCTGGTCGTCCCACTGGAGCCGGGCCACCGTGTCGAGGATCCGGTCCACCGACGGCAGGTGGGTGTGCTCCAGCATCGGCGCCGGGTACGGAATGTCCAGCCCGGACACCCGCAGCACCGGGGCGTGCAGGGCGTGGAAGCAGCGCTCCTGCACCCGGGCGGCGATCTCGGCGCCCACCCCGGCGAAGCCCTGGGCCTCCTGGATCACCACGCACCGGCCGGTACGCCGGACCGAGGCGGTGACGGTCTCGTCGTCGAACGGCACGATGCTGCGCACGTCCACGACCTCCAGGTCCCAGCCCTCCTCACGGGCGGCCTCGGCGGCCTCCAGCGCGACCGGCACCGCCGGCCCGTACGCGACGAGGGTGGCGTCGCGGCCGGGGCGACGCACGACCGCCCGGCCGATCGGCGCGGCGCTGGCCGGCAGTTCCGCCTCGGCGCTGGAGAAGTAGAGCTTCTTCGGCTCCATGAACACGACCGGGTCGGGATCGTCGATCGCCTGGCGCAGCAGCGAGTACGCGTCCTCGACCGTCGCCGGGGTGACGACCTTCAGGCCGGGGGTGTGCGCGTAGTACGCCTCGCTGGAGTCGCAGTGGTGCTCGACGCCGCCGATGCCGCCGGCGTACGGCACCCGGATGACGATGGGCACGCTGAGCGCGCCCCGGGTGCGGTTCCGCAGCTTCGCCACGTGCGAGGCGATCTGCTCGAACGCCGGGTACGCGAACGCGTCGAACTGCATCTCGACCACCGGGCGCAGCCCGGACATAGCCATGCCGACGGCGAAGCCGACGATGCCGGCCTCGGCGAGCGGCGTGTCGAAGCAGCGCTTGTCGCCGAAGCGGGCCTGGAGGCCGTCGGTGATCCGGAAGACGCCGCCGAGCGCGCCGACGTCCTCGCCGAAGACGACCACCCGGTCGTCGTCGAGCATCGCGTCGGCGAGCGCGGCGTTGAGCGCCTTCGCCATGGTCAGGGCGGCCATCAGCGCTCACCCTCCTCGTCCTGGGCGGCGGCCAGCTCGGCGCGGACCTGCTCGCGCTGCTCGACCAGTTGCGGGGTGGGCTCGGCGTAGACGTGGTCGAAGAGGCTCATCGGGTCGACCGTCGGCTGCGCGTTCATGCGGGTGCGCAGGTCGGCGGCGTACGCCTCGGCCTCCTCGGCGACCGCGGCGACGGCGGCGTCGTCGAGCGCGCCCCGGGCCCGCAGGTACGTCTCCAGCCGGGCCACCGGGTCCCGGTCCCGCCACGCCTCGACCTCGGCGCCGTCGCGGTAGCGGCTCGCGTCGTCGGCGTTGGTGTGCGCCTCCATCCGGTAGGTGTGCGCCTCGACCAGGAACGGGCCCTTGCCGGAACGGGCGTGCTCCACCGCGCGGGTGAGCACCGCGAGCACGGCCACCGGGTCGTTGCCGTCGACCTGTTCGCTGGGCACGCCGTAGCCCACGCCCTTGTACGCCAGCGACGGCGCGGCGGTCTGCCGCGACAGCGGGACGCTGATGGCGTACCGGTTGTTCTGCACGAAGTAGACGACGGGGGCCTTGAACACGGCGGCGAAGTTGACGCCCTCGTGGAAGTCGCCCTCGCTGGTCGCCCCGTCACCGATGAACGCCAGCGCGACGGTGTCGCGCCCCTGGTAGGCCTCGCCGTAGGCCAGCCCGGCGGCGTGCACGCACTGGGTCGCCAGCGGGGTGCACTGCGGGGCGGTGTGCCGCTCGGCGGGGTCGTAGCCGCAGTGCCAGTCCCCGCGCAGCAGGGTCAGCACCTCGACCGGATCGATGCCGCGGGAGACCAGGGCCATCGACTCGCGGTAGGTCGGGAAGACCCAGTCCGTGTCGCGCAGGGCGAGGACGGCGCCGACCTGGCAGGCCTCCTGCCCGCGCGAGGATGGGTAGACGGCCAGCCGGCCCTGCTTGGTCAGGGCGGTGGCCTGGACGTCGAAGCGGCGGCCGACGACCATCCGCCGGTGCATCTCGACGAGCGCCTCGACGGGCGGCTCGGGGTAGTCGGCGGGGGCGCGCAGTGGCGTGCCGGTGGGGTCGAGCAGGCGGACGGGCTCGGTGGCCGGGAGCAGCGGCTTGGCCGGGTCGGGCGGGGTGGCCTTCCGACGGCTGCGCGGGGATGCCCTGCGGACCGCCTCGGGTGTGGTCGTCACGGCGGGACCTCCTGGACGTGTGGTGGGCCTATGCTCCTGCTGTCGGATGATTGACTCAAGATCCAGGACAAACGCGGGACGGATGGCATGGGACAGGCGGCGAGATGAGCCAGGAGTCCGGGGGCGCAGCGGAGCCGGTGGCCGGAACGGGACGTTCGGCGCGACCGTTGGACGACGTCGACCGGCGGATCCTCGACGAGCTGGTCCGCGACGGCCGCACGTCGGTGCGTACGCTCGCCGAGCGCATCCACATCTCCCGCACCAACGCGTACGCCCGGGTCGAGCGGCTGCTGCGCGACGGGGTGATCACCGGTTTCCGGGCCCAGGTCGCGCCCGAGGCGGCGGGGCTGGGCACCTCGGCGTACATCGCGTTGAAGATCGAGCAGAACACCTGGCGGGAGGTGTCGGCGGAGCTGGCCCGGGTGCGCTACATCGAGCACGCCGCCCTGCTCGGCGGCGACCACGACGTGCTGGCCCTGGTCCGGGCGCCGGACAACGCCACCCTGCGCGACGTGGTGCTGGGCCGGGTGCAGAGCATCGCCGGCGTGCTCTCCACCCGCACCTGGCTGGTCTTCGAGGAGTTCGACGGCGAACGCAGCCCGTGGGAGTGAACGGGCGCAGCGGTCTGCCCGCTCAGCGCTCCGGTGGGGCCTCCAGCCCCTCCCGGTCGGCCAACTCCAGCAGCGGTTCCAGGGAGAACCGCCGGTCGTCGAGGCCGGCGTGCGGGTCGCCGCGCTCGGCGAACCGGGCGGGCATCGTGGTCACGGCGAAGTCCTCCGGCCGGGCGTCGTCCAGCTCCGACCAGTCCAGCGGCGCGGAGACCAGCGCCTGCGGGGTGGGACGGATCGAGTACGCCGAGGCCATCGTGTGGTCCCGGGACATCTGGTTGTAGTCGACGAAGACCGGCCGGTCCCGCTGCTCCCGCCACCACGTGGTGGTGACCAGCTCCGGCAGCCGGCGTTGCATCTCCCGGCCCAGCGCCAGCACCGCCCGCCGGCAGTCGCCGAAGCTCCACCGGGGCTCGATGGAGAGGTAGACGTGCAGGCCCCGCCCGCCGGTGGTCTTCGGGTAGCCGGTCAACCCCAGCTCGGTCAGGAACGCGTGCACCTCGTGGGCCACGGGCACCACCTGGTCGAAGCCCACCCCCGGCATCGGGTCCAGGTCGATGCGCAGCTGGTCGGGCCGCTCCACGTCGGCGGCGGAGACCGGCCACGGGTGGAACCGCAGTGTGCCGAGGTTGGCCGCCCAGATCACCACCGCCAGCTCGCTCGGCGCGACCTCGTCGGCCGTACGCCCGCTCGGGAAGGTGATGTGGGCGGTGCGGACCCACTCGGGCGCTCCCGCCGGCAGCCGCTTCTGATAGAAGGCGTCGCCCCGGCTGTCCTGCCGGGTGCCGATCTTCGCCCCCTCGAACACGCCGCGTGGCCACCGCTCAAGCATGGTCGGGCGGTCCCGCAGGGCGCGCAGGACGCCGTCGCCGACGGCGAGGAAGTAGGACACCACGTCCCGCTTGGTCAGCCCGAGTTCCGGGAAGTACGGCTTGTCGGGGCTGGAGACGCGCACCAGCTGCTCCCCCACCTGGATCTCCTCGGCCGGCGTCGCCACGCCTGACACCGTAACCCGCCCGGCCGGCCGGCACGGGCCCGCGCGCCGACACCTCGGCCGGCACATCCCGACACGGCCCTGCGTGCCGACACCTCGGCCGGCTGCCGGCACGAGATGGCGCGCTCCGGGCGGCCGTCCGCGCGGCGGCCGGGCGGGCAGTCTCCGGCCGCCCGGCCGCCGGCGGTCGAACTCAGCTCATCTCCTCCTGGAGGCGCGCCAGGAGCATCTTCTTGCCCTGTTCGCCCGCCTTGCGGTTGTTCTCCTGGATCTTCCGGAACCAGGTGGCCAGTTCCGTGTCGCCCCGCGCGTCGGCGTCGGCGACGTAGTTCTCCAGCTGCCAGATGTGCTGCAACGACATCTGCAGCGCGTGGATCAGGTCGTAGTTCTGGTCCTTCACCGGGCTCGCCGGCTCCCTGACCATGGTGGCCACGGCGCACCTCCCCGTCTCGGTGATCGGTGGAGGCAGCGCTTACCCGACCCGGCCCCGATCACGCCCCGGCCCGCCGGGCGCACCGCCCCCGGCGGGCCGGGTCGGGCCGGAACGGGACGCCAGTGGACGGCTCCGTCGGCCGTCGGCCGTCGTACCGGTGGGTTACGGTTCGTCGACCATCGGTGACCGGCACGGGGAGAGAGATCGTGGGCGAGCCTGACGGACCACTGACGACGGCGACGTACGTGCTGATTCCCCCCGCGGGCAGCGGGCCCTGGTACTGGCACCTGCTGGCCGAGCAGTTGCGGGACCGGGGGCACGACGTGGTGGCGGTCGACCTGCCGTGCGCCGACGACTCGGCGGGGCTGGCGGAATACACCGACGCCGCCGTCCAGGCCATCGGGGACCGCACGGACCTGGTCGTCGTGGCCCAGTCGTTCGGCGCGTTCACCGGTCCGCTGCTGTGCGACCGGGTCCACGCGGACCTGCTCGTGCTGCTGACCCCGATGGTGCCCGCCCCCGGCGAGTCGCCGGCCGAGTGGTGGGGCAACACCGGCTACGCGCAGGCCAGGCGGATCCAGGCGGAGCGCGAGGGCTGGACGCCGGAGCAGGACGAGGACCCGAACGTCGTCTTCTTCCACGAGCTGCCGCCCCGGCTCGTCGAGGAGGCCACGGCGCACGCCCGGGACCAGTCCGGCACGCCGTTCGAGAAGCCCTGGCCGCTCGCCGCCTGGCCGGACGTGCCGACCCGGGCGCTGCTCTGCCGGGGCGACCGCTTCTTCCCGATCGACTTCCTGCGCGGGCTGGTGTCCGAGCGGCTGGGCATCGCCCCGGACGAGATGGACGGTGGGCACCCGGTGGCCCTGAGCCGGCCACGGGAGCTGGCGGACCGGCTGGAGGAGCTCCGGCGGGAGGCCCGCGGGGTCGCCCGACCCGCCCAGCGGGGTTGAACGGCGGGTGGACGACGGAGGGCCCCCGCGGCAACGCGGACCCGGCCGCGGCGGCGCACACGGTCCCGCCCGGCGGGCTGGCGCGGTTACCCCGGGCGGGCTGGCGGGTAGGGGTTGCCGCATGGCGGAACTGGCGACGCTCTGGATCGTCCGGCACGGCGAGAGCACGGCGAACGTGGCGGCCACGGCGGCCGAGGCGTCCGGCGCCGAGCTGATCGACCTGACCCACCGGGACGCGGACGTGCCGCTGAGCCCCACCGGGGAGGAACAGGCGCGGGCCACCGCGCGGTGGCTGGCCGGGCTGCCCGAGGCCCACCGGCCCGACGTGGCGGTGGTGTCGCCGTACCTGCGGGCGGTGCGGACCGCCGAGCTGGCCCTGGCCGGCACCGGGATCCCGCTCACCCGCGACGAACGGTTGCGCGACCGGGAGCTGGGCATCCTGGACGGCCTGACCGGGCAGGGGGTGCGCCGGCGGCACCCGGAGGAGGCCGCGCGCCGCGACCGGCTCGGCAAGTTCTACTACCGGCCGCCGGGCGGGGAGTCCTGGACCGACGTGGCACTGCGCCTGCGTGCCCTCCTGGGCGACCTGCGCCGCGACCACGAGGACCGGCGCGTGCTGCTGTTCGGCCACGACGCCCTGGTCTTCCTGACCCGTTACCTGGTGGAGGGGCTCACCGAGACGGAGCTGATGGCGTTGACCCGCGAACACGTCATCGCCAACTGCTCGATCACCGGGTGGTCCGCCGGCGCCGACGGCCGGCTGACCCCGGACGTGTTCAACGACGTCGGTCACCTGCACGAGCAGGGCGCCCGGCCGACCAGGGAGGACGAGGTCCATGCCGAACCGGTCTGACACCCGGGTGATCACCCCCGGTCTGCTGCGGGACTGGACGCTGCCCGTGCCGACCGGCGGCAAGGAGGCCCGGGGCACGGTGCTGGTGGTCGGCGGCTCACGCTTCACCCCCGGCGCGGTGCTGCTCGCCGGGGTGGCCGCGCTGCGGGCCGGGGCCGGTGTGCTCCAGCTCGCCGCCGCCGAGTCCACCGCCGCCGCGCTGAGCATCCAGGTGCCCGAGGCGCTGGTGGTGGGGCTGCCGGAGACCACCGACGGGGCGGTCGCGGGGCAGCCCGGCGAGCTGCTGGGCGAACTGGTGGCGGAGGCGGACGTGGTGGCCGTCGGCCCCGGCCTCAAGGACATCGACGAGACCGGCCGCCTGCTGCGTCTGGTGCTCGACGCGGCCGGTCCGGAGACGTCGCTGGTGCTCGACGCGTACGCCCTGGGGGCCCTCAGCCACGCCCCGGACCTGCTGGTCGGGTCCGGGCGGCCGGTGGTGCTCACCCCCAACCTCACCGAGGCCCGGCACCTGCTCGACCGGGAGCCCGGCGACGACCTCGACGCCGAGGCGACGGAGCTGGCCCGCCGGTACGACGCGGTGGTGTCGCTCTACGGCCACATCGCCACCCCCGACGGCCGGAGCTGGCGGGAGGAGAGCGGCGACGCCGGCCTGGGCACCTCCGGCAGCGGGGACGTCCGCGCCGGCCTGCTGGCCGGGCTGCTGTCGCGGGGCGCGCAGCCGGCACAGGCCGCGTGCTGGGCGGCGTTCGCCCACGCGGTCAGCGGTCAGCGGCTGGTCCCCCGGTTCGGCCGGATCGGGTTCCTCGCCCGGGAGCTGCTCGACGAGATTCCCCACACCCTGGCGACCGTCTGACACCTTTCGTCCGGACCCGCGCAGGCGTGTAACGCCAGCTCACGGCGCGACGCTGGTGGTTGCGGAGGCAGGCATCCCGCCCGCCTCCCGCCGGCCGCTCCCCGCCAGGGGGCGTACCCCGGCTGGAAACAGCCCCTGGGAGTCTGTGTGAAGAACCTCCGTCGCAAGACACTGGCTGCCGCGTCCGCCGTGACGCTCGGCGTCGGCCTCGCCGTCGCCGGCGGGGTGGCCCCGGCGGCGTCGGCCGCCGGCCCGGACACCACGTTCCTGGTGCTCGCCCCGCAGGGTGACAAGACCGACAAGGCGGCCGCCCGGGTGGCCGCCGCCAACGGCACCGTGGTGGCCAGCTACGACCAGATCGGCGTGCTCGTCGTCCGGTCGACAAACCCCGACTTCGTCACGGACGTGGCGGGCGCGGGCGTCGACTCGGTGGCGTCCACGGCCGGTCTGGGCAGCGCCCTCGACGAGGGCGAGACCCTGGAGGTCTCCGCGGCCGAGGCGGCCAACACGACCGCCGACCCGACCAAGGAGCCCCTCTTCGGTCAGCAGTGGGACATGCCGATGATCGACGTCCCGCAGGCCCACGCCGTCAACGCCGGCCGCGCCGACGTGGTGGTGGGCGTGCTGGACAGCGGCATCTCGTCCAGCCACCCCGATCTGGCCACCCAGATCGCGAAGAACAAGAGCACGTCCTGCATCGGTGGCGTCACCGACACCACCGAGGCCGCCTGGAACCCGACCACCTCCGACCACGGCACCCACGTGGCCGGCACCATCGCCGCCGCCGTCAACGGCGTCGGCGTGACCGGGGTCGCCCCGGGCGTCAAGGTGGCCGCCGTCAAGGTGGTCAACGACGACGGCTACATCTTCCCGGAGGCCGCGGTCTGCGGGTTCATGTGGGCCGCCGAGCAGGGCATGCAGGTGACCAACAACAGCTACTACATCGACCCGTGGCAGCTCAACTGCCGCAACGACGCGCGCCAGCGTCCGGTGTGGAAGGCGGTCCAGCGGGCCCTGCGTTACTCGCAGGGCAAGGGCGTGCTGCACGTGGCGTCCGCGGGTAACAGCAACTGGGACCTCGCCCACAAGATCACTGACACGGGCAGCCCGAACAACGGGACGCCCGAGGAGCGCGCGAACCTCACCAACTCCTGCCTCATCCTGCCGGGCGAGGCGCCGGGCGTGGTGACCGTGTCGGCGGTCGGCCCGACCGGGCAGAAGAGCTACTACTCCTCCTACGGCCAGGGCGTGGTCGAGGTGACGGCGCCGGGTGGCGACACCCGCTTCCGTACCCGGGGGGTCAGCTCGACCTCCTCCGACGGCATCCTGTCCACCACCTACAACACCACCACGAAGACCAACGGCTGGGGTTACAAGCAGGGCACCTCGATGTCCTCGCCGCACGCCGCCGGCGTGGCCGCCCTGGCGGTCTCGGCGCACCCGGGCATGGCGCCCGGTCAGCTGTCGGCCTTCCTGGGCAACACCGCCGAGGCGATCTCGTGCCCCGGCGGCGTCTACAACCCGGTGCCGCTGATCGCGGCCGGCCCGAACGCCTACGACGCGAACTGCTCCGGCGGCAAGCGCAACGGCTTCTACGGCTTCGGCATGGTCAACGCGTACAACGTGGTGCGCTGACACCACGGCACGACAGTGGCAGGGCCCGGCGGTTCACCGCCGGGCCCTGCCCGTTTTGGCTGCTCACCCCGGGGGTACGGGAGAAGTCGTCAGCCGAGCGAGGAGGTCAACGGTGTCCACCGATGCCATCGTCCTGTTGAAAGAGGACCACAAGGAGATGCGCCGCCTGTTCAAGGCGTTCCAGGATGCCGAGGAGGGTCCGGCGGCGCGGCGGCAGAAGCTGGTGAACGAGATCCTGGAAGCCCTCACGGTCCACACCTACCTCGAGAACGAGGTGATGTACCCGGAGGTCCGCAAGCTCCTGCCCGACCTGGAGGACGACATCCTCGAGTCGTACGAGGAGCACCACGTCGCCGACGTGCTCTGCGCCGAACTGTTCACCATGGACGCCGGCGACGAGCGCTTCAACGCCAAGACCACGGTGCTGATCGAGAACGTCCTGCACCACGTCGAGGAGGAGGAGCAGGAGTGGTTCCCGAAGGTGCGCGAGGCCCTCGGCCGTAAGCAGCTCCAGGAGATCGGCGAGCGGATGATCGCACTGCGCGCGGACGCGCCGCGCAAGCCGACCGACCCGAAGGCGATCAAGAAGTCGCTGGACGCCGTGGCGGCCTGAGCGGACGAACCTCCACGGGCCCCGGTGCGCCGGGGCCCGTCGTCACGCCGGGGGCGCGGGCAGGATCCGCCGCAGCGCCGGGGGCGCGGCCCGGGGCCGCCACTCCCGCGGGTAGCCCACCGAGACCTCCTCGAAGCGCACCCCGTCGTGCCAGGTGGTACGGGGAATGTGCAAATGGCCGTAGACCACCGCGGCGGCGTCGAAGCGCAGGTGCCAGTCGGCGGTGGACTCGGTGCCGCACCACTGGGCGAAGATCGGGTAGCGCAGCACCCGGGTCGGCTCGCGCAGCAGCGGCCAGTGGTTGACCAGCACCGTCGGCAGCCCCGGCTCCCGTTCGGCGAGCCGACGCGCGGCCTCGGCGACGCGGGCGGCGCACCACGCCGACCGGCTCGGGTACGGGTCGGGGTGCAGCAGGAACTCGTCCGTGCACACGATCCCCGTCCGGTACGCCTCTTCCAGCGCCGCCTCGGGGGTGTCGAACCCGTCCGGGCGCCAGCTGTGGTCGTAGAGCAGGAACAGCGGCGCCACCAGCACCGGGCCGCCCACCCCCCGCCACACCGGGTACGGGTCCTCCGGGGTCAGCACGCCCAGCCGCCGGCAGGCGTCCACCAGGTACGCGTAGCGCGCGGCCCCGCGCAGCGCCACCGGGTCGGCGGGCGGCGTCCACAGCTCGTGGTTGCCCGGCGCCCAGACGACCTTCGCGAAGCGGCGGCTGAGCAGGCCGAGGGCCCACTCCACGTCGGCCACGGTGTCGCCCACGTCCCCGGCGACCAGCAGCCAGTCCTGCGGCGACGCGGGGCGCAGCCCCTCGACCACCTCCCGGTTGCCTCGGTGACCGACGTGCAGGTCGCTGATGGCGAGCAGGCTGCCGCCCTCGCCGTCCTCCCCCGCCATGCCGCTGATCCTAGGCAGCGGCGCGCCCGGCCGCGAGGCCCCCGTCCCGGCGGCGGGCCGCACGACCCGCCGCCGGGACCCGCAAGGGGTCAGCTGCCGGAGCCCGGCTCGGCCATCCTGCGGTGCTGCGCCGCCTTGAGCTTGTCCGGGACGATCTTGCCGGCGGCGGTCTGCACCTTGTTGAGCAGCGAACCCGCAGTCACCGTCTGGTCGCCCCGCAGCATCGCCGCGAAGCCCTGCTCGGCCACGGTGCGCGGGTCGTCCTTGCGTCCCGAGCCGACCCGGGTGTCCGCCATCTCGGCACGGTCGAAGAACTCCGTGTCGGTCGGCCCCGGCATCAGCGAGGTCACCGTCACCCCGGTGTCCTTCAGCTCGTTGCGCAGCGCCTCCGCGAAGGACTGCACGAACGACTTCGAGGCGTTGTAGACGGCCTGGAAGGGTCCCGGCATGGTGGCGGCGATCGACGAGGTGAACAGGACCCGCCCGGCGCCGCGCCGCACCATGGCGGGCAGCAGCAGCTTGGCCAGGTGCACCGTCGAGCGCACGTTCAGGTCGACGACGGCCAGCTCGTCCGCGAGCGTGGTGCCCCCGACGAACTCCCCACCGGCGCCCCGCCCGGCGTTGAGCGCCAGCGCGTCGACCGGGCGGCCGGCCGCGGCCACCGCCGCCGCCAGCTCCTCGACCCCCTCGGCGCGGGTCAGGTCCACCCGGACGGGATCCACCCGCGGCCCCCCGTCGCGCCGCAGCCGCTCCGCCACGGTGCCGATCCCGTCGTCCTCGGCGGCGACAACCAGGTCGTACCCGTGCTCGACGAACTGGACCGCCAGCTCGTACCCGATGCCGCTGGACGCGCCGGTCACCACGGCGAACGGCCGGCCCGTGCCCGATGTGGTCATCTGCTCGTCACTCCCCTCGTCGGCGGGCGGCCCGTGCACCCGAGGCCGTCCCGGATGTGCTGTGCCCCGGTCCGGGCCGCCTAACCCCCACGTCCGCACCCGCCCACCTCGCCGGGGTCCCGCCGCCGGGGCGAGGTGGGCCGGGAACCGCCGAGGTCGACCCGGTAGGATCGGCGCGGGCCGTGACTGGCGCGTTGGGATGGAGAACCATCGGGAAGCGGTCCCGTCATGAGGACGCATGCCGAGCGCCTGGGCCTTCCGCACGTCACTGGAGGTCGCATGTCGTCGCTGAACGCCGAATCCACCGCCTTCCGCAGCGCCCTCGAGGTGATCCGCGCCGTCGAGCCCCGGGTGGCCGACGCCATCGGCGCCGAGCTCGCCGACCAGCGCGAGTCGCTCAAGCTCATCGCCAGCGAGAACTACGCCTCCCCCGCGACCCTGCTGACCATGGGCAACTGGTTCAGCGACAAGTACGCCGAGGGCACCGTCGGGCGCCGCTTCTACGCGGGCTGCCAGAACGTCGACACCGTCGAGGCGCTCGCCGCCGAGCACGCCCGGGAGCTGTTCGGCGCCGCCCACGCGTACGTGCAGCCGCACTCCGGCATCGACGCCAACCTGGTGGCGTTCTGGGCGATCCTGGCCGACCGGGTGGAGTCGCCGGCGCTGAAGAAGGCCCAGGTGCGGCAGGTCAACGACCTGACCGAGGCGGACTGGTTCGCGCTGCGCCGGGAGCTGGGCAACCAGCGGATGCTCGGCATGTCGCTGGACGCCGGTGGCCACCTCACCCACGGGTTCCGGCCGAACATCTCCGGCAAGATGTTCGACCAGCGCAGCTACGGCACCGACCCGGTCACCGGCCTCGTGGACTACGACAAGGTCGCCGAGGCGGCCCGCGAGTTCAAGCCGCTGATCCTGGTCGCCGGCTACTCGGCGTACCCGCGGAAGGTCAACTTCCGGATCATGCGGGAGATCGCCGACTCGGTCGGCGCCACCTTCATGGTCGACATGGCGCACTTCGCCGGCCTGGTCGCCGGGAAGGTCTTCACCGGCGACTTCGACCCGGTGCCGCACGCGCACATCGTCACCACCACCACGCACAAGTCGCTGCGCGGCCCGCGCGGCGGCATGGTGCTCTGCCAGCCCGAGCTGGCCGACCAGGTCGACCGGGGCTGCCCGATGGTGCTCGGCGGCCCGCTGCCGCACGTGATGGCCGCCAAGGCCGTCGCCCTCGCCGAGGCCCGCCGCCCCGACTTCGCCGACTACGCGCAGCGGATCGTCGACAACGCGCAGGCGCTCGCCGAGGGGCTGCTGCGTCGCGGCGGCAAGCTGGTCACCGGCGGCACCGACAACCACCTGGTGCTGATCGACGTCTCCGGCTACGGGCTGACCGGCCGGCAGGCCGAGCAGGCGCTGCTCGACTCGGGCATCGTCACCAACCGCAACTCCGTCCCGCAGGACCCGAACGGCGCCTGGTACACCTCCGGTATCCGGATCGGCACCCCGGCGCTGACCAGCCGGGGCCTGGGCACCGCGCAGATGGACGAGACGGCCGAGCTGATCCACACCGTGCTCAGCCAGACCAAGCCGGGCGCCAACCCGGACGGCACCCCGTCCAAGGCCAAGTACGTCCTCGACCCGGCCGTCGCCGACCGGATCAGCAAGCAGGCCAGCGACCTGCTGAGCGGCTTCCCGCTCTACCCGGCCGTCGACCTCGGCTGAGCGCCGCCCACCGCGACGACGCCGCCGGCCACCCTCGGGTTCCGGCGATCGTCGCAGCACCCACCCCCTGGGGACAGCGATGACGTCGGCATCGACAAGCGCCCGGTGATCGGTGGCGCAACGGCCGGAACCCGGGTGGAAGCAGGATGGGGGCGGCGCCGGCGACCCCGGCACCGCCCCCTGTCCGAGGGGTACGTCGATGAACTCGGTCGCACCGTTCGTCGCATCGGTGATGTCGCCGGGATGCACCACGTCGTCGTGGCGGTAGTTCGTCCAGGACACCTGGCCTGCGCGGCGGTCGTCGGCGGCTACAGCCGCTCGAAGCTCTCCATGCCGGCGAGTTCGAGCACCTTGATCCGGGTCGCCGGGCATTCCTGCCGGGTCTGGTCGTCGATCTGACGGCCGGTCGGCACGGCGCCCTGCTTCTCGTACCAGGAGTAGAGGTTCACGGTGAGGTTGGCCATCGTGCCCGTCTCGGAGCCGATCCCCCTCAGCGTCGGCAACTGGCCGTCCAGGTAGGCACACACCTCCTTCGCCGACACCGGCGTCGCGCCACCGGCCGGAGCGGATCCGATCGCGCTGGACGCGGCGTCGGCTGCTGCGGGGGTGCCCGCCGTGGCCCCGGAGGGCTCGGGCGCGCCGCCGTCGGCACAAGCCGTCAGGGCGAACACGAGACAGAGGGTCGGCGCGAGCATTCGGATCGATCTCATCGGTTCTCGTCCTGACATGGTTGTCGGTGGTGGGCGACCGGCGGCGGGGCCGGGGCGGACGGCTTGTCAGCCTTGGCGGCGATCGCGGTGACGAGCCAGAGGCCGGCGGGTAGTCGGTAGCCGACCCCAGGTTCACGAAACCGGTCGAGCAGCCGGGCCGCCCCCGCCCGGGCCGAAACCTGCCCAGCCAGCGGAGCCGCCCGGTACGCGGCACCGGCGGGGCCGACCTCGATCAGCCACTCGGCCACCGCATCGGCGTCGTCCGGAGCATTCATGACGACGTCACACGGCGTGATCGTGACGGCGGTCAAACCGGCGATGGTGAGGACGCGGACGAGCCGCGCCGGGTCGGCGAAGGAGAACGGACCGGGCTCGTCACCCACCGGCAGCGGTGGTAACGGCCCGAGGTGCGGTGCTGCGCCGAGCAACGCCGCGGACATCCACGGGTTGACGCTGCCGTCGCGAAAGACGGTCGCGGCGAGGCGCCCTCCCGGGCGCAGGGACCGCCGGATCGTGGTGCAGCCGGCGACCGGATCCGCCAACAGCATCAGGGCCATTCGCGAGTACGCCGCGTCGAACGGTGCCCCCGGCACGACATCGAGGGTCTCGATGTCGGCCGCGTGGAACCGGATACCCGGGTACCGGTCCGTGGGGAACCGTTGCCGGGCGGCGGTCACCATCGCCTCGGCGATGTCGATACCGACCGCCGCGCCGGTCTCGCCGACCGCCGCGGCGAGTTCGGCCGTGGTGCCACCGCAGCCGCAGCCCACATCAAGGATGTGTTCGGCGGGCCGCGCGGCCATTCGCTCCATGGCCGGCGCTCCCAGCGGCCGGCCGATCTCGTCCTGCCGATCGGCGTGCCGAATCCAGCCAGCCGCCGCTCCCGTCCAGAAAGCGGTGTTGTGGGACCGCAAGGTGGCGGCGTCGGCCATCAGAACGGCATCTCGGCACCGTCGACGCTCAGCGATCGGAAGCTGGCCGCCTTCGTCGGGTCGAAGCCGTCCTCCTGCGCCGCCAAGCCTGCGGCCCGGACCAGCCGTTCGGACTGGAACCGACGGAACGCGGCTTCGTCCTGCCAGATGTTGATGATCCGCCAGCCACCCTCGGTCGGACCGGCGACATGGGCGACGAGTCCCGGCGGCCGGTCCGGTCCGAGGTGTCGCTCCACCTGCTGGTACTCCGCCTCGCTGACGCCGGGCATCTCCTGCAACACACCGAACGGCATGGCCGCTCCTTTCGATAGAGTCAGAATCTATCCAATAGAGCACTACACTTGACCAGTGGTTGTCAAGAGACGCTATGACTCTTCCCGGCGGCAGGAGCAATCCCGACAGACCCGGCGGGCGATCCTCGAAGCGGCTGGTCGGTTGTTCGTCGACCCCGGCTACGCGGCCACGCCGCTGACCGTCGTCGCCGCGGAAGCCGGCGTCGCGGTCCAGACGCTCTACGCGGTGTTCGGCAGCAAGCGGCAACTGCTCTCCCATCTGGTTGACGTCACCCTGGCCGGTGACGACGAACCGGTGGCCCTGCCGGACCGGCCCTTCGTCGCCGAGATCCGCGCGCTCGCCGATCCCCGCGCCAAGCTCGCCCGCTACGCCCGCCATCTGGTCGAGGTGAACGCCCGGCAGGCCCAGGTGATGCTCGCGTTGGCCGCAGCGGCCACAGCCGATCCGGACGCCGCCGCGATCTGGCGCAAGAACATCGAGGAGCGCCGCCGCGGCATGGCCATGTTCGCCGCGGAACTCGTCGGCACGGGAGCCCTCCGCCCTGACCTGGACGTCGAACAGGTGGCCGACATCCTCTGGCTGGCCCAGGACGTCCGCAACTTCGACTGGCTCGTCCGGCAACGCGGATGGCCGCTGGAGCAGTACCAGCGGTGGTATGTGGACACCGTCAGCGGCGCCACCATCGCCGGTGCCGAATAGCGGACAGGCTCAGCCACTCGGGGACTCGAACCTCGACCTCTTCGATCCAACCAGGAGAAGGAAGCGCCCCCGTGGCGTCCTTGCAGCCAGGACGGGCATGGTCTAACAGCAGCACGACGCAATCCGCTCGAGCCGTGGTTCCCACGGCTCACGCGTCACGGTGTCGCCGAGATCAAGGTCCTGTCCTCGCGCGGTGGCGGAGGGTGCGGAGGCGGTGCAGGACGTCGGTGCCGCCCCGGCCGAAGTGGTCGTGCAGGGCGCGGTACTCGGCGTACAGGTCGTCGTAGGCCGCCGCCCGGGCCGGGTCGGGGTGCCAGGTCTCGCGCCGGCCGGCGCCCATCGCCGCCGAGGCGGCCGGCACGTCCGGGTACGCCCCGGCGGCGACCGCCGCGTGGATGGCCGCGCCCAGCGCCGCCGGGTGGGCGGAGTCCAGCACGTGCAGCGGCCGGCCGAGCACGTCGGCGTAGATCCGCAGCAGCAACCGGTTGGCGGTCAGCCCGCCGGCCACGGTCAGCTCGTCGACGGCCACCCCGGCGGCGGTGAACGCGTCGACGACGGTCCGGGCGCCGAAGGCGGTGGCCTCCAGCAGCGCCCGCCAGATCTCCTCGGGGCGGGTGGCGAGGGTCAGTCCGACCAGCACGCCGCTCAGCTCGTGGTCCATCAGCACCGAGCGGTTGCCGCTGTGCCAGTCCAGGGCCAGCAGCCCGTGCCCGCCCACCGGCTGGTCGGCGGCCAGGGCGTCCAGCAGCTCGTACGGGCTGAGCCCACGGCGCCGCGCCTCGTCGGCGTAGCCGGCCGGCAGGGCGGTGCGGGCGTACCAGGCGAAGATGTCGCCGACCCCGCTCTGTCCCGCCTCGTAGCCCCAGGCCCCGGTGGTGACGCCCCCGTCGACCACGCCGCAGACGCCGGGCACCTCGCGGTACGCCGCCGCGTTCATGATCAGGCAGGTGGAGGTGCCGAGCACCGCAAGCATCCGGCCGGGCTCGACGGCGCGGGCCGCCGCGGCGGTGACGTGCGCGTCGATGGCGCCCGCCGCGACGGCGGTCCCGACCGGCAGCCCGGTCCACGCGGCGGCTGCCGCGGTGAGCCCGCCGGCCCGGGCGCCCACGGGCACGAGCGGACCGTCGACGCGCGGCAGCAGGCCGTCGAGGCGGGGGTGCAGGGCGCGCAGGAACTCCGCCGACGGGTACCGCCCGTCCTGCCGCAGCCCCTTGTAACCGGCGGCGGAGACATTGCGGGTCTCCCGGCCGCAGAGCTGCCAGACCAGCCAGTCCGTGGTCTCGATCAAGCGCTCCGCCCGGTCGAAGACCGCCGGGTCCTCCTCCAGCACCTCCAGCGCCTTGGCGAGCTGCCACTCGGCGGAGACCCGGCCGCCGTAGCGGGGCAGCCAGCGCTCGCCGCGTGCGGCGGCGACGTCGTTGATCCGGGCGGCCTGCCGCTGGGCCGCGTGGTGCTTCCACAGCTTCGGGTACGCGTGCGGCCGGCCGCCCAGGTCGGGCAGCTCGCAGAGCGGGGTGCCGTCGGCGAGGGCGGGCAGCATCGTGCAGGAGGTGGCGTCGACGCCGATGCCGCACACGTCCCCGGGCCGGATCCCGGCGGCGCGCAGCGCGGCGGGCACCGCGACGCGCAGCACCTCGCGGTGGTCGTCGGGGTGCTGCAACGCCCAGTCGGGTGGCAGCGGCGTGCCGTCGGGCAGCCGCTCGCTGATCACCCCGTGCCGGTACGGGTGGACGGCCTCGCCCCGCACGGCGCCGTCGGCGACGTCGACCACGACCGCCCGGCCGGAGAGGGTGCCGAAGTCGACGCCGACGACGAACCGGGCCGGCCCGGCCACCGGCCGCGTCGCGCCTTCTCCTGCCGCCACGGCTGCTCCCTCCCGCCGCGGCGCGCCGGCACCCGGGCGGGCGACCGGTCGGCGGCGGCGGGAGGAAACGGTAGCAACACCGCCGCGCCCGCGGCACGTGCCCGACAGCCGGCGGCCCGCCCGGGGAGCGGAGGGGTGAACGGACGGAGGTAACGGAGCCGGGGCGGCGGGGAGGGAGGGGCGGACCGGGTCGTCAGGCCACCGGCCGCTTCAGGTGGTAGCGGTGCACCTCGGTGCTGCCCTGGACGTTGTTCACGTCCTCGGCGGCGGAGACCAGCTCCCAGCCCTCCCGGCCGGCCCGGTTGAGGTGCGCGATCGCCGTGTCGCCGTACGCGGTGATGTCCCGGCGCGACCCGTCCGGGCCGTACCAGGTGAAGCTGACGTGAAAGGCGCGGCCCTGCCCCTGATAACGGCGGACCAGCAACGCGTACTCCCAGGCGACCATGGCGTCCATTATGAGTGTCCACCCAGGACGGCGGAACACGGGCAGTCGCGCTTTGCCATGCGGTGAACGCGGTGTGTCATCCCACCTCGGCGTTCGCCGCCCGGCGGGCCGTCTCGTCGGCGACCAGCGCGGCCAGCCGGTCCAGCCCGAGGTCGATCTGCTCCGGGGTCACGGCGCTGACCGACAGCCGCAGCGCGTCGACCGGGGCGCCGTCGTCGTAGAAGTGCGCCATCGGCGTCCAGAGCAGGCCGTACTCGCGGGCGGAACGGTGCAGCAGCGCGTCGTCGACCCCGAACGGCACGGTGACCACGACGAAGAACCCGCCGGCCGGGACGTTCCACCGCACCGGCGAGGTGCCCGCCGGGAAGCGCCGGGCCAGGCCGTCCACCAGGTGGCGCAGGTTGCGTCCGTACGCGGCCCGCTCCCGGACGGTGGCCGCCACGAGGCTGCACCCGTGCTCCAGCAGCGCCCCGCCGACGACCGCCTGGGCGATCGGCGAGGTGTTCACCGTGACCATGCTCTTGATCTTGGCGAGCTGGTCGGCGAGCAGCCCCACCGTGCCGTCGGCGCCGGCGACGCGCTGGTCGGCGACCACGTAGCCCACACGCGCGCCGGGCAGCACCGTCTTGGCGAACGAGCCCAGGTAGACCACCCGCCGCGCGGTGTCCAGCGCCTTCAGCGTCGGCGGCCGACCCGACTCCGCGGCGGGGAAGAGACCGTACGGGTTGTCCTCCAGCAGCAGCAGGTCCTCCTCGGCGGCCAGGTCGAGCAGCCGCCGCCGGTCGGCCAGGCCGATGCTGGTCCCGGACGGGTTGGCGAAGTCCGGCATCACGTAGCAGGCGCGCGGGCGCAGCCCCGCCGCCCGGGCGAGGCGCACCTGCTCGCGCAGGTCGGCCAGGTCGATCCCGGCGGGGCCGCCCCGCACCGGCCGCACCGGCAGGTCCAGCAGCCGGGCGGCGCCGGTCAGCCCCACGTACGTCGGGGCGACGGCGAGCAGCACGTCGCGCGGGTCGGCCCGCAGCGCCCGCAGCACCAGGAACATCGCCTCCTGGCAGCCGACGGTCACCACGATCGCCTCCGGGTCGACCGTCAACTGCTCGTCGACGGCGAGGTTGCGGGCGACGAGGTGGTGCACGATGCCCTTGGTGCGGCCGTACTGCAACAGCGTCCGGTGCACCTGCGCGGGGCTCTGCCCCAGGTCGTCGGCCAGGTGCCGGCGGAACGTCTCCAGGTGCCGGTGCAGCGCCGCGACGTCGAAGAACTCCTCGTACGGCCGGCCGGCCGCGAGCGACACCGCGTCGGGGTAGTGCTGGGCCACCTCGTTGAGGAAGTTCATCGAGTTCAGCGCCGGGTCGTCGACCGCCGGGTGCAGGTCGGCCACGCGCAGGTCCACCGTCTCCGTCACCGGTCAGCCCTCCCTGATCACGCGCAGCTCGCGGGCCGCCTCCGGGTCGGCGCAGCCGGCCAGCGCGAGGGCGTCGCGGAACTCGCCGGCCAGCAGCGCCAGCGCCGTACGCGCCCCGGCCTCGCCGCCGGCGGCGAGCGCCCACAGCATCGGCCGGCCGACCAGCACCCCCCGCGCGCCGAGGGCGAGGGCGCGCAGCACGTCGACGCCGTCGCGTACGCCGCTGTCCAGCAGCACCTCGCACCGGTCCGCCACCGCCGCCACCACCTCCGGCAGCACGGTCGCGGTGGCCGGCGCCCCGTCGAGCTGCCGGCCGCCGTGGTTGGAGACCACCACGGCGTCCGCGCCGGCGGCCACCGCCAGCTCCGCGTCGCGCGGGTCCAGCACGCCCTTCACCACCAGCGGCAGGGCCGTACGGCCGCGCAGCCACTCCAGGTCGGCCCAGGTCAGCGCGGGCGCGAAGACCTCGCCGGTGTGCGCGGCGATGGCCGAGACCCCCGGGGTGGCGGTGTGCGCGAGGTCGTCCCGGCCGGCCGGCAGGTTGGCCGCCACGACCTGCGGCGGGATGGCGAACGCGTTGCGCACGTCGCGCCGCCGCGGGCCGAGGATCGGCACGTCCACGGTGACCGTCAGCGCCGTGCAGCCCGCCGCGTGCGCCCGCTCCAGCAGGTCGGCGACCAGGCCCCGGTCACGCAGCCAGTAGAGCTGGAACCAGACCGTCGCACCGGTCTCCGCGATCTGCTCGATCGGCACGCTGCTCAGGGTGCTGGCCACGTACGGCACGTCGGCCGCGCGGGCGGCGGCGGCCAGCGCCAGCTCCCCGTCGGGGTGCACGAGCCGCTGGTACGCCATGGGCGCCACGGCCACCGGCATGGCGTACGACGCGCCGAGCAGCCGCGCCCCGGTGCGGGGGGTGTGCACCCCGCGCAGCACCCGGGGCAGCACGGCCACCCGGTCCAGCGCGCGGCGGTTCGCGGCGAGCGTCGTCTCGGCGCCGCTGCCGCCGTCGACGTAGTCCCACACGTCGGGCGGCAGCACCGCCCGGGCCGGCCCCGCGAAGTCGGCCAGGCTGGCCGGCGACGGCTGCGCCACCGGCAGGTCCGACTTCGGCAGTACGCCCTCCACCATCACCGCTCTCCCTTCCCACCGGCGCCGCCCCCACTGGCGGTCGCCGCGCTGCCGGCCGTTCCACCGCCCGCCGCGTCGCCGCCCGCCGCGTCGCCGCCCGGCGTGCCGAGCCGGCCGCGCAGGAACGCGGCGGCCTGGTCCTGGGCGCGGCGGCCGTCGTCGAACGCTCCGGGCATCGCGAAGAAGCCGTGGATCATGCCGGCGTACCGGGTGAGGGTGGTGGGCACGCCGGCCTCGCGCAGCCGGTGCGCGTACCGCTCCCCCTCGGCGCGCAGCGGGTCGTGCTCGGCGGTGATCACCAGCGCCGGCGGCAGACCGGTCAGGTCCGCGGCGAGCAGGGGCGACGCCAGCGGGTGCCGCGCGTCGGCCGGGTCGGTGAGGTAGTGGCCCCGGTACCAGGCGACCGAGCGGCGGTTGAACAGCAGCGGGTCCTCGCCGTCGCCGTCGGGTACGGCGCTCTGGTCGGTGTTCGGGTACACCAGCAGTTGCGCGGCGAGGCGGGGCCCGCCGCGCTCCCGGGCCAGCAGGGTGACGGCGGCGGCGAGGTTGCCGCCGGCGCTGTCCCCGCCGACCGCCACGCGCTCCGGGTCGACGCCGAACTCCTCCGGGTGCGTGGCGAGCCACGCGGTGGCCGCGTGGCAGTCGTGCACGGCGGCGGGGAAGGGATGCTCCGGGGCCAGCCGGTAGCCGACGGTGACCACCTGGCAGGGCACCGCGTTGGCGAGGCGCCGACAGATGCCGTCGGCGGTGTCGACGCTGCCCAGCGTCCAGCCGCCGCCGAAGAAGTAGACCAGGGTGGGCAGCGGCCCCTCCCCCGCCGGCCGGTGGATGCGCACCGGCAGGTCGCCGGCCGGGCCGGGCACGTGCGTGTCGCGTACCTCGTGCACCGGCTCGACCGCGCCGCCGCCCGCGCGGATCGCGGCGAGGTCGGCGGCGCGGGCCTCGGCCAGGGTCTGGGTGTACAGCGGCGGGGTGCCGGCCGCCGCGCGGGCGGCCCGGTACGCCGCCACCTGCGGATGGACGCTCACGCGGGCCCTCCTCGGGTAAGGCGGCGCGGGGGGGGGGGGGGGCCCCCCCCCCCCGCCGGGGTGAAAGGGCGCGGCCTCGCCGCCGGACCGGGTTGGCCCCCCCCGG
>NZ_JBEYEU010000023.1:54357-102858 GCF_040634035.1 Micromonospora sp. NPDC007220 | reverse complement strand
CCAACCCCAACCAGGCCTCCTACCGCATGAGCGTCGACAACCTCGCCGACTGGATCGCCACCCGCGGCTACACCGCCTGACCCCACAGCGACACGACAACGACACCACCCAGCACCGCGCACCACCCAGCGACAGGCGCACCACCCAGCGACAAGGGCCGGCCCCCACAAGGGGCCGGCCCTTTCGTCGTCTTCACCTTCACCCAGCGTCCGTAGCCGGGTAGGCCGGGCCGAGCCGCAGCCGGGAGCGCCGAGGCAGCCGAGGCCCGGGTGGCGGCCGAGGGCTCAGCCGCCCGAGTCAGCCAGTTCGGCGCCCTCCGGGACGGTGTCGTCGTCGCGGCTGGCCAGCCAGCCGTCCGGCAGGAAGACCTTGCCGGGCGAGTTGGTGCGGCCGCGCGGCTGGCCCAAGGTGGCCACGGGAAAGGGCTCGGTCGGGTCCAGCTTGCCGAGCAGGTCGTCGAGCTGGGCCAGGCTCTCGATCATGGCCAGCTCGCGGCGCAGCTCACTGCCGACCGGGAAGCCCTTGAGGTACCAGGCGACGTGCTTGCGGAAGTCGGTGCAGCCGTCCCGCTCGCCCCGGGCGGGGGTACGGGAGCCGGCGGTGAACTGGTCGACCAGCAGTTCGGCGTGGCGGCGCATCGTCCGCGCCACCTCGCCGAGGGTGGGCAGGCGGCGTTCCGGGCGGCCGTCGAACGCGGCCTCCAGGTCGGCGAAGAGCCACGGTCGACCCAGGCAGCCCCGGCCGATCACCACCCCGTCGACGCCCGTGTGCGCCACCATCCGCAGCGCGTCGTCGGCCTCCCAGATGTCGCCGTTGCCGAGCACCGGCACGTCGAGGGCCTGCTTGAGCGTCGCGATGGCGTCCCAGTCCGCCGTGCCGGAGTAGCGCTGCGCGGCCGTACGCCCGTGCAGGGCGACCGACGCCACGCCCGCGTCCTGGGCGGCGAGGCCCGCTTCGACGTACGTCAGGTGGTCGTCGTCGATGCCCTTGCGCATCTTGACCGTGACCGGCACCCCGGCGGGCGACGCGGCGTCCACCGCGGCCCTGACCAGCCGCGCGAAGAGCCGGCGGCGCCACGGCAGCGCCGAGCCGCCGCCCTTGCGGGTGACCTTGGGAACCGGGCAGCCGAAGTTGAGGTCGATGTGGTCGGCGAGGTCCTTCTCCACCACGATCCGCACGGCGGCGGCGGTGATCTCGGGGTCGGTGCCGTAGAGCTGGAGGCTGCGGGGCCGCTCGTCGTCGCCGAACGCGATCATGCGCAGCGTCTTCGGGTTCCGCTCGACCAGCGCGACGGTGGTGATCATCTCGCAGACGTAGATGCCGCCGCCCTGCTCCCGGCAGAGCTGCCGGAAGCCGACGTTGGTGATGCCGGCCATCGGCGCGAGCACCACCGGCGGCCACACCTCGTGCCGCCCGATGGTCAACGGGCGCAGTGCGGGAACGGTCGGCGCGGTCACCGGACAAGTGTACGGGCCCCAGCCGGCGCAACTTCCGCACCGGCCGGGGCCCGCCGCAGCTCAGCAGCCGGGGAGGCGCTCGATCAGGTAGCGCTCGACCTGGTCCAGCGCGATGCGCTCCTGGGCCATGGTGTCCCGGTTCCGGACGGTCACCGCGTTGTCGTCCAGGGTGTCGAAGTCGACAGTCACGCAGAACGGGGTGCCGATCTCGTCCTGGCGGCGGTAGCGGCGGCCGATCGCCTGCGAGTCGTCGAACTCCACCACCCAGCGCTTGCGCAGGTCGGCGGCGAGGCCCTTCGCCTTCGGCGAGAGCGCCTCGTTGCGCGACAGCGGCAGCACGGCCACCTTGACGGGGGCCAGCCGCGGGTCGAAGCGCATCACCGTGCGCTTGTCCACGCCGCCCTTGGTGTTCGGCGCCTCGTCCTCGTCGTACGCCTCGAGCAGGAACGCGAGCACCGCGCGGGTGAGGCCGGCGGCCGGCTCGATGACGTACGGCATCCAGCGCTCGCCCTTGGCCTGGTCGAAGTAGGACAGGTCGACGCCGGAGTGCTTGCTGTGCGTGGTGAGGTCGAAGTCGGTGCGGTTGGCGATGCCCTCCAGCTCCGCGAACTCGGTCCCGCCGAACTGGAAGCGGTACTCGATGTCGACGGTGCGCTTCGAGTAGTGGGAGAGCTTCTCCTTCGGGTGCTCGTAGAAGCGCAGGTTGCTCTCCGACAGGCCCAGGTCGAGGTACCAGTTCCAGCGCTCGGAGAGCCAGTACTCGTGCCACTGCTCGTCCGAGCCCGGCTCGACGAAGAACTCCATCTCCATCTGCTCGAACTCGCGGGTGCGGAAGATGAAGTTGCCCGGGGTGATCTCGTTGCGGAACGACTTGCCGGTCTGGGCGATGCCGAACGGCGGCTTCTTGCGGGCGACCGTCTCCACGTTCTTGTAGTTCACGAAGATGCCCTGGGCGGTCTCGGGCCGCAGGTAGTGCATGCCCTCCTCGCTCTCGACCGGGCCGAGGAAGGTCTTCATCAGGCCGTTGAACATCTTCGGCTCGGTGAAGGTGCCCTTGTTGCCGCAGTTCGGGCAGTTCAGCTCGGTCAGCGAGGCCGGCGGCTTGCCGTGCTTGGCCTCGTACGCCTCCTCGAGGTGGTCGGCCCGGAACCGCTTGTGGCACGACTGGCACTCGGTCAGCGGGTCGACGAAGGCGTCCAGGTGGCCGGAGGCGGCCCAGACGTCGCGGGCCAGGATGACGGCGGAGTCGAGGCCGACCACGTCGTCGCGCTGCTGGACCATCGTCTTCCACCACTGCCGGCGGACGTTCTCCTTGAGCTCCACGCCGAGCGGACCGTAGTCCCACGCCGACCGGGTGCCTCCGTAGATCTCGCTGGAGGGGAAGACGAAGCCTCGGCGCTTGGCGAGGCTGACGACGGCGTCGATACGGTCGGCTGGCATGTTTCCTCCTACGCCGACTGGCGGTCGGCGGGGACGCGGTAAGGACGGAAGGAACAGTTCGGGACAACGGTACGACCCGTGCCGTCCCGGGCCCAGCAGAATACCGGGGGCGGGTCAGCTCACCCCGCACACCTCCATGCCGCCGGTCTGCTGGTCCTGCCCGAGGGTGACCTCCTGCCGGTCCTGCCGGCCGCCCGTGTAGGTGACGTCGACGGGCACGGTGAGGGAGACGGCGTCCACGTCGCCCACCCGGAAGGTCGCGATCTGCGGCTCGGCGGCCACCCGGCGCTCGAACTCGCGGCGTGACTCGCGCCGCTGCGCGTCGTCGCAGAGCTGGTCGTACGCCGCGCCGTACTTCCGCTCCACCAGCGCGCGGTAGTAGTCGGTGGAGACGGTGCGTCCCTGCTCGCGCACGGCCTGCACCCCGGTCACGGCCAGGCCCACCACGGCCGCGCCGCCACCGCCGCAGCAGAGCAGCACGGCGAGCGCCCCGGCGCCCAGCCCGAGCCAGAGCCGGGTGTTGCGCCCCTCGGTGGGGGGCGCCGCGAACGGCGGGGTGACCCCCGGCCCGGCCGGCGGGGCGGGCACGCCCGGGTCCGCCGGCGGGCCGGGCACGGCGGGCGGCTGCGCCCCCTGCTGGCCGGGCGACGGAGGGTACGCCGGCGGGGTCGCCGGTCCGGGAGCGGTCATGCAAGCAATGTAGTGCCCACGGGCTCAGCGGTAAGGACCAGCGGCCCGATCGCTGGCGGCCGCGACGACGTCCCCGCCCGGGGCGGCGGTGGCGAGCGCCTCGTACGCCGACGGTTCGTCGAGCGACTCGGCGAGCAGCGGCACAGCGGTGATCTTGACGTCGAAGCCGCCCAGGGCCCGCCGGTAGGTGCCGACCGACTCCCACTCGGTGACCAGGCACCAGTGCCGGGGGTCGTCCAGCGCCCGGACCAGTTGGCCGCGCAGGTAACCGGGGCGGGCCGCGAGGGCGGCGAGGGCGGCGTGCGCCCGCTCGGTGAACTCGTCGGCGACATCGACGTCCACCACGAACCGGTTCGTCACCAGCACGGGGTTCCTCCTCGTAGAGTCTGTGGGATGCAGCGTACGCAGAGCCGGATGCCGGCCCGGTTGGCCCGGGCGAACCCGACGACGGTGTTCCTGGTCACCCTCGTGCTGGTGCTTGTCGCGTTCTTCACCCCCGGCGTGGTCGGCGGGTTGTTGACCCTGCTGCTCGCCGCGGCCGTGGCCGCGCTGCTGGTCACCACCTGGTCGGTGCAGACGGCGCCGACCCGGGTGATCCGGCTGGTGGCGCTCACCCTGCTGGTCACCGCGGGCCTGGTGAAGCTGCTCTGACATGCAAGCATGCGTTTTTGACAATCATTATCGTTGTCGCGGAGAGTTCATGGCATGAACATCCGCTCCGCCCCGCGCACCCTGGCCGTCGCCGCCACCGCCCTGCTCGCCCTGGGTGGCGTCACGGCCTGTTCCGACGACGGCACGACCGGCGCCGATCCGCAGCGGGTCGACGTGGTGGCCGCCTTCTACCCGTTGCAGTTCCTCGCCGAGCGCATCGGCGGCGACGCGGTGAAGGTGAGCAACCTGGTCAAGCCCGGGGCGGAGCCGCACGACCTGGAACTGAACCCGGGCCAGGTCGGCCAGGTCGCCGAGGCGGAGCTGGTCGTGCTCCTCAAGGGCTTCCAGCCGGCGCTGGACGAGGCCGTCGAGCAGAACGCCAAGGAGCGCGCGTTCGACGTGTCGACCGTGCAGCCGCTGCTTGACGCCGCCGCGGGCGGCCACGACCACGAGGGCGGGGAGCACGCCCACCCCGAGGAGCCCGGCCACGAGGAGGGCGGCGCCAAGGACCCGCACCTCTGGCTGGACCCGACCCGCCTCGCCACGGTCGGCGACAAGCTCGCCGAGCGGCTCGGCCGGGCCGACCCGGACCGCGCCGCCGACTACACGGCCCGCGCCAAGGCGCTGCGCGTCGAGCTGGAGAAGCTGGACGCCGAGTTCACGGCCGGGCTGAAGACCTGCCAGCGGCGGGAGATCGTGGTGAGCCACACCGCCTTCGGCTACCTGACCGGGCGCTACCAGCTGGAGCAGATCGGCATCACCGGGCTCAGCCCCGACAACGAGCCGTCCCCGCAGCGCCTGGCCCAGGTCGCCCAGGAGGCCCGGGAGCACAAGGCCACCACGATCTTCTTCGAGACGCTGGTCAGCCCGAAGGTGGCCGAGACCATCGCCGCCGAGGTCGGCGCGAAGACCGCGGTGCTGGACCCCCTGGAGGGGCTGTCCACCGGCGGCGGCGACTACCTTTCGGTCATGCGCACCAACCTTGCCACCCTGCGAACGGCGCTGAGCTGCTCGTGACATCCCCAGTCATCACCGTCGCGCACGGAGTGGTCGGCTACGACGGCCGCCCCGTGCTGCGCGACGTCTCACTGACCGTGACCGCCGGCGAGGTGGTCGCGGTGCTCGGCGCCAACGGCTCCGGCAAGTCCACCCTGATCCGCGCCGCGCTCGGCCTGGTGCCGCTCAGCTCCGGGTCGGTCACCCTCTTCGACCGTCCGTTGCGCCGCTTCCGGCAGTGGCACCGGATCGGGTACGTCCCGCAGCGCCTCGGCGCCGGCAGCGGCGTACCGGCCACCGTCCGCGAGGTGGTGGCCTCCGGCCGGCTCGCCCGGCGCGGGGTGCTGCGCCCGGCCGGCGCGGCGGACCGGGCGGCGGTGACCGCCGCGCTGGAGGCGGTCGGGCTCGCCGACCGGGCCCGCGATCCCGTGGCCACCCTCTCCGGCGGGCAGCAGCAGCGCACCCTGATCGCCCGGGCGCTGGCCGGGGAGCCGGAGCTGCTGGTCCTCGACGAGCCGACCGCCGGGGTCGACGCCGCCAGCCAGGAGGCGTTCGCCAATGCGCTGCACGCCTTCGTCGCCGGTGGCGGCACGGTGCTGCTGGTGGCCCACGAGCTCGGGCCGCTGCGGCCGCTGATCAGCCGGGCGGTCGTCGTACACCAGGGTGGGATCTGCCACGACGGCGCGGTGCCCGAGCCTGCCGGCCACCACGCGGAGCCCGACCACGACCACGTGCACCCGCACGGTCCCGACGAGCCCGCCGGGCTGTGGAGCAGCTGAGATGGAACTCTTCCAGTACCCCTACATGCAGCGGGCCCTGATCGGCGCGCTGATCATCGGCCTGGCCGCCCCGGCGCTCGGCATCTACCTGGTGCAGCGGAAGCTCGCCCTGATCGGCGACGGGGTCGGGCACGTGGCGCTCACCGGCGTCGGCGCGGGCCTGCTGCTCAACCGCTCCCCCGTGCTCGTCGCGGTGGCCGTGGCGACCGCCGGCGCGATCACCATCGAGCTGGTCCGCGCCCGCGGGCGCACCTCCGGCGACCTGGCTCTGGCCCTGCTCTTCTACGGCGGCATCGCCGGCGGCGTGACGCTGGTCGGGCTCTCCGACAGCACCAGCGCCAACCTCAACGCCTACCTGTTCGGGTCGCTGACCACGATCTCCCCGCAGGACCTGACCACCATCGCGGTGCTCGGCATCGCGATCGGGGTGACCATGCTGGCGCTGCGCCCGGCCCTCTTCGCGGTCTGCCACGACGAGGAGTACGCCCGCGTCTCCGGCCTGCCGGTGCGCACGCTCAACCTGCTGCTCGCCGTGGCCACCGCCGTCACGGTGACGATCGCCATGCGGGCCGTCGGGGTGCTGCTGATCAGCGCGCTGATGGTGGTGCCTGTGGCCACCGCGCAGCAGGTGACCCGGGGGTTCCGCAGCACGATGGCGGCGGCGATGGCGCTCGGGCTCTTCGCCGCCGGCTCCGGGGTCTGGGTGGCCGCGAACGCCGACACCGCCCCCGGCGCCTCGGTGGTGCTGATGGCGATCGCCTCGTTCGGGGTGGTCGCGGTCCTCGGCGCGGCGTGGCGGATGCTGCGCCGGCGGCGCACCCCCGCCGCCGCGCCCACGCCGGAGCCGCACGAGGTCGTGCTCCACTGATCCTGGTCAGCGCCGTGTCAGTGGGATTGGTTACCGTTACAGGGTGACCGACGGATCAGGCTACGACGCCTTCGAGGGCGCGAGCGAGCTGCTGCGTGCCCTCTCGGCACCGATCCGGCTGGCCATCGTCAGCGAGCTCGCCGAGGGCGAGCGCTGCGTGCACGAGCTGGTCGACAAGCTCGGCGCCGCCCAGCCGCTGGTCTCCCAGCACCTGCGGGTGCTGCGGGGCGCCGGCGTGGTGCGCGGCTCCCGGCGGGGTCGCGAGATCGCGTACGCGCTGGTCGACGAGCACGTCGCACACATCGTGGCCGACGCGGTGAGCCACGCCGGGGAGGGATCATGATCATGGCGGGTTCCACGGTCCGCAACACCCGGCAGCGCTCGGCGGTGAGCGCGCTGCTCGGCGAGCTGGAGGGCTTCCACAGCGCGCAGGAGCTGCACGCGATGCTGCGCGAGCGCGGCGAGCGGGTCGGGCTGACCACCGTCTACCGCACGCTCCAGGGGCTCGCCGACACGGGCGAGATCGACGTGATGCGCCCGCCGGGCGGCGAGCACCTCTACCGCCGGTGCAGCGAGGGCCACCACCACCATCTGGTCTGCCGGACCTGCGGCCGCACCGTGGAGGTGGCGGGGCCGACGGTGGAGAGCTGGGCCGAGCGGGTGGCGGCGAAGCACGGCTACGCCGACGTCAGCCACACCCTGGAGATCTTCGGCACCTGCCCGGCCTGCGCGAGCTGACCCCGCCCGTAGCGCCGTCCGCCGGGCCCCGTTGCGTCGGCGCCCGCCGTCCGCCGGGCTGAGTGCCGTCGTTCGCGCCGTGCCAGGGGCCCGCGCACATGGCACGCTGTCCGGCGTGAAGATCTACGCCGATCGTTTCCCGACCGCCGTCCGACAGTTGATCACTGACCTGCTCGTCGTCGCCTGGGTGTACGGCGCGATCCGTGGCGCGCTGTGGCTGCACGACCTGGTCCAGAAGCTCGCCGTACCCGGGCAGAAGCTGGAGGGGGCCGGCGGCGGCCTGGCCGACAACCTGGCCGACGCCAGCGGCAAGGTCGGCCGGGTGCCGCTGGTCGGCGACGAGCTGACCGCGCCGTTCGAGCGGGCCGCCACCGCCGCCCGCTCGCTGGCCGAGGCGGGGCGCGACCAGCAGGAGCTGGTCGACCAGCTCGCCCTCGCGCTGGCCGTCGCCGTGCTGGTCTTCCCGCTCGGCCTGGTGCTCTTCGGCTGGCTGCCGCTACGGGTGCGCTGGATGCGCCGGGCCGGCTCGGCCGCGAAGCTGGCCGCCGCGCCCGCCGGCCGGGACCTGCTCGCCCTGCGCGCGCTGGCCACCCAGCCGCTGGGGCGACTGACCCGGATCGCCCCCGACGTGGCCGAGTCGTGGCGGCGCGGCGACGACGCCACCGTCGACGCCCTCGCCGCCCTGGAACTACGCCACCTCGGCCTACGCCCCGGTCGCTGACCCCCTGCCTCACCTCACCCCACCCCGGCCCCGCCCGGCCCAGCCCGGCCCGCCCGGCCCAGCCCGGCCCGCCCGGCCCAGCCCGGCCCGCCCGGCCCAGCCCGGCCCGCCCGGCCCAGCTCGGCCCGCCCGGCTCGGCCCGCCAGGCTGGCCGGCCTGGCGATCATGCAGTTATGGTGCCCGGAACGGCAGCTTTAGCCCCTTTTGCGGGGCACCACAACTGCATGATCGACGCCAGGGTGAGAGGGCGGGGCGGGGCGGGTTGGTCAGGAGGAGGGTGGGGGCGGGGGTGGGATGCGGCGGCGGGTGTCGGCGGCGGTGGACGGGCCGGGCGACCAGGGTGCCACCCAGGGCAGGTCGTCGGCGGGGGTGATCACGCCGTCCTCCAAAGCGGCGTAGCGCCCGGCCAGGATCCGCTTCGCGGCGGCCGTGTCGACGGAGTCGGTGTTGTCCCACAGGGCGGTGAAGAGCGCGTCGACGCGGACCCGGGCCTGCCGGCAGAACAGGTCGGCCAGCTCGACGTTCTCGGGGCGGGTGTCCCGCTCGGCGTAGGCGCGCACGCAGACCGCGGACATCGCGAACAGCTCCGCGCCGATGTCCACCACCCGGCCGAGGAACGCCTGCTTGCGCTCCATCTTGCCCTGCCAGCGGGACATCGCGTAGAACGTCGAGCGGGCCAGCTTGCGCGAGGCGCGCTCCACCTGCCGCAGGTGGCCGGCGAGCGGGCCGAACTCGGCGTACGCCGACGGGCGCTGTCCCCTGCCGACGGCGAGAGTCGGCAGCCACTTCGCGTAGAAGGCGCCGGCCCGCGCCCCGGCCTTCGCCTTGCGGCCGAGCCCGGCGTCCGGGTCGATGATGTCACCGGCGACGGACAGGTGCGCGTCGACCGCCTCCCGGGCGATGAGCAGGTGCATGATCTCGGTGGAGCCCTCGAAGATGCGGTTGATCCGCAGGTCGCGCAGCAGCTGCTCGACGGCGGCCGGTCGCTCGCCCCGCGCGGCGAGGGAGTCGGCCGTCTCGTAGCCGCGGCCGCCCCGGATCTGCACCAGTTCGTCGGCGATCTTCCAGGCCATCTCGCTGGCGTAGAGCTTGACCAGCGCCGCCTCGATCCGGATGTCGTTACGGTCGTCGTCGGCGAGCAGGCAGCAGAGGTCCAGCATGGTCTCCATGCCGTACGTCGTCGCGGCGATGAAGGACAGCTTCTGGGCCACCGCCTCGTGCTCGCCCACGGGCCGGCCCCACTGCACCCGGTCGACGGCCCACTCCCGGGCCACGTTCAGCGCCCACTTGCCGGCGCCGACACACATCGCCGGCAGCGACAGCCGCCCGGTGTTCAGGGTGGTCAGCGCGATCTTCAGGCCCTTTCCCTCGCCACCGATGACGTTCTCCTTCGGTACGAAGACGTCGTGGAAGCGGGTCAGGCTGTTCTCCAGGCCGCGCAGGCCGATGAAGGCGTTGCGCCGTTCGACCGTGATGCCCTCGGTGTCGCCCTCGACGACGAAGGCGGTGATCCCGCCGCGCCGCCCCTCGGCGGCGGGCACCCGGGCCATCACCACGAGCAGGGAGGCGACGGTGCCGTTGGTGGCCCACAGCTTCACGCCGTTGAGGCGGTAGCCGGTGCCGTCGGGCGTGGGCTCGGCGGTGGTGGCCAGTCGGGCCGGGTCGGAGCCGACGTCCGGCTCGGTGAGCAGGAACGCGGAGACCTCACCGGCGGCGAGCCGGGGCAGGAAGCGCTGCTTCTGCTCGGCGGTGCCGAACATCTTCAGCGGCTGCGGCACCCCGATCGACTGGTGCGCCGAGAGCAGCGCGCCGATCGCCGGGCTGACCGAGCCGGCCAGCATGAGCGCCCGGCAGTAGTGCAGGTTGCTGAGCCCGAGCCCGCCGTACGACCGGTCGATCTTCATGCCGAACGCGCCGAGCCGGGCCATTCCTTGGAACACCTCGTCCGGGATGGACGCGTCCCGCTCGATCGCCGCACCGTCCACGTCGGAGGTGAGGAACTCGCGGAACCGGCCGAGGAACTCGTCGGCGCGGGCGACGTCCGCCGGGTCGGAGCGCGGCCAAGGGTTGATCAGGTCGAGCCGGAACCGGCCGAGGAAGAGTTCCTTGCCGAAGCTGGGACGATCCCAGGTGGACTCCCGGGCCGCCTCGGCGACCTGTCGTGCCTCCTTCTCGGAGACCTGACCGGCCTCGGTCGGCAGGGGCCCGGCCGCACCGGCCGCGGGCGGGGCGTCGGCGGCCGCAGGCGCGTTGCCGGCGGTCGCGGGCGGGGCGTCGGCGGCCGCAGGCGCGTTGCCGGCGGCAGCAGGCGGGGTGCCGGCGGCAGCAGGCGGGGTGCCGGCGGCAGCAGGCGGGGCGTCGGCGGCCGCAGGCGGGGCGTCGGCCGACGGCGGCGGCTGGTCGGCGCCTGATCCGTCGGGCGCGGGTCGGCTGTTGTGTGTCGCGGTCACGGCGGCCCCCTCGAACCTCGGTCCGGATGCGTCAACGTGCTCGGCGAACAGCACGCTACCCCCGGGTGTTACCCAGGGGTAGCGATTGGTAAATATCGAGTTGTGTCGACCTTCGTCAGTCGCTGAGGGACCGTGGCTCGTTCTCGTCGTCGTCGGTGTCGTCGTCGCCCCAGTTGCGGCGGGAGAACGGCAGGAACGCCCAGAAGGTGAGGAACCAGAGGCCGGTGAGGCCGCTGAGCACCAGGGCGATGCTCCGGTCCAGCACGAAGTCGGTGATCAGCAGCACCGCGCTGACCATCGAGATCAGCATGAAGGCGAGCCCGCCGCTGGCCATCCGGTGGGCGAACCGGACCAGCTCCGGCTTGCGGCCCTGCCGGAACAGCGCGCGGTGGAACGCCACCGGAGAGATGATCATCGCGGTGGCCGCGGCCGCGGCCAGCAACGCGACGATGTAGACATCCTTCTGGAAGCCACTCGTACGGGTGAAGCCGTTGCTGAACGGCAGGGTGAGCAGGAACGCGAAGAGGATCTGCACGCCGGTCTGGGCGACCCGAAGCTCCTGGAGCAGGTCGGCGAAGTTGCGCTGCCAGCGCTGCTTCTCGGTTTCCTTGGACACGCGCTACCTCCGGTCAGACGGTACTGCCGGCGGGGGCGGCCGGCGGCAGCATCGCTGATGCCCCACCCGTCGACGCGCGAAACCGACTCACGTCACTGTCTGACGCCCCGATTCCGTATCGACCATGATGCGGCCGACCGTAGCGACAACCCGTCAGGAGCCGCGGCGGATCCGGCCCGCGTACCGGGCCTCGAGGGCGTTGTTGTGCTCGTCGCCCCCGGCGATGTTGGCCGACAGGTAGACCGGGGGCCGCTCCCCCGCCGCCAGCAGCCGCGCCACCACCTCGACCGTGATCTGCTGCGCCAGTAGCGCCGCGGTGATCGACGAGACCGCGCCGACCGCACCTCCGCCGGGCAGTGGCAGCGTCGCGTCGCCGTACGGGGCGCCGTTGTCGAGCACCACGTCGGCGAAGTCGGCGAGCTTGCGTCCCGACGGGTGGCGCGAGGTCATCTGCCCGGAGTGCTGCGCCGAGGTGATCGCGACCAGCCCGTGGCCCTTCTCCCTGACCAGCGACGCGAACTCCACCATGGCGCCGTTCACGCCGGAGTTGGAGGCGAGCACGAAGACGTCCCGGGGGCTGACGGGAGCCAACTCGTAGAGGCGGTGCGCCACCGACGGGTCGCGCTCCAGCAGCGGCCCGAGCACGTCGGCCGGGGCGCCGCCGCGCAGCACCAGGTCCCGCAGGGCGATGCGGTTCGTCGGGACCAGCCCGCCGGCCCGCCCGGCGATCTCCATGGCCAGCGCCTCGGAGTGGCCGGTGCCGAACGCGTGGACCACGCCGACGGCGCGTACCGCCTCGGCGATCAGGTCGGCGGCCCGCCCCACCGCCTCGCGCTGGCTCTCGGCGACCCGGTGCATCGTGTCGGTCACCACGGCCAGGAAGTCCTCGGCCTTCACCGTCGTGTCTGCTCGGTCCATGTCGTACCTCCGTCAGGGGTGGGCCCGGCCTCCGCCGGCCGGTGTCGCGGGGAAGGTCAGACCGGGTCGTGCACCCGGGCCAGGATCGCCTCGGCCAGCGCGGCGGGCGCCTCGTCGGGGATCCAGTGGCTCACCCGGGGCAGCTCGACGAAGCGGTAGTCGGCGGTCACGTGCTCGGCGCACGCCTCGGCGGCGGTCCGGCCGATCGCGATGTCGCGACCGCTCCACACGTACGTGGTCGGCACCGCCACCGGCCCGGTGGCGGCCAGGTCCCGGCGGGACATCGCGCGGTACCAGTTCAGGGCGGCGGTCAGCGCGCCCGGCTCGCGCATCGGGTCCGCGTACGCGGCCACCCGCGCGTCGTCGCCGACCCCGTGCAGCATCCGGCGCAGCCCGGTCGCGCCCAGCACCAGCAGCGCCTTCTCCGCCGTGCCCGGCTTGCGGAACACCGTCATGTACGCCGAGCGCGCCTTCTGCCCCGCGTCCTCGGCCAGCGCCCACGCCATGGCGGCGGGGTGCGGCACGGAGACCGCGGTCAGCGTGCGGACCCGCTCGGGATGGTGGGCCGCGACGGCCCAGGCGACGACCGCGCCCCAGTCGTGCCCCACCAGGTGCGCCGCGTCGACGCCCAACGCGTCGAGTACGCCCACCGCGTCGGCGACCAGTTCCGGCAGCCGGTACGCCTCGACCGCCTCGGGCCGCGCGCCCGGCGAGTAGCCGCGCTGGTCCGGCGCGTACGTGCGCAGGCCCGCGGCGTGCAGCGCGGGCACCACGTCGTCGAACTCCCCGCCGTGCTGGGGGAAGCCGTGCAGCAGCAGGACGGGCGTGCCGCCCTCCGGTCCGCCGACACGGACGTCGAACGTGAACCCCCGGGCCTCGATCCGCATGATCGTGAGCCTACCCAGCGCCGCACCTGGCCGCCCGGGACTGCCGGGCCCACCTGTCACTCGTACTGTTGCCGGGGGACGGGCACCTGCCGCCAGGACTCCACGTCCAGGTAGGGAATCTCGGCGTCGTTGACCGGGTCGCGGGCGATGCGGTCGCTGTAGCGACCCGTCACCTCGATCCAGGTGTCGTCGGCGAGCCCGTCGGGGGCCGCGCCGGTCAGGCCCAGCTTGACCGGCCGCCCGTCGGCGGCGCAGCAGGAGAGCACCATCCGGGCCAGCAGCGGCCGGCCGTCGGGGCCGGTGGTGACGAAGCCGGTCAGCTGGACCCGGCGCTCGCCGATCGAGGTGCCCCGGTCGAACAGGGCCCGGGAGGCGTAGTCGAGCACGGTCACCCGCACCGGGTCGCCGGCGGGCAGCGGCGGATAGTCGGACGGCTGCTGCCGGGTGGTGACGGCGGTGCCGGCCTGACCGGCCGCGTACGAGCCCAGGGCCGGCGGGGCGACCAGCAGCAGGCCCAGCACGGGCAGGATCAGCAGCCAGCCGACCCGCGGCTCGTGGTGGCCGTGCCCGTCGTCACCGCCGTGCCCGTCGTAGCCGTCGTGCCCGTCGTAGCCGTCGCCGTGAGCCTCGGGGCCGGGTGTGCGCCGGGGCCGCCACCCACCGGCCGGGCCGTCGTGGTGGCCGGCGGGCGTGCGCCGCAGGAGCGGGCGCAGCTCGTAGAAGAGGGTCATGACCGCGGCGGCCACCAGCAGCAGGCCGGCGGCGATCAGGAAGGGCCGCAGCCCCTCCTTGACGTAGCGCAGGTGCAGGTCGGTGAGGCTGGCCCGGACCACCGCGCCGCCGAGCAGCAGCAGGACGACGGCCTGCGCCTGCCGGTTCACAGCAGCACCGCCCCGGTCACGGCGGCCACCGCGACGGCCACCGCGAAGGTGGTCGGGGCGAACCGCAGCGCGAACCGCCGGCCGAAGACTCCGGCCTGCATCGAGATGAGCTTGAGGTCGACCATCGGCCCCACCACCAGGAAGACCAGTCGGGAGGTCAGCGAGAACTGCGACAGCGAGGCGGCGACGAAGGCGTCCGCCTCGGAGCAGAGGGAGAGCAGCACGGCGAGCGCGGCCAGCGCGAGCACCGACAGCACCGGCTCGTCGGCGAGGGTCTGCAACCAGCGCTCCGGCACCACGACGTTGATCGTGGCGGCGGCCGCCGCGCCGATCACCAGGAACCCGCCGGCGTGCGTGACGTCGTGCCGGACCGCCCCCCAGAACGCCCGCCCGCGCGGGCCGCCGTCCAGCTCCGGCCGGCGCGGCAGCCGGATCCAGTCGGCCCGGCCGAGGCGCAGCCACAGCCAGCCCATGACCATCGCCACGAGCAGGCTCGCGACGGCCCGGCCGAGGACCATCGCCGGGTCGTCGGGGAAGGCCACGGCGGTGGCGGTCAGCACGATCGGGTTGATCGCCGGGGCGGCGAGCAGGAACGCCAACGCGGCGGCCGGGGTGACCCCGCGCCGGATCAGCGACCCGGCGATCGGCACCGCCCCGCACTCGCAGCCGGGCAGCACCACGCCGGCCGCGCTGGCCACCGGCACCGCGAGCGCGGGGTGACGCGGCAGCGCCCGGGCCCAGAACGACCGGGGCACGAAGACGGCGATCACCGCGGAGAGCAGCACCCCGAAGACCAGGAACGGCACCGCCTGCACCATGACCGAGACGAAGACGGTGGTCCAGGTCTGCAAGCGGGGCGCGGAGAGGGCCCGGGCGAGCGGCTCGCGGAAGACGACCAGCAGGATCAGCAGGCCGGCGAGGACCTCCACCGACCCGACCCGCCGGTCCGGGCCGCGGGGCGCCGCCGGCTTCTCCTCGCGTACGCCCGGGGCGGCCACGCCCACCGCGCCCGGGTGCGACCCGTCCGGCGCGCGGCGGTCAGCCTCGGATGTCACGTACGTGTCCCTCTGCCGGATTCCCAGTGGCCGCCCGAGAGTACCGGGCCGGAATCGACGCCGTCGATCGACTGCGCTGGTGAGCTGCGGAAAGATCACTTTGCCCGATGATCTTCAAAGGTGTTAGCGTCGGGCCACAACTTCACATCCGACAGGGGAGCGCACAGCGCTGAGAGTGCGGGCACCGCCCGCAGACCCTCGAACCTGATCTGGGTAATGCCAGCGCAGGGAGTTCGGTCGACCTCCAGCCGCGTCGACGTCCGGCACGTTCCGGGCGCGGCGTGCGTCTTCTCCTGGTTCTCGTTAGGGACTGGGAGCAATCATGCGAGACAACAACACCGCCACCCGGTGGCGTACCGTCGATGTCGTCGTCGCGGCCGTGATCGCGGTGGCCTTCGGCGTCATCTTCTGGGCCTGGGGCCTGCTGTGGCGGGCCGTCGACCCGGCGTTCGCGTTCTTCCCCGCCAGCCAGGCGATCATGTACGGCGTGTGGCTGGTCCCGGCCGTCCTCGGCGGTCTGGTGATCCGCAAGCCCGGCGCGGCGCTCTTCTGCGAGGCGGTGGCGGCGACGGTCTCCGCGCTGCTCGGCTCGGAGTGGGGCGGCGTCACCATCGTCCAGGGCCTGATCCAGGGGCTCGGCGCCGAGTTGGCCTTCGCCGCGTTCCGGTACCGCTCGTTCCGGCTGCCCACCGCGCTGATCGCGGGCGCGCTGACCGGCCTCGGCGCGGCCCTGTTCGACTTCTTCGTCTGGAACAGCGAGTACGCCCTGGGCAGCTACCGCATCCCGTACGCCCTGCTCACCATCGTCAGCGCCACGATCGTCGCGGGTGCCGGCGGCTGGGCCCTGACCCGCGCCCTGGCCACCACGGGCGCCCTCGACCGCTTCCCCGCCGCCCGAGACCGCACCCCAATCTGACCCACCCCCTCTCCCCACCCACCTCACCCCCACGACCCGGCGCGTTGATCATGAAGTTGTTGCCACGACACGCCGTGCCGAACGACAACAACCTCATGATCAACGCCCGCGGGCGGGCAGGAAGGAAGGGGGCGGCGTGGGGGCGGTGACGTTGCGGGGGTTCGGGTGGCGGCATGCCGGACGGCGGGCCTGGGCCGTACGCGGGGTGGACCTGCGCGTCGAGGTTGGCGAGCGGGTGCTGCTGCTGGGGCCCTCCGGGGCCGGCAAGAGCACGCTGCTCGCCGCGCTGGCCGGGCTGCTGCCCGAGGACTCGGGCGAGCAGGAGGGCACCGTCGAGATCGACGGGCTCGACCCTCGCAAGGGCCGGGAGCGGGTCGGCATCGTCTTCCAGGACCCGCAGACCCAGCTCGTGATGGCCCGCAGCGGCGACGACGTGGCGTTCGGGTTGGAGAACCGCGGCACCCCCGCCGGGGAGATCTGGCCCCGCGTCGACGAGGCGCTGGCTCGGGTCGGTTTCCCGTACCCCCGGGACCGCCACACGGCCGCGCTCTCCGGCGGCGAGCAGCAGCGGCTCGCCCTGGCCGGGGTGCTGGCCCTGCGCCCCGGCCTGCTGCTGCTCGACGAGCCGACCGCCAACCTCGACCCGACCGGCGCGGCGCTGATCCGGGCGGCGGTGGCCGGCGCGCTCGACGCCGACACCACGCTGATCCTGGTCGAACACCGCGTCGCCGAGTCGTTGCCCCTGGTCGACCGGGTGGTCGTGCTCGAACCCGGCGGCGGCGTCCGCGCCGACGGCACGCCCGAGGCCGTCTTCGGTACGCACGGCGACGCGCTCGCCGACGAGGGCGTCTGGGTGCCCGGCCGCCCGGTACCACCCCGCCACGCGACCGCGCCGCCCGGCGACGTGTTGCTCACCGCCGACCGGCTCGGCCTGCCGCCCCGGCTGGCCCCCGTCGACCTGGCGGTACGCGCCGGCGAGGCGCTCGCCGTCGTCGGGCCCAACGGGGCCGGCAAGTCGACCCTCGCCCTGCTGCTCGGCGGGCTGCTCAAGCCCGGGGCCGGCCGGATCGCGGCGACGACGGCACTGGCCGGAGGCGACGCCCGCACGCCCCCGCACCGCTGGCGCGCCCCGGCACTGGCCCGCCGGATCGGCTCGGTCTTCCAGGACCCGGAGCACCAGTTCGTCACCAACACCGTCTTCGACGAGCTGGCGCTCGGCCCGCGCCGCACCGGCCAGCCCGAGACGGCGGTCCGGACCACCGTCGACACCCTGCTGTCCCGGCTGCGGTTGACGAAACTCGCCGCCGCCAACCCGTACACCCTCTCCGGCGGGGAGGCGCGGCGGCTGAGCGTGGCGACCGCCCTGGCCACCGCGCCCCGCCTGCTCGTCTGCGACGAACCGACCTTCGGCCAGGACCGGCGGACCTGGCTGGAGCTGGTGGACCTCTTCGCCGAGCTGCGCGACGCCGGGCACGGCCTGGTCGCCGTCACCCACGACCCGGAGTTCGTCGCCGCCCTGGCAGATCGCCGCCTCACCCTGGAGCGCCCGTGACCAGCGACCGAACCGCCGCACCGGTCACCCACCCGGACCGTCGCCCCGCCCTGGGGGCGGGCGTGACCAGCCCGAACGCCGCACCGGTCACCCACCCGGATCGCCGCCGCACCCTGGGGCGGGCGTGATCAGTTTCGAGCCGGTCGCCGCGCCGAAGGCGTTGCTGGCCCGGCGCAACCCGGTGGCCAAGCTCGCCGCGGCGCTGGTGTTCTCGTTCATCCTGATCGCCACCCTGGACCCGGTGGCCCCGGCCATCGCGATCGCCGTCGAGTTGGCCCTGCTGCCGCTGTTCGGGGTCCGTTTCCGGGTGTTGGCGCGGCGGGCCTGGCCGCTGCTCGTCGGCGCGGTCGGCGTGGTGGTGACGCTGGTGCTCTTCGCCGCCGAGCGCTCCGGCCGGGTCCTGGTCGAGGCCGGCCCGGTGGTGGTCACCTCCGGGGTGCTGCTCACCGCGCTCGGCCTGGTGCTGCGCATGTTCGCGGTGGCGCTGCCCGGCGTGATCGTCTTCGCCACCACCGACCCGACCGACCTGGCGGACGCGCTGATCCAGAACGCGAAGGCACCGGCCCGGTTCGCCATCGGGGCGCTGGCCGCGTTCCGGCTCGTGCCGCTGCTGGGGCAGGAGTGGCAGATGATCTCCATGGCGCGTCGCGCCCGGGGGGTCGAGGCCGGCCGCAACCCGCTGGCGAAACTTCGGCTGTTCGTGTCGACGGCCTTCGCGCTGCTCGTCGGGGCGATCCGCCGGGGCACCCGGCTGGCCGTGGCGATGGACGCCCGGGGCTTCGACGCCGGGGTCCCGCGCACCGTCGCCCGGCGACAGCGCTTCGTCGCCGCCGACGGCCTGCTGATCGCCGGCGCGGCGGTGCTCGCCGGGGCCGCGCTGACCGTCAGCGTGCTGCTCGGCACCTTCCGCCCGCTGATCGGCTGACGCCGCCCGTTGATCGGCGGGCGGGCCCGGGTGGAGGCGCCGACCGGGCGCGCAGCGGGCTGGTCGTCCGGCGAGCGGGCCGGGCGGAGGCGCATGCCCGGGTGGTCGGGCGCGGGCGGGCCGGGTGGAGTCGCCGGTGACGACGCTCCACCCGGCCGGCACCGTCAGCTGCGCCGGAAGGCGTACCGGCGGGCCTGCCCGGCCTTCTGGCCGCGCAGCGGGCCGGAGCGGCCGGCGCCGGAGACCGGCGGACCGGCCTTCGGCGCCGTCGGTCGGTCGACCGGCAGCGCCGGCACGACCGGCGCGACCGCCACCTCGTCGAGGTTGACGGGCGTCAGGTCCGCGACGGACGGCGTGGGGACGGTGGTACGGGACTTCTTCGGGTTGCGCCTGGCGGGCATCCGGTGCCTCCTCGGTCTGCGGGCCCTGCCGCACCGGAACGACGTCCGGTGACCGGGGCCCGCCTCGTTCGGCGACCGTCGCGCGACGGTCGGGCGGGATCGGGACAGCTGCCCGGGATCGGCCACGAGGAGCACCGCCGTTCGACGGCAGGTGCGGAATGCGGACGCCCGGGAGCACGCGGACCCGCGGCGATGCGGCGGCGGGTCGGCTCGGAAGTGGGGCGTCAGTTGCGCATGCCCACACGCTAGCCGCCCGACCGGTCGCGCGCACCCGAATTACCGGCGGGGATCCGCAGCCGGTCAGTAGGGCCCCGCGGAGGCCGCCCGGCGGGATCCGCGGCCGGCCGGCCGCTCGCGTCCCACGAGGCCGCCCGGCGGGGTCCGCAGCCGGCCGGCCGGGCCCCGCGGAGGCCGCCCGGCGCAGGATCCGGCCGGCCCCCGCGCCCTTCAGGACGACAGCCACGTGGCGGTGACGGGGTGCCCGACACGCTCTCCGGGCCGCCCCGCAGGCGATACGGTCGCACCGGCGGTTGTCGACGGCGGAGGGTGGACGGATGGCCGGGCGGGCGACGGCACGGATCGGCGTGACCGGGCTGGCGGTGATGGGCCGGAACCTGGCCCGCAACCTGGCCCGCAACGGTTTCGCCGTGGCGGTGCACAACCGGTCGCCGGAGCGCACCCGCGACCTCGTCGCGGAGCACGGGGACGAGGGGACGTTCCTCCCCGCCGAGTCGATGGCCGACTTCGTCGCGTCGCTGGAGCGGCCCCGGGCGGTCATCGTGATGGTCAAGGCGGGCGGCCCCACCGACGCCGTGGTCGACGAACTGGTCCCGCTGCTCGACGCGGGCGACATCGTCGTGGACTGCGGCAACGCGCACTTCGCCGACACCCGCCGGCGGGAGGAGGCGCTACGGGCCCACGGCCTGCACTTCGTCGGCACCGGCGTCTCCGGTGGCGAGGAGGGCGCCCTGCGCGGCCCGAGCATCATGCCGGGCGGATCCGCGGAGTCGTACCGCACGCTCGGGCCGATCTTCGAGCGGATCGCCGCCCAGGTGGACGGGGTGCCGTGCTGCCGGCACATCGGGCCGGACGGGGCCGGGCACTTCGTCAAGATGGTGCACAACGGCATCGAGTACGCCGACATGCAGCTCATCGCGGAGGCGTACGACCTGCTGCGGGCCGGACTGGGCGCGCAGCCGGCGGAGATCGCGGAGATCTTCCGTGGCTGGAACTCCGGCGAGCTGGAGTCCTTCCTGATCGAGATCACCGCCGACGTGCTGGCGCACACCGACGCGGCCACCGGGCGGGCGTTCGTGGACGTCGTGCTGGACCGCGCCGAGCAGAAGGGCACCGGCCGCTGGACGGTGCAGAGCGCGCTCGACCTGGGCATCCCCATCACCGGCATCGCCGAGGCGACCTTCGCCCGCTCGCTCTCCGGGCACGCCGACCAGCGCAAGGCGGCCCGGCAGGCGTTCCCGGACGCGGGCGCGACCTGGCGGGTCGAGGACCCCGACGGCTTCGTCGAGGACGTGCGCCGCGCCCTGCTCGCCTCGAAGATCGTCGCGTACGCGCAGGGCTTCGACCACATCCGCGCCGGCTCCCGCGAGTACGACTGGGGCATCGACCTGGGCGGCACCGCGACGATCTGGCGGGGCGGCTGCATCATCCGGGCCCGTTTCCTCGACCGCATCCGCCAGGCGTACGACGAGCGGCCCGACCTGCCGACGCTGCTGGTGGCGCCGTGGTTCGCGGACACCGTGAACGACGGCGTGCCGAGCTGGCGGCGGGTGGTGGCCGACGCGGCGCGGGCGGGCGTGCCGGCCCCGGCGTTCGCCTCGTCGCTGGCGTACTTCGACGCGCTGCGCGCCCAGCGGCTGCCGGCCGCCCTGATCCAGGCGCTGCGGGACAACTTCGGGGCGCACACCTACCAGCGCGTGGACCGCGAGGGCACCTTCCACACCCGCTGGCCCACCGACCGCACCGAAACCAAAACCTGACCCCCACCCAAACCCAAACCCCCGACCCGCGAGCCGATCATGCACTTCTGATGGTCGGAACGCCCCGGTGTGGGGCTTTCGCGGGGCACCACGACTGCATGATCGACGAACGGGTCGGGGGTGGGGTCAGGTCACGGCTGGGTTGGGTCAGAAGAAGCGGCGGCGCTTCGCCTTCTGGGGGCGGAGCATGTCGGCGCCCTTGGTGAGCAGGCGGCTCACCCCGGTCGGGCCGCGGCGGGCCTCCAGCGTGTGGCTGAGCCGGCGCGCGCCCGCCGCCGCCAACGGCACGGCGACGGCCATCATCGCCCACTGGGCAATACGCTTCTGGATCATGTGGGTTCACCTCCGTCGGTGGCTGCTGACCACCGTGGTACCCCGTACGACCGGGCGGTAAGCCTCAGGCGGGCGGCGGGGCGACCGGGTTGGGCAGCGCGCCGCCGAAGCGACGGTCCCGCTGCGCGTACAGCTCGCAGGCGTACCAGAGGTGGCGGCGGTCGAAGTCGGGCCAGAGCGTGTCGAGGAAGATCAGCTCGGCGTACGCGGTCTGCCAGAGCAGGAAGTTCGAGATCCGCTCCTCGCCGGAGGGACGCAGGAACAGGTCCACCTCGGGGATCTCCGGGTGGTAGAGGTACTTCGCGACGGTCTTCTCGTTGACCTTCCCGGGGTCCAGCCGGCCCGCCGCCACGTCGCGGGCGATGGCGGCGGCGGCATCGGCGATCTCGGCCTGACCGCCGTAGTTGACGCAGAACTGGAGGGTCAGCGTCGAGTTGCCCCGGGACATCTCCTCCGCCGTCTGCAACTCGGAGATGACGCTCTTCCAGAGCCGGCCGGCCCGGCCGGACCAGACCACCCGCACCCCCAGGTCGACCAGCTGGTCACGGCGGCGGCGGATGACGTCGCGGTTGAAGCCCATCAGGAACCGGACCTCGTCCGGCGAGCGCCGCCAGTTCTCGGTGGAGAAGGCGTACGCCGACAGGTAGGGGATGCCCAGCTCGATGGCGCCCTCGACCGTGTCGAAGAGGGAGAACTCCCCCGCCTCGTGGCCCTTGGTGCGGGGCAGCCCGCGATCCTTGGCCCACCGGCCGTTGCCGTCCATCACCACGGCGACGTGCTTCGGCACCGCGTCGGCGGGCAGCGCCGGCGGCCGGGCGCCCGACGGGTGCGGAGTCGGCGGCACCGGCTCGCGACGGCCGGCCCTCATCGATCGGATCACTCAGTTCTCCCCCTGTTCACGCCGTCCGCACCGGACCCGGCGCCAGGCGACGGCGGGACCGGACCGGCCCCCGGGGCGCCCCGGTCGACCAGCGGCAGCGAGCGTAGCGCGCGCTCCAGGTGCCACTGCAGGTGTGCCGCGACCAGCCCGCTGCACTCCCGGCGTACGCCGGTCTCGGTGGCGTCGGCGACCCGCCAGTCGCCGCTGGTCAGCGCGGACATCAGGTCGATGGTGGCCGGGGCGGGATGGGCCGCGCCGGGCGGCCGGCAGTCCGGGCAGACCGCGCCACCCGCCGGTACGGAGAACGCCCGGTGCCGCCCCGGCGTGCCGCAGACGGCGCAGGCGGTCAGCGCCGGCGCCCAGCCGGCGAGCGTCATGCCCCGCAGCAGGTACGCGTCGAGCACCAGGGTGGTGGCGTGGCTGCCCTCGGCGAGCGCCCGCAGCGCGCCCAGGGTGAGCTGGAACAGCCGCAGCGAGGGCTCCCGTTCGACGGGGGTGAGCCGCTCGGCGGTCTCGGCGATCGCGTTGGCCGCCGTGTAGCGGGGATAGTCGCCGAGGAACCGCTTGCCGTAGAGGTCGATGCCCTCGACCTGGCTGACCGTGTGCAGCGAGCTGCCCAGGTTGCCCTTCGGGTCGCCGGCGAGCTGGAGGTCGACGTGACCGAACGGCTCCAGCCGGGCCCCGAACTTGCTGGTGGTGCGGCGGATCCCCCGGGCCACCGCGCGGAGCCGGCCGTGCCGGCGGGTGAGCAGGGTGATGATCCGGTCGGACTCGCCGAGCTTCTGCGCACGCAGGACCACCGCGTCGTCGCGGTAGAGCTGTCGGCGGTACCCGGCCATCGGACCATTCTCTCTCGGGGTGCGGAATCAGGGTCAGCTCGGGGTGTCCGCGCGCGGAACCCCGATGCGCGGGGGCCGTCACGCCTCGTAGCGTGCTCGCATGGCTCTGCACCGCACCGCCGCCGCGCTCGCTGCGGCCACCACCCTGATCGTCGCCGCCGGGTGCGACAACCTGTCCTTCCGCCGGCTCGACTACGACAACACCGAGGCGGTCCGGATCAGCAGCATCCGGGTGCTCCCGGGGGCCGGCGACGTGACCGTCCGCGCCATCGGCGCGCAGGACGAGGTGCGGATCAAGCGGGTGGTGCGCTACCAGGGCGGTCAGCCCGACGCGACGTACGAGATCAAGGGCGGCGAGCTGGTGCTGGACACCGACTGCGGTTCCCGGTGCAGCATCTCCTACGAGGTCACCGCCCCGGACGGGGTGAGCGTGAAGGGCGAGACCGGCTCCGGTGACGTCGACCTGAGCAGGGTGGGCCCGGTGGAGATGCGGCTCGGCTCGGGCAACATCCGGGTGACCGCCTCCAGCGGCCCCGTACGCGCGGAGACCGGCTCCGGCAACATCCAGGTGGCCGGCGCCGGCGGGCCCGTACGCGCCCAGACCGGCTCCGGCAACGTCGAGGTCGACGAGGTCGCCGCCGCGGTCACGCTGCGTACCTCGTCGGGCGACATCACCGGGCACCGCCTCGGCGGCGGGGTGGACGCGGAGACGGGCTCGGGGGACATCGCCGTCGACCTGACGACGCCCGCCTCGGCGCGGGTGCACGCCTCCAGCGGGAGCGTCGATCTGGTCGTGCCGGCGGGCCGCTACCGGGTCCGCTCCAACACCGACGGCGGCGACGCCGAACTGGGCGTCACCGACGACCCGTCCGCCACGCTGGTGCTCGACCTCTCCACCGGCAGCGGCGACATCAGGGTCACCCAGCGTTGATCTCGACGGTCTCCGGCTCCCGCGCGGCCCGGGGCGCCGGCACCACCGCCCGCCCGCTGACCGGTCCACCGGCCCTGCCGTCGACCCCGTGCCGGGTGGCCGGTCCGCCGGTCCTGCCGTCGGCGGCCGCGTCGACGGTGGCCGGGCCGGGGCGGGCCCGGCCCGGGACCAGCTCCGGCGGCCTGCGGGCGGCCACGTCCTCCACCCAGCCGACGAGGGCGGTCACCGCCGCGACCAGCGCGAAGACCAGCGCCACCCGGATCGCCAGGCCGAGCGGGTCCTGGTGCGACCAGCCCACCACGTCGACCAGCGGGGTGAGCGCCACCACGAACGGCATGTGCCACAGGTAGACGGTGAGCGCCCGCCGGTTGAACATGGTCACCACCCGGCCGAACGCGGCGCTGCGGTCCACCCAGGGTGCGCTCGCCGGACCCCGACCGAGCAGCACGAGGACGAAGGCCGCCGACCAGAGGGCGTTGCCCAGGGGGTTGTCGTTCAGGTCGTACCCGCGCGGTCCGGGGTGGGTGACGATCCAGGCGGCCCCGGCGGCGGCGAGGGCCAGCGCGACCGGGACCAGCACCCGGTTGGCGAGGCGGCGCAGCATGCCGGCCTGGTGGGCGAAACCGAGCAGCCAGGCCCCGAAGTAGAGCCCGAACTGGTGCAGCGCCACCGGCAGCGCCGGGAGCAGGCCCAGTTCGGCCGCCGCGAGCAGGGCGTACGGGGCGATCAGGGTGGGCACCGGGGCGCGCCGGAACAGCCAGAGGGCCACCGGCGAGGCGAGCACGAACCAGAGGTAGTCGCGCAGGTACCAGATCACGCTGAGCGCGATCGCGCCCCAGCCGTTGGCCGGCGGGTCGGCGATGGGGAAGAGCCAGAGCAGCACCTTCGGGCTCAGCGGCAACCCGGTGAGCAGCATGGCCGGCACGAAGACGGCGGCGAGCACCCACAGCGACGGCAGCAGGCGCCGCAGCCGGCGCACGACCGCCCCCGGCCCCCACCGGTGCAGTGAGGCCGCCATCAGCGAGCCGGCGAGCGCGAACATCACCGACATCGCCGGGAAGACGAGGGTCAGCGTGGCCCAACCGGTGACGTGGTAGACGACGACTCGAACGATGGCCAGGAAGCGGAGCAGGTCCAGGTATCGGTTTCGCATCAGCCTGCATCTATGTCCGGGGATACGGGGGCTGTCTTACCCCCTACCCTCCGGGCCGAGCACGCCAAACAGAAGAGAACCCACCAGAAGGTGACATCTTCCATACGTCCGACCGATACCGATCATGCGTCGGACGGGCTCTGGGCCGGGACGCGGCGCGTCCCGGCCCCTGGCGTCAGAAGCCCAGCTTGCGCAGCTGCTTCGGATCCCGCTGCCAGTCCTTCGCCACCCGGACGTGCAGATCGAGGTAGACCCGGGTGCCGAGCAGCTCCTCGATCTGCCGGCGGGCGGTGGTGCCGACGTGCTTGAGCCGGCTCGCCCGGTGGCCGATCACGATCGCCTTCTGGCTGGGGCGCTCGACGTAGACATCGGCGTAGATCTTCATGAGCCGGCCCTCGGGGACCATCTCCTCGACGACCACCGCGATGGAGTGCGGCAGCTCGTCGCGGACGCCCTCCAGGGCGGCCTCCCGGATCAGCTCGGCGACCAGCACCTGCTCCGGGTCGTCGGTGAGCATGTCGTCGGGGTAGAGCTGCGGCGACTCGGGCAGGTAGCCGGTCATCACGTCGACCAGGGTGTCCACCTGGTGCCCGGAGACCGCGCTGACCGGCACCACCTCGGCGAACTCACCCAGCTCGCTGACCGCGAGCAGTTGCTCGGCCAGCCGCTTGCGGTCCACCAGGTCGGTCTTCGTGACCACCGCCAGCACGGTGGCCTTCAACTCGGCCAGCTCGCCGGTGATGAACCGGTCACCCCGCCCGATCGGCTCGTCCGCCGGGATGCAGAGGCCGATCACGTCGACCTCGCTCCAGGTCTGCCGGACCAGGTCGTTGAGGCGCTCGCCGAGCAGCGTACGGGGGCGGTGCAGGCCCGGGGTGTCGACCAGCACGAGCTGGGACTCCGGGCGGTGCAGGACGGCCCGGATGATGTGCCTGGTCGTCTGCGGCTTGTTCGAGGTGATGGCGATCTTCTGCCCGACGATCGCGTTGGTCAGCGTCGACTTGCCGGCGTTCGGCCGGCCGACGAAACAGGCGAACCCGGCCCGGTAGGGGCGCGGCTGGAGATCGCTCACTCGACCACCGTGCCGAGGACGGACCCGTCCGGGGCGGCCACGTGGATCGGCGCGTCCGCGGCGAGGTCGCGTACCGCCGCGTGCCCCGCGCCGTCCAGCGTCGACGCCTCGGTGACCACCACGGCCGCCTCCAGCCGGGTCGCGCCGGCCGCCACCGCGGACGCCACCGCGAGCTGGAGCGCGGTGATCGTCAACGACGGCAGCGACACGCTGGCCGCCGCGTACGTCCGACCGTCCTGGTCGCGGACCGCCGCGCCCTCCACGGCGCCCACCCGGCCACGCGCGCCCCGCGCCAGGACGACCAGCTTGCCGTCCTCGGCGCTCAGCTCGACCGGGTCGGACGGGGTGGGCCGGGCGGCCGGTACGGCGGGTGACTCAGGCATCGGCGGGTTGCCTCTCCTCGGATCGGTTCGTGTCGTCCCGGGGCTCGGCGTGCTCGCCACGCCCCGGGCCGTTCTGCGTGTCGGTCGACTCCGCCCGGTTCACCAGCACGGTGTCGATCCGGTTGCGTCGGCCGGTGGTGCCCTCGGCGACCAGCTGGAGCCCGGCGACCTCGACCTGCGCCCCGGGGATCGGGACCCGGCCCAGGGACTGGGCCAGCAGGCCGCCGACGGTCTCCACCTCGTCGGTGGGGAGGTCGGTGTCGAACAGCTCGCCCAGATCCTCCACCGGGAGCCGCGCGGTCACCCGCACCGCCCCGTCGTCGAGGTGCTCGACCGGCGGGCGCTCGACATCGTACTCGTCGGTGATCTCACCGACGATCTCCTCCAGGATGTCCTCGATGGTGACCAGCCCGCCGGTGCCGCCGTACTCGTCGACGACGATGACCAGGTGGTTGCGGGCGGCCTGCATCTCCGAGAGCAGGTCGTCGACCGGCTTGGACTCGGGCACGAAGGTGGCGGGGCGCATCAGCTCGGCGACCGGGAGCTGCCGGTCCTCCGGGGCACCGCCCTGGGTCCGCCGGATCAGGTCCTTGAGGTAGAGCACGCCGAGCACGTCGTCGACGCTCTCGCCGATGACCGGGATGCGGGAGAAACCGGAGCGCAGGAAGAGCGCCAACGCCTGGGAGAGCGTCTTGCGCTCCTCAATCCACACCATCTCGGTACGCGGCACCATCACCTCCCGGGCGATGGTGTCGCCGAGCGCGAAGACCGAGTGGATCATCTGCCGCTCGCCGTGCTCCACGACACCGCGCTGCTCGGCCAGGTCGACCAGCTCGCGCAGCTCCACCTGGGTGGCGAACGGGCCCTCCCGGAAGCCCCGGCCCGGCGTGACCGCGTTGCCGATCAGGATCAGCAGCGAGGCGAGCGGGTTGAGCGCCCGGCCCAGCCAGCGGACCAGCGGGGCGACGGACCGCCCGACCACGTACGCGTGCTGCCGGCCGATGGTCCGGGGGCCGACCCCGACCACCACGAAGCTGATCACGGTCATCGCGCCGGCGGTGACCAGCGCAGCGCGCCAGCCCGCGCCGAAGGTGTCGACCGCGACCAGCGCCACCAGGGTGGTGGCGGTCAGCTCGGCGAGCAGCCGCAGCAGGAGCAGGAGGTTGAGGTGGCGGACCACGTCCCCGGCGACGGCCTGGAGCGTGCGTGCGCCCCGCGCGCCGTCGCGGGCCAGCTCGGCGGCACGGGCGGGCGAGACCGCGGCGAGGGCCGCCTCGGTCATGGCGATGAGGCCGGCCAGCACCACCAGGCCGGCCGCGAAGACCAGCAGTTGCAGGTCGGGCAGGCCGGTGGCGGCGGCCGCCAGTGTCGGGGTGGCCATCACCGGGACCGGGTCGACCGCCAGCTCGCCAGCAGCCGGGCCTGGAGAGCGAACATCTCCCGTTCCTCCTCCGGCTCGGCGTGGTCGTAGCCGAGCAGGTGCAGCACCCCGTGCACGGTGAGCAGGTGCAGCTCGTCGGCGGCGGCGTGACCGGCGGTGGCCGCCTGCTTGGCCGCCACCTCCGGGCAGAGCACGATGTCGCCGAGCAGTGCGGGCTCGCCGCCGGCGGCGGACGTCTCACCGGGCCCGTGGTCGACGCTGCCCTCGTCCATGGGGAAGGCGAGCACGTCGGTGGGGCCGTCGCCGCCCATCCACCGGTGGTTGAGCTCGGTCATGTAGTCGATGTCGACCAGCAGCACGGACAGCTCGGCGAGGGGGTTGACCCCCATCTCGTCGAGGGCGTGCCGGGCCACGGCGAGCACGGCGTCGGTGTCGACGTCGACACCCGACTCGTTGGCGATCTCGATGGACAACAGTCTTCCCTCGGTCTAGCGGCGCCGGCCGGCCCGGCCGCCCTGGGCGGACCGCCCCGGCACGGCGTGCACGCTCTGCGCCTGCTGGTTCTCCCGCTCGTCCCAGCGGGCGTACGCGTCGACGATCTCCCCGACCAGCCGGTGGCGGACCACGTCGGAGCTGGAGAGCTCGGCGAAGTGCACGTCCTCCACGTTCTCCAGGATCTCCCGGACCACCCGCAGGCCGCTGGTCGTGCCGCCGGGAAGGTCCACCTGGGTGACGTCACCGGTGACGACGATCTTGGAATTGAAGCCGAGCCGGGTGAGGAACATCTTCATCTGCTCGGGCGTGGTGTTCTGCGCCTCGTCGAGGATGATGAACGCGTCATTTAGGGTTCTTCCCCGCATATATGCCAGCGGCGCGACCTCGATCGTGCCCGCTGCCATCAGCTTGGGGATGGAGTCGGGGTCGAGCATGTCGTGCAGCGCGTCGTAGAGCGGGCGCAGGTAGGGGTCGATCTTCTCGTTGAGCGTGCCGGGCAGGAAGCCGAGCCGCTCGCCCGCCTCGACCGCCGGCCGGGTGAGAATGATCCGGCTGACCTGCTTGGCCTGCAACGCCTGGACGGCCTTCGCCATCGCCAGGTAGGTCTTGCCGGTGCCGGCGGGGCCGATGCCGAAGACGATGGTGTGCGCGTCGATCGCGTCGACGTAGCGCTTCTGTCCCAGCGTCTTGGGACGGATGGTGCGGCCGCGCCGGGAGAGGATGTTCAGCGTCAGGACCTCGGCGGGCCGCTCGGCGCCGCCCTGCTCGAGCATGCCGACGGTACGCCGCACGGCGTCAGTGGTCAGGGTCTCGCCTTTCTCGATGAGTTCCAGCAGCTCGCTGAAGATCCGCTCGGCGAGGGCGTTGTCGGCGGGGGCGCCGGTGATGGTGATCTCGTTGCCCCGGACGTGCACGTCGCTGTCGACCGAGCGCTCGACCAGTCGCAGGATCTCGTCACCCGCGCCGAGCAGGTTGACCATGATCTTGGAATCCGGGACGGTGATCCTGGTCTGCACCCGGGGCGGGCCGGGAGGTGGGGTGCCGGTCATAGGTCGGGCCGAGGGGCCCTGCGCACCTGCTCTCGATCTCGGCGCCGGCCTGCTGGCGCGGCGCGCTGACGTTACTGCCATCTTATCTTTCCAACAGCGGTGGCACCCTGCCCATTTCCGCGCGTGGGGCACGAGCGGACCGGTCACCTCTTCCGCGGCCGGGGCGGACCGGACGGGGCAGGTCCTCGGCCCGTCCGGTCGCGCGCGTCAGGAGCCGGCTCGGAAGTCGTACCGCTCGAAGGTCTCCTGGTGCCGGGTGAACCGGTAGGTCGCCCAGTGCATCCGCACCACCGTGCCGTGCTCGTCCCGGGTCAGCCGGAGCAGCTCCCCCGCCTCCCGGCCGGAGACCGTGCGGAACACGTCCGGCCGGTCCGGCAGCGCGACGAAGACCGACGGCGGCTTGCCCGCCGGATCGTCGGCGCCCCGGGCCCGCAGCTCGCCGTCGTGCCAGGAGAAGACGTACTCGAAACCCTCCCCCCACCAGCGGCCGAGCAGCCCGCGTACGCCCTCGGGGGCGGGCGGGCCCGGCTGCCACGGTGTGACGTCGGCGGGGTCGTGCTCGACCGCGGCAGCCAGCAGCCGGTGCGGCAGGTCGAGGACCTCGCCGGCGGTGCCGGAGGAGCCCAGCACCGCGACGCCCATCGCGCCGGGGGTGCCTTCCCCGCCCCGCCGTCCGTAGACGCTGGCCAGGAAGCCGGGCATCGCGCCGTAGTGCCCGACGTGCATGATCCGTTCGCCCTGCGGCACCAGGATCAGGCCGAGCCCGAAGCCGTCGGCCCAGAGCGTCTCGTCGGTGACCGTCGCCGGCCAGCGCATCTCCTCCAGCGTGGCCGGGGCGAGCACCGCGCCGGCCGGGTCCAGCGCCGCCGGGTCGGCGAGGAAGGCCGCCCAGCGGGCCATGTCGGAGGCGGTGCTCCAGAGCTGCGCCGCCGGGCCGACCGCCCCGAAGTCGGTCGGCGGCTCGGGGCGTGCCTCGTCGGAGTAGGCGTCGACCAGGAACCCCGTCGCGGCGTGCGGCCCGGGTTCCGTCGAGGTCCCGGCCAGCCCCAGCGGGGTCAGCACCCGCTCGGCGAGCACCTCCGCCCAGGTGCCGCCCCGCAGGTGGCCGACGAGCCGGCCGAGCAGCGCCATGCCGAGGTTCGAGTAGTGGTAGCGGCGGCCCGGGGGCAGCACCCGCTCGGCCCGGGCCAGGTCGGCGACCAGCCCGTCGGCGTCCGGCATGCGCAGGGTGTCCCAGACGTCGCCGTACGGCTCGCGTTGCAGGCCGGCGGTGTGCGACAGCAGCCGGCGCACCGTCAGCTCGCCGTGGGCCGGCGGGTCCAGGTGTCGGCCCAGCGGGTCGTCGAGGTCCAGCAGGCCGTCGTCGCGGCACTGGAGGGTCAGCACGGCGGTGAGCGTCTTCGTGACCGACCCGATCCGGAACCGGGTGCCCGGCCCCAGCTCGGTGTCGTTGCCGGTCCCGCCGACGGCGCACGTCCAGAGCGGGCGGTCCGCCCGGTGCAGGGCCGCCGACACCGCCGGCACCCGGGCCTGCGCCTGGACCGTCCGGACCATCCGCGACAGGCGGTCGTCGACCACCGTCACGCGAGGTTCCGGGCCAGCATCGGGCCCAGCGGCGCCCCGCCGAGCACGTGCGCGTGCACGTGGAAGACCTCCTGGCCGCCGTACGCGCCGGTGTTGAACATCAGCCGGAAGCCGTCGCCGAGCAGTCCCTCGTCCTCGGCCACGGCGGCGGCCGTGGCGAGCACCTCCCCGGCCAGCGCCGGATCGCCCTGGGCGAGCGCCGCCACGTCGGCGTAGTGCTCCTTCGGGATGACCAGCACGTGCACCGGCGCCTTCGGGTCGATGTCGCGGAAGGCGAGCGTGGTGGCGGTTTCCCGGACGATCGTGGCCGGGATCTCCCCGGCGACGATGCGGCAGAAGAGGCAGTCGGTTCCCATGCGGGGCAGTGTAAGGAAGGGCACCTGTCAACGCCTTCGGTAGCGGAAGGGTCCCTTCCTCGCACCGGGGGTGGGCCAGGCATGATGGCCGGCGTGACTTCACGGGCGGTACTGGTGACGGGAGCCTCGCGCGGCATCGGGCGGGCGGTGGCGACCGCGTTCGCGGCAGGCGGCGACCGGGTGGCGATCCACCACCGGGACTCGGCGGAACTGGCCGGGGGGCTGCGCGCCGAACTGCCCGGCGAGGGGCACGTCGTGGTCCGCGCCGACCTGACCGACCCGGACGCCGTACGGGCCATGGTCGACGAGGCGGCCGGCCTGCTCGGCGGGCTCGACGTACTGGTCAACAACGCCGGGGTGTACGGCGAGCGGGACGCCCCGCACCCGGTCTTCGGCGCCTCCTACGAGCAGTGGCGCGCGCAGTGGCGGCAGGTGCTGGAGACCAACCTGACCGGCGCGGGCAACGTCATCTGGTGCGCCGCGCAGCACATGCGCGACCGGGGCGGCCGGATCGTCAACGTCTCCTCCCGCGGGGCGTTCCGGGGCGAGCCGGAGCAGCCGGCGTACGGGGCGAGCAAGGCGGGGCTGAACGCGCTGGGACAGTCGCTGGCGGTGGCCCTCGCCCCGTACGGCATCACGATCGCGACGGTCGCCCCGGGCTTCGTGGAGACCGACATGACCACCGGACACCTGAGCGGGGAGCGGGGCGCCGCGATCCGGGCGCAGAGCCCGTTCAACCGGGTGGCCCGCCCCGAGGAGATCGCCGCCGCCGTGCACTGGCTCGCCTCCCCGCAGGCGGAGTGGGCCTCCGGCACCATCGTCGACCTCAACGGCGCCTCCTACCTGCGCAGCTGACCGGCTTCGTTCCTCAACAAACTCCCAGCGTGGCGGGGGTGACGGTGGGCAGTGCCGGGGTAAGGGTTGCCGGCATGACGGACAGCGTGCTGGACCTCACCGACGACTACCAGGTGGTCGACGGTCACGACGACGATCCCGTACTGCTGCGCCCGGACGGCAGCCCGGTGGACACCTGGCGGGAGGACTACCCGTACGACGAGCGCATGGAGCGCACGGAGTACGACCACCACAAGCGGCTGCTCCAGATCGAGCTGCTGAAGCTCCAGGACTGGATCCGGGAGTCCGGTGAGCGGCTCGTGATCCTCTTCGAGGGGCGCGACGCGGCCGGCAAGGGCGGGACGATCAAGCGCTTCATGGAGCACCTCAATCCGCGCGGCGCGTCGGTGGTGGCCCTCGCCAAGCCGAACGAGCGGGAGTCCACCCAGTGGTACTTCCAGCGGTGGCTCGGGCACCTGCCGGCGGCCGGCGAGATCGTGCTGTTCGACCGGTCCTGGTACAACCGCGCCGGGGTGGAGCGGGTGATGGGCTTCTGCACCCGCAAGGAGTACCTCGAGTTCCTCCGCCAGGCCCCCGAACTGGAGAGGATGCTGGTGCGCTCGGGCATCCGCCTGGTCAAGTTCTGGTTCTCGGTGTCCCAGAACGAACAGCGCACCCGGTTCGCCGTCCGCCAGGTGGACCCGGTGCGGCAGTGGAAGCTCTCCGACATGGACATCGCCTCGCTCGACAAGTGGGACGAGTACACCGAGGCCAAGGAGGCGATGTTCTTCTACACGGACACCGCCGACGCACCGTGGACGGTGCTGAAGAGCAACGACAAGAAGCGGGCCCGGATCGAGGCGATGCGCCACGTACTGAGCCGCTTCGACTACTACGACAAGGACCACGAGGTGGTCGGCGTACCGGACCCGCTGATCATCGGCCCGGCCGGGCTGGACCTGGACCCGGAGGAGCAGACGGTGCACGTCTTTCCCAGGCTCTGACCCCCGCCGGACGCGCGCCCCGATCATGCCGGACGAGATGTCCTGGCCGGCGACGGTCAAGGACGGGCCCCGCACCGCTGGTGACCGACCCGTCGGGCCGCGGCCTCCGGGCCGGAGGTCACCGTCGTCGCGGTCAGCCCACAGCAGGGTACGAAAGGATCTGTCCTGTATCGAATACAGGCTGGCTCACGATTCAGTGCAGCCGGAGTGTCCGGCGGACCGTGACGACGAGCAGGACGACAGCGCCGCCGACCAGCAGGAGGGCCTGGAGCGACTGGAACAACCAGAATCGACTGGCTGGATGGACGTCGAAGGCCGCCTGGTATCCCTTGGCGAGCAGGCAGTCTTGTTCGGCGAGTTCGGCCCGGCTCGACGACGGGTCGACGCCGGCGGCGGGTGGGCACACGCTGGACAGCGCGCCGTCCGCCACCCGGCCGTCCGGGGCCACCCGCATCTCGGCGACGATGACGTCCCCGTTGGCGATGAGAGCGTCCCGGCTCACGCCGACCTGCCGGTCCGGCTTGGCGTAGAGGTCGTGACTGACGATGACCGCAGGGATGGCAACGGCGATCACCGCCACGGTGACCGCCATGGCCGGCACGGTGCGGCGCAGGATGGCGCTGGTGGCGGCGCCGACTGCGAATGCGAAGAGCCACCACGCGGCAGGCGCGAGGCCGACGATGTTGAACTTGCCGGGGTTGGTGAAGGAGGAGTCAGGGAAGGCACCCTCGAACACCGCGTTCCACCGACCGACCATCACCGCCAGGGCTGCCCCGGCGACCACGACGGCCACGCACAGCAGGCCAAGCTTGGCGAGGATCCAGCGTAGCGTCGTCACGGACTGGGTCCAGGCCATGCGGAACGTGCCGCGCTCCATCTCCCGAGCCACGAGGGGCGCACCCCAGAAGGCACCGATCAGTGCCGGTCCCACCAGGGGCAGGTAGCCGAAGACCTGGTAGACGGCGTGGTAACGGTCGAACATCCCGCGGTTGAAGTCGTGACACACCGGCGACGATCCCGGGCAACCGTCGGGAGCGTGGCCTGCCGCCCACGAGGTGGCTTCGAGGGCGGAGACCAGGAGTGTCCCGCCGAGCAGAATCAACGCCCCGAACGTGACCAGCAGCTGGGCGCGGTGCTGACGGTAGGTCAGCCAGACCATCTTGCTCTCCTTCTCAGTTCGCCCGGACGATGTTGGGGCGGGGCAGCGCTGCGGCGTCGGGGTCACGCAGGTAGGTCAGGACGAGGTCCTCGAGGGACAGGGGACGTTCGGTCCACCGCTGGTCCGCAACGGCACCGGCGCCGCGGACCAGCATCGTGGCCTGCCGGCCGGTGCTGCTACGGGCTACGACGGGCAACTGGGCGGCCACCGCCTCGGCGCTGTCCGCCGGACCGGTCAGCAGCCGGTGCTCGGAGAGCAGGTCGTCGATGTCCCCGCTGACCTGCACACGGCCGCCGTTGAGAACGACCAACCAGTCGCAGGTGCCCGCAAGGTCGGGCACCACGTGCGAGGAGAGCAGGACGGTCATGCCCGTCTCCGCCACGGCGGACATCAGGCTGCTCGTCACGTCGTGTCGGGCCAGGGGGTCCAGGTCGGCGAGCGGCTCGTCCAGCACCAGCAGGTCGGGCCGCTTGGCGATCGCCAGGGTGAGCGCCACCTGGGTCTGCTGGCCGCCGGAGAGCCTCGCCACCCGCCGGTCGAGCGGGATCCTCAACTCGTCGAGCCTGCCGCGGGCCAGGTCGTCGTCCCAGTTCGGATTCATCACCCGGCCGAACCGCATCATCTCCGCGACGGTGAAACCGTCGTAGAGAGGCTTCTCCTGGGCCAGGAACGCGATCCGGGACAGCGCGGCGCCGTCGCGTCCCACCGTCGTGCCGAAGACGCGGACCGACCCCCGAGTGGGTTGCAGCAATCCGACGATCATGTGGAGGAAGGTCGTCTTGCCCGCTCCGTTGGGGCCGACCAGCGCGGCGACCCGACCGGCCGGTACGGCCACCGAACACTCGCGCAGCGCCCAGGTACGGCGGTACTGCTTGCCGAGCCCGGTCGCCTCCAGCGCATTGCCCTCCCGTCGCGCATGGGCCGGATGCTCCTCCGGAGACCTGCCCAGTCCTGGCATGTTCACGACCACCGCATCCTCACTCGTCCTCACGCCGACCGCCGGAACGAATCCATCAACACCGACGCGAACAGCGCCTCCACGTCCTCCTGGTCCAGGCCGGCGCGGCGGGCCTGGCCGACCCAGGCGGACAGCTGGGCGGCGAGTCGGGCCTGCTCACCCGCGTCGGCGGTCCGCAGCGACCGACGGACGAACGTGCCCTGCCCCGGGCGGCCGATGGCGAGGCCCTCCCGCTCGAGCTCCCGGTATGCCTTGAGCACCGTGTTGGGGTTGATCGCCAACCGCGCCACCACCTCCTTGGCGGTGGGAAGCTTGTCGCCGGGTTGAAGAACCCCTAGCCGGAGCGCGTGTTTCACCTGGTGGACGAGCTGTAGATAGGTGGAGACCCCGGACCCACGATCCAGATGGAACTCGATCAACTCCGCCCCCTTTCACTATTTCAATAGTGAAAGGGTGAAGGCGTGAGGGGGCCCTGTCAAGCCACTCCGACGGATCGGCAGTGACTCGCCGCGATCACGCGGGCGTGACGCCGCCGCCGACCACCGGAATGCGCGACAGCCCTGGCACGATGGCGGTGCTGCGGCGCTGAGCCCCCGAGGCGTTCACGTCGCCGCCGCGAGCGGCCCGGCGCACGGGGATGAGCACAGCTCCGGAAGGAACCCGATGCGGCTGCGGCGTACCGACGGTCACCAGTGGCCGAGGCGGGTGGCCAGGACACTGAGGGCGGCCACCCCGGCGGTCGACGTACGCAGCACCGAGGGCCCCAGGCGCACCGGCCGGGCGCCGGCCTCGGCGAAGGCGGTCAGCTCGGCCGGGGCGATGCCGCCCTCCGGGCCGACGACCAGCACGATCTCACCGGCGGCGGGCAGCTCGACGGTGGTCAGCCGCTCCCGCGCCTCCTCGTGCAGGACGAACGTCGCGGCGGCGCCCGCGATCCGGCGGGCCACCGTCGCGGTGGACTCGTCGGGGGCGCCGGCCACCACGGGCAGCCACGACCGGCGGGCCTGCTTCGCCGCCTCGCGGGCCGTCGCCACCCACTTCTCCCGGGCCCGGGCGCCCCGGTCGCCGCGCCACTGCGCCACCGAGCGGGACGCCGCCCAGGGCACGATCTCGTCCACCCCGACCTCGGTCATCGCCTGCACGGCCAGCTCGCCCCGGTCGCCCTTGGCGATGCCCTGCACCACGACGAGCCGGGGGACGGCCGCGTCGACGTACCCCCGGGAGATGACGTCGAGTTCGAGGCTGCCCCGGCCGACGGCCGTGACCACCGCGGACGCGGTGCCGCCCCGGCCGTCGGCGAGCAGGAGTTCCTCGCCGACGCGCAGTCGTTGCACCGTGGCGGCGTGGTGCCCCTCGGGGCCGCCCAGGGTGAGCTGGTCGGCGGTGGGCAGCGACTCGACCAGGAACAGCGGCGCGGACACGACGATCAGGCTAGCCGCCCCGGCGGACGCCGGGGCGGTCAGGCCGCTCAGGCGTGGCCGTTGAAGGCGTCGCGCATCCGGGAGAAGAAGCCGCCCTGCTTGGTGAGCTCGGCGACCTCCTCGCCCCGGGTCTTGGCGAAGTCGCGCAGCATCTTCTCCTGGTCGGCGTCGAGCTTGGTGGGGGTGCGCACGTCGAGGTGGACGTAGAGGTCACCCCGGCCGGTGCCACGCAGGTGCGGCACACCCCGGGCGCGCAGCCGCAGCGTGCTGCCCGGCTGGGTGCCGGCCTTGACGTCGACCGTCTCCTCGCTGTCCAGCGTCTTGATGGTGAGCCGGGTGCCGAGGGCCGCCGCGGTCATCGGCACCGTGACGCGGCAGTGCAGGTCGTCGCCCTTGCGGGAGTAGACGTCGTGCGGCCGCTCGTGGATCTCCACGTAGAGGTCGCCGGCCGTGCCGCCGCCCGGGCCGACCTCACCCTGCTGGGCGAGGCGGATGCGCATGCCGTCCTCGACACCGGCCGGGATCTTGACGGTCAGCGAGCGGCGGGTGCGGACGCGGCCGTCGCCGGCGCAGGTCGGGCACGGGTGCGGGATGGTGGTGCCGTAGCCCTGGCAGACCGTGCACGGCCGGGCGGAGACCACCTGGCCGAGGAAGGTGCGCTGCACGGACTGCACCTCGCCCCGGCCGGCGCACGCCTCACAGGTGGCCAGGTGGGTGCCGGCCGCCGTGCCGGCGCCGGAGCAGGTGGTGCAGAGCACGGCGGTGTCGACGGTGATCGGCGCCTCGACGCCGAACGCGGTCTCGTGCAGGTCCAGCTCCAGCCGCAGGATGGCGTCGGCGCCGGGCCGGGTACGCGGTCGCGGACCCCGCGAACCGCCGGCCGCGCCGCCGAAGAACGCGTCCATGATGTCCTGGAAGCCGACGAACGGTCCGGCGCCGCCGGGGCCGCCCGGGCCACCCGCACCCCCGCCCCCGGGGGCGAGCGGGTCACCGCCCAGGTCGACGATCTGCCGTTTCCGGTCGTCCGAGAGGACCTCGTACGCGGCGTTGATGTCCTTGAACTTCTCCTGGGCCTCCGGATCCGGATTCACGTCCGGGTGGAACTGCCGCGCCAGCTTGCGGTAGGCGCGCTTGATCTCGTCGTCGGAGGCTTCCCGGCTCACGCCGAGAATGCCGTAGTAGTCCCTGGCCACTGCGTTCCGTGTCCTCATGTTCGTCTCGCGTTGCGCCGGTCGGCGGCCGGAGCCGGCCGTCGGCCCTGACTGGTCAGTTCTGGGCCAGCAGCTCGCCCACGTAGCGTGCCACGGCCCGCACCGTGGCGATGGTGCCGGGGTAGTCCATCCGGGTCGGCCCCAGCACGCCGAGGCCGCCGACGCTGGTCGCGCCCGGCCCGTAGCCGGTGCTGACCACCGAGGCGGCGCGCAGGTTGTCGATCTCGTTCTCGTCGCCGATCAGCACCCGCGTCGTGCTCGGCTCCGCCTCGCCGATGAGCTTGAGCATGACGACCTCCTCCTCCAGCGCCTCCAGGATGGGGCGCAGGGAGCCCTGGAAGTCGAGCAGGCCGCCGCGGGTGAGGTTGGCCGTCCCGGCCAGCGCGATCCGCTCCTCGTGCCGCTCGATCAGCGTCTCCAGCAGCACGGTGGAGAGGGTGGTCATGGCCGGGCGCAGGTGGGGCACCGACTCCTCGACGAGCGCCTGCACCAGCGGCGGGGTCTCCGACAGCCGGGTGCCGACCAGCTTCTCGTTGACCAGCCGGCGCAGGTCCATGACGTCGTCGGCGGGGATCGGCGCGGGCAGCTCGACCAGCCGCTGCTCGACCCGGCCGGTGTCGGCGATCATGACCAGCATCAGCCGGGTGGTGGAAATCGGCACCAGCTCCAGGTGACGCACCGAGGAACGGGCCAGGCTCGGGTACTGCACGACGGCGACCTGCCGGGTGAGTTGCGCCAGCAGCCGGACGGTGCGGTGCACCACGTCGTCGAGGTCGACGGCGCCGACCAGGAAACGCTCGATCGCCCGGCGCTCGGCCGGACTGAGCGGCTTCACCCGGGACAGCCGGTCCACGAAGAGCCGGTAGCCCCGGTCGGTGGGCACCCGGCCGGCACTGGTGTGCGGCTGGCGGATGTAGCCCTCCTCCTCCAGCACGGCCATGTCGTTGCGGACGGTCGCCGGTGAGACCCCCAGCTGGTGCCGCTCGACAAGCGCCTTGCTGCCGACGGGCTCCTGCGTGGCGACGTAGTCCTCGACGATCGCGCGCAGCACGGCGAGCTTGCGGTCGTCGAGACCCATCCTCCCCACCTCCTGTCGCACGTCGGCCCCGGCACTCGGGGGGCCGGGGCGGGCTGCTGGCACTCGACTGTAGCGAGTGCCAGTCTACGTCGGCGGGGCCGCCCGCGCGATGATCGACCTGGGGTGATCAGTCCGATCGGCGACCGCGCGGGCCCACCCGACGCCCCCGTGGGGCCGGTGTTCCGGGCGTCCCGGCCGGTGTCGCGCTGGTGCCGCCTTGCCGGCTGCCCCTACCGTGACCTTCATGACTGAACCACCTCGCCCTCCCGGAGCGGGGGACCCCGGCTTCCCGCCGGACCCGACCGCCCCGTCGGGGGTTCCCGGCCCCGCCGGCTCCGGCGACCCCACCGCACCACTGTCCGGGGCACCGGGCCCGGGCAGCCATCCTCCACCCGGTGGCTATCCGCCGCCCACCGGTGACCAGCCGCCGTCGGGCGGCTACCCTCCGCCCGGCGACTACCCACCGCCCGGTGGCTACGGACCGCCCGGCGACTACCCGCCGCCCGGCGGCTACGGACCGCCCGGCGGCTACGGAGCGCCGGGGGCCGGCTATCCGACCGGTGGCGGCTACGGACCACCGACGGGCGGCTACGCCAGCAACGAGGACAAGAACTGGGCCCTGATCGCCCATTTCGGCGGCGCGGCCGGCGTGATCGTCGGCGGCGGCATGCTCGGCTGGCTGGCGCCGCTCATCGCGCTGATGGTCCGGGGGCAGCAGTCGCCGACCGCCCGGGCGCACGCCGCCGCGGCGCTGAACTTCCAGCTCACCTGGACGATCGTCGGGGTGCTGAGCTGGGTGGTCACGCTGATCACCTGCGGGGTGCTGTTCTTCGTCCCCATGCTCGTCTGGCTGGTGCCGCTGATCTTCGGCATCATCGGCGGGCTCAAGGCCAACGAGGGCGTGCTCTACCGCTACCCGTTGACCTACACCTTCACCAAGTGACCCGGGTCGGCCGCTCCCCCGGCCGGCCCAGGCACGCGGTTCAGGGCAGCAGGTCGCGGACGACCGCGTCGGCGAGCAGCCGGCCCCGCAGGGTCAGCACGGCCCGGCCGGCCGCGTGCTCGTCGGCGGCCAGCAGCCCGTCGGCGAGGGCCCGTGCGGCACCGGCCCGACCGGCGTCGTCGAGGGCGTCCAGGGGCAGCCCGGAGGCGAGGCGCAGTCGGAGCATGACGTCCTCCATGTGCGCCTCGTCGGCCGTGAGCACCTCGCGGGCCAGGCCGGGCGACTCGCCGCCGGCGAGCCGCTTCGCGTACGTCGTGGGGTGCTTGACGTTCCACCAGCGCACGCCGCTGACGTGGCTGTGCGCCCCCGGGCCGAGGCCCCACCAGTCGGCGCCGGTCCAGTAGAGCAGGTTGTGCCGGCACCGGGCCGCCTCGTCGCGGGCCCAGTTCGACACCTCGTACCAGGAGAGGCCGGCCGCACCGAGGGCGGCCTCCGCGGCGAGGTAGCGGTCCGCGGCGACGTCGTCGGAGGGGTACGGCAGCTCGCCGCGCCGCATCCGGGCGGCCAGCCGCGTGCCGTCCTCCACGATCAGGGCGTACGCGCTGACGTGGTCCACCCCAGCGGCGACGACCTGGTCGAGGGAGGCGGCGAAGTCCGCCTCGGTCTCCCCCGGCGTGCCGTAGATCAGGTCCAGGTTGACGTGGTCGAACCCGGCGTCGCGGGCCTCGCGGGCGGCGGCGACGGCCCGGCCGGCGCTGTGCGTGCGGTCGAGGATCGCCAGCACCCCCGGCGCGGCGGACTGCATGCCCAGCGAGATCCGGGTGTAGCCGGCGGCCCGCAGCGCCTTCAGCGACTCGGGCGTGACCGATTCCGGATTGGCCTCGGTGGTCACCTCGGCGCCGGGCGCGAGCCCCCAGGTGCGGTCGATGCCGTCGAGGATCCGCGCCAGGTCGTCGGCGGGGAGCAGGGTCGGGGTGCCGCCGCCGACGAAGACCGTGTCCACCCGGGGCGGGGGCGCGTCGCCCAGCACCCGGCGGGCGAGCGCCAGCTCGGCCAGCACGGTGTCGGCGTAGTCCTCCCGGCCCGCCCCGCCGCCCAGTTCGGCGGCCGTGTACGTGTTGAAGTCGCAGTAGCCGCAGCGGCTGGCGCAGAACGGCACGTGCACGTACACGCCGAAGCCGCGCGCGCCGACGGCTCGGGTGGCGGTGGCGGGCAGCGAGCCGTCGACGGGGACGGTTTCGCCTTCTGGAAGGACGCCGGGCATGGCCACTAGTGTGCCCGGCATGACCTCTCCAGACGTGCTCGTGCGGGTCGCCACGGCCCGTGGGGTGACCACCCTCACCCTGGACAGCCCGCACAATCGCAACGCGCTCTCCACGCCGCTGATGACCCAGCTGCTGGCCGGCCTCGCCGAGGCGGTCGCCGACGACGCCGTACGCGTGGTCGTGCTCGACCACGCGGGCCCGGTCTTCTGTTCCGGCGCCGACCTGAAGGAGACGGCCGCCGCGTACGCCAGCGGGAGCGTGCCGGCCGGGATGCTCGGCGACGTGCTCGCGGCGGTCTGGGAGTGCCCGAAGCCGGTGGTGGCGAAGGTGGCCGGCCCGGCCCGGGCGGGCGGCCTCGGTCTCATCGCGGCGGCCGACCTGGCGGTGTGCGCGCGGGAGGCGACGTTCGCCTTCACCGAGGTGCGGATCGGCGTGGTGCCGGCGGTCATCTCCGCGACCGTGCTGCCCCGCCTGCATCCCCGCGCGGCGGCCGAGCTCTACCTGACCGGCGACACCTTCGACGGCCGGCGGGCGGCCGAGATCGGCCTGGTCACCGCCGCCGTGCCGGCGGACGGACTGGACGCGGCGGTTGCGGGGTACTGCGACTCTCTGGTGCGGGGGGCACCGGGCGCGCTGGCCGGGGCGAAGCAGCTGTTGCGCCGGCCGCCCGCCACGGACCTGCGGGCGGAGATCGCCGACCTGTCCACCCTCTCGACCGGGTACTTCCTGTCGGAGGAGGGACGCGAGGGCGTCCTGGCGTTCCGGGAGAAGCGGCCGGCGCGCTGGGTGCCCGCCGACGGCGACGCGGGCGCCGACCGGTAACACCGGGTGGCGTCGGGCGGGGTGTGGCCGCGCGGTGAGCGGGGACTGCGGGTTGCGTCCCGGCGGCCCGCCGGGCGTCCGCCCCGGCGGTCGGTGCCACGCCCCGGCGCTTTTGGAGAACCGGTCGGACGACCCGGAAGGCACCACGAGGGACGTACGCTTGTCGGACTGTCGATCAGGGGGTGTGGGTGCGTACTCGGGCAGTCGTGGCGGGCGGTGTCGTCCTCGTCGTCCTCGTCGCGGTCGGGATCTGGATCGTCATCCGGCAGATGGGCGGGCAGCTGCGCCTTCCCCTGGCCAGCCGGACCTGCACGGTGCAGGCGGACGGCCGGGTGGCGCTGGACCCCGACCAGATGGCCAACGCGGCGACGATCGCGGCCATCGGCATCCAGCGGAAGATGCCCGAGCGGGCCGTCGTCGTGGCGCTGGCCACCGCCTACCAGGAATCCGGCCTGCGCAACCTCGCGGGCGGCGACCGCGACTCGGTCGGGCTGTTCCAGCAGCGCCCCAGCCAGGGGTGGGGCACCCCGGAGCAGATCCGCGACCCCCGCTACGCGGCCAGGAAGTTCTACGCCGGGCTGAAGAAGGTGCGCGGCTGGGAGCAGATGCGGGTCACCGACGCGGCGCAGAAGGTGCAGCGCTCGGCCTTCCCGGAGGCGTACGAGAAGTGGGCCGACGAGTCCGAGGTGCTGACCCGGGCCCTGGTCGGGCACGCCACCGGCGCGGTCGCCTGCACGGTGGGCCGCGACCCGGCGATGCGCGGCGAGGCCGCGGCGACCGCGCTGACCCGCGGCCTGTCGTTGGACTGGGGCCTGGCCGGCGCGACCACCGCGGCGGACCTGACGGGCCTGACGGTCCCGGCCGCCGACGAGCTGCGGGGCTGGCGGTACGCGCACTGGCTGGTCTCGCACGCCCAGGACCACGGCGTGAAGCGGGTGCGCTTCGGCGACCTGGAGTGGACGGCCCGCGACGGCACCTGGAACCGGACCGACGACACGCCGGCCACCGGGCGGGTCGTCGCGGAGGTCTTCGCCGAGGCGTAGTGGCCCCCGATCTCCTTACCGGCAGTCACCGCATAAACCGGCATTACCGGCGATAACTCTCGCCACGCCACCCGGCTCTGACAGATCGTCACCGCGCCGCTCCCCACAGTCCGGACAACGGTCGCATATCGTGCTGGGCAGTACCCCGCCCCGAAACCAGCGGGTTACGATCGGCGGCCTGTGCCAGCAATGGTTTCGCCTCATGGGGAGGGGTACGTCGAAGTGTTCGACTACGGCGACCGGACCGGTTACGAACCGATCAGTGACACCGACCGCAAGGAGTTCCACGAGCAGGGCTTCCTCCTGCTGCGCAACGTCCTGACGGAGGACCACCGGGCGGCGCTGGAGGCGGCGGTGGACCGCGTCTACGCCGAGGAGAAGGCGAAGGGCACCACCACCAAGGACGGCACCCTGCACCTGTTGGGCTTCCTGGAGCGCGACGAGCTCTTCGGCGACCTGCTGACCCACCCGATCGCCTTCCCGTACATGTGGGGCCTGGCCGGCTGGAACATCTACACCCACCACAACCACCTGGACGTCACCCCGCCGGCGGCGGAGCCGGAGAAGCCCTACTGGGGGTGGCACCAGGACGGCTACCGGCAGAACTCCGACCCGGAGACGATGGACCCGAACCTGCCCCGGCCGATGTTCTCGCTCAAGGTGGCCTACGTCCTCTCCGACCTGTCGGAGAACGGCCGGGGCGCCACCAAGGTGATCCCGGGCAGCCACCTGTGGAACTCGCTGCCCCGCCCGGCGGACACCTCCGTGCACAACCCGGACCCGGAGGGCACGGTGGAGATCACCGCCAACCCCGGTGACGCCTTCATCTTCGACCGCCGCCAGTGGCACTCGCGGTCCACCAACCTGTCGACCATCACCCGCAAGATGCTCTTCGTCGGCTACACCTACCGGTGGATCCGACCGCTGGACGAGCTGCACATCGACAAGGACGGCGAGTGGTGGGCCAACCGCACGCCGGTGCAGCGCCAGCTCTGCGGTGAGGGCACCCACACCGCCAACTACTGGGGCATCAACTGGGACGGCTACATCGACGACGAGATCCCGCTGCGCAAGGAGCTCAAGCAGCGCGGCCTGCTCGACCGCAACGTGCCCTGGCTGCGCTGAGCCGGTCACCCGGCGCGCGCCGAGCCGACGTCGGACGGGCCCCCTCCCCCACGGGACGGGGCCCGTTCCCGTTCACCCGCCCGCCGTCAGCTCCGGCCGGCGAGCCGGCGGCGCACCTTCTCCCGGACCCCGTCTGGCAGGTCGGGCGCGTCGAGCAGCCGGGGCAGCAGCTCAGGCTCCAGGCTCAGGGCCCGGAACACCTCGCCGATCGTCACCCCGTGCGCGGGCCGGTCCACCACCTCGACCGGGTCCCCCGCGCCGACCTCCCCCTCGCGCAGCACCCGCAGGTACGCCCCGGGCGTCGCCCGTACCGTGAACCGTTTGATCAGGTCGGGTACGCCCCAGAAGCCGGCGAAGGTGGTGCACGGCGTGCGCGGCTTGGTCACCTGGAGCAGCGCGGACCCGACCGCCCACTGCTCGCCGATCACGGCCCCCGTCACGTCCACCGCGTACGTGGTCAGGTTCTCCCCGAAGCCGCCGGGGCGGATGCTGCGGCCCATCTCCCCCGCCCACCAGGACGCGTCCTCCTCGGCGTACGCGTAGACCGCCTGCTCCGGACCGCCGTGGTGGGCGCGTTCGCCGATGAAGTCGCCGGCCACCCCGTCCACGCGCAGCAGCACCGGGCCGCCGACGGGCCGCTTGTCGATGCCGCTGCGGCCGCTCGCGTCGCCCGCCCATTCCGCCTCGGTCACGCCGCCGAGGTTCACCGAAGCCAGCCTGCCCGTCATGGCGGTCAGCCTAGCCCGCTGCCGAACGCCCCCGACACGCGAAGGAAGGGCCCTCGTACACGAGGGCCCTTCCTTGCACTGCGCGTTTGGAGCCGGCCAGGGCCGGCTCCTCCCCGTGCGGGGGGTCAGCCCTTGACGGCGCCGGCCACCAGCCCGGAGACCATCCGCCGTTGCACCAGCAGGAAGAAGATGATCACCGGCAGGGTGAACAGCGTGGACGCGGCCATCACCGGGCCCCAGGCGGTGTCGTCGCGGCCGAAGAAGAACGTCATCGCGACCGGCAGGGTGTAGCTCTCCTGGTCGTTGATGAAGGTCAGCGCGAAGATCAGCTCGTTCCAGGCGGTGATGAACGAGAAGATGCTCGTCGCCACCAGGCCGGGCGCCACCAGCGGGAAGAGGACCTTGCGGAAGATCTGCGCCCGGCTGGCCCCGTCGATGGCGGCGGCCTCCTCCAGTTCCTTGGGCACCGCGGCGACGAAGCCGCGCAGCATCCAGACCGCAAACGGCAGCGAGAAGCCGAGGTAGGTGAGGATCAGGCTCGGCAGGGTGTTGTAGAGCCCGAGCCGCTGGATCATCAGGAACAGCGGGATGACCAGCGCCTCCAGCGGGATCATCTGCACTATCAGCAGCATGATCAGGAAGGTGGTCCGCAGCTTGAACCGGAACCGGGCCACGGCGGTGGCGGCCAGCAGCGCCACCAGACCGCTGAGCACCACGGTGGCGACCGCCACCAGCGCGCTGTTGAGGAAGAAGTCGCCGAAGGTGACGCCCGGGATCAGGTTGCCGGTGAGGATCTGCCGGTAGTGCTCCAGGGTCGGCTCGGTGGGCACCGGCCGGGGGGTGGACGAGAAGATCTCCGAACTCGGCTTCAGCGAGGTCGCGATCATCCAGTAGACCGGGAACGCGGCGAAGAGCGCCACCAGCAGCCCCGCGCCGTTGAGCGCGAGTCGCTTCGCGCCCCCGCCGCCTCCGCGTCGGGTCACGCGTCCTCCTCCTGCTTGAGCACCATGCGGACGTAGAGGCCGGTCACCACCAGCAGGATCAGGGTGAGGATCACCGCGATCGCGGCGCCGAGACCGTACTTCGGCGGGGGTGAGAACGCCTCGGCGTACGAGTAGATGGAGAGCATGAACGTCGGCCGGTCCTGCGTGCCGCCGGCCAGCACGAACTGCTGGGTGAAGACCTTGAAGTCCCAGATCGTGGAGAGCACGATCAGGATCCCGAAGACCGGCCGCAGCAGCGGGAAGGTGATCTTCCAGAACACCTTCCACGGTCCGGCTCCGTCGACCCGGGCCGCCTCGTGCAGCTCACTCGGCACGCTCTTCAGCCCGGCGAGCACGCTGACCGCGATGAACGGGAACGAGTGCCAGACCACCACCAGCGTCAGGATCGAGAAGAACAGCAGCGGCGAGTTGAACCAGCCGTAGCCCGTCCAGTCGCTGCGCCCGAAGAGGCTCTGCGACAGCCCGTCGGGCAGCGCGTTGAACAACCAGGTGACCAGGCCGCTGGTGTCGTCGAAGATCCATTTCCAGACGATCGTGCCGGTCAGCGCCGGGGTGGCCCAGGCGAGCATCACGCAGCTGGCCACGAAGGCGGCCATCTTCTTGCCGAGCCGGTTGAGCAGCAGCCCGACCAGGGTGCCCAGGATCATCGTGAGCACGACGTTGGCCACCGCGAAGAGCACGGTGTTGCGCAGCACCGTCAGGAAGAACGGATCGCTGAGGATCTCGGCGTAGTTGCCGAAGCCCACCCACGGCCACTCACGGTCGCCGCGCAACTGTCGGACGTTGTTGAGCTGGTGGAAGGACATCACCACCACCTGGCCGAGCGGCCAGAGCAGCAGCACGCCGATGATCACCAGGCAGGGCAGGAGCAGCAGGTAGGGCAGGCGGTCCACCCGGCGACGCCGCCGCGCGGGGGTCTCCCGCGCGGCGGCCGTCTCCGGCGCCTCGGTCAGCGTGGTCACTTGGCGTTGAGGATGCTTTCCATCTCCGCGGCCGCGTCGGCGGTAGCCTTCTCGACCGTCTTCTGACCCTTCATGACCGAGCTGTTCATCGCCTGGGTCACCGTCTTGGTCCGGCTGACCTCCACCCACTTCGGGGTGAGCGGCGTGAGCTTGGTGTTCTGCATCGTGGTGGCGAACGCCGACATGATCTTGTCGTTGGCGTACTTGTCGCCGCCGACCAGGTCCTTGTAGACCGGGAAGAAGCCGAGGCTGTCGGCGAAGGCCTGGTCGTTCTTCTTGTTCACCAGCACGGTCAGGTAGTCCCAGGCGAGATCCTGCCGCTCGCTGTCCTTCCAGACCGCGACGTCGGAGCCGCCGGCGAAGCCGGGTGCCGCCTTGCCGTCGGGGCCGGGGATCGGGAACGTACCCCAGACCTTCTCGATCTCCGGGTTGTCCTTCTTGATGGCGCCCTGCTGCCAGCTGCCGCCGAAGGCCATCGCCGCCTTGCCGGTGGCGAACTGGGTCCGGGCGTCGATCTCGTTCCAGCCCGCGGCGGCCGGCGGGGCCACCTTGTGCACGGTCACCAGGTCCGTCCAGAACTTGACGGCCTTCTGCGCCTCGGGCGTGTTGTAGCCGGACTTCCAGGAGTCGCCCTGCTGCGTGGCGATCTCCGCGCCGGCGCCCCACAGGAACGAGTAGAACGGCAGCTCGGAGTTGCCCGGCAGTGCGATGCCGTAGGTGCCCGGCTTCTTGGCCTGCACGGTCTTGGCGGCGGCGACCAGCTCGTCCCAGTTGGTCGGCGGCTTGACACCCGCCTCGGCGAACCAGTCGGCGCGGTAGTACATCCCCCGGACACCGGCGTACCACGGGACGCCGTACTGCTTGCCGTCGAGCTGGGCGTTCTTGACCAGGTCGGGGAGGAGGTCCTTGCCCTCGGTCCAGCCGTTCATCCGGTCGGTCACGTCGGCCAGCGCCTCCTGCGCCGCCCAGCCCTGGGTCTCGGTGTTGCCCAGCTCGGTGATGTCCGGCCCCTCGCCACCGGCGAGCGCGGCCTGGAACTTCTTCGGCGCCTCGAGCCAGGGGATGTACTGGACCACCACGTCCGTGTCCGGGTGCTTCTGCCGGAACTCGGTCTCGACGCCGTCGAGGAACTTGGTCTGCGCCTCGCTGCCCTCGCCCATCATCCAGACCGTCAGCTTGCTGTTGTCGGCGGCCTTGTCGTCATCCGAGCCACCGCAACCGGCCAGGACCATCGCGGCCGAGGCCACGACGGCGGTGACCGGGGCCAGCCGCTTCCACCTGTTCACGCCACATCTCCCTCGCGCCGCTTGGCACTAACCTTCTCCGCCGCACCTTAGTAGGAAAAATTCCTTTACGACAGTGGGCGGTTGGCGAAAGAGAGGCGACGGTACCGCAGCGGGTCGATCACGCGCGGCCGGGCGCGGGGGCGAAACCGGGCGCACCGAGACGATCGGGCGTACGCGAAACGGGCGCCCGACCTGTGCGGTCGGACGCCCGTCGAGCGGTACGGGAATTACCGGTGGGTGACGCTGCGGCGACGACCCACACCG
>NZ_JBEYEU010000023.1:0-54262 GCF_040634035.1 Micromonospora sp. NPDC007220 | reverse complement strand
GACGCTGCGGCGACGACCCACACCGGCGACCAGCGCCACGGCGATCGCAGCCAGCACCACCTGGACCAGCAGCTCGCCCCAGTCGACACCGGCGGTCTCCGTGGCGATACCCATCGCCCGGGCCAGCACGGTGCCCAGCAGCGCGGCGCCGACACCGATCAGCATGTGCAGCCACATCGGCATGTTCTGGCGGCCCGGCACGAGCAGGCGACCCAGAGCGCCGATGATAAGACCAACGATGAGCGCAGTGACGATGCCCCAAACGGTGAGCTCCACGTCGCCCTCCTCCTTCAAAAAGAATCAGTTCCACTGTCTGTGGTGTTCCTGTCGTGACCGCTAAGTTCCCGACCCGCAGAAAACCCAAACCGGTTCGACCGACGAAGACGACGTCGTACATCAATGGCGCACCGGCGGTGACCGCACCCGCGCGATCATTCGCGCAGGTGGCGCCCTTCTGCCCGGCGGGCGGAGCCCGGGGGCCACGGGGCCGAAAAATTCCTCCGACGCGAACGGCCGGCGCCCCGGGTCGGGCGGGACCACCGAGGGTCCGCAGCCCGGCCGGGGCGCCGGCCGTCGTACGTCGTCATCCGCCGGACGCACCGGCGGCAGGTCACTTCTTGCCGGGGGCCTTCCCGTCGCCGGAGTCGGAGGAGAGCGCGGCGATGAAGGCCTCCTGGGGGACCTCCACCCGGCCCACCATCTTCATCCGCTTCTTGCCCTCCTTCTGCTTCTCCAGCAGCTTGCGCTTGCGGCTGATGTCACCGCCGTAGCACTTGGCGAGCACGTCCTTGCGGATCGCCCGGATGGTCTCCCGGGCGATCACCCGGCTGCCGATCGCCGCCTGGATCGGCACCTCGAACTGCTGGCGCGGGATCAGGTTGCGCAGCTTCGCCGCGATCGTGACGCCGTAGTTGTACGCCTTGTCCTTGTGCACGATCGCGCTGAACGCGTCCACCGGCTCACCGTGCAGCAGGATGTCGACCTTCACCAGGTCGGACGCCTGTTCGGTGGAGGGCTCGTAGTCCAGCGAGGCGTAGCCCTTGGTACGGCTCTTCAACTGGTCGAAGAAGTCGAAGATGATCTCCGCGAGGGGCAGCGTGTAGCGCAGTTCCACCCGGTCGGCGGAGAGGTAGTCCATGCCGAGCAGGCTGCCCCGGCGGCCCTGGCAGAGCTCCATCACCGCGCCGACGTAGTCGTTCGGGGTGAGCACCGTGGCGCGCACGACCGGCTCGTACACCTCGGCGATCTTGCCCGTGGGGTACTCGCTCGGGTTCGTCACGACGATCTCCTCGCCGTCCTCCGTGATGGCCCGGTAGACCACGTTCGGGGCGGTGGAGATGAGGTCGAGGTTGTACTCGCGCTCCAGCCGTTCCCGGATGATCTCCAGGTGCAGCAGGCCGAGGAAGCCGCACCGGAAGCCGAAGCCGAGCGCGCCGGACGTCTCCGGCTCGTAGTCGAGCGCGGCGTCGTTGAGCTTGAGCTTGTCCAGCGCCTCGCGCAGGTTGGGATAGTCGGAGCCGTCGATCGGGTAGAGGCCCGAGTAGACCATCGGCTTCGGGTCCTTGTAGCCGCCGAGGGCCTCCTTCGCCGGCCGGGAGTTGATGGTGATCGTGTCACCGACCCGGGACTGGCGGACGTCCTTCACGCCGGTGATCAGGTAACCCACCTCGCCGACGCCGAGCGCGTCGCCCTTCACCATCTCGGGCGAGATGACGCCGATCTCCAGCAGCTCGTGCACGGCGGCGGTCGACATCATCTTGATCCGGTCGCGGGCGCTGATCCGCCCGTCGATGACCCGGACGTAGGTGACCACGCCCCGGTAGACGTCGTAGACCGAGTCGAAGATCATGGCGCGGGCGGGTGCCTCCGCGTCGCCGACCGGGGGCTTGAACTGCCGGACGATCTCGTCGAGCAGGTACGGCACGCCCTCGCCGGTCTTGCCGGACACCTTGATGCAGTCCGCCGGGTCGCCGCCGATCAGGTGCGCCAGCTCCTCGGCGTACTTCTCCGGCTGGGCGGCCGGCAGGTCGATCTTGTTGAGCACCGGGATGACGTGCAGGTCGTTCTCGAGCGCCAGGTAGAGGTTCGCCAGGGTCTGCGCCTCGATGCCCTGCGCGGCGTCGACCAGCAGGATCGCGCCCTCGCAGGCGGCCAGCGACCGGGACACCTCGTAGGTGAAGTCGACGTGGCCCGGGGTGTCGATCATGTTGAGCACGGCGGTCTCGCCGGCCCGGTCGCCCTCCCGGATGGTCCAGGGCATCCGGACGGCCTGGCTCTTGATCGTGATGCCGCGCTCGCGCTCGATGTCCATCCGGTCGAGGTACTGCGCACGCATCTGCCGGGGGTCGACCACGCCGGTGAGCTGCAACATCCGGTCGGCCAGGGTCGACTTCCCGTGGTCGATGTGGGCGATGATGCAGAAGTTCCGGATGCGCGCCGGGTCGGTGGCACCAGGAGCGTTCGCGCCGGAATCGAGCGTCGGTGGCACAGCGGTCCGTTCTGGTCGGCTGACGTGAGCAGGCCGGCACGACGCCGGCTCCCTCTATGCTCCCACGTCGCCGCCGCGCGTCCGCTGCGCGGGCGATCCCCGCCGCCGGGACCGCCCCGCGAGCGCCGCCTCGCCCGGCGTCGCGAGCACCGCCCCCTCACCCGGCGTCGCCTCCCGCGCCGCGCCGAGCGGCGAAGGGGCGAGCGGCGGAGGGGCGAGCGGGGTCACTCGGCGGGGGGCTCGACGAAGAGGGCGGCGAGCTTGGGCAGCCGCCGCTTCGCCTCCTCCTCGTCGTCGAAGTCCCAGAAGTCGTTGAGGTCGGGCACCGGCGCCGGCTCCGGGGCCGCCGGCAGCTCGGTGGCGGTGACCCGGCGGTACGCGTCCCACGGCGCCGCCAGCATCTCGGCGGCCGAGAACTCCTCACCGCTGAGCGAGGCCGCCCTGACCTGGGACAGCCCGGCCAGCGAGTCCGGGTCGGCGACGGCACGTGCGAACACCTCGCGACCCTGGGTCATCAGCCAGCCCCGGAAGTGGTGGAAGCCCTCGTCGGACACACCACCGTTGATCAGGTAGGCGGCACCCCAGAGGTCGACCTTGTGCGAGGCGGACAGCACCCGCGCCTGGTGGCGGGCGTACCCGACGATGTCCTCCGGGTCGCGCTCGGCGAGCAGGGCGACGGCCCGCGCGGCGACCGCGTGCGGCTCTCCCCCGCCGCCGGCCCGGGCCCGGTCGATCAACTGCCAGAAGTCGTCGGTCCTCATGGCCTGGCAGTCTGGCAGACCTCGCGCCGCTCCCGCCCCGCCAAGGGAGGCACGGCGGGTCGCGGGCGCCGGGCGCAGTGGCGGTGCGGGCCGATGCCCCGCCAGGCAGCATGGTGGCGTGACCCCGACGTCCCCGCCGCCCGTGCCGTACCACGCGACCGCCCGCCGGCCGGAGTGGGCGACGCTGCCGGCGGCGCTGCGTACCGCCATCGGCGACCGCCTCGGCGCGCCCGTGGTCGCGGCCCCGGTCGCCGGCGCCGGCTTCACCCGCGGCTTCGCCGCCGTGCTCCGCACCGCCGCCGGGGACCGGGCCTTCGTCAAGGCCGCGGCCACCGCCGAGCAACCGCGACTGGTCGACTGGTACGCCCGGGAGGCCGCGATCCTCGACCGGCTCCCGGCCGGGCTGCCGGCGCCCCGCCCCCGGTGGACCCTGTACGAGGCCGGCTGGTTCGCGCTCTGCCTCGACGCCGTCGACGGGCACACACCCCGACTGCCCTGGGACCCCGCCGAGCTGACCGCGACCCTGACCGGGTACGCCGACGTCGCCGCCGCGCTGGCCGGTGCGCCGGCCGGACTGCGCGAACTCGGGCTGCCCCACCTCGCCGACCTGGCCCGCGACGACATCCTCTGGTGGGGCGAGGTGGCCGCCGGCCGGGAGCCGGCACCGCCGCTGCCCGCGCCGCTCCGGGACCGCCTGCCCGAGCTGGTCGCGCTGGAGTCCCGCCTCCCCGCGTACGCCGCCGGCGCCACCGGCCTGATCCACGGCGACCTGCGGCTGGACAACGTGCTGATCGACGGGGCGGGGCGGGCCTGGTTCTGCGACTGGACGTGGCTCTGCCAGGGGCCGCCCTGGTTCGACCTGGTGACCCTGCTGCTCACCGCGTACGCCGACGGCCTGGACGCCGACGCGCTCTTCGCCCGGCACCCGGCATCGGCGGGCGCGCCTCCCGACGCGCTGGACGCCAGCCTCGCCGCCCTCTCCGGCTACTTCCTCACCACCGCCGCCTCGGCGCCCGGTACCGCGTCACCGCACCTCCCGGCGCACCAGCGGTGGAGCGGCGAGCAGTCACTCGGCTGGCTCGCCCGCCGGCAGGGCTGGACCTGACCGTTCGCCGTGGGGCGCGGCGCCCACCAGGGCGGGGACCGAGCCGTTTTGGCTCGTCCCGGGCGACCTGGTAACCTGGCTCTTCGCGCAGCGATGACGCATGCTCGTCGCGCGCGGAATGCAGACCAACCCGAGCTATCAAGACGAGGCTGTCGCGTGGCGAACATCAAGTCCCAGATCAAGCGCAACCGGCAGAACGAGAAGCGCCGGCTGCGTAACAAGTCGGTCAAGTCGTCGCTGAAGACCGCCGTCCGGAAGTTCAACGAGGCCGCTGAGGCCGGTGACGTCGAGAAGGCCACCATCCTCATGCGGGACGCCTCGCGCAAGCTGGACAAGGCGGTCAGCAAGGGCGTGATCCACTCGAACCAGGCCGCGAACCGCAAGTCCGCGATCGCCCGGCGCGTGGTGTCGCTCTCCGCCTGACGAGGCGACCTCAGACCTGACCGGAAGCCCCGGGCACGACCCGGGGCTTCCGGCTGTCTGCTTTTCACGCGCTGCGCTGCGAACGCGCCGCCGTTCGCCGTGGCCTGGCGTCGTCCGCCGTGGCCTGGCGTCGTCCGCCGTGGCCTGGCGTCGTCCGCCGTGACCGGGCGCCGTTCGCTGCGGCTCACCGCGGCTCGCCGTGGCTCGCACAGCAGATCTTGGCGGGAACAGGCCCTCACCGGGGCCGTTTCCTTCCAAGATCTCGAGCGGGGCGGCCTCGGGTGGGCCACGGCCTGCCGGGCGCGGATCGGTCGGCGGGCCGCCGTCGGTCGGTCGGCGAGTCGCCGTCGGGTCGGTCGGCGGCGGATCGTCAGCCCAGCGAATCGGGGTGGGCACGCTGCGGGCCGAACTCGGCGTCCGCGCGGCCACCGTCGCGCTCCCCCGTGCCGTACTGCGCGTCCAGGTACACCTGCCGGTCGCGTACGGCCCGCGCGGTGTGCGGCACCGGCGACGCCGTGACGACGACGCCCTGCACGGTGTGCGCGACCCAGTCGACCCTGGCCCGCCCGACCACCGGCTCCATCTGCTGGCGGAAGCGGTCCCGTTCCTGCTCGGGCACGAGGGCGGCGGTGCGGACCACCATCGCGGCCACCATGTCGTTGAGCTTCACCATCGCGGCCACCGTGGCGGGCAGGACGAGCACCGACCACCAGGTGACCAGCTCGGCGAGGGCGAGCAGCGCGGCGAGCGCGACGGCGCCCTCGAAGAAGAGGAAGCAGAGCACCCCGCCCGGGTTGACGAAGCGCAGCCGGAGCAGGCGCGCGTAGAGCGGACGGTACCGCTCCTCGTCGGCGGGGATCGTGGCCCACGAGCCGCGGGGTGCTCCGCTCACCGGGCGCCACCCTGCCGGGCGGCGGCGACCGAGAACACGGCCCGCTCCAGCGCGTACGCGCGGTCGTCCGAGCCGCCCTTGACGGCCGCGTTGCACTCGGCCGCGGCCCGCATCGCCTCGACCAGCCCTTCGGGCGTCCAGCCACGGGCCCGCTGCTGAGCGGACCTGATCTTCCACGCCGGCATGCCGAGGGTGCTCGCCAACTGGAAGGGGTCGCCCCGACCGGCGGCGGCGACCCGGGCCACGGTGCGGACGCCGTCGGCGATCGCGTCGGCGATCGGCACCGGGTCGACCCCCACATGCAGCGCCCAGCGCAGCGCCTCCAGTGCCGCCGGCACGTCGCCCACCATGGCGGCGTCGGCGACGGTGAAGCCGGTCACCTCGACCCGCCCCCGGTAGTAGCGGGCGACCGTGTCGGCGCCGATGCGCCCGTCGGTGTCGGCCATCAGCTGGGAGCAGGCGGCGGCCAGCTCGCGCAGGTCGTTGCCGACCGCCGCGATGAGCGTCTCGGCCGCGTCGTCGGTGCACTTCCCGCCAGCCCGGCGGATCTCGTCCCGGACGAAGGCCACCCGGTCGCGGTGCCCCTTGAGCTTTGCCGCCGGCACCACCGTCGCCCCGGCCGCCTTCAGCCCGTCGGCGAACGCCTTGCCCTTGGCCCCGCCGAGGTGCAGCACGATCAGCTGCACGTCCGGGTCGGGATTCTTCGCGTACGCCAGCAGGGCCGCCACCAGGTCCTTGCGGGCGTCCTGGCCGGCGCGCAGCACCAGCACCCGTCGCCCGCCGAAGAGGGACGGGCTGAGCATCTCGGCGATCTCGCCGACGACGAGGGCGCCGGCCTGGTATTCGCGGACGTCCACGTCGGGGTCGACGCTGCAGGCCTTCACGACGGCTTCGGTGACCGCGCGCGTGGCGAGCAGCTCCTCGTCGCCGAGGACGAGCAGAATAGGAGCGAAGCTGGCGGCGGTCACGCCGCCCATATTCGCACGGCCGGCGGCCGGATCCAGTCTGCTCGTCCGCACTCCGGTTGCGGAGCCCGCACTCAGCGCAAATCCAGACATTTACCTCAGTACACCGCTAAAGCGAATAATCGGCGTCGATTCCTACCGTTGTCGGCCCGGCGGCGTGCCTCGTGTCGCCACCCCCAGGCCGGCCCGGCCGAGCACCGCCGCCACGTCCCCCTCCGTGTCGGTACGCAGCACCCGCGCCCCGCCCCGGGCCAGCCGCCCGAGCACCGCCGGATTGGGGTGCCCGTAGGTGTTGCCCGTCCCCACCGGCACCAGGGCCACCAGGGGACGCACCGCGTCCAGGAAGGCCGGGTCCTGGTAGGCCGACCCGTGGTGCGCGACCTTCAGCACCTCGGCCCGCAGGCCGCCCGGCGAGCTGTCGTCCAGCAGCGCCCGCTGCTCCTCGGTCTCGGCGTCCCCGGCGAGCAGGATCCGTACGCCGGAGACGGTGGCGAGCAGCATCAGCGAGTTGTTGTTGGGATCCGACCGGGTGCCGCGCATCGGGCGGGGCGGGCCGATGACGGTGAACTCGACGCCACCCTCCCGGTACCGCCACCCGGCCGCGCCCGCCACCACGTCGACGGAGTGCGCCGCGGCCTCGGCGAGGACCAGTTCCCGCCCGGCGGCGGGCTCGGACCACTGCGGGGTGAGCACGGCACCCACCGGTCGACCCCGGAACACGCCCGCCACGCCGCCGGTGTGGTCGACGTGGAAGTGGCTGACCACCAGCAGCGCGACCTCCCGTACGCCCAGCCGACGCAGGCAGCCGTCCGCCGCCCCCGGGTCCGGCCCGGCGTCGACCACCACCGCCCGGCCGGCCGCCACCGGCAGCACGACGGTGTCGCCCTGGCCGACCGCGCAGGCGGCGACCACCCAGCCCGCCGGGGGCCAGCCGGGGGCGGCCAGCCGTACGGGCAGCGTGCCGACCACGACGGCGACGACGACCACCGCCACCAGCCGGCGGACGACCGGGTGCCGGGTGGCCACCAGCAGCGCGACGGTCAGCCCGGTCAGCAGCAGGGCCCCCGGCACCCCGCCCGGCCACGGCAGCGTGCCCGCCGGCAGCCGCGCGCCGTGCCGCGCCACCATGACCAGCCACCAGGCCGGCCAGCTGGCCAGCCACGCGACGAACTCCGCCCCGGCCGGCCAGACGGGCGACACCGCCGCCGCCAGCACCCCGAGCACCGTGGCGGGCGCGATCGCCGGCACCGCCAGCAGGTTCGCCGGCACGGCGACCAGGCTCACCGTGCCCGAGATCCCGGCCACCACCGGGGCGCAGGCGAGCTGCGCGGCCGCCGGCACGGCCAACGCCTCGGCGAGCCCGGCCGGCACCCCGCGCCGACGGAGCCCGTCGCGCCACCTCGGGGCGAGCAGCAGCAGACCACCGGTGGCCAGCACGGAGAGCGCGAAGCCGGCGTCGCCGGCCAGCTCCGGGTCGACCAGCACCAGCACGGCCACCCCGGCGGAGAGGGCGGGCAGCGCCGCCCGGGGACGTCCGGCCGCCAACGCCGCCAGCCCGATGGCGCCCATGGTGGCGGCGCGCACCACGCTCGGTGAGGGACGGACCAGGATGACGAAGCCCACCAGCGCCAACCCGCAGAGCCCGGCGGCCAGCCACGGCCCGGCCCGCGCCCACCGGGCCAGCAGCAGCACCGCCCCGACGACGATGGCCACGTTGGAGCCGGAGACCGCGTTCAGGTGGGTCATGCCGGTGGCGAGGAAGTCCTCCTCGACGGTGGGCGGCAGCCGGCTCGTGTCGCCGACCACCAGGCCGGGCAGCAGCCCGCCCTGCTCGTCGGGGAGCGGCAGGCAGGCGCGTTGCAGGCCGGCCCGCAACGATCCGGCGGCGCGCTGCGGCGACGGGGCGGCCCCGTGCGGCACCGGCGGTCCGGCCGCGCTCAGCACCGCCGCGGTCAGGTCGCCGCCGCGCGGGGCGGCGAGCCGTCCTTCGGCGGTCAGCCGCTGACCGGGCAACTGCCCCCGCCAGGCGGGATCGGTGGCGAGGACCAGCACGTGGGCTGGCATCGCGACCCGGCGTCCGTCCGGGCCGGTGAACCAGGTCAGCTCGGCCGGCACGAGCAGGGTGGCCGGGCGCCCGGCGACGCCGCGTACGGGGCGGGGGTCGTCGCGGACGACCAGTTCGGCGGTGACGACCGCCCGCTCCTCGACCAGGGCGCGGACGGGACCGGAGTCGCGGACGGACAGCCGCGCGGCGGTGGCCGTCGCGCCGCAGACCACGCCGAGCAGCACGGCGACGGCGATCCAGCCGTACCGCCGGACGGGGGCGGCCGGCCGCCCGAGGACGCCGGCCAGGTGCAGCCCGCCCAGCACCGACCCTCCGGCCGCCACCGCCGCCAGGAGCAGGGTCCGGCCGACGGTCAGGTGCAGCCCGGCCAGCGCGGCGAGCCAGGTGGCCACCGCCAGTCCGGCCAGCCGCAGGTCGATGGCCGCCGCGACCCGCTCGCCCCCGGCGTCGACGCCGGGGGCCGCGGGGCCGGCCGGGCCGGAGCCGGACGAGCCGAGGCCAGGGCCAGTGCCGGACGGGCCGAGCGCGCCGCCGGTCGTCACACCGTCACCAGGTCCTTGAGCTGCTCGTAGCGGGCGTCGCCGATGCCGTCCACCTGGCGCAGGTCGCCGACCGAGCGGAAGCCACCCTGCTGGTCGCGGTGGGTGAGGATGCGCTGGGCGAGCACCGGCCCGACGCCCGGCAGCGCGTCGAGCTGCGCGAGCGTCGCGGTGTTCAGGTTGAGCCGGCCGCCCGCGCCGGGCACCCCCGGCGCACCGCCGGAAACTGCCCCGGGCGGGGGTGCCGCGCCCGGCGGTGCCGCGACGCCGACCAGGATCAGTTCCCCGTCGGTGACCTTGCGGGCGGGGTTGAGCAGGGCCACGTCCACCCCCGGCAGCGCCCCGCCGGCCGCCTCCACGGCGTCGGCGACCCGCGCGCCGGCCGGCACCCGGACCAGCCCGGGACGGCGTACCTTGCCGGCGACCGCGACCACCAGCTCGCCGGCCGACGTGGCGGCCGGTTCCGCGAGGCCGGTCACCGTCGCATCGGATGCCTCGGCGGTGGCGACCGGGCGGACCGGCTCGGTCTGCGGCCGGGACCGCCAGGCCCAGAAGCCGGCCCCGAGCACCACCAGCACGGCGACGACGGCCAGCGCCCGCACTCCCCGCCGGCCGGGGTCGAACGCCCCGGGCCCCGGCAACCGGGACGCCACGCCGGCATCGACGGCCCGGGTCGGCGGGTCGGGTTCCGGCGGCCCCGTCGCGCCGGCCGGCGACGCCGGTGCGCGGGACGGAAACGCCGGTGTGCGGGGCGGCAGCGCCACGACCGGCTCCGGCACCCCGACCGAGCCCGGACCGTCGACGGACAGTCCGGCGAGCCTCCGATGATCGCCGGACAGCCCGGCCGGCCCGTTACGGTCGCCGAACGGCCCGGCCGGCCCCTGACGGTCGTCGAACTGCCCGGCGGGTTCGCCGGTCCGTTCCAGGGGATCGGCGGACTCGCCGAGGTGCGCCGGTGCGGCGCTCGACGGCCAGCCCGCCACGAGCTGGCGCAGTCGTTCCCGGACCACCGTCTCCTCGTCTTCTGACACGACGCGAAGCTAGGTCCGCGAGCCCGGGGCGCGCGGCCGGCCGGGGCACGGCTGTGGATGACGGCACCGCCTGTGGACAACCGCCTGATCATGCGGGTGATGTGCTAGGGCGGCGAAGAACGGCAGCTCAGCGGTTGCTGGCGTCGAGGGCAGCCTGCTCCACCCGCTGGCGGTGGTCCCGCCACCACGGCTCGTCAGCGGGTGGCAGGTTGTCGTTACTCGGCAGCAGCCCGGCCGCGCCGTCGACCAGCTCGCGCACGATGTCCGCGTGGCCGGCGTGCCGTTGTGTCTCCGCGACGACGTGGACCAGGACGCGGTGCAGTGTGACCGCGGCATCGCCCCACCACGGCACCCGGCCGATGTCGTCGAGCGCGAGGGCTTCGATGGTGGTGTCGGCGTGGGAGCTGGCGCGACGGTACAACGCGACGATCTCTTCGCGACTCTCGTCCGCGGTCGCCCACATGTCGGCATTGGTCTCGGCGCCGTCGCCGACGTACGGCAGCTCCTGCTCGAACGGCCGGCCGAACACGACGCCGAAGTAGAGGATCTCCATGGCCGCCGCGTGCTTCACCAGGCCGAGCAGGTTGGTCGCGGTCGGGGTCAGCGGGCGCCGGGCGTCGTACTCGCTGAGCCCGTCGAGCTTCCACAGCAGCGCGTCACGGCCGCCCTTCAGGTAACTGTGCAGGTCGTCCTTCATCGGGTCACGATGGCACCCGGACGGGTGTCGGCGCTGCCCCGCGTGATCGACAGCGATCACGGTCGACAGGACACCCTAGTCGCTGACCGGCGGGCGGCGGTGCACGACGACGCAGGCCAGGCCGGGCCCGGCGTGCGCGGCGACCACCGCGCCGGCCTCCGAGACGTACGAGTCGTGCAGGCGGTCGCCCAGCCGGGCCGTCAGCGCCTCCAGCAGCGCCTCCGCCCGCTGCGGCGCGGCGAGGTGGTGCACGGCCAGGTCGACGTCGGCGTCCCCGGCGGCCTCGACGGCCAGGTCGGCCAGCCGCGCCACGCCCCGGCTGGCCGTACGCACCTTGTCCCTGAGGACGATCGCGCCGTCCGGCATGTGCATGATCGGCTTGACCGACAGGGCCGTGCCGAGCAGCGCCTCGGCGGCGCCGATCCGGCCGCCCCGGCGGAGGAACTCCAGCGTGTCGACGTAGAACCAGATGCTGGTACGGGCGATGGCGTCGACGGCGGCGTCGCGTACCGCCGACAGGTCCTCGCCCCGCTCGGCGGCCGTGGCGGCGGCGACGGCGGGGAAGCCGAGGCCCATGCCGGTCGAGCGGCTGTCGACCACGGCGACCCGGTCGTCGAACCCGGCGGCGGCCAGCCGGGCGGCCTCCACCGTGCCGGAGAGTTCGGCCGACAGGTGCACCGAGACGATCCCGTCGGCGCCCGCGTCGAACAGCTCCCGGTACGTCTGGGCGAACTGCTCCGGCGCGGGGCGCGAGGTGCTCACCGAGACGCGCCGGCCGCCGAGCACCCGGGTGGCGTCGGCAGGGGTGGTCTCCACCCCCTCCAGCCCTTCGGCGCCGTTGAGCACGACGGCCAGCGGCACCACCGTCAGCCGGTGCACGCGCAGCAGCTCGGGCGGGAGATAGGCGGTGGAGTCGGTGACGACCGCGACGGGCATGCCCGGCACGCTAGCCGATGTCGTCGGGGAACGCCCGGGTCAGACGGCCTCGGTGGCCGGGACGGTGATCAGGCCGACGTTGTGGGCGCGCAGGTGCCAGCCCCGGGCGGCGTCGTGGCGCAGCTCGGTCCAGTGGCAGTTCTGCAGCGAGCCGATGGTGCGCAGGACGGCGTGCTCCCAGCCGAGCAGGTGGCCGCAGCCCTGCCGGGCCGCGCCGCCGTGGGTGGCGACCACCACGGTGCCGCCGGGCACGGCGTCGGCGGCGTCGGACAGGGCCGCGCCCATCCGCTTGCCGAGGTCGTCCAGGGTCTCGATGCCGGCGCCCGGGTCCGGGTCGCCGGCCCGCCAGCGGGCGAACTCGGCGGGATGGCGCTCGGCGGCCTCGGTGAGGGCCAGCCCCTGCCAGGAACCGAAGTGCCGCTCCCGCAGCCGTGGGTCGGTGCGCACCGGCAGCCCGGTCAGCGCGGCCAGCGCGCCGGCGGTGTCCGCCGCGCGGCTCAGGTCGCTGGCCACGATGGCGTCGGGCCGCAGCCCGGCCAGCAGGGGCGCCGCGGTGCGGGCCTGCTCGCGGCCGAGGTCGTTGAGCGGTACGTCGGTCTGCCCCTGGACCCGGCTGGCGGCGTTCCAGTCGGTGTTGCCGTGCCGCCAGATGATCAGGCGGGTCATTCCGCGGTGGTGGAGCCGGTGCCGGACTCGGCGTCGACGAGGTCGCGGTCGACGAACGGGATCGTCGGGCAGTCCTTCCAGAGCCGGTCGAGGGCGTAGAACTCGCGCTCCTCGGTGTGCTGGACGTGCACCACGATGTCGACGTAGTCGAGCAGCACCCACCGGCCGCCCCGCTCGCCCTCGCGCCGGATCGGCTTGGCCTTCTCCGGCAGCTCCAGCAGCCGCTCCTCGATGGCATCGACGATGGCGAGCACCTGACGCTCGTTGGGAGCCGCGGCGAGCAGGAACGCGTCGGTGATGGCGAGCTGGTCGCCCACGTCGATGATGACGATGTCCTGCGCCTTCTTGTCGGCCGCGGCCTGGGCGGCGGCGATGGCCAACTCGTGGGCGCGTTCGGAAATTGTCACCGTTCTCCTTCGATCAACCGTGCGATCCTCCAAGCGTCTCACACCCGGTGGAATCCCGACTCGTCAGTTCTGGCGCGTTACCCGCCCGAACCGCCCCATACCGGGCCGAATCACGTCTGATAGAGGCGTCGCTTGGCGATGTACTGCACCACACCGTCCGGCACCAGATACCAGACCGGCTCCCCTCGGGCGACCCGGGCCCGGCAGTCCGTGGACGAGATGGCCATGGCCGGGACCTGCACCAGGCTCACCGTGTCGGCCGGCAGGTGCGCGGCGGTCAATTCGAAGCCAGGCCGGGTCACCCCGATGAAGTGGGCCAGTTCGAAGATCTCGTCCAGGTCCTTCCAGGAGAGGATCCGCTCCAGCGCGTCCGCCCCGGTGATGAAGAACAGCTGCACCTTCGGGCCGTACTCGGCGTGCAGGTCACGCAGGGTGTCGACGGTGTAGGTGGGCCCGCCCCGGTCGATGTCCACCCGGCTGACCTGGAAGCGGGGGTTGGAGGCGGTGGCGATGACCGTCATCAGGTAGCGGTCCTCCGCCGGGCTGACCGGCTCGTCCGCCTTCTGCCACGGCTGGCCGGTGGGGACGAAGACCACCTCGTCCAGCCCGAACCGGTCCGCCACCTCGCTGGCCGCGACGAGGTGCCCGTGGTGGATCGGGTCGAAGGTGCCGCCCATGATCCCGACCCGCCGGATGTCTTCCTCCACCCCGCGATCCTAGGCCGGGCGGAACCGGCGGCCCCGAGGGGTCGCCGGACCGTCCCGTCCGGCGACCCGGCCCCGGCGCGCTCACGGTGGCCGCCGGCGACCACCCTCTTCGGGCGTCAGGCCGCCGCCGCGGCGACCGCCGTCCGGGCGACCAGGGCGCGGCGCAGGTCGTCGTCGGCGTCGGTCACCACGCGGCGCAGGCCTGGGGTGACGTCGTCGCGGGCGAGCAGCGCCGCGGCCGCCTCCCGGGTGGGCTGCGCGACGGCGTGCCGGGGGAAGGCCAGTCTCGCGACATGGTCGGCCACCCAGGGCGTACGCGCCCGCGCGGCGGCCGGCATGTCGGCGAAGTAGCGCGCCACGTAGCCGGCGGTCAGCTCGGCCTGCTCCGGCTGCCAGAACCCCTCCGCGGTCGCCTCGACGAGTCGGTTCGACAGCTCGGTGTTCGACACGACGATCTCCCATGCGGCCCGCTTGGCGGCCGGGTCGGGCAGCGCCGCGCGGCAGCGGGCGGCCCGCTCGGCACCGGCGGCGCTCGGGTCGGCCGCGGCCTCGGCGGCGACCTGCGCCGCGCCGGCCGCGCCGAGCACCACCAGCCGCAGCAGCAGCGCCCAGCGCAGCTCGGCGTCGACCGCCAGCCCCGGCGGGACGTCCCGGCCGGCGAGCCAGCCGGCCAGCCGGTCCGCGTCGGTGCTGGCGGCGATCCAGCCCCGGGCCGCCGCGAGCTGGAGCGAGCCGCCCGCCGGGGCGCCGTCGAGCAGTTTCCGGCAGGCGGCGGCGACCTGCGCCAGGGCGGCCTCGCGGGCGGGCGGGTCGAGGTAGCGGTCGACCAGCGAGCGGCTGAGCGTGAGCACGTCCTCGGCGATGATCACCTCGGTCTCGGCGGGGAGGGCGGCGGCGATCAGGGCCACCAGGCCGGCGACCGGGCGCTCCCCGTCGGTGGCGGCATCCAGCGCCTCGCCCCAGAGCAGTGCCCGGGCCAGCGGGTCGGCCAGGCCGGGCAGCACCAGCGGCACGGCGTCCGCCGACGCGGGATCGAGCCGGATCTTGGCGAACGTCAGGTCGCCGTCGTTGGGCAGCAGCAGCCGGGCCGCCGGCTCGCCGACCAGCCCGGTCAGCACCGTACGGCCGCCGTCGGCGTCCGGGTCGAGGTCGACCTCGGTCCGGACGACCGTCCCGTCGGCGGCGTACCGGCCGACGCCGATGCGGTGCGGGCGCAGCACCGGGTGCGAGTCGGGGGCGCTCTGCCGGATCGCCACCTGGGTGTAGCGGCCGTCCAAGTCGATGCTGACCTCGGCGCGCAGCGTGTCGACCTGCGCCGTACGCAGCCAGCGTTCCGCCCAGCCGGACAGGTCCCGCCCGGCGGCTGCGGCGAGGCTGCCGAGCAGGTCGGTCAGGGTGGCGTTGCCGAACCGGTGCTTCGCGAAGTGGGCGTTGAGGCCTGCGAGGAAGGCGTCGTCGCCGAGCCAGGCGACCAGTTGCCGCAGCACGCTGGCGCCCTTGGCGTACGAGATGCCGTCGAAGTTGAGCAGGCCCTCGGCGGCGTCGGCGACCTCCTCGGGCGCCACGGGGTGGGTCGAGGGGCGTTGGTCGGCCGCGTAGCCCCAGGCCTTGCGCCGCAGGGCGAAGGTCGTCCAGGCCTGGTCGAAACGGGTCGCCTCGGCGGTCACCCGGGTGCCGAGGTACTCCGCGAAGGACTCGTTCAGCCACAGGTCGTCCCACCAGCGCATGGTGACCAGGTCGCCGAACCACATGTGCGCCATCTCGTGGGCGATGGTGGTGGCGCGCTGCTCCCGCTCGGTGTCGGTGACCGCGGAGCGGAAGACGTAGTCGTCGCGGAAGGTGACGAGACCCGGGTTCTCCATCGCGCCGGCGTTGAACTCCGGCACGAACGCCTGGTCGTACTTGCCGAACGGGTAGCGCTCGGCGAAGAGCTGGTGGAACCGGTCGAGGCACTGCCCGGTGACCGTGAGGATCTCCTCGGCGTCGGCGTCCAGGTGCGCCGCCAGGGAGCGCCGGCAGTAGACGCCGAGCGGGATGCCGTCGTGCTCGCCGCGCCGGACGTGCCAGGGGCCGGCGATCAGCGAGACGAAGTACGTGGCCAGCGGCGCCGTCGGGGCGAACTCCCAGCGCCCGGGGCGCGGCGTGGCGGCGAGCTGGCCGTTGGCCGCGACGGTCCACTCCGGCGGGGCGGTGACCGACATGGTGACCGGGGCCTTCAAATCGGGCTGGTCGAAGGCGGCGAAGATGCGCTGCGCGTTGTCCAGGAAGGACAGTGCGTAGAGGTAGGTCTCGCCGTCGGCGGGGTCGACGAAGCGGTGCATCCCCTCCCCGGTGTTCGAGTACGCCATCTCGGCGGCGACGGTGAGCGTGTTGGCCTCGGCCAGCCCGCTCAGCGGCAGCCGGTTGCCGTCCAGCGCGGCCGGGTCGACGTCGCGGTCGTTGAGTCGTACCGCCAGCAGTTTCGCGGGTTGGACCTCGACGAAGGTCTCCGCGCCGGGGGTCGCCCGGAAGCGGATGGTGACGTCGGAGCGGAATCGCTCGCCGTCGCCGGTCAGGTCGAGGTCCACCTGATAGGACTCGACGGTGATCGCCGCGCCACGCGCGGTCGCCTCTACACGGGTCAGGCTCGGCATCCGCTTATCCTGCCCGATGGGGAACCGTGCGTGTTTCCCTCATGACCCCCTGGCACTGGAGGACTGAACGATGGCTTCGCACCCCAAGGGTGACTTCGACCTCTCCCGGGCGGTCTGGCAGCGGGCCGACGGCGACACCTCCGAGAGCGCCGTCGAGGTCGCCTTCGTCGACGACCTGATCGGCATGCGCAACTCCGCCGAGCCGGAGGGCCCGGTCCTGGTCTTCACCCAGGCCGAGTGGGACGCCTTCGTCGCCGGCGCCCAGGACGGCGAGTTCGACCTGGACTGAGTCGGGCTGACCGCTTGCCTGCCCGAGCGTGCGGGCCGGGCTGACCGCGCCCGGCCCGCACGCCCGGCCGTCAGGTGGCGGTGCAGGTCAGCGGCGGTACGGGGTTGGTGCCGCTCCACGAGCCGAGGAAGCCGATGACCGTGTCGGCACCCGGGCCGAGGCTGCCGTTGTAGCCCACGTTGCGCGCGGCGACGGCGGATCCGCTGGTGGTGACCGTCGCGTTCCAGGCCTGGTTGACGGCCTGACCGGAGGCGAGGGCCCACGTCACGGTCCAGCCGCTGACCGCCGCGCTCCCGGCGGTGATCCGGATCTCCCCCTGGAAGCCGCCCGGCCACTGGCCCACGATCCGGTAGGCGGCGGTGCAGGACTTGCTGCCGCTGGTCGGGGTCGGGGTGGGCTGAGCCGTCGGGGTGGGCTGAGCCGTCGGGCTGACCGTGGGCGTCACCGTCGCGGTGGGGCTCGGCCCACCGCCGAAGATCGTGGCCTCCCTGGCGGTCGCCCTGATGCCGTTGGCGCCGTTGAAGATCCGCTCGCCCCAGGTGGTGAGCCGCGTGGGGTCGAAGCTGGTGGCCATGTCCAGGATCGGGTCGGTGTTGCCGCTCCAGGACCAGCCGAGGTAACCCAGGCCACGGGCCTGCGACTCGGCCAGGATCGTCTCGTGGTCGACCTCGTTGGCGTTGAACCGCCAGCCGAACTCGCCGATGACCAGCGGCCAGCCGTTGTCCTCGAACCGGTCCAGGTAGTCGGTGATGGCTGCGGCCGTGTTGAACACCGCGTACATGTGGATGGAGAGCACGGTGTTGTGCCGGCTGTCGGCGTCCAGGATCGCCTGCGCGTTGTCCCGCATGACGTACTGCCAGTCCTGGCCCCAGTTCGGCCCGTCGACCATGAGCAGGTGCTCGAAGCCGTTGGCCCGCATCTTCGTGATCGCGGCGGTGGTCGCGGCGGTCCACTGACCGGCGTTGACGTTGCCGATCGGCTCGTTGCCGATGTTGATGACGACGTGGTTCTCCTGGCCGACGAGCGCGCTCTTCTGGCTGATCCAGTAGTCGACCGCCTCGTCGAGCGACGCGGCGGTGCCCTCCTCGCCGTAGCCGGTGGTGTCGTGGACCTCCAGTACGCAGATCAGCCGGTTCTGCTTGCACAGTGAGATCACGTCGGCGACGTCGGTGGACGGGCCCCAGCGCTTGCCGCTGCCCAGCACCACCCGCACGGTGTTGGCGCCGAGCGCCTTGACGTCGGCGAACGAGTCGGTCTCGCCCGTGTACCAGACGTGGGGATGGTTGACGCCTCGCATGACGAACGGCTGGCCGTTCGCCTCGACGATGTTGCGTCCCTCGACGTGCAGTCCCACCGCCGCGTCCGCCGGCTTGACGAACATCAGGACGGACGCGGCGACGGCGAGCAACGCGGCGCCGACGGAGAGAAGTCTTCTCTTCATGGCCTACCTCAGGGTGAGGCCCCGACGGATCGGGGCACAGGCACGCCTGCCCAGGCGCACGCGGATGGCGGTGCGCGGCGCGCTCGTGACGAGTGCGACGTACGGGTGCGAGGCCGGCTCGGCTCTGCAACGGTGCCAAGCTACTCGTGGTCACACAGGCTTCGCAATAGGACGTCGTCGATGGGTCGGCTGTTCCCCCGGCCGGCGGCGGTACGGGACCGGGCGCTCCGCGTACCCGGCCCCGTACCGGTGGTCGGTCAGGTGGCGGGGCGGGGCCAGGTGACGCTGGCGGGCCCGCTCACTGGCTCGGTCGCCGTGGCCGCACCCGCTTGGCCACCGCCGACCAGAGCCGGCCACCGAGCCGGGTCCGTTTGACCCAGCGCAGTCGGGCGACCGCGCCGCCGGCCGGCTGGCGTTGCTGCGGGGGCGCGGTGATCCGGGCGTACGCGGCGCCGGTGGCGGGCCGGGTAGTGCCCGGTTCGAGCTGCTCGGAGGCGAGCGCCAGCCAGGTGAACTGTTGCAGCGTCCGCTGGTCGGGTCGGCCGCCCCGGGCCGCGGTGCGGAGCGCCTTCTCCACGGCGGGCCGCCGGACGAGACCGGTCAGCGGGCCGTGGGCGGTGTCCAGCAGTTCGGCCATCGCCTGGAGGCCGTCACCCTCCCACACCCGGGTGGCGGTGGACGGGCCGGTGGAGACGCTCACGAACGGGACCTGCGCCCACTCGGGCACCAGGCGGGCGATCAGCCCGGTGTGCAGCAGCCGCTCGCGCTTCTGCCCGGGAGTCAACGCGAAGGTGGCGGCGACGAAGCCGGGCGAGAGGAACGGGGTGACCATCCCGATCGCGTAGGCGGAGGTGTACCAGCGGCGGGCCCGCTCCACCAGGTAGATGTAGTCGACCAGGCGCAGGTCGTGCAGGCCGAGCCCGCTGCCGTGGTCGAGCAGGCCGCGGATCCTCTCCCGCTCCGCGGTGCCGACGGCCGCGTCGGCCACGCCCGTCGGCACGGCGTTCAGCAGCCGGGCCAGGGCGGTCTCCTGCGGGGACGGCTCGCCGTCGTCGTCCGTCGGGGGATACCAGTATTCGGTGGCGAGCTCTCCGGCGGCACCGGTGAAGGTCGCCGGGCCGGCCTGGTCGACCAGACGCCCGGGGCCGGCGGGGCGCACCAGGTAGCTGGAGGGGAACTGGTGGTCGGTCAGCTGTTGCAGTCGCCGGGCCCGCTCGTACAGGCCGGTCCCGAGCACGTTGGCCCGCGCCCCGGCGAGCCGGAGCGTGTGCTCGGGGTGCAGTCCCCGCTTGTCGCGCAGGATCCGCACCAGTTCGCGGGCGACCTCGCCCTCGGCGCGGGTGTCCTCGTTGGTCAGGAACCTGGGGGTCCGGCCGGCCGCGATCAGCGACGCGGCGATGAGCCGGGAGTCCTTCCCGCCGGACAGCCCGAGGGTGATGTCCTCGTCGTAGAGGCCGTGGATGCTGGCCGCAGTGGTCGTGATGGCGGCGGCGGCGCGGTCCAGCAGCTCGGTCACCGGTCGCCCCTGCGCCGCCAGCCCGTCCCGCACCACGTCGTCGGTCGCGTACTTCGTGGTGGTGGTGAGCTGCCACCCGCCGCCGTCGCGCCGGCGGCCGGTCACCCGCTCGCCGGGGCGGAGCAGTCGGGCGCCCCGCACCGGGGAGCTGTCGCCGCCGAAGTGCCCGCAGAGGGTGTACGACGCCCAGCCGTCCAGGTCGGGCCGCAGGTCGCCGTGCAGGAACGCGGCCAGCAGGCTGGGCCGGGTGCAGAAGGCCGTCAGGCCGGCCGACCGGCCCGTGAAGACCCGGCACATGCCGATCCAGTCCTGTTGCAGGGCGAAGTTCCCGGCCGCGTCGAGGGCCAGCAGGCCGAACGGTGGCACCACCTCGCGGTGCACCTCCTCGCCCACCAGCAGGCGCCCGGCCAGCGCCGCCGGGCCGCCCGTCACGTCGACCCCCACGGGCAGCCCGAGCGACACGGCGGTGACCGGCCCGACGGTGTCGACGGTCGGCCACCGGTAGGCGCCCCGGTCGCTGCGGTGCAGGACGGTCACGCCCCAGTCGTCGGCGCCGAATTCGTGTCGTACGAAACTGTCGGGCACCACGTCGGCGACGGCCGTTTCAAAGCGATGTCTCGCGGCGCGCCGGGCGCTCTCCGACGGATTGTCGTCGGCGAACCAGGCCAGCATCACGTGCATGTGCGATTCCCCCGAACTCGCAGGAGCGGTCGTTTTCCGCCTGGTGGGGAGTCAACCTCCGGATCACCTGGCGCGGTTGCCTCGGTGAACAAACGAGGCACTTCCGGCATTGGTGATCGGGGCCGACCTTTCGGCGTCGCCGGCGCTGCGAATTCGACCGCTAAATAGCCACAAAACGGGCGACTGGCGAAGAGGTTGCTCCGACACGGATCTTGAGATCAATTCCTCAGCAGAGCTGTCGCCGCTTCGAAATGAGCCGCTGGCGGGATTCCTGGCACGGCATTTCTTCGATGACGGCAAATGCGATGTCCCCGCTCCCGGATTCACGTCCGCGACGGGTATCCGACAGCCGCGCACGGGTCGATCTTTCCCATCGCCCGCACGCGCGACTGCGGCATCGGTGATCTCGAATGGCGGGCTAGTCGCCGTCGCCCCAGCCGAGCCCGCCCGGCCCCGGAGCGTGATGGAAGCCGGGATGGCCGGCGACGTCGGCGCAGCGCTCGCCGTCCGGGCCGGACGCGCCGCAGAACAACCGCTCGGCCTGCTGCCACGCCTCGGCCGGCGACAGCGCCGACGCGCCCAGGGCCACCTCGGACCGCAGCAGACTCAGCGCCTCCGCGTACCCGACGGCCAACTCCCGGGCCGACGCCAGGTCGGCGGCGGTGAAGCCGAGGTGCACCGTGAAGAACCGGCCCGGCCGGGCAGAACGGCGGGGCGGCGCGATCAACGAGGCGCGGGCGACCTCCCCGGCCGCGCCGAGCGCCTCCCGCGCCTGCCGTTGCCGCCAGTACGCCGGCCTGTTGTCACGCATGTGTCCTCCCCGTGGCGATCGTGGGCGGCCTCGTCCTGCGGTGGACCGCCCGCGTTCCGTCCCGGCCACCGCCGCGGTCGTGCCGGCGGCGGACCGGCGCGGACCGCTCTCCCGAGACAACCAGCTCGCCGCGCCCCTGGGAGGGGCCAGCAGACACGTCGTCCGCTGGCCCCTCCCCCGGGCACCACCCGCCGCCCGCCCCGCGCCGCGGCCGACCCGGCGGCGGGGTTCAGGCACGCCGGCCCGGGTAGACGCAGAGGTACGGACAGGACCCGGCCGGCAACGGCCGCCACCTTCGGTCAGGAGGCCCGATGGCGACCATCCCGACGGAGCGCAGCCCGGACAGCTCGGTGGCGTTCCTGCGCGACGGCTACCGCTTCGTCGGCCGACGCTGCGACCGCCACGGCACCGACATCTTCCAGGCCCGGCTGCTGCTGGAGCCCACCATCTGCCTGCGCGGCCGGGCGGCGGCGGAGCTCTTCTACGACACCGAGCGCTTCGTCCGGGCGGGCGCCATGCCGAAGCGGGCGCAGCGCACCCTCACCGGCCGCGGCGGTGTGCAGGGCCTCGACGGGGCGGACCACGCCGACCGCAAGGCCATGTTCATGTCGATCATGACGCCGACCGCGGTCCGGCAGCTCGCGCAGCTCTTCGACGACGAGTGGCGGGCCCGCGTCCCGTCCTGGGAGTCGGGCAAGCCGGTGGTGCTCTACGACGAGGTCGGCCGGATGCTGACCCGCGCGGTCTGCGCCTGGGCCGGCGTGCCGCTCGCGAACTCCGAGGTGGACCGGCGTACCGCCGAGCTGCACGCGATGATCGAAGGGCCGGCGGCGCTCGGCCCCCAGCACTGGCGTGGCCTGTGGGGCCGCCGCCGGGGCGAACGCTGGATCGGTCAGGTCGTCGACCGGCAGCGCGCCGGCACGCTCCCCGCCCCCGAGGGCAGCGCGCTGCGGGTGGTCGCCGAGCACCGCGACGCCCACAGGCGGCTGCTCCCCCGCCGGATCGCGGCCGTCGAGCTGCTCAACGTGCTGCGGCCCACGGTCGCCGTCGACCGCTTCATCGTCTTCGCCGCGCTGGCCCTGCACGACCACCCGGCCTGGCGGGAACGGGTCCGGGAGAGCGACGAGGCCGCCGAGAGCTTCGTGCAGGAGGTACGCCGCTACTACCCCTTCTTCCCCGTGGCCGCCGCCCGGGTCCGGCGCTCGTTCGACTGGCAGGGCTACCACTTCCCGCGCGGCCGGCGGGTGCTGCTCGACCTGTACGGCACCAACCACCACCCGGCGCTCTGGCCGGAGCCGGAGCGGTTCCGGCCGGAGCGCTTCACCGGTTGGCGGGGCGACCCGTTCGCCCTCGTGCCGCAGGGCGGCGGCGAGCACCTGACCGGTCACCGCTGCGCCGGGGAGTGGATCACGATCGAGCTGATGAAGCGGGCGGTGACGAACCTGACCACGACGATGCGGTACGACGTGCCACCGCAGGACCTGGCGTTGAGCCTGCACCGGATGCCGGCGCTGCCGCCGAGCGGGTTCCTGGTCACCAACGTCCGCCGCACGGCCTGAACACGACACCGCCCCGGGGACCTCGACGGCCCCGGGGCGGTGCGGTCGCGACGGGCTCAGGCCGGGTGCAGGACGCTGCGCAGGCAGCCGTCCTCCTTCTTCTCGAACATCTCGTAGCCCCGCGCGCCCTGCTCCAGCGACATCGGGTGGGTGGCCAGGTAACCGGGATCGATCTCGCCGGCCGCGATCCGGTCCAGCAGCATCGGGATGTAGCGCTGGGCGTGCATCTGCCCCATCCGCAGCACCAGCGCCTTGTTCATCGCCGCGCCGAGCGGGAACTTGTCCACCAGGCCGGCGTAGACGCCGACGATGCTCACCGTGCCGCCCTTGCGGCAGGCCATGATCGCCTGCCGGACCGACGTGGGGCGGTCGGTCTGCAGCCGGGCCGTCTGCTTCGCCCTGTCGTACGCGTACACCGGCCCGACGTCGTGCGACTCCATGCCGACGGCCTCGATGCACGCGTCCGGCCCCCGGCCGGCAGTCATCTCCCGCAGCGCCTCCAGCACGTCGGTCTCGGCGTAGTTGACCGTCTCCACGCCGAGCCGGTCGGCGGCGGTGGCGAGCCGCTCCGGCAGCCGGTCGATCACGATCACCCGCTCGGCGCCGAGGAGCTGGGCGGAGCGGGCCGCCATCTGGCCGACCCCGCCGGCGCCCCAGACCGCGACCACCTCGCCGCCCTTCAGCGCGCAGAAGTCGGCGGCCATCCAGCCGGTGGGCATGGCGTCGGAGGCGAACACCACCGAGTCGTCGGGCACCCCGTCCGGCACCTGGAACGCCCCGATGTCGCCGAAGGGCACGCGGACGTACTCGGCGTGGCTGCCGGAGTAGCCACCGGCGGCGTGCGAGTAACCGAGGATGCCGGCCGGCGAGTGGCCCCAGAGCTTCTCGGTGAAGACCGGCTGCGGGTTGGAGTTGTCGCAGAGCGAGTACTGCTCGGTGCGGCAGTACCAGCAGCCGCCGCAGGCCACCACCGAGCCGACCACGACGCGGTCGCCGACGCGCAGCCGCCGTACGCCGGGACCGGTCTCCACGACCTCGCCCATGAACTCGTGGCCGAGGACGTCGCCCTCCCGCATCGCCGGCAGGAAGCCGTTGATCAGGTGCAGGTCGGAGCCGCACACGCTGCTGGCGCCGACCTTGACGATGATGTCGCCCTCGGCGCGGATCCGCGGCTCCGGCACGTCGCGCACGGCCAGCTTGCCGACGCCTTCCCAGCAGAGCGCCCTCATGCCCGCCCTCCCGTCCTCAGCCTCTCCCGCACCTTGTCTGTCGCCTTCTCCTGGGCCGGGCCGCGCCCGGACGGGTCCCGCCGGGTGTCGATGACCTGGCCGCACTCGACCAGCGCCTTCACCCGGCGCAGCGCGTCCCGCAGGGCCTGGTCCGGGTCGTCGCCGCCGAGGAGTCCGAACGCCCGGCGCAGCGGCCCGGAGCGCCACCGCAGCTCGGCGCGGACCTCCGTGCCCCGGTCCTGGGGCGCCGGCGTCAGGTGGACCGTGCCCTCCTGCTCCGGCCCGTCGGTGACCCGCCAGCGCAGCCGCCCGGGTCCCTCGACGGTGATCTCCGCCCGCCACTCGGTGCCCCCGCCGGCCGGGTCCCGCGCCACGCAGCGCCACCGGTCGTCGTCGAGCCGCTCCAGGGTCGCCCACCCGGCCAGCGCCCGGTCCATCCGCTCCCGGTCGGTCCAGAAGCCGATGACCGCCGCCGCCGGCCGGTCGATCGTCACCCCGCGCCGCACCACGTACCAGCCGTCGCGGCGCTCGGGCTGGTGCCGGCGTCGTCGACGGGCCACCGCCCGGCCGACGCCGACCACGGTCACGGTGGTGGCGCCGAGCAGCGCCCACCTCGTTCCGTTGCTGGTCATCTCGTCTCCTCCACCCGGGTGCCCGGGAATCGACCACCCGCACCAGTTGCGCTACCCGGGACCGCCCCACCGAAACGACGGGCCGGTTTGCCCGGTCGATAACCGGGCACCTGCTGCGGGCACCCACCGCCACCGGGAGGCACCGTGTCCTTCGACGCCAGCGAGTACGGCCGGCACGCCGCGGACGTCTACGACGAGACGTACGCGCACCTGGCACCGGACGCGGCGGTGGAGCGGCTCGCCGCGCTCGCCGACGGCGGCCCGGTGTGCGAGTTCGGCATCGGCACCGGCCGGCTCGCCCTGCCGCTGGCCGCCCGGGGACTGACCGTCGCCGGTGTCGAGGGCTCCCCGGAGATGGCCGCCGGGCTGCGCGCCAAGCCCGGCGGGGACGCGGTCGAGGTGGCCGTCGGCGACTTCGCCGAGACCCGGGTGCCCGGCGAGTTCGCCCTGGTGGTGCTCGCGTTCAACACGATCTTCGCGCTGCCGGACCAGGCCGCCCAGGTGGCCTGCTTCCGCAACGCCGCCGCCCACCTGCGCCCCGGCGGCCGGTTCGTCGTCGAGGCGTGGGTGCCCGACCCGGGCGCCTTCCGCGCCGGCGGCGCGCTGCGGCCGGTGCGGGTGGCGGAGGACGTGGTGCTGCTGGAGGCGGCCCTGCTGCACCCCGCCGAGCAGCGGATGACCACCACGAAGGTCCGGATCGGCAACGACGGGGTGCGCCTGCTGCCCGCCAACCACCGCTACGCCTGGCCGGCGGAGCTTGACCTGATGGCCCAACTGGCCGGGCTGCGCCGCGAGCACCGGTGGGAGGACTGGAGCGGCCGGCCGTTCACCGACCACAGCCGCGAGCACGTCTCCGTCTACCGCCGCCCGGAGCAGGCGTGAGCGCCCCGGCCCGCCCGGCCGGTGCCGCTCCCGGCGGCGACGGCCGCGGCACCGGCGCGCCGACGGCCGGGAGCGCCGGCGAGCGTCGGCTTCCCCTGGCGTACGTGCTGCCGCTGCGCTGGACCGACGACGCCGGGCTGGCCGAACTGACCGCCTACCTGCGGCGGCTGAGCGCCCGGGTCGACGTGACCGTGGTCGACGGGTCGCCGCCGGAGGTGTTCGCCCGGCACGCGGAGGCCTGGCGCGGCCTGGTCCGGCACCTGCGGCCGGATCCCGCCCTGCGCGGCGTCAACGGCAAGGTGACCGGGGTGCTCACCGGCGTCGGCGCGGCCCGGCACGAGCACGTGGTGATCGCCGACGACGACGTCCGGTACGACGAGGCGGGGCTGCTCGCCGTGCACCGGCTGCTCGACCGGGTGGACCTGGTCCGGCCGCAGAACTACTTCGACCCGCTGCCCTGGCACGCGTGGTGGGACACGGGGCGCACCCTGCTCAACCGGGCGCTCGGCGCCGACTACCCCGGCACCCTGGCGGTACGCCGGAGCACCTTCCTCGCCATGGGCGGGTACGACCCGGACGTGCTCTTCGAGAACCTGGAGCTGATCCGCACCGTGCGCGCGTACGGGGGGACCGAGGCGGCACCCGCCTGGCTGCACGTACGCCGGCTGCCGCCGGACACCGCCCACTTCCTGGGCCAACGGGTCCGCCAGGCGTACGACGACCTGGCCCAGCCGGCCCGCCTGGTCACCTCGCTCGCGGTCCTGCCGGCGCTGGCCGCGGCGGTCGCGACCCGGCGGCCGAGGCTGCTGTTCGGGGCGGCCGTGACCACGGTGGCGCTCGCCGAGGCGGGCCGGCGCCGGGGCGGGGGCGCTGCGGTCTTCCCGCCGGCCACCGCCCTGGCGGCCCCGCTCTGGTTGCTGGAGCGCGGCGTGTGCGGCTGGCTCGCCGTCGGCCGGCGCCTGCTCCTCGGCGGGGTCCGATACGCGGGCGGCCGGGTGCGTCGCGCCGCCCACTTCGAACGCACCCTCCGCCGCCACCTGCGCTGACTTCCCGCACCGTCACCCGCCCGGGACGCACACGACAGCTCGCGGCCACTGCCCGGACGGTGCTCCGGGAGTGGCCGCGAGCTGCGGCGTACGGTGATCGGGCTGGTCAGTACCGCACCTGTTCGCGGGAGTGCTGCGCCTGGTCCTTCACGTCGTGCGCGGCCGAACGGGTGTCGTCCTTGACGGCGTGCACCGCGTCCTGGGCGGTGGAGCGCACCGACTGGGTGGCGTGCTGCGCCGGCTCGCGCAGCTCCTCCTTCAGCTCGTTGGCGACCTCGCCCAGCTTCTCCTTCACCACCCCGGCGTGCTCGCCGGCCTTCTCCTTGACCTGCGACGCCACCTGCTGCTCGCGGCGGGTCGACGGGATCAGCGAGGAGGCGAGCCAGCCGACGCCGAAGGCGATCAGGCCGGCGGCCAGCGGGTTGCCCTCGGACTTCTGCCGGATCACGTGCGGCGCCCGCTGCGCGGCGTCGCTGACCGTCGAGGCCGCCGAGTGTGCCTTGTCGCTGACCGTCGAGGCGGCCGAGTGGGCCTTGTCACTCACGGTCGATGCTGCCGAGGAGGCATGGTCGCCCACCGCGTGGGCGCCGTGCTTGGTGCTGTGACCCAGGTCGGAAGCGCTTCCCATCACCTTGTCCCTCACATTCTGCAGTGCGTTGCGGGCCCGCTGCTTGCGGTCGTCGACGATGCGGGCGGGGCTGACCTTGTACGCCAGCGCGTCCACGTCGGAACTCAGGTTGTTCCGGGTGGCTTCGATCTCCCGGCGGATCTGGTCCGGGTCGGTGCTCATCGGGCGACCTCCTGCGGGTGGGGCTTGAGCGCGTCGGGGATCCGCTGCACGCTGTCGTTGGTCTGCTTGAGGCCGCGGATGTGCTCGGCGCTCTTCTTGGCCTTGGTGTAGAGGACCGCGGCGATCGCGCCCCAGATGACGGCCACGATCAGGGCCGCCCAGCCGGCGTCCATCACGTTGGACAGCCCGGCCCAGAGGGCCAGCGACAGGAAGAGGGCCACCATGTAGCCGCCGAAGCCGGCGCCGCCGAAGAAGCCGGCGGTCTTGCCCGCCTTCTTGCCCTCCTGGCGGATCTCGGCCTTGGCCAGCTCGACCTCCTGCCGCATCAGGGTCGACAGGTCGCTGGTGACCTGGCGCATCAGCTCACCGATCGAGCTGCCCCTGACCTCGTCCGCGTCGTGGGGGTGGTAGCCGGAGTCCAGCCCCGCCCCCTGCGTCGGCATGCTCATGCCGCCGCCTCCCTTCGGGTGATTCCTGGGCTCACGGACGGGTGGTCCCGGTCGACGGCACGCCCGGCAGCGGGTCGGTCTGGCTCACCGGCGGCAGCGGCTGGCCGACGCCACCGGCGGGGTCGGCGTAGCTGGTGGTGGTCTGCGGGTCGGCGTACGCGCCCGGGGTCGGGTCGAGGTAGCCGCCCGGCGGTACGGCGTCCGGCACCGCACGCGGGGCCGGCGGGGTCGGGATGACCGCGGTCCGCTCCGGGTCGTAGCCGGCGCCCGAGCCGTACGCGGGGTAGCCGTTGCCACCCTGGCCGTCGCCGGCGGCCGAGATGTTCTTGGTCAGCCGGCCGGCGAGCACACCCAGCACGGCGGCGCCGACCAGGAAGGTGCCCGGGTTGCGACGCGCGTAGTCGCGCACCTCGGCGATGAGGTCGCCGGGCTCGCGCTGCTCCAGCCAGCCGGCCACGCCGTGCACCCGGTCGGCGGCCTGGCGGGCGATCTCGCTCACCGGGCCGGCCTGGCCGCCCTGCTCGGCCATCGAGCGCATCTCGTCGGCCAGCGAACGGAGCCCGCCGGCGGCACGCCGCTGCTGGTCGCCGGCCTGGCTGGCGAGCTGGCTGCGGGCCTCGCCATAGAGGTTGCGCGCCTGGAGCTTCGCCTCGCCGACGACCTCCCGGCCCTGCTCCTTGGCCGTCCCGGCGACGGCGCCACCGGCGTGCTTGGCCTCCGAGCCGACCTGACGGGCCTGCTCGCGGACGCCGCTGCCGTTGCTCGACTCCTGCCCGTACGTGGAAGTCGTGGGTGACAGATCGTAGGTCATGATTTCCCTTCCGCTCGGAAAGTCTCCGCGGGTGTGTGCTGGGGGGATGCGTCGGCCGTTACTGCCGTCGCACCTCTTGACCTACCCTGCGTTGCCGGTTCCATACCTCCTTCGTGACTTTCCCTGCGGGCCGCCGCCGGGCCGCTACAAAATGGAGGATCGGCGGATCGCGTGTCGTCCTTGTCACGCACAGTGTCCGACGCTCCCCCGCCGCCGGCGCCGCGGGCAGGGCGTTCCGCAGGTCCACGGAGGTGAATCGATGGCACGACATGCACGCGGCGGCCCGGCGGGCCCGAAGCCGAAGGTGCAGCTCGCCGCCGTGGCCGCGGCCGGGGTCTTCACCCTGATCGGAGTGCTCGGGTTCATCCCCGGCATCACCATCAACTACGCCGACATGACGTTCGCCGGCCACCACTCCGAGGCCCGGCTGCTCGGCCTGTTCCAGGTGTCGATCCTGCACAACGCGCTGCACCTGGGCTTCGGACTGGCCGGTCTGCTGCTGGCCCGCAGCGTCGCCGGGGCCCGGGTCTTCCTCGCCGGCGGCGGCGCCCTCTACCTCGGCCTGTGGCTGTACGGCTTCGCGATCGACCGGGAGAGCGCGGCGAACTTCATCCCGGTCAACGACGCCGACAACTGGCTGCACCTGGTCCTCGGCTTCGGCATGCTCGCCTTCGGGCTGCTGCTCTCCAACCAGGTGGGCACGGGCACCCGGGCCGACGACCCCTTCGACCGCCCCTGACCCGCGCCGCGTGGCGGCGTTTGCCCGCCGCGCCCTCCGGGCACGGAGGTCGGAGGCCGTCGACGAGGAGGGCGTCATGCCGAGGTGGTTGCGTGACAACGCGCTGACCGTGGCGATGTTCGGCGCTTTTCTCGTCTTCCTGGTGTTGCAGAGCGTGTTCGGTTGGCAGACGTACAACCAGGAGCTGGCCGAGTTCGGGGCCGCGCCGACCAGCTGGCCGGCGTACCTGGGCACCGGGCACTTCATGGAGTCGGTCTTCGAGAACTGGGAGTCGGAGTTCCTCCAGATGGGCGGCTACGTCCTGCTCACCGCCTACCTGGTGCAGCGCGGGTCGGCGGAGTCGAAGCCGGTGGGGCAGACCGACCGGCCCGAGGACGACGAGCGGCGGGCCACCCCGGACTCCCCCTGGCCCGTACGCGCCGGCGGGCTGCCCCTGGTGGTCTACCGCAACAGCCTCTCCATCGCGCTGCTGCTGATCTTCGCCGGCTCGTTCGTCGGCCACCTGCTCGGCGGGACCGCCGACTACAACCAGCAGCAGGCGCTGCAGAGCGACGCGCCGCCGATCGGCGTGTGGGAGTTCCTCGGCACGAGCGACTTCTGGTTCCAGTCGATGCAGAACTGGCAGAGCGAGTTCCTCGCCGTCGGCACGCTGATCGTGCTGAGCATCTTCCTGCGTCAGCACGCGTCGCCGGAGTCGAAGCCGGTCACCGCCGTACACGCGCACACCGGCGACTGACCGCCCGGCCCCGTCAGGCCGGCACGCGCAGCCGCTTGGCGAAGCACACGCTGTACGGGTTGCCGACGTACTCGCCGTAGACCGGGATCGGCTCGTACCCGCTGGAGGTGTAGAGCCCGATCGCGGCCGGCAGGTACGTGCCGGTCTCCAGGCGGAGCACCGCGTACCCCTGCTGGAAGGCCAACTCCTCCAGCGCGGTCAGCAACTGCCGGGCGATGCCCCGCCCCCGGTGGGCCGGGCGGACGTACATCCGCTTCACCTCGCCGGTGCCGGCGTCGAGCGCCTGGATCCCGCCGCAGGCGACCGCCCGCCCGTCGGCGACCACCACCAGGTAGCGGATGTCGTCGTGGGTGACGGTCGCCTGGCCGTCCAGCCCGCCGTCGGCCGCCCGCAGCTCGCGCTGCTGGGCGGTGACCAGGGCGTCGATCTCCGCATCGGTGGCGGGGCGCGACTCGATCAGCATCAGGCCACGCTAGGCGGCGGGGATTTCGGGCAGGTTTCCGGCAGTCGACCCACGCACGGAGCGCGACGAGCCATTCGGCGTCGCCCGCCTGGGCGGGCTATTCGGCGTCGCCCGCCTGGGCGGGCTATTCGGCGTCGCCCGCCTGGGCGGACTGTTCGGCGTCGCCCGCCTGGGCGGACTGTTCGGCGTCGCCCGCCGCCGCGATGCGGGACGGGCCGGGCCCCTGGGAGGCACCGGGCCCGTCGGACGGGTCAGCCTCCCGGACCGGCCCGGCGTCGCCGAAGCCGTCCGCCGGGGCGACGTCGTCGGAGACGTCGGCGTCGGTGCCCTCGACGTCGTCCTCCGGGCGCTGCCGGCGGGCCTTGCGGGCCGCCAGCCGCTCCGCGGCGGACGCCCGGGTGGACTTCTCCTCCAGCCGGACGTCGGTGCCCCGGTTGCCGGGGATGAAGTCGGCCCCGGCGTAGAGGGTCGGCTGCCAGTCGAACTCCCGCTCGCCGATCCGGACCAGGTCGCCCGGTTCCGCGCCGGCCTTGCCCAGCTTCTCCTCGACACCCAGGCGGGCCAGCCGGTCGGCCAGGTAGCCGACGGCCTCGTCGTTGTCGAAGTTCGTCTGCCGCACCCACCGCTCGGGACGGACACCGTGCACGACCCAGGCGCCGTCCGGCGCGGCCTCGATGGTGAAGCCGGCGTCGTCGACCGCCCGGGGGCGGATCACGATCCGGGTCGCCTCGGCCGGCGGCGCGGCCTTGCGTCCCTGCTCCACCAGCTCCGCCATGGCGTACATGAGCTCCTTGAGCCCCTCCCGGGTCGCCGCGGAGACCTCGAACACCCGGAAACCGCGCTCCTCCAGGTCGGGGCGGACGATCTCGGCGAGGTCCCGGCCGTCGGGCACGTCGACCTTGTTGAGCGCCACCAGCCGGGGACGGTCGGCCAGGCCCCCGTACTCGGTCAGCTCGGCCTCAATGGTGTCGATGTCAGCGACCGGGTCCCGGCCGGGCTCCAGGGTGGCGGTGTCGATGACGTGCACCAGCACCGCGCAGCGCTCGATGTGCCGCAGGAACTCCAGGCCGAGGCCCTTGCCGGCGGCCGCCCCGGGGATCAGGCCGGGCACGTCGGCGACGGTGAAGGTGTGGTTGTCCAGCCGGACCACGCCCAGGTTGGGCACCAGGGTGGTGAAGGGGTAGTCGGCGATCTTCGGCTTGGCGGCGGAGATCACCGAGATCAGCGACGACTTGCCGGCCGACGGGAAGCCCACCAGCCCGACGTCGGCGACGCTCTTGAGCTCCAGCACCGCGTCGAGCTGCTCGCCGGGCTCGCCCAGCTCGGCGAAGCCGGGGGCCTTGCGCCGGGCGTTGGCCAGCGACGCGTTGCCCCGGCCGCCGCGCCCGCCCCGGGCCACCTCGAAGGTCGTGCCGGTGCCGACCATGTCGGCCAGGACCGTGCCGTCGGGGGCCTGCACCACGGTGCCGTTCGGCACCTTGAGCACAAGGTTGCGGCCGTTCGCGCCGTCCCGGTTCGACCCGGCGCCACCCTTGCCGTTCTCGGCCTTCACGTGCGGGCGGAAGTGGAAGTCCAGCAGCGTCGTCACCTGCGGGTCGACCACCAGGGACACGCTGCCGCCGTGCCCGCCGTTGCCGCCGTCGGGGCCGCCGAACGGCTTGAACTTCTCCCGGTGGATCGAGACACAACCGTGCCCACCATCGCCGGCCTGCAGGTGCAGGACGACCCGGTCAACGAACGTCGCCACGGGCGTCAATCCTTCCAGCGAGGGTCACGCCCCGCACGAAAAAAGCGAAGCGGGCCGGGACACGAGGTCCGCGGCCCGCAACGCCTTCGAACTACTGCTGCGGCACGATGCTGACGGTCTTGCGACCGCGCTTGGTGCCGAACTGGACCGAACCGGCGGCCAGCGCGAAGAGCGTGTCGTCTCCGCCGCGGCCGACCAGGTCACCGGGGTGGAACTTGGTGCCACGCTGACGGATGAGGATCTCACCCGCGCTGACGACCTGACCACCGAAGCGCTTCACGCCGAGCCGCTGCGCCGCGGAGTCACGGCCGTTGCGCGAGCTGGACGCACCCTTTTTGTGAGCCATCTGAGGACGACCTACTTCCCGCTGGAGATGCCGGTCACCTTGACCTGGGTCAACGGCTGGCGGTGACCCTGGCGCTTGTGGTAGCCGGTCTTGTTCTTGAACTTGTGGATCCGGATCTTCGGGCCCTTGGTGTGCGCGGCGATCTCGCCGGACACCGCGACCTTGGCAAGCTTCGCCGCGTCGGTCACCAGGTCGTCACCGTCGACGAGGAGCACCGCGGTGAGCTTCACCGCGTCGCCGGGGGCACCGACGAGCTTCTCGACCTCGATCACGTCGCCCTCGGCGACCTTGTACTGCTTGCCGCCGGTCTTGACGATCGCGTACATCGGAGGCGGACTCCCTGTCGTTGAGGCTGCTGGCGGGTGTTCCCGCGGCGGCTCGCCGGGTAGCAGAGGCACGGCGGCGCGGGCACGCGAGAACTCGGTACACCAAAGTGCACCGCCGGCCAGCGTACGCCATCGGAGGGCCCACACCCAAACCGGGCCCCGCCGGTCAGCGGGCGCAGAGCTGGTCGAGGCGCTGCCGGAGCCGGTCGAGCCCGGTCTCGTCGATCGAGTCGACGTCGGTGCCCAGCGTGCCGACCTCCGCCGCCATGTCCGCGAGGAGGGTCTTGAGCTGGGCGTCCTCGGCCCGGGTCGACTCGCGCCGCAGCGTGCTGCGCCAGTCGGTCAGCGCGGTGGAGATGCGGTCCCGGGCGGTCCGGGCCGCCGCGGCGTCGTCCGACCCGACCGCCGCGACCATCTTGCCGAGCTCCTCGACGTACGTCCGTACGGCCGTCTCGCCGGCCCGCTGTGCCGCGGCACACACCTCGGGCGCGTTGCCGCCGGCCGCCCCGCTGCCGGCCCCCGGCGCCCCGCCGCCGACGGAACCGCCCGGCGTGACGCCACCGCTAGGTGCGCCGCCGGGTGGGCCGGCCCGCTCCGGGCGCTCGGCCGCGCACCCGGTGCCGGAGAGCAGGACGGCGGTGAGCGCGGTGACGGCGAGCATACGGCGCATCGTTCTTCTCCTGACCGCAGGCGGCCGATCGTGGCCGGGGATCGACCATACGACAGGGCCCCTCCCGCCGGACATCACCGGGAAGGGGCCCTGTCACACGTCGGGTCGGTCAGCCGGTCACGGCCGGGTACGCCGCCGCGCGCCGCTGCGGCGGGACCGGCGCCGGCCGGAGCCCCCCTCCGACTCGTCGCCGTCGGCGTCGGAGAGCGCGTCCGGGTCGTCCGGGGCGGCCAGCCGCGCCGACTCGCCCGTCTGGCTGTCGGCGACCTCTCCGGCGGCGGCCGTGTCCGCCTCGTAGCGGGACAGGTCGTAGCCCATGGTGTCGTGGTACTCGGCGTTCGGGGCGGCGTCGGCGTCGGTCTCGGTGACCTCGGCCACGGTGCGCTCGGCCGGCGCGCTCTTGCGCGCCCGCCGCCGGGAGGTGCCGGCGCCCTGCTCCGCCGCCGCCGGGGCGGCCACGGCCGAGGCGACCGCCTTGACCTTCTCCCCCGCACCGCCACCGCCGGAACGCGGCTTCTCCGGCACCGGCTCGGTGTGCATGATCAGGCCCCGGCCCTTGCAGCACTCGCAGGTCTCGCTGAACGCCTCCAGCAGGCCCGCGCCGATCCGCTTGCGGGTCATCTGCACCAGCCCGAGCGAGGTGATCTCGGTGACCTGGTGCTTGGTCCGGTCCCGGCCCAGGCACTCGGTCAGCCGGCGCAGCACCAGCTCACGGTTGGACTCCAGCACCATGTCGATGAAGTCGATCACCACGATGCCGCCGAGGTCGCGCAACCGGAGCTGGCGGACGATCTCCTCGGCCGCCTCCAGGTTGTTCCGGGTGACCGTCTCCTCCAGGTTGCCCCCGGAGCCGGTGTACTTGCCGGTGTTGACGTCGATGACCGTCATCGCCTCGGTCCGGTCGATCACCAGCGAGCCGCCCGAGGGGAGGAAGACCTTGCGGTCCAGCCCCTTGATGATCTGCTCGTCGATCCGGTACTCGGCGAAGACGTCCGTGGTGCCGACGTGCCGGCGCAGCCGGGCGACCAGGTCCGGCGAGACGTGCGACAGGTACGACTCGACGATGTCGTACGACTGCTCGCCCTCGATCACCAGCTCGCGGAAGTCCTCGTTGAACAGGTCCCGAACGACCCGGATGACCAGGTCCGGCTCCTCGTAGAGCAGCACCGGGGCGCCGCCCTCGGCCGCCTTGGCCTGGATGTCCTCCCACTGCGCCTGGAGCCGCTTGACGTCGCGCGCCAGCTCGTCCTCGCTGGCGCCCTCGGCGGCGGTCCGGACGATCACGCCCGCGCCGTCCGGCACCAGCTTCTTCAGCACGTCCCGCAGCCGCTTGCGCTCGGTGTCGGGCAGCTTGCGGCTGATGCCGGAGGCGTTGCCGTGGGGCACGTAGACCAGGTGCCGGCCGGAGAGCGCGATGTGGCTGGTCAGCCGGGCGCCCTTGTGGCCGATCGGGTCCTTGGTGACCTGCACCAGCACCGAGTCGCCGGAGCGCAGCGCCTGCTCGATGGAGCGGGCCCGCCCCTCCAGGCCGGTGGTGTCCCAGTTGACCTCGCCGGCGTAGAGGACGGCGTTGCGGCCGCGCCCGATGTCGACGAACGCCGCCTCCATGCTGGGCAGGACGTTCTGCACCTTGCCCAGGTAGACGTTGCCGGCCATGGTGCCGGAGGAGTTGCGGGTGACGTAGTGCTCGACGAGCACCCCGTCCTCCAGGACGGCGATCTGGGTCCGGTCGCCGCGCTGGCGTACCGCCATCACCCGGTCGACGGCCTCCCGGCGGGCCAGGAACTCCGACTCGCTGAGGATCGGCGGCCGGGTCCGGCGCTGCTCGCGGCCGTCGCGGCGGCGCTGCCGCTTGGCCTCCAGCCGGGTGGAGCCGGAGACGCCCTGCACCTCGTCGACGGTCTTGCGCGGCTCGCGGATCTTGACGACGGTCGGCACGCCGTCGTCGGCGCCCGCCTCGACGTCACCGGCGCCCCGACGGCGGCGACGACGACGGCGGCGGGTCAGCCCGTCACCGCCCTCACCCTCCTCGTCCTCGTCGCCCTCGGACTCCTCCGCCTCGGCCTGCGCGGCCTCCTCGGACTCCTCGTCCTCGGCGTCCTCCGCGCCGCCCTTGCCCCGGCCGCGTCCACGGCGGCCACGGCGGCGCCGGCGGCGGGCCGCGGCGCTCTCGTCCTCGTCCTCGTCTTCGTCCTCGGCGGCTTCCTCGGCCTCCTCGGTCGGCTCCTCGGGCTCGACGACCTCGACCGCCTCGACGTCGCGGCGGCCACGCCGGCGGCGGCGCGCCGGCTCGGCCGGCTCCTCGGCGGCGGGCTCCTCCGGCTCCGGCTCCGGAGCGGGAGCCACGACCCGGGCGACCGGGACGTCCTCCGGCTGCGGGGCCATGAACAGCACGGTGGGCGCGGAGAGCGCGGCCCGCCGGCGGCGGGTGCGCGGCTCGGGCTCGACAACCGGCTCGGGCTCGACGACCGGCTCCGGCTCGACGGCCGGCTCGGGCTCGACGGCCTCGGTCGGCTCCTCCTCGGCGGGCGGGGTGACCGCCACGCCGGGCGGGACCTCGCCGGAACGGCTCTCCGCACCGCTGACCGCGGCGGGCGGGGCGGCGGCGCCGAACCCGGTGCCGGCCTCCGGCTCGATGCCGGCGGCGGCCGGCGGCTGCTCAGTGGGCGCGGCGCCGGTCCGGTCGGCCCCGAGGGCGTCGCTCGGGGTCTCCGCGGCCGGCTCGGCCGCGGCGGGGGCCGCCTTCTTCCGACGGGTACGCGTCGCCTTGGCCGGCGGCGCAGCCGGCTCGGCGGGCGCCTGGTCCGCCTCGGCCGGAGCCTCCGCGGCGGGCGGCGCGGCGACCTCGGGGGCCGGCCCGGCGGCCTCGGCGGGCGGCGCGGTGGCCTCCTCGGCGGCCTTCGCGGTGGTGGCCTTGCGGCGGCGGCGCGTCGCCTTCGGGGCGGCGTCGAGGTCGCCGGAGACGGGGGCGAACACCTCGGCCTGGAGCGCCTCGCCGCTGCCCGGCACGGGCGCCGTCGACGCCTCGACCGGCACTTCGGTCTGCTCCGGCTGGTTCAGCGGCGTGGCCCGCCGCCGGGTCGTACGCCTTCGGACCGGCGCGGCCGGGGCCTGCTCGGCCCCGCCAGCGTCGGCGTCGGCGGTGCCGGCGGCGTTCTCCGCCCCGGCGGTGTTCTCGACGGTGCTGCTGTCAGCGGTCTCGTCGGCCGGCTGTGAACCGGTCCGTTCGCCGCCCTCGGGCTCGTTCTCGAGCATGGACGTTCTCCAGTTCTGGCTGCCCCGGGCGCGGGTGAGCGCTGCCACGCAGGGTCGCCGCAAAAGTGTTTCCGCCGGGCGCGCACGGTGCGCGACCGCCGAAGTCTGCCTACCTGAACGTCGACCGACGGTCAGCGTTCACCGATGGTTGCCCCGTCGCGGTCCGCTTCCAACGGATCCGCGATCGCATCCTGCGCGGTCAGCGTGCCCTGTGCCAGCCGGATCACCCTCGGCGAGACCGGCGGCTCCAGGTCGGCCACCACGCGGAGGCCGGAAAGGACGTCATCGGGCCGCACGGAGGGGGTGACCTGCCGCACGACCAGTTCGAGTATCGCACACGGTACGGCCGGCGCCCCGGAAGGCGTCTCCGGCGACGCGATCACATCGATGCGGATCACCGCTGCCCGGGCGTCGAAGGTGCGCCGGCCCTGCTTGGTCATCCGCTCGACCAGCACTTCCTCGGCGGCCGTGAAGGCGGAAACCGCCCGTTGCAGGACGGCTGGGTCGACCTCGGGCAGCTCGATGCGCCAGTGCGACGCCTCGATCCGGTCGGCAAGACTCCCGCCAGCGGCCACGACGGCGTCGAGCACGTCGAGACCGGGCGAGAGGGCCGCGTCCAGCGCGGCGCGCAGCTCCGCCGGGTCGACCTGCTCGCGGAGGCCGATCTCCAGGTATTCCGCCTCGCTCGCCACGCCCGTCGGGGCCGCGCTGGCGTACGAGATCTTGGGGTGCGGGGTGAAGCCCTGGGAGAAGGCGATCGGCACGCCCGCCCGGCGCAGCGCCCGCTCGAACGCCCGGGCAAAGTCCCGGTGCGAGGTGAAGCGCAGCGGGCCGCGCTTGGCGTACCGGATCCGGACCCGCTGCACGACGGGTGCCTGGCCGCCCTCTGGCTGTGGTTTCCTACTGATCGTCGTGCTCCTCGTGTCGGAACCGGTTGATCGTGACGGCACTGCTCGCGACTCGCGTGCCGCTGACGATAACCACATGATCAACCCGGCGCACGGCGGGCGTGCCCGCCGTGCGCCGGAGCTACTGCTGGGCGCCGGTGGGGAGCTTCAGACCGTTGATCGGGGTGAGCGGGAGAAGCTTCTTCCCGGTCGGGCCGATCTGGATCTCGGTGTCCATCGACGGGCAGACGCCGCAGTCGAAGCACGGGGTCCACCGGCAGTCGTCCTGCTCGTACTCGCTGAGCGAGTCCTGCCAGTCCTGCCAGAGCCAGTCCTTGTCCAGGCCCGAGTCCAGGTGGTCCCAGGGCAGGACCTCCAGCTCGTCGCGCTGGCGGGTGGTGTACCAGTCGAGGTCGACGCCGAAGGCCGGCAGGACCTCGGTCGCCGCCTCCACCCAGCGCTGGTAGGAGAAGTGCTCGCTCCAGCCGTCGAACCGGCCGCCGTTCTCCCACACCCGCCGGATCACCGCGCCGACCCGCCGGTCACCCCGGCTGAGCAGGCCCTCGATCAGCGACGGCTCGCCGTCGTGGTAGCGGAAGCCGATCGCCCGGCCGAGCGACCGGTCCGCGTTGATCGCCTGCTTGAGCATCTTGAGCCGGCCGTCGATGACCTCCGGCCGCTCCATTGACGCCCACTGGAACGGGGTGTGCGGCTTCGGCACGAACCCGCCGATGGAGACCGTGCAGCGGATGTCCTTCGAGCCGGTGGCGGCCCGGCCGGCCCGGATGACCTCGTGGGCCATGTCCGCGATCTCGAGGACGTCCTCGTCGGTCTCGGTGGGCAGGCCGCACATGAAGTACAGCTTCACCTGCCGCCAGCCGTTCGTGTACGCGGTGACGACGGTGCGGATCAGGTCTTCCTTCGACACCATCTTGTTGATGACCTTGCGGATCCGCTCCGACCCGCCCTCGGGGGCGAAGGTCAGGCCGGTGCGCCGCCCGTTGCGGGACAGCTCCTGCGCGAGGTCGATGTTGAACGCGTCCACCCGGGTCGACGGCAGCGAGAGCGACACGTTGGTGCCCTCGTACTGCTGGGCCAGGCCGGAGCACATGTCGCCGATCTCGGAGTGGTCGGCCGACGACAGCGACAGCAGGCCCACCTCGTGGAAGCCGGAGAACTCCAGCCCCTCCCGCACCATCTGCCCGACGGTGGTGATGGAGCGCTCGCGCACCGGGCGGGTGATCATGCCGGCCTGGCAGAACCGGCAGCCCCGGGTGCAGCCCCGGAAGATCTCCACGGCGTACCGCTCGTGCACGGTCTCGGCCAGCGGGACCAGGGGCTTCTTCGGGTACGGCCAGGCGTCCAGGTCCATGGTCGTGCGCTTGTGCACCCGGAACGGCACGTCCGCCCGGTTCGGCACGACCCGCTGGATGCGGCCGTCGGGGAGGTAGTCCACGTCGTAGAAGCGCGGCACGTAGACGCTCTCGGTGCGGGCCAGGCGCAGCAGCAGCTCGTCGCGCCCGCCCGGGGAGCCCTCGGCCTTCCACTCCCGCACGATCCCGGTGATCTCCAGGACCGCCTCCTCGCCGTCGCCCAGCACGGCGGCGTCGACGAAGTCGGCGATCGGCTCCGGGTTGAACGCGGCGTGGCCGCCGGCCACGATCACCGGGTCGGCGTCGGTGCGGTCGGCGGCGAGCAGCGGGATGCCGGCCAGGTCGACCGCGGTGAGCAGGTTGGTGTAGCCCAGCTCGGTGGAGAAGGAGACGCCGAAGACGTCGAAGTCGCGCACGGAGCGGTGCGCGTCGACGGTGAACTGCGGCACGCCGTGGGCGCGCATCAGCTTCTCCAGGTCCGGCCAGACCGCGTAGGTCCGCTCGGCGAGCACGTCGGGCAGCTCGTTGAGCACCTCGTAGAGGATCTGCACGCCCTGGTTGGGCAGGCCGACCTCGTAGGCGTCGGGGTACATCAACGCCCAGCGCACGGCCGCCGCGTCCCAGTCCTTGACCACCGCGCCCAGCTCGCCACCGACGTACTGGATGGGCTTGGTCACCTGGGGCAGCAGCGGCTCCAGCCGGGGCCAGACGGAATTGGCCGCGGCGGGGCGCGGCGTGGTGGACGGGACGCTCATGATGCCCAAGGGTACGCGGCCCGGCGGCGGCCACCGCGCGCACGCCGGTCGCCACGCCCTCGGGGCGCCGGTCGCCGCGCCCTCGGCACGTCGCGGCGCCCGTCCGGCCTTGCGGTACCGGCGACGGCGGTGGCCGGAATCGCCCCGCTGGCGCATCGGTACTAACCTCGGACCGGCGCGAGAGGAGATTGCCGCGATGCCGCAGCCGCAGCCGGGCACGGACCGGCCGGCCGACGGGAGCCCCCCGGGTCAGGACCAGGGTCCGGATCCGGCGGTCACCGAGGAGCCCCCGACCTCCCCCGCAACGCCCGCCCCCGCCGGCGGCACGGGCCCGGAGGGCACCCGTGAGCTGCCCACCGAAGACCCCGAGCCGACCGCGACGTCCGACATCGGGCAGGACCCGGACGACGCCGGGGCCGACGCCGCGCTGCCGGACACGGGCGACGCCGCCGCGCCGCACGTCTCGGGCGACGCCGCCGGCCGGCCAGACCCGGGCGACGCCACCGCGCCGCAGGACGCCGACGACGCCGGGGCCGAGGACACCCGGGACGCCGGGCCCGGGCGGGTCGCCGGCACCGGCCCGGAGGGCACCCGCCTGCTGCCCGACGACGGCCCGCCGGCCGTGGGACCGCAGGGCACCCGGATGTTCCCCGGCGACGAGCGACCGGCCGTGGGACCGCAGGGCACCCGGATGTTCTCCCCCGACGAGCTACCGGCCGAACCGCCCGCGCCCCGGTGGAGCGGTTCGGCGGCGGTGCCCCCGCCGAAGCCGCGCAAGCGGGCCTGGGGCGAGTCGGCCGTGATCCCCCCGGTGCCGGCGCCTCCGCCGGCGCCCCCGCCCGAGCAGTCCGCCGAGCACCGCACGCCGGTCGACCCGTGGGCGGGCGCGGACACCGGCGGGTGGGACCTCCCGCCGCCCCCGCCGCCCTCGCCGACGTTGCCCTACCCCGCCGCGCCGTCGCCCAGGCCGTACTCCGGGCCACCGGCACCACCCGTGCACTCCCCCGCGCCGCCGACCCCACCCGTGCACTCCCCCGCGCCGCCGGAGCCACCGCGTCCCGCGCCGCCGCGGGTCGCGTACCCGGCCGCCCCGCCGCAGTCGGCGTACCCCGTCTCCCCGCCGCCGGTCTCCCGGGCGCCCGGCCCGGCGCGGCCGGCGTCACCCCCGCCTCCGCCGCCCGCGCCGCCGAGGCAACGTCGGGCGACGGCGCCGCCGGCCGGGCCGCCACCCGGCCAGCAGGCCCCCCGGGGGTACGCCCCGACGCCCGCCCGCAAGCGTCGCCGCTGGCCGTGGTACCTGCTGCTCATGCTGGCCTGCTGCTGCGGCTGCCCGGCCTACTACGGGGTGCCGATGGCGTCGCAGTACCCGGCCGAGGCCAGCCTGCCGGCCGAGGTGGCCGACCTGCGGCTGCGCGACGACAACACCAGCAAGGCGACCGCCAAGCAGTTGGAGGCGGACGTGCGCAAGGCGCACTGGCTGGCCGAGAAGACCTTCGCCGGCGTCTACGCCACGCCCGCCGGCAAGCGGGTGACGGTCTTCGGCGGCACCGGCTTCCGGTTCACCCCGGAGTCCGACGCGGAGGACGAGATCACCCGGCTCACCGCGCAGTACTCCCTCGGCGAGGCCCAGGTGGTCGACACCGGCGTACGCGGCCGGCACCAGCGTTGCGCGGTGGGGCGCGCCGACGGCCAGGACGTGGTGGTGTGCACCTCGGTCGACCACGGCAGCATCGCCACCGCGGTCTTCACCCGGCTCTCCCTCGACGACAGCGCCACCCTGCTCGGCACCCTGCGGGAGCAGATGGTCACGACCAGCCAGAAGTAGCGGCTCCACCGGCTCGACGCCGTCGAGCGGGCCCGGCGGCCCGGTCGACGGCGTCGCTGCGGTCCCACGTCCGCGACGGGGCAGCGGCGCGGCTCCGGCCGCCCCGCGCCCGGGCTCAGGCCGGGGCGTCGCCCGGGGTGGCGGAGTGCCCGCGCGGCGGGGCGTAGCGGGGCACGTACTCCTGGCCGGTGAGCTTCTGGATCTCGGCCATGACCTCGTCGGTCATCTCGCGCAGCGACGTGCGGTCGTCCGACCGGCCGGTGAAGTCGAGCGGCTTGCCGAACCGGATGGTGATCTTGGCGCGGCCGGGACGGGGCACCCGGGTGCCGATGGGCTGGGCCTTGTCGGTGCCGGTCATACCGACCGGGATGACCGGCACACCGGCCGCCACGGCCAGCCGGACCGCCCCGGTGCGCCCCCGGTAGAGCCGGCCGTCCGGCGACCGGGTCCCCTCCGGATAGACCGCGACCAGGTCGCCGGCCCTGAGCACCGGGATGGCGGCGTCGAATGCGGACAGCGCCGCCCGACCGCCGGCCCGCTCGACCGGGATGGCGCCCAGGCCGGTGAGCACGTGCTTGGAGAGGGCGCCCTTCGGGCCGGTGCCCTTGAAGTACTCCGACTTGGCCCAGAACGCCAGGTGCCGGGGGACCACGGTGCCGAGGAACAGCTCGTCGGCGACCGAGAGGTGGTTGCCCGCGAAGATCGCACCCCCCGCGTCCGGAATGTGCTCCAACCCCTCCACGGTCGGACGGAAGGCCAGCCGGAGCGCGGGCGCCACGGTGAGCTTGCCGATGGTGTAGAGCAGGGGCACTGGTCCTCCGGCGGAGTGTGTGCGAACAGGCGGTGTCACCGTAACCGACGGGTCCACCCGTCGTCGCCCGGGTGGCGGGTCGACCGCCTGGTGAGCGGGCCTGTCGGGGCCAGTGGGGGCGGTCCGGCGACACTCCGCCAGACCGCCCCCGTCTCACCGACTCATACCCTGCGGACGGCCACGGTCACCCGCTCGCCCTCGCCGACCTCCCCGGTGAAGCCGTCCACCCCGTCGGCGAAGTCGACGGAGTCGGCCAGCACCTCGCGGGCCACGAAGTCGGTGTACGCGGCCACCGCCGCACGCACCTCCTCGCCGGCCGACAACGCCACCACGATCCGGTCGGAGACGTCCAGGTCGGCGTCGCGGCGGGCCTGCTGCACCACCCGGACGACGTCCCGGGCCAGCCCCTCGGCGGCCAGCTCGGGGGTGACCTCGGTGTCCAGCACGACCACGCCCTCGCCGCCGGGCAGCGGCGCGGAGTGCTCGGCGTCGGCGGCGACCAGGCGCAGCTCGTACTCGCCCTCGGCGAGGGTGACGCCGGCGGCGACCGGGGCGCCGTCGACCAGCTCCCACTCCCCCGCCTTGACCGCCCTGATGACCTGCTGCACCTGCTTGCCGACGCGGGGGCCGAGCGCGCGCGGCACCACGGTCAGCACCTGCTGGCAGTACGCCGACACCTCGTCGGTGAACTCCACCGCCTTCACGTTGACCTCGTCGGCGACCAGGTCGCCGAAGGGCCGCAGCTGCGCCGCGACGGGCGAGGCCACGGTCAGCGTCGACAGCGGCAGGCGCACCCGCAGGCCCTTGGCCTTGCGCAGCGATAGCGCCGCCGAGCAGACCTCCCGGGTGGCGTCCATCGCGGCGACCAGCTCGTGGTCGGCCGGGAACTCCCCGGCGGACGGCCAGTCGGTCAGGTGCACCGACCGCTCGCCGGTGAGGCCGCGCCAGATCTCCTCGGCGGTCAGCGGCGCCAGCGGCGCCACCACCCGGCACAGCGTCTCCAGCACCGTCCACAGAGTGTCGAACGCGTCGGCGTCGCCGGACCAGAACCGGTCCCGGGAGCGCCGCACGTACCAGTTGGTCAGCGCGTCCAGGTAGGACCGCACGGTGACGCAGGCGCCCGAGATGTCGTACGCGTCCATCTGCTCCTGGACCGTCGACACCAGCTCGTTCGTCTTCGCCAGCACGTACCGGTCGAGCAGGTGGGTGCTTGTCGTGTTCCGCTTCGCGGTGTACCCGTCGGCGTTGGCGTAGAGCGAGAAGAAGTACCAGACGTTCCACAGCGGCAGCAGCACCTGCCGGACGGCGTCGCGGATGCCCGGCTCGGTCACGGCCATGTCGCCGCCGCGTAGCACCGGCGAGGACATCAGCATCCAGCGCATCGCGTCCGAGCCGTACGAGTCGAACACGTGGTAGACGTCCGGGTAGTTGCGCAGGCTCTTGGACATCTTGCGCCCGTCGGAGCCGAGCAGGATGCCGTGGCTGAGGCAGTTGCGGAACGCCGGCCGGTCGAACAGCGCGGTGGCCAGCACGTGCATGGTGTAGAACCAGCCGCGGGTCTGCCCGATGTACTCGACGATGAAGTCGCCCGGGTAGTGGTGCTCGAACCAGTCGCGGTTCTCGAACGGGTAGTGCACCTGGGCGAACGGCATCGAGCCGGACTCGAACCAGCAGTCCAGCACCTCCGGCACCCGGCGCATCATCGACTTCCCCGTCGGGTCGTCCGGGTTGGGGCGGACCAGGTCGTCCACCGCCGGCCGGTGCAGGTCGCTCAGGCGTACGCCGAAGTCCCGCTCGATCTCCTCAAGCGAGCCGTAGACGTCGAGCCGGGGATAGTTCGGGTCGTCGGACTTCCACGCCGGGATCGGCGAGCCCCAGAACCGGTTCCGGCTGATCGACCAGTCGCGGGCGTTGGCCAGCCACTTGCCGAACGAGCCGTCCTTGATGTGCCCCGGCGTCCAGTTGATCTGCTGGTTCAGCTCGACCATCCGGTCCTTGAACTTCGTCACCGCGACGAACCACGACGACACCGCCTTGTAGACCAGCGGGGTGTCGCAGCGCCAGCAGTGCGGGTACGAGTGGGTGTAGGTGTCCTGCTTGAGGACGACCCCCCGCTCCTTCAGCTCCCGGATCACCGGCTTGTTGACGTCGAAGACCTGCTCGCCCTCGTAGGGCGGCACCAGCGCGGTGAACCGGGTGTGGTCGTCGACCGTGACGATGGTGGGGATGCCGGCCGCGTTGCAGACGTTCTGGTCGTCCTCGCCGAAGGCCGGGGCCAGGTGGACGATCCCGGTGCCGTCCTCGGTGGTGACGAACTCCGCGCCGAGCACCTGGTAGGCGTTCGGGCCGGCCTGCTCGACGAGGAAGTCGAACAGCGGGGTGTAGCGGCGCCCGGCCAGGTCACGGCCGGAGACGGTGCCGACCTGCTCGTAGCCCTCCAGCTCCTTGGCGTACGCAGCCAGCCGCGCCGCCCCGACCACGTACCGCTGGCCGTCGCGCTCCAGCACGGCGTACTCGATGTCGGGGCCGACGGCGAGCGCCAGGTTGGACGGCAGGGTCCACGGCGTGGTGGTCCAGACGCCGAGGCGCACCGGCCCGCGCAGCAGCTCCGGCGCGCTCTCGTCGGGAGTCAGCGCGAACCAGACCGACAGCGTCGGGTCGTGCCGGTCCCGGTAGACGTCGTCCATCCGGGTCTCGGTGTTCGACAGCGGCGTCTCGCAGCGCCAGCAGTACGCCAGCACCCGGAAGCCCTCGTAGACCAGGCCCTTGTCGTGCAGGGTCTTGAAGGCCCACATGACGCTTTCCATGTAGTCCAGGTCGAGGGTCTTGTAGTCGTTGGCGAAGTCGACCCAGCGGGCCTGCCGGGTGACGTAGCGCTCCCAGTCGTGGGTGAACTCCAGCACCGAGGTGCGGCACGCCTCGTTGAACCGGGCCACGCCGAGGTCGAGGATCTCCGCCTTGCTGGTGATGCCGAGCTGCTTCTCGGCGACCACCTCGGCGGGCAGGCCGTGGCAGTCCCAGCCGAAGCGCCGCTCCACCCGCCGACCGCGCATCGTCTGGTAGCGCGGCACGACGTCCTTCACGTAACCGGTGAAGAGGTGGCCGTAGTGCGGCAGGCCGTTGGCGAACGGCGGGCCGTCGTAGAACACGTACTCGTTGTCGGCGTCGCCCGCGACGCCGCCTCCGGCCGCGTCCGTGCTCTCCGGTCGCCGGCCGGAGGCCGGCCGGGCCTCGACGGAGGCCTCGAAGGTCTTGTCGGCCGTCCAGTGCTCCAGGACGCGGCGCTCGACCGCGGGCAGGTCCGGGCTCGCCGGGACGCCGGCGGCGGTCGGTTCGTGCAACGGATAGACCATCGGGGGTCGCTCTCCTCGCGCAGCTCACTGTCGTGTGGGTCTGCGAGGACGAGCCTTCTCGGGTACGCCTCGACGGCGCCCCCGGGCAGGCCCGCGGTACCACCCCGCTTGGCGGCCAGGATCGACCGCCCGCTCGTTGGCCGGCTGTGACGGGCCGGACCCGTCCGGTTCTACTGGGCCGGGGTGAACCGGCTGTTCTTCCGGAGGCTCACCGGTGATGGCCGGGTCATCGCCTTACGACCGCCAAGGTTACCCGACCACGCACGAAGATCGCCGCCGAGTAAACCCGCCCGGTGACCGGTTACCCAGGGTGACGAGCGGCGTGACCGGGCTCACGTCCGCCGGTGTCACGCCGCGCCTGCGCGCTTCGTCGGATGGGTGTCGACACAGACCGGACCGAGGAGGACCGTCATGCAACGGATCAACGTGGCCGAGGTGGCACCGCAGGCGTACCAGGCCGTGCTGGGGCTGGAGAAGTACGTCCGGGCGAACGTCGGGCACACCGTGCTGGAGCTGGTGAAGCTGCGGGCGTCGATGCTGAACGGCTGTGCGTTCTGCGTCGACATGCACAGCCGGGACGCGCTGGCGTCGGGCGAGTCGGACCGGCGGCTCTTCGCCGTCGCCGCCTGGCGGGAGGCGCCCTTCTTCGACGAGCGGGAGCGGACCGCGCTGGCGCTCACCGACGCGGTGACCCGGCTCGGCGAGCACGGCGTGCCCGACGACGTCTGGGACGCGGCGGCGAAGGTGTGGTCCGAGAAGGAACTCGCCGACCTGCTGATGGCGATCGCCACCATCAACGTGTGGAACCGGATCGCCGTGACCTGCCGCACCGATCTGCCCACGGACGTGTGACGGTCCGCGACGCGACGCAGGCGCCGGTGCGCGCGACGCGCACCGGCCCCGCGGCGGCGGGTGCGTCAGACCAGCTCGGGGAACCAGAGCGCGATCTCGCGCTTCGCGCTGTCCGGCGAGTCGGAGGCGTGCACCAGGTTCTCACGGTTGGACAGGGAGAGGTCGCCGCGGATCGTGCCGGCCGCCGCCCGCCGCCCGTCGGTCGCGCCGACGAGCCCGCGCACCACGTCGATGACCTGGTCGCCGGCGAGCACCAGCGCCACCAGCGGGCCGCCGGTCATGAAGTCCTTCAGCGGCGGGTAGAACGGCTTGTCGACGTGCTCGGCGTAGTGCTCGTCGGCCAGCGCGGCGTCCATCGTCCGGGACACCATCGCGTCGATCCGCAGCCCCTTGCGCTCGAAGCGGGAGATCACCTCGCCGACCAGCCCGCGGCGGACCGCGTCGGGCTTGATCAGTACGAGGGTGCGCTCATCGGGGCTGCTGCTGGACACGCTGGGTTCCTCCTGTGCGCGGAAGACGGTCGGGCTGGGTACGGTCAGCCTAGCGACCCGGTCCCGGCACCGGCGCGGCGGCCGGTCCTTCCTCCGGCGGCCGATCCGGCCTAGCCTGGCCCTTGACCCTCGGGAGGTCCACTGTGGCGAATGGCGGGAACCGGCCCATCGCACCGGTACGCAAGCTGATCGCCGCGGTGCTGGGCACCGTGGCCACCTTCGTCGTCCTGTTCGGCCTGGGCATGACGAGCTGGGCGATCGTGGCACTCGGCGTCGCCCTGCTGGTGCTGGCCATCGCGCTGGCCACGGTGCGCGGGGGCGGTCGCACCTGGGTGATCGGCGAAGGGCACGTGCACAGCGCCTCCGAGCCGCCCACGCAGTACGCCTTCGGCCGCTGCGAACTCCAGCTGGTGATCGACGCCCCGGGGCTGCCGCCCCGGTCCAAGAAGATCATCGAGCCGCGGGTGCCGGTGGCGAAGTGGCCGTCGCTGGGCCAGACGCTGCCGATCCGGGTGGCCCTGGACGACCAGCGCCACGTCCGGGTGCTCTGGGACGACGTGCCCACCCACGCGGAGACCGCCGCCGCCGTCGCGGCCGACCTGCCGCCCGAGTACGCGGGCTCCGAGTCGCTGGACGACGTGCTGATCCAGCAGGAGGCCCCGCCGTGGGCGGACCGGGCGCCGGACGACGACTTCCGGGACGACTACCGCGACGACTTCCGGGACGACTTCCGGGCGCCGGTGGGCGATCCGCTGGGCGATCCCGTCGGTGATCCGCTGGGCGATCCGCTCGGTGGGGACCGGGTCGGGCGGCCCGAGGAGCGCGAGCCCGTCGTGATGCACCAGCGTCCGGGTGGGCCGGTCGTGCTGGAGGGCACGCTCGTCGAGCAGCCCACCACCGGCACCCTGCCGCGCCGGGCCACCCCGACGCCCCGCCCGCCCGCCGAGGAGCGGTTCGACGCGCCCGGCGAGCGCCTCGACCCGTCCGCGCCGGCGGATCCGCTCGACCTGCCCCTGGACGATCCCGCCCCGCCGCGCAACCGGGTCCGCGACGAGCGGGTCCGCGACGAGCGGATCAGCCCGGAGGAACTGGACGAGGCGATCTTCGGCCCCGGTCCGGCGACCGACGCCGACGACGAGGCCGGGGAGACCGCGGCGGCCGGCGACGAGTTCGGGGCGCCGATCGCCGGCGTGGGGCTGACCCTGCTGGTCACCGACCTGCCCCGCTCGCTGGACTTCTACCGCGACCTGGGCTTCGCCGAGGTCGACCGGGGCTCCGGCAACGCGGTCCTCTCCTCCGGGACGACCCGCCTGGTGCTGCGCGAGGTGACCGAGGCGGCGCCGATCAGCCGCCGGCTGGTGCACGTCAACCTCGAGGTCGACGACATCGGCTCCGCCTACGAGCGGCTGCGCGGCACGGGCGTCCGGTTCACGTACGCCCCCCGCGTGGTCAACCGGGGCACGAAGCTGGAGGTGTGGGCGGCGGCGTTCCGCGACCCGGACGGCCACGGCATCGCCCTCACCCAGTGGCGGGAACGCGCCGAGGCCTGACCCGTCAGCCCAGCTCGCCGAGGCCTGACCGTCAGCCCAGGATGACCCGGCGCACGTGCAGGGCGTAGCCCCACACCAGGGCGAAGACGACGCCCAGCACCAGCAGCGACCAGTGCAGCAGGCCGGCCAGCATGAGCAGTCCCTGCAGGGCGGTGCCGGCGTGCCAGGCCCACGGCCGACGCATCATGCCGGCGAGCAGCACCGCCGCCACGGCCAGCGCCACCACGGCCCCGATCGCGGCGCCGCCCAGGTCGCCGCCGACCACCCGGATCGGCTGGATGGCCAGCACCAGCACCAGCGCCTCCAGGCTGAGCGTGCCCGCGCCGAGGCCACGGACCGCCCGTTCCGGGTTGCGCAGCCCGGAGCGGCGCGGCGGGCGCCCCGCGGGGTTGCCGTCGGCCGCCCGGACCGCGCCGTCGTCCGGGGTGCCGTCCGAGGTACTGGCGGGGAGGTCGCCGGGGAGCCCGTCGGGTGCCCCGGTCGGGCGGTCGTCGCCCGCGGTGGCCCGCTCCGGCCCGGTCATCGCTTCAGCAGCCGACGGGCGTCGGCCACCGTCACCACCGACCCGGTGACCAGCACCCCGACCCCGCTCAGCTCCCCCGGTACGTCCTCCTCGGCCATCGCCACCGCCGCCTCGATCGCGTCCGGCATCTCCTCGGCCACCTCCACCCGCTCGGGTCCGAAGACCTCCGCCGCCAGCGCGGCCAACTCCCGGGCGGGCAGTGCCCGGGGCGAGCTGTTGCGGGTCACCACGACCTGGTCGACCACCGGCTCCAGCAGCTCCAGCAGGCTGGCCGCGTCCTTCTCCGCGAGGACGCCGACCACCGCGACCAGCTTGCTGAAGGCGAACTCCTCCTGGAGGGCGGCCACCGTGGCGGCCATCCCGTGCGGGTTGTGCGCCCCGTCCAGCAGGATGGTCGGCGCGCTGCGTACGCGCTCCAGCCGGCCGGGCGAGCTGGCGGTGGCGAAGCCCTCCCGGACCGCCTCGACGTCGAGCTGCCGCTTCGCCCCGGCGCCGAGGAACGCCTCCACCGCCGCCAGCGCCACCGCCGCGTTCTGCGCCTGGTGGGCGCCGTGCAGCGGGATGAACACCTCCTCGTAGACGCCGCCGAGGCCCTGGAGGGTGAGCACCTGCCCGCCGACGGCGACGGCCCGCCGCAGCACCCCGAACTCGGCGCCCTCCCGGGCGATGGTCGCGCCGACCTCGGCACAGCGCTCCAGGATCGGCCCGGCGGCCTCCTCCTCCTGCGCCGCGGAGATCACCGTCGCGCCCTTGTGGATGATTCCCGCCTTGGCCAGCGCGATGTCCTGGATGGTGTCGCCGAGCCACTCGGTGTGGTCCAGCCCGACCGGGGTGAGCACGCACACCCCGGCCTGGATCACGTTGGTGGCGTCCTCGGCGCCGCCGAGACCCACCTCGACCACCGCCACGTCCACCGGGGCGTCGGCGAAGGTGGCGAAGGCCAGGGCGGTCGTCATGTCGAAGTACGTCAGCGGCTCCGCCGAGCGCTCGTCGACCAGCCGGGCGAGCGGCTCGATCTCCCGGTACGTGGCGACGAACCGTGCCTCGTCCACCGGCTCGCCGTCCAGGCTGATCCGCTCCCGGACGTTCTCCAGGTGCGGGCTGGTGTAGCGGCCGGTGTGCAGCCCGAACGCCCGCAGCAGCGAGTCGATCATCCGGGCCGTCGAGGTCTTGCCGTTGGTGCCGGTCAGGTGGATCGACGGGTACGCCCGCTGCGGGCTGCCGAGCAGGTCCAGCAGCGACTCGATCTTGTCCAGCTCGAAGGCCATGCGGGTGAACCCGCGTTCGGCCAGCTCGGCCTCGACGGCGGCGAAATCGGTGCGGTCGGTCACGAGGGCAGCGCCTCCAGAGCGGCGTCGATGCGGACGAGGTCGGCCTCGGCGACGGCGAGCCGATCGCGGATCTTGGCGACCACCGGCTCCGGCGCCTTGTCGACGAACGCCGGGTTGCCGAGCTTCGCCCGGGCCTGCGCGGCCTCCTTCTCGGCGGCGGCCCGGTCCTTGGTCAGCCGGGCCCGCTCGGCGGCCACGTCGATCGTCCCCCGGGTGTCCAGGGCCACGCTGACTTCGCCGGGCATGGCGAGCGTGGCGCTGGCCTGGAAGCCGTCGCCGGCCGCGTCGAGGCGCACCAGCGACCGGATCAGCGGCTCGTGCGCGGAGATGCCGGCGGCGGCCAGGCCGTCGAGCCGCGCGGCGACCCGCTGCGTCGGGCGCAGCCCCTGGTCCGAGCGGAACCGCCGGATCTCGGTCACCACCCGCTGGAGGGTGCCGACCTCGACCTCCGCGGCGTCGTCGACTCCGGTACGGTCGGCCACCGGCCAGGCGGCCGTCAGCACCGTCTCGCCGCCGGTGAGCGCGGTCCACAGCTCCTCGGTGACGAACGGGATCACCGGATGCAGCAGCCGCAGCAGCTGGTCCAGCACGTGCCCGAGCACCCGGCGGGTCGCCTCGGCGGCCGGGCCGCCCTCGGCGAGCACCGGCTTGGTCAGCTCCACGTACCAGTCGCAGACGTCGTCCCAGGCGAAGTGGTAGAGCAGGTCGCAGACCTTCGCGAACTCGTACGCCTCGAACTGCTCGTCGACGGCGGCGGTGACGTGCGCCAGCCGGGACAGGATCCACCGGTCGACCGTCGACAGCGTGTCGGCCGCCGGCAGCGGCCCCTCGGTGTGCGCGCCGTTGAGCAGCGCGAAGCGGGTGGCGTTCCACAGCTTGTTGCAGAAGTTGCGGGAGCCCTGGCACCAGTCCTCGCTGACCGGCACGTCCCCGCCCGGGTTGGCACCCCGGGCGAGCGTGAACCGGGTGGCGTCGGCGCCGTACCGGTCGATCCAGTCCAGCGGGTCGACCACGTTGCCGAACGACTTGGACATCTTCTTGCCGTGCTGGTCGCGGACCATGCCGTGCAGGGCCACCGTGTGGAACGGCGGCCGGCCGTCCATCGCGTACAGGCCGAACATCATCATCCGGGCGACCCAGAAGAAGAGGATGTCGTAGCCGGTGACCAGCACGCTGGTCGGGTAGAACTTCGCCAGGTCGGGAGTCTGCTCCGGCCAGCCGAGCGTGGAGAACGGCCACAGGCCGCTGGAGAACCAGGTGTCCAGGACGTCCTCGTCCTGGTGCCAGCCCTCGCCGCTCGGCGGCTCCTCGTCCGGGCCGACGCAGACGATCTCGCCGTCCGGGCCGTACCAGACGGGGATGCGGTGACCCCACCAGAGCTGGCGGGAGATGCACCAGTCGTGCATGTTGTCGACCCAGGCGAAGTACCGCTTGGCCAGCTCCGCCGGCTCGATCTTCACCCGGCCGTCACGCACCGCGTCGCCGGCGGCCTCGGCCAGCGGGGCGGTGTTGACGAACCACTGGAGCGACAGCCGCGGCTCGACGGTCGTCCGGCACCGGGAGCAGTGCCCCACCGCGTGCACGTACGGCCGCTTCTCCGCGACGATCCGGCCCTGCTCGCGCAGCGCGGCGACGATCGCGGGGCGGGCCTCGTAGCGGTCCAGGCCCTGGAACGGGCCGTGCGCGGTGATGACGCCCCGCTCGTCCATGATCGTCAGCGACGGCAGGTCGTGCCGCTGGCCGATCTCGAAGTCGTTCGGGTCGTGCGCCGGGGTCACCTTGACCATGCCGGTGCCGAAGCTCGGGTCGACGTGCTCGTCGGCCACGATCGGGATCCGCCGGTCGGTCAACGGCACGGCCACCTCGGTGCCGATCAGGTGCCGGTAGCGCTCGTCGTCCGGGTGCACGGCGACCGCGGTGTCACCGAGCATCGTCTCGGCCCGGGTCGTGGCGACCACGACGTCGTCGCTGTATCGGATCGAGATCAGCTCGCCGTCGTCGTCGGTGTGCTCCACCTCGATGTCCGACAGCGCGGTCAGGCAGCGCGGACACCAGTTGATGATCCGGTTGGCCCGGTAGATCAGCCCGTCGTCGTAGAGCTTCTTGAACATGGTCTGGACGGCCCGGGACAGGCCCTCGTCCATGGTGAAGCGCTCACGGTCCCAGTCGACGGAGTCGCCGAGGCGACGCATCTGGCCGAGGATCGCGCCGCCGGATTCGGCCTTCCACTGCCACACCCGCTCGACGAACTTCTCCCGGCCCAGGTCGTGCCGGGACAGGCCCTGGCCGGCGAGCTGCCGCTCGACCACGTTCTGGGTGGCGATCCCGGCGTGGTCCATGCCCGGCAGCCACAGCGCCTCGTGGCCCTGCATCTTCTTGCGCCGCACCAGCGCGTCCTGGACGGTGTGGTCCAGCGCGTGGCCCATGTGCAGGGAGCCGGTGACGTTGGGCGGCGGGATGACGATGGTGAAGGGGGGCTTGTCGCTGTCCGCCGACGCCCGGAAGTGGCCGGCGGCTACCCACTGCTCGTACCGTCGCTGCTCCACCTCGCCGGGCTGGTACTGGCCGGCAAGGGTCGGGGCGTCGGGGCGTCGGGCATCCAGTCTCTCGGTCACCCTGAAAGTCTACGGAGCGCTTCCCGGGACCCGACGTGCGCCACCTGCTGTTCGCGTACGGTGTCGGCTATGTCCGACGCACATCTCACCGATCGCCCGGTCGCCGACGGGCCCGAACCGATCGATCTGACCGACGAGCCCATCCAGCTCAGCAACCGGGACCCGGAGAGCGCCCCGGAGCGGCGGGGGACGTGGTCGGGGCGCCGGCGGGTGGCGTGGGCCGTGGCGGCGGTGGTCGGACTCGCGGGAGCCGCGGTGCTCGGCACCGCCGGCTGGCGGGTCGCCCAGCAGAAGGACGCTGATCTGGCCACCCCGGACCGGGTGGCGGGCCTCGTACGCGACGACAGCGACCGGGCCCGCAGCACCTCCGACTACCTGCGCAGCGGATTCGCCGCCGACATCGACCTGGACAGCAGCTTCGGCACCGTCTACCGGGATCCTGCCGACGACAGGCGCTCGGTGCTCGTCTTCGGGGGGACGACCCTGCTCTGGCAGCCGGAGCGGGACCTGAACAGTCTCTTCGGCCTGCTGACCGACGAGACCGGCAAGGTGACGGGGCTGCGCAAGATGCCCGCCGGGCGCTTCGGCGGCGTGATGAAGTGCGGCACGACCAGCGGCGACGGCGGCGACTTCGCGGTCTGCGGGTGGGCCGACCACGGCAGCGTGGTGATGGCGATGTTCCCGGGTCGCTCCGTCGACGACGCTGGCGGGCTGTTCCGCGCCATGCGCGAGGAGATCCAGACCCGAGGCTGACGCGTTGGCCGCCGGCCCGAGGCCAGGTGGCGCGGCCCGAGTCCAAGTGGTGCAGGCGAAGCCCTGGTGGCGCGGCCCGAGCCTAGGTGGTGCGGGTGGAGTCCAGGTGGTGCGGGTGGAGTCCAGGTGGTGCGGGCGGAGTGTCCCCGGCGCCTGGCGGGGGAACCCGTGGCCCCGGGCCTGAAAACGAATCCGCCGCCCGATCGACCCTGCTCCGGTCCCGGGGGATCCGGCTCTCGGCCTCCGGTCCCCGCAGGATTCGGCTCTCGGCCATGCCTCAAATGGGCCGTAACGCAGTTCAGGGCCACCCCATGCGGGGTGACCCTGAACTGAAAGATTGTCCGGCGGTGTCCTACTCTCCCACACCCTCCCGAGTGCAGTACCATCGGCGCTGGAGGGCTTAGCTTCCG
>NZ_JBEYEU010000022.1:0-106837 GCF_040634035.1 Micromonospora sp. NPDC007220 | reverse complement strand
TCGTCAGCACCATCCACGCCACCGAGGCCGGCCGACACCAGGGCTGGCTGCCCGAGGAGATGAACCGCACCATCCACGGCGTCGAACACTGGCTGAGCAACGCCTCCGCCCGGGTGATCGTCTGCTCCGGCTACATGCGCGAGCAGGTCGCCACGCTCTTCGACGTGCCGGCCGGGCAGGTCGACGTGGTGCCCAACGGGGTCGACGACCGGGCCTGGCGCGCCCGGCCGGGGGCGGTCACGGCCGCCCGGGCCCGGTTCGCCGGCGACGGCCCGCTCGTCGGGTACGCCGGCCGGCTGGTCTACGAGAAGGGCGTGCAGCACCTGGTGCACGCCGTGCCGTACCTGCGCGACCGGCACCCCGGGCTGCGGGTGGTGATCGCGGGCGACGGCCCCTACCGCGGCGAGTTGGAGGAGGAGACCCACCGCCTCGGGCTCGGGCAGACCGTACGCTTCGCGGGATTCCTGGACTCGACCCGGCTCCCGGCGCTGCTCGGCGCCACCGACGCGACCGTGGTGCCCAGCCTCTACGAGCCGTTCGGGATGGTGGCCCTCGAGGCCGCGGCGGCCGGCGCGCCGCTGGCCGTGGCCCGCACCGGCGGCCTCGCCGAGATCGTCGAGCCGGGCGTGACCGGGGTGACCTTCCCACACAGCGACCCGGGCGCCCTCGGCGAGGCGGTCGACCAGCTCCTCGGCGACGAGGTCTTCGCCCGGCGGGTGGCCCGGCGGGCGCGCGCCATGGTCGGCCGTCACTACGGCTGGACGACCATCGCCGCCCGGACCGCCGGCACGTACGCGACGGTCGGCCGGGAGCACGGCCCGACGCAGGCCCGGCGCGCCGCCGCCCGGCTCGGCGGGGCCCGCCAGAAGATCACCATCCCGGAGGGGAACCTGCTCGCGGTCGGCGGCGCCGTCCGCTGAGCCGCCGTCGCCGCCGCCCCACCGTCCGGTGGCCGACAGACCGGCCCCGATTGCCGCCCGGCAAGGGCATACTTCCTGCCGGTGCGGCAGATCCACCCACCCCTCCCCGCCACCGTCCCCGGTGGACCGTCCGGGCGATGCCCCTGCGGAGCGTCGGCGAACTACAGTGGCGTAGTTTTGGCGCTCAAGATCCCTGGGGAGGGTGAGCCGACATGATGGGACCGTCCCACGCGCTGTCCGGCGCGGCGGTGTGGCTGGCCGGATCCTGGGCGCTGCAACAGTTCGCCGACTACCACCAGTCGCCGCTGGAGCTCGCCGTCGGCACCGCCGTCTGCGCCGGTGGCGCGCTCTTCCCCGACCTCGACCTCTCCGGCAAGGTGACCCGCAACCAGGGCGGGGCGACCGTCGCCCGCACCTTCGGCGTGTTCTCGCTCTTCATCGCCGAGGTGATGGAGAAGGTCTCGCTCGGGGTCTACTACGCGACGAAGCTCAGCAAGGATCCGCGCCGCAACAACGGCCACCGCACCCTGACTCACACCATCCCGTTCACCCTGCTGGTCGGCTGGGGCACCACCACGCTCTGCGCCGCGTACGGCAAGTGGGCCGTCATCGGCATCCTCTTCTTCATGTTCGGGCTGGCGCTGCGCGGCCTGTTCGACAAGTGGGCGGAGCGCGCCGGCTGGGTCATCGTCACCCTCGCGTCGGCCGCCGCCGCCTGGTACACCTTCGCCAACCTGCCCGGCGGCCGGGGCTATCCGCTGATCGGCACCGCCGTCGGGGTCGGCTGCTTCGTGCACATCCTCGGCGACATGATCACCCGGGCCGGGGTGCCCATCCTCTGGCCGATTCCGATCAAGCGTCGGATGTGGACGCCGATCGGGCTGCCGAACAAGATCGCCCTGCGGGCCGGCAGCAAGACCGAGGTGGTGGTCGTCCGGGCCGTACTGACCGCGATCTCGGTGCTCGCGGCGGCCGGGCTGGTCGCCCCGTCGGTGCTGCAACGGTTCAACATCGACGTCTGACGGCCTGCCCGCGCCGGTCAGTCCCATGCCTCGGCGGCCCAGCGGGCCAGCAGCTCCAGCACAGGCCGACGGCCCGCCATCATCTCCGCCTCGCCGCGGGCGTCGTAGGTGCCGCTGATGGCGGAGCGGCCCAGCCGGCCGAGCATCATCGGCGCCAGCCAGAAGTACTTGGCCGCCCCGGTGAGCCGGACGGCACGGGCCACCTCCCCCGGCGCGACGGCGCCGTGCAGCCCCTCGGCGTACCGGTCGGGCACGGTCGCGGCAACCTCGTCGAGCAGCGCGACGTCGACCAGCCCGTCGAGGAAGGTGTCCAGCACCAGGTTGGCCGCGTCCTCGCCGACCGGCCCGGGGCCGACGCCGGACCAGTCCAGCAGCACCGGGCCGTCGGCGGCGAACACCAGGTTCATCGGCCAGCAGTCGTGGTGGCAGAGCGTACGCGGCAGCCGGTCGGTGGCGGCCAGCACGTCGTGCCGCCGCTCCCACAGCACCCGCAGCGCGTCCCGCAGGGAACGCGGCCAGGCGGCGACGGCGACCGGGTGCTCCCACGGCACCGGCGCGGCCACCGGGCGGCTCAGCGTGTAGTCGCGCAGCCAGTCGCGCGCCAGCCACTCCGGCGGGCGACCGCCGGCCGCCAGTTCCCGCGCCTCAGGGTCGCCGAGCCAGCGGGCGTGTCCGGCGCCGAGCCGGACGGCCACCTCCCCGAGGTCGGCGGGCGTGCAGGCGACGCCCGGCCGGCCGGCGACCTCGGGCAGCCACAGCGCGACCGAGCCGTCCGGCCGGTCGTCGACCGCCAGCGCCGTCGGCGCGGCCAGCCCGGCGTCGGCGTACGCGGCGGCGGCCAGCCCGCTGCGGTACGCCTCGACCTCGCGGCGCCAGTAGTTCCAGTGCCCCGGCTCCTCGCTGCCGGCCCAGTGCGCCGGGCCGGGGCGACCGGGCGGGGTGAGGAGTTTCAGCACGGCCGACCGCCCGTCCCGGCGGGTGCGCCAGATGCCGTCGGTCACCCCGTTGAGCATGTTGTGGGTGAGCTGCCCGGCCGGCACGTCGGCGGGGACGAGGTCGGTCGGCGGGCGGGACGTGGTCACGGGGCCTCAGAGCCGCCGGGGTGGTCCACCGAGGACGCGGACGGAGCGACCGTGGCCGGCGAGCCGGGGCGGCACCAGCGGGCCAGCCACCCGGTCGCCGCCCGCGCCCCCTGCACCACGGCCGCGTGGACCACCACCGGGCAGAGCACGACCGTCGTCGTAAGAAACCAGGCCAACGCCGCGTCGGCGACGACCGCCCCGGTGACGGCCGCGATGCCGGCGACGTACAGGCCGACGAGGAACACGGCCACCCCGCAGGCCGCCAGCGTGCGAGCGAACGCGCCACGGCGGGCGAGGGCGACGTCGCCGATGACGACCGCCGGCACCACCACGAGCAGCACCAGGACGGCACCCGGCAGGGCGGCGTCCAGCACCATGAAGGGCCTGGCCAGTGGCCCGCCCGGGCCGGCGTCGGCGACCAGGGCCAACGCGAGCCGCGCCAAGAGGCCGAACGACCCCTCGGCGACGTACACCAGCCAGGCGGCGACCGCCCCGGCTATGTGCCGGGTCAACGTTCCGATCATCGGCCGGCCTCCCCCGTCGCCAGCGGCCCGCCGCGGTGTGCCACGGCGGCGGTGCCGCGCCCGCCGACGCTAGCGGAACAGCGGCCCGGCATGGGGGCGGTGGCCGGAGCGGACAGCCGCCGACGGGGTGCAGGCCGAGCGGAGGGCCGATCTGGGCGATCCGCCGTCAGCGACCTGCCCCGGGCGCACACGACCAGTCGGCCGAATCGCCGGCAACGGGAGTGGGGACGACGATACGTTCGGGTTGTCGAGCCCGCGGCCGGCCATCCGCACCGGCGTCCGCCGAAAGGAGCATCCGATGGCCCTCTGGGAGGATCTCGCGAGCTGGCGCGGCCCCACCGCCAACCGGGTCCCGAACGGCATGGTGGAGGTTCGCGGCCTGGTGGTACACATCGCCGACGGCACCTATGAGGGCACCATCAGCCACCAGCAGGACCCGGACACCGAAACCTCCTCGCACTTCATCGTCAGTCGTGAGGGTGACATCGCGCAGATGGTCGACACGGCGGACAAGGCCTGGACCCAGCGAGCCGGCAACGGGCACTGGCTCTCGGTGGAGTGCTCCGGGTTCAGCGTCGGCAGCCCGCACCACGCCAGCCATCCCGGCTGGGAGAGGCTGACCGACGAGCAGATCGCCGCCCTCGGCCGGATCTTCGCCAGGGTGCACGAGGAGTGCGGCGTCCCGCTCGCCCTGACGGCCGACCCGTCGGGCACAGGCCTCGGCCATCACAGCATGGGAGGCAAGGCCTGGGGGCACGACAAGTGCCCCGGCCCGCCGATCATCGCGCAGAAGCCGGACATCCTGGCCGCCGCCCGGCAGGTCGCCCGTCCGTCCGGGCCCACGCCCTCACCGGGACTCGTCGTACGGCGCGCCGCACCCTGAGACCCCCCGGGCCGCGCGACTGTCGGTCACCTAGGCGCCGATGCGCTGGGGTGGAACGGTCAGCCCGTAGAGCGCCATCAGTTCCGGGGTGTCGACCCGGCTGCCGTCGGCCACCGAGTCGCAGGAGATGTCGACGATCTGGTCCTTGTGCGCGAGCAGGTAGGGCCGGGCGCCCACGTCCGCGCTGGCCAGGGTGGCGATGCCGGACCAGTGCCGGCGTCCGAACAGCATCGGGTAGCCGCGCAGCCCGTCGTAGGTGGCGCAGACCAGCACGTCGGGGTACGGCAGCGCGACGACCCGACGCACGGCGGTGGCGGTCAGGCCGGGCATGTCGACCGGCACCACCACGACTGCCTCGATGCCCTCGTCGTCGAGCGCGGCGAGGCCGGCCCGGATGGACGAGCCGACGCCGGTCCCCCACGCCCGGTTGATCACCACCGTGGCCTGGCTCAGGTCCGCCGTCTCGCGGACCTGGTCGGCCGCGGCGCCGAGCACGACCACGATCCGCTCGCAGCCCGCCTTGGTCATCGTGTCGATCATCCGGTTCACCAGGGGCTTCTCCCCCTGGTGCAGCAGCGCCTCGGGACCGCCGATGCGGCGCCCCCCGCCCGCGGCGATGATCATTCCTGCGATCCGGTTCAGCTGGGCCCCCTCCACCGTGGAGCGGGCCGTGGCACGAGGGCACGGCCCGCTCCGTCGTACGGACATCGGGAGCAACGAGGAGAAGGCAGACCGGGTAGCGGGGCGAAAAGGGAAAATAGTGCAACCGTTACCGGCCCGGAACCGCACCGCGTCGCCCGTCTCCGGCGTGGCTGGCTCGAAGGTGGGCAGCCCCGTCGAGGCTGTGCGTACGGTCAGGACGGCGCCCCGGCGGCGGCGGCGACCGCGACCGGCATCGGGTCGCGGGGCGGACGCGACAGCAGGCGCGCCAGGTCGCCGTGGGTCCGCGCGAGGAACCCGGCCGCCGTGGCGGAGTAGATCGACATGAGCATGGCCGGCTGGAACGGCAGCAGGCCCGGGCCCGTCAGGGCGGCACGCCGCTCGCCCAGCGACACCGGGCGGTAGGGCACGCCCAACCCGGCGGCGACGCCGGCCGCGGTGAGCGCGACGGGCCCGGTCAGCTCGTACGTGCGGCCGCGATGGACGGCCGGGTCGGCGGCCACCCGCACGGCGGCGTCGGCCAGATCCTGTCGGGCCGCCGCGGCCAGCGCTCCCGTGCCGAACGGGGCCGTGACCGCGCCGTCGACCGGGGCGGCCAGCTGACCGAACAGCTCGGCGTAGAGGCCGTTGCGCAGGATCGTCCAGTCGAGCCGGCTCTCCCGCAGTCGACGCTCCGTCCACCGGTGCGCGAGCGCGACGGCAAGGTGGTCGCCGTCGCCGACCAGGCTCGTGTAGACCACGTGCCGTACCCCGTGCCGCTCGGCGGCGGCGATCGCCCGGTCGTGGCGGGCGACGACGACGTCGTCCTCGCCGTAGCCGGCGGAGACCAGCACCAGCACGCGTACGCCCGCCAGATCCGGCCCCGCCGGGTCGTCGAAGTCCACGCTCCGCCCGGCGTCGCCGAAGCGACCGGGCGTACGGGTGCCGGCGAGCGGGGCGAGCCCTCGCTCGACCAGCCCGGCGTGGATGAGGGAGCCCAGGTGCCCGGAGGCGCCGGTGACCAGCAGCATGTGGCGAGCCTTTCGGTGGTACCGAATCGGAACTAGCCTCATCGTCGGGAACCACGGACGCGGTCACAAGGAGGCACTTCGATGTCGGCAGGGCACACGGCGGTAACCGACGCGCTGGCGCCCTGCGGCCTGCCCGAGCACCCGGACTGCGGCATCCGAGACGTGCTCGACCGCATCGGCGACAAGTGGTCGGTGCTCGCGATCGTCGAGCTCTCCTCGGGCGTCCGCCGGTTCCGGGAGCTGCAACGGGCCATCCACGGCATCTCGCAGCGGATGCTGACCCTGACCCTGCGCCGCCTGGAGCGCGACGGCCTGGTGCTGCGCACCGCGTACCCGACCGTCCCGGTGACCGTCACCTACGAGCTGACCGAGCGCGGCAGGAGCCTGACCCACCTGGTGCGGCAGCTGGCCGACTGGTCGTTGGCGCACAAGGACGCCATCGCCGAGTCACGGCACGCGTGGGACGCCGCCAACCCCGACTCCGGCGTCTCCTGAGCGGGCGGGAGCCGTCAGGCCGCGTCGGCGTAGCAGTCGACGACGGAGAGGTCCAGCGGGAAGCGGACCGGGGTGTCGCCGAAGAGCAGCGCGGCGGCCTGCTCGCCGCACCGGGTGACCGCGTCGGCGACCGCGTCGGCCCGCTCCGCCGGGCAGTGCACGATCACCTCGTCGTGTTGGAAGAAGACCAGTTCGCCGCCGGTGGCGGCGAGCCGGCCGCGCAGCGTCGCCAGCAGGGTCGAGGCCCACTCGGCGGCGGTGGCCTGGATGACGAAGTTGCGGGTGAACCGTCCCCGGGACCGGGCCGCCCGCGCCCGCGGCGACTGCGGATCGTCGCCGCCGTCGGGCAGGTCGGCGTCGGGGTCGCCGAACCCGGCCGTGCCGGGCGGGCAGGTGCGCCCCAGCCAGGAGCGCACCAGCCCGCCGGCCTCCCCCGTGCGGGCCGCCGCCTCCACGTAGCCGAAGGCCGTCGGGTAGCTGCGCCGCAGCACCGCCAGCGCCGGCACCGCCGCCCCGCCGGTCTGCCCGTACATCGCGCCGAGCAGCGCCACCTTGGCCCGGGGCCGGTCGCCGCCGAAGGCGTCCTGGGCGAGGGCGGCGTAGAGGTCGCCGGCACCACCGGCGGCGGCGAGCCGGGCGTCGCCGGAGACCGCGGCGAGCACCCTCGGCTCCAGCTGGCCGGCGTCGGCCACCACGAACCGCCAGCCCGGATCGGCCACCACCGCCCGCCGGATCACCTTGGGGATCTGCAACGCGCCGCCGCCCCGGGTGGCCCAGCGGCCGGAGACGACCCCGCCCGGGACGTACTCCGGCTGGAACCGGCCGTCGCGCACCCAGGCGTCGCGCCAGGCCCAGCCGTGCGCCGTCCAGATCCGGTAGAGCTCCTTGTATTCCAGGACCAGCGGCACCGCCGGGTGGTCCACCCCGCGCAGCACCCAGGCCCGGGTGTTGGGCAGCTCCACCCCGGCCCGGGCGAACGCCCGCAACAGCTCCGCCGGGGAGTCGGCGTGCAGCTGGCGTACGCCGAACGCGTCGGCGATCCGCGCGGCCAGCTCGGCCAGCCGGCGGGGCGGGCCGCCCACCGGCGACGGCTCACCGAGCAGCTCCGCGAGGAGTCGGTCGTGCACGTCGGCCCGCCAGGGCAGCCCCGCGGCCCCCATCTCCACGGCGATCAGCGCGCCGGCCGACTCGGCGGCGACCAGTAGCCGGAACCGGCCGGGATGCTCGGTGGCGGCGATCCGGGCGAGCTGGTCGGCGTACACCCGGGTCAGTGCCTCGACGCCGGGGCCCGGCGGGCCGGGCAGGGCGTCGAAGAGCGCGGCCTGCCCGTGGCCGGGTGGCGCGGCCGGCCGGGGCGGCGGGTCGGCCGGCACCGGCGTGTCGGTCAGCCGGGCCCAGGCCGCCGCGAACGAACGGGGCTCGCCCCAGCGGCCGGCGTGGCCGAGCAGCAGGGTCTCGGTCAGCTCGACGTCGTGGCAGCGCTCGACCCGCACCCCGGCGCGCAGCAGCGCCGGGTAGACGGTCGCGCCGGAGGCCCACACCCAGCGCGGCCGGTCCGCCGCCTCGCGCGCCGCGACGGCCGCGGCCAGGTCGGTGACCGGCTGCACCGGGCCGACGGGCTGCCCCGCGGCGTCGAGGGTTTGCAGCGCTCCCCCGCCCCGCTCGTCCGAGACCACCGCCACCAGCACGGATGTGATTCTGCCTCGCCCCTGCGACACTCCACCCACCAACCACCCCGGCGTGCCCCCGCGCCGGGACGGGTCGGCCGCAGGCGCCAGCGACGAAACGACGGCGCGGTACGGCGGAAACGGGGCGGTGCGGCGGTGCCCGGCTCGCTAGCGTTGACCGGTGCCACCACGGATCCCCCATCCCGAGCCCGGCACCCCGGACATCCGGGGGCCGATGCGGTACCTGTGGTGGCTGGTCCGCTGCCAGCCGTGGCGGGTGCTGCGCGGCAGCCTGTTCGGCGCGGCCTGGATGACCGGCCTGGCGGTCCGGCCCTACCTGATCTCCCGCGCCGTGGACGACGGACTGCGGGCCGGCGACAACCGGGCCCTGGCCCTGTGGGTGGCGGCGATCGTCGTCGCCGGCGTCGCGCTGTCCTGGCTGGGCATCATGCGGCACCGCACGATGACCTTCATCCGGGAGGACGCGAAGGCGCGCTCCGCCGCCGTGGTGCTCCGCCGGCTGTCCCGGGTCGGCGCCGTGCTGCCACGCCGGGCCGCAGCGGGCGAGGTGGCCACGGTCGGCGGCACCGACATCGACCGGGCGGCGCAGGTGATGACGGTGACCGGGCCCGGCATCGGCGCGGTGGTCGCATACCTGGTCGTCGCCGTCGTGCTCTGGTCGATCTCGCCCCTGCTCGCGCTCTGCGTGCTGGTGGGCGTGCCGTCGGTCGTCCTGGTCGTCGCTCCCCTGCTGCGCCGGCTGGAGCGGGCGGAGTCGGTCTACCGGCAGCAGCAGGGTGAGCTGACCGCCCGGTCGGGCGACATCGTGGCCGGGCTGCGGGTGCTCGCCGGGGTGGGTGGCCGGGGCCTGTTCGCCCGCCGGTACGCGGCCCGCTCCCGCGACCTGCTCGTCGAGGGATACCGCGTGGGTTCCGTGAACAGCTGGATCGACGCGGCGACGGTGGCCGTCCCCGGGCTGTTCCTCGCGGCGGTGGTGTGGCTGTCGGCCCGGATGGCGGTCACCGGCGACATCAGCGTCGGGGAGCTGGTCGCCGTCTACGGCTACGTCGCGACTCTCGTCGTGCCGGTCTGGTTCCTGCTGGAGGGCGGCCACCAACTGATCCGGGGCCGGGTCGCGGCCCGCCGGATCGTCGCCCTGCTCGCCGTCGAGCCGGACAACGTGGGCGGGCCGCGCGACACGCCGGCCCGTGCCCGCGCGGCGACGGTTCCCGGCAGCCGCCAGCCGGCCCGCCCCGCCACCCCGGTCGCGGCCCCCGGCGATCCAGCCGGCCCTGTCCCGGCTCCCGGCGGTCCCGCCGACCTGCACGACCGGTCGAGCGGGTTGACCGTCCGGGCCGGTCGCCTCACCGCGGTGGCCGCCGCCGACCCGGCGGACGCCCTCGCGCTGGCCGACCGGCTCGGTCGGTACGCCGTCAGCGACGCCACCTGGGGCGGCGTGCCGCTGACCGCCGTCGAACTCGACCAGGTGCGGGCCCGCATCCTGGTCGCCGACCACGACGCCTACCTGTTCGCCGGGACGCTGCGGGAGGTGCTGCGCGGGGCTCGCCCCGACGGTGACCGGGAGCGGATCACCTCCGCCCTGCACGCCGCGTCGGCCGAGGACGTCGTCGACGCCCTGCCGGACGGGCTCGACACCCCGCTGGACACCCGGGCCCGGTCCCTCTCCGGCGGCCAGCGGCAACGGGTCCGGTTGGCCCGGGCGTTGCTCGCCGAACCGGAGGTGCTGATCCTCGTCGAGCCGACCTCGGCGGTCGACGCGCACACCGAGGCGCGCATCGCCGAGCGGCTGCGCCGCGCGCGGGCCGGACGGACCACCGTCGTGCTCACCACCTCGCCGCTGCTGCTGGGACGGGCCGACGAGGTCGCGCACCTGGTCGCGGGGCGGGTCGCCGCCACCGGCTCACACGCCGACCTGCTCGACCGGGACCCGGGCTACCGGCGGCTCGTGGCCCGTGGCGACGCCGACGCCGAGCAGGCGCTGCGGTGAGCGGGCTGCCGGTCGCCGACCGGGCCACAGTGCGCCGGGCGACCCGGGGCCTGATCGCCCGGGACCGGCGCGCGGTCGGAGTCGTGCTGGCGCTGCACGCCGCCGCCACGGTCGCCGGGCTCGCTCCGCCGTGGCTGCTCGGCAGCATCGTCGACCGGGTGTCCGCGGGGGCCGGCGTCGCCACCGTCGACCGGTTCGCCCTGGCGATCGCTGGGGCCGTGCTGGTGCAGACGTTGCTGTCGCGCTACGCGCAGTACGCCGGCCACCGCTTCGGCGAGCGGGCCGTGGCCCGGCTGCGCGAGGAGTTCGTCGAGCGGACGCTGAACCTGCCCGTCGGCGTCGTCGAGCGGGCCGGCGCCGGGGACCTCGCCACCCGCAGCTCGGTCGACGTGGCCACCGTCGGCCTCACGGTCCGGGACGTGGTGCCCGTCATCGTCATCGCCTCGGTGCAGCTGGTGCTGCTGTTCGGGGCGGTCTTCCTGCTGCACCCGCTGCTCGGGCTCGTCGCGCTGGCCGGGCTGCCGACGATCGCCCTGGTCACCCGGTGGTACCTGCGGCGCGCCGGCCCGGCGTACCTGGCCGAGGGGGCGGTCGCCGCCGAGCTGACCGAGACGCTGACGAGCACTGCGGAGGGCGCCCGTACGGTCGAGGCGCTGCGCCTCGCCGACGAACGGATCGGGCACGGCACCGCGCGCATAGCCCGGGTCTGGGCCGCCCGGCGGAAGACCCTGGCGCTGCGCACGGTGTTCTTCAGCGTGGTGGAGGCCAGTCACCCGCTGCCCGTGGCCGCGCTGCTGCTGGTCGGTGGCCTCCTGCTCGCGCGGGGTGCGGTCTCCCTCGGCGCGGTGGTCGCCGCCGCGCTCTACCTTCAGCAGGCGATCGACCCGCTGGACCGGATCCTCATGTGGACCGAGCAGGCACAGCGCGGCCTCGCCTCGTTCGCCCGGGTGCTCGGCGTCGGTCAGGTGCCGCCGGAGCGGCCCGGTCGGGCCGCCGCGCCGGTGGACGAGCGGCTGGTCGTCCGGGGAGCCCGGTTCGCGTACGGCGGCGGACCCGACGTGCTGCACGGCATCGACCTCGAGGTGCGGCCCGGCGAACGGTTGGCGCTCGTCGGGCCGTCGGGGGCCGGGAAGTCCACCCTGGCGCGGCTGCTCGCCGGGATCGACGCGCCCCGGGAGGGGGTCGTCAGCGTCGGCGGCTGCCCGGTCACCGACCTGGACCCGGCCGAACGCCGGCGGCGCATCGCCCTGGTCACCCAGGAACACCACGTGTTCATCGGCTCGCTACGCGACAACCTCGCGTTCGCCGCCCCGGACGCCTCCGACGACCGGATGCGCGCGGCGCTGGCCACGGTCGGCGCCGACTGGCACGCCCGCCTGCCCGACGGCCTCGGCACCCTGCTGGGCGACGGGGCGCACCAGCTCGGCGCCGCCGAGGCCCAGCAGCTCGCGCTGGCCCGGCTGGTGCTCGCCGACCCGCACACGCTGATCCTCGACGAGGCGACCGCCGCTCTCGACCCGACGACCGCCCGGCGCACCGAGCGGGCCCTGGCCGCCCTGCTCACCGGGCGGACCGTCATCGCGATCGCGCACCGCCTCAACACCGCTCACGACGCCGACCGGGTGGCGGTGCTGGAGTGCGGCCGGATCACCGAGCTCGGCAGTCACGACGAGCTCGTCCGGGCCGACGGCCCGTACGCCGCCCTGTGGCGCTCCTGGCACCCCTGACCCGCCCGGGTCTACTTCACCGCGCCCGAGGTGAGGCCCGACTGGATCTGGCGCTGGAAGATCGCGTACACGATGATCATCGGGAGGATGGCGATGGTCAGGGCGGCGAAGAGGCCGGACCAGTCGGCCTCGTAGCCGGCGTTCACCGAGATGTCCGCGATGCCCTGGGTGAGCACCCACTTCTCCTTGGCGTTGGAGAGCAGCACGAGCGGCAGCTGGTACTGCGCCCACTGGCCGATGATGTTGAAGATCCCCACGCTGATCAGGCCCGGCTTCGCCATCGGCAGCATCACCTGGAAGAACAGCCGGGTGTGCGAGCAGCCGTCGATCATCCCCGCCTCGGCGACCGACGTCGGCAGCGTCTTGAAGAACGCGGTCAGGAAGAACACGGTGAACGGCAGCGAGTAGGCGATGTAGACCAGCACCAGCCCGGTGTGGGTGTCCAGCAGCCCCAGGTTCTTCACCACGAAGAAGAGCGGCACCAGGGCGAGGAAGACCGGGAACGCCAGCCCCGAGACGAACAGGTAGTAGACCGCCCGGTTGCCCCAGAACTTGTAACGCGCCAGCACGTACGCGGCCATCGAACCGAACAGCATGGTGCCGAGGACGCTGAACGTCACCACGATCACGCTGTTCAGGAAGTATCGGCCGACGTTGGCCTTGGTCCACGCCCGGGCGTAGTTCTCGAACCGCAGCTCCGCCGGGAGCGTCCACGGGCTGCTGAAGATCTCCGTGGTGTTCTTGAACGAGGCGAGGAAGGTCCAGAGGATCGGCACGATCACGATCACCGCCCAGACCGCGAGCGCCACGTGCCCGAGGCTGGCGAAGAACCGTACCTCCGAGCGTCGGCCCCCGCCCCCGCGCTTGCCCGCGGCGCCCGGCTTGACGTTCTTCGGCGGTAGTGCCGCCGGTGTCGGCGGCAGCGTCGTCTGCGGGTTCATCAGTACTCCACGCTTTCCCGCTTGGTCAGCCGCAGCGTCAACGCCGCGAACGTGAGGGTGAGGAAGAACAACGCCACGCCCATGGCCGAGGCGTAGCCGTACTTCGAGTAGACGAAAGCGTTGCGGTAGATCTCCATGGCCAGCACCGTGGTCGCGCCGTCAGGGCCGCCGCCGTCCACGGAGAGCACCGAGACGATGGCGAACGCGTCGAAGGCGGCGATGCCCAGGTAGACCCAGGCGACCTGGAGGGTGTCCCAGAGCAGCGGCAGGGTGACCCGGAAGAAGAGCGTCACCCGGCTCGCCCCGTCGATCTCGGCGGCCTCGTAGATCTCGCCCGGGATCGAGGCCATGCCCGCCGAGAAGAGCACCACGTAGAAGCCGACCGCCTGCCAGACCAGCACCGCGATGATCGACCAGAGCGCCAGGTTCGGCCGGATCAGGAAGAGCACCGGGTCGAAGCCGAGCTTCATCAGCACACCGTTGATCAGGCCGGACTCGTTCGGCCGGTAGACCATCTGGAACAGCACCGCGATGATGGCCACCGCCAGGACCTGGGGGAAGAAGAACACCACCCGGTAGAACTTCGACCCCCAGACTCCCTGGCGCTGCCCGCCGCTGCTCTTCCCGCCCACGTTGAGCATGAACGAGAAGAACAGCGCGATGGCGATGGTGATCAGCGGCAGGGCAAGCAGCAGTACGCCGTGGTGCTGGACGGCCTTCCAGAAGTTGTCGTCGTCGAACAACCTCCGGTAGTTGTCGAAGCCCACCCACTGCGGGGCGGAGAACCCCCGCCAGTTGGTCATCGAGATCTGGAACGCCTGCGCGTACGGCGCGATGACGAAGACCACGTACAGCGTGACCGGGACGAAGAGGAACCCGATCACGAACGGATACTTGCCGTGCCGCATGACCCTCACGCCCCGATCAGCGCTTGAACTTGGTGATGGAGCTGTCCTTCTTGATCGCGTCGGCACGCTTCTGGATGCGCTCCACGAAGGCGTCCGCCTTGATCCGGCCGAACATCAGCTCGTTGGTGGCCGTGCGGACCTCCGTGTCGAGCTCCTTGTACCAGCCGTCGAAGTAGATGTTGAACACGTCCTGGCCGGCGGCCTTGAGCGCGGCCTGCGAGCTGGCCACGCCGGGCGGGAAGGCGAAGCCCTCCGAGCCGGCGGTGACCACGGTCGGGGCCTTGACCGTCTCGGTGAAGCCCTTCGCGCCGGCCACCGAGAGCATCTGGCGCATGTACTCCAGGCCGCCCTTGGGGTTCTTGCTCTTGGCCGAGACGAAGTAGCCCTCACCGGCGGTCGCCCGCAGCGCCGTCGCCGGCAGCTTGTCCGAGGCGGACAGGCTCGGCACCGGCATCAGCTGGTAGTCGAAGCCGGACGGGGTGTCCTTCTTCTGCTCGCCCTCCAGCCAGTCGCCGCTGGGGTAGAACGCCAGCTTGTACTGGTTCTGCCGCAGCTGCACGTCGGTGTGCTTGAGCCCCTCGAAGCTCTTGTCGACGTACTTGGCGCCGATCTCGGCCCACGCCGTGGCAGCCTGCTTGACCGCGTCCTGCTGCCAGGCGCCGTCCTCCAGGTTGTCGATGTTCTTCAGCACGTCGGTGCCGCCGATCTTCGCCGCGTGGGTGAGGATCACGTTCCACTGGTAGTACGCGGCGTTCGCACCGGCGTAGCCGTACGGGGTGATGCCCTTGGCCTTGATCTTGTCGAGCAGGGCGGTGAACTCGGACCAGTCCTTCGCCGGCGCCCAGCCGTTGTCCTTGAACAGCTTGCCCGAGTACCAGATGCCGAAGACGGTGGAGACGTAGTACAGGACGTACGGCTTGCCGTTGAAGGACCCGACGTCGACGGTGCCCGGCACCACGGTGTCGCGGACCTTCTTGTTCGGGTCGTCGACCGACGGGGCGTCCCACAGCTCGGTGAGGTCCTGGAGCTGGCCGTCGGCGACCAGGGCGCCGAAGTCCATCATCTTCTCGCCGGAGTTGTTCACGAACTCCGGCGGGTTGCTCGAGGCGAACCGCGGCTGGAGAACGGTGGAGACGGCCTGGGTCGACTGGTGCTTGATCTCGGCCTTCGGGAACGCCTTCTTGTACAGCGGCTGGTGCACGTCGGTGGCGTACTTCTCGCCGTAGCCACCGTTGAAGATGACCACCTCGATGGGGGCGTCCTCGGCCACCCCGAGCGGGTTGGTGGCGCTCTTCTTTCCGTCCGCGACCTGCTCGTTCTTCTCGTCGCCGCCGCTGGTCGCGCAGGCGCTCAGCAGGCCTACGGCCGGGGTGGCGAGCAGACCCACGGCGGCGGCCCGGCGCAGCACGGTCCGGCGGCTCAGGTCGGCCGGGTTGTCGGGGGTAATCGACATCGTCGTCTCTCCTTGGGATGTTCGGGTCAGGCGGTCCGCCGGAGGCGCCCGGCGTACCTCGACTCGAGGGCGTGGTTGTGCTCGTCCCCGCCGGGGACGTTGGCGGAGAGGTAGATAGGGGGTACCTCCCCGGCCTGGTGGAACCGTCGTACGACCTCGGCGGTCAGCAGCTGCGCCAGCAGCGCCGCGGTGACCGAGGAGACCGCACAGACCGCGCCGCCGCCCTCGAGCGGCAGCAGTGCGTCGCCGTACGGCGCGCCGTTGTCCAGCACGACGTCGGCGAGGTCGGCGAGGCGCCGGCCGGACGGGTGCCGCGGGGCGACCCGTGCGGTGTGCGCGACCGAGGTGACCGCGATCAGCGGGTGGCCGCGTCCGGTGACCAGCGTCGCCAGCTCGACCACCGAGCCGTTGATGCCGGACTGCGACGCCACCACGAACACGTCCCGCGGCTGCGGGGCCGCCAGCGCGTAGAGCTGGTGGGCGATGGCGGGGTCGCGCTCCAGCTTCGGGTCGGCGAGCACGTCCCGCGGCGCGTCGCCGTGCAGCACCAGGTCGTGCAGGGAGAGCCGGTTGGTGGGCACCAGGCCGCCGGCCCGGGCGACCAGCTCCGCGGCGAACGCCTCGGAGTGGCCGGCGCCGAACGCCTGGAGCACCCCGCCGGAGCGCAGGCTGGTGGCGATCAGGTCGGCGGCGGCGCCGATCGCGTCGGCGCTGGCGTCGACGAGCCGGTCGAGCACCGGGCGGACGGCGTCGGCGTACCCCTGGGCGCTGATCATGCGGTGGCCCCCTTCGCGGCCTTGTGCCCGTCGACGGCCTGGGCGGTACGCCGGAAGGCCGCGTGGGCGCGGTCGTGGGTGCGCTGGGCGACGGCGATGTAGAGCAGGTCGAGCACGACCAGCTGCGGGTGCCGGGCGGAGAGCGCGTCGGGGCGGAAGGTGGTGGCCTGGCTCGCGGTGAGCAGCACGATGTCGGCCAGCTCGGCCAGCGGCGAGCGCGGGAACCCGGTCAGCGCCACGGTGGTCGCGCCCCGGCTGCCCGCCTCGGCGAGCATCTCGATGGTCTCCCGGGTCTGGCCGGTGTGCGAGATGCCCAGTGCCACGTCGCCCTGGCGCAGCAGGGCCGCGCTGGCGAGGCCCTCGTGCACGTCGTTCCAGGCCCAGGCCGCCACCCCGATGCGGTGCAGGCTGAACTGCATCTCCTCGCCGACCAGGGCGCTGCCGCTGGCCCCGAAGATGTTCACCCTCGACGCCCCGGCGATGGCGACGGCGGCCCGTTCCACCTCGGCGAGGTCGAGCAGCGCGGCGGTGTCGTGCATGGCGCGGGTGTCGGCGGCCATGATCTGGTCGAGCACCCGGGAGAGGGGGTCGCTGGGCTGGATCTCGCGGCCGATGTCGACGTTCCAGCCCGCCGAACGGGCCCGGCCGGTCTCCGCGGCGATGCCGAGTCGCAGGTCGGCGTAGCCGTCGAAGCCCATCGCCCGGCAGAACCGGGTGATCGTCGCCGGGGAGGTGCCGCTGCGCTCGGCCAACTCCACGATGGTCGCCCGGGCGGCGGCCTCCGGGTCGCTGAGCACGTGCTCGGCGACGCGGCGCAGTGCCCCCGTCAGCTCGCCCGCGCCGGCCCGGACCCGCGCCAGCACGCCGTCGGAGCCGACCCCGAGCGCACCCCGCCGATCGACCGCGCCGGCGTCGACCACCGCGGTCCCCGCGGAGGTGTCCACCTCGTGATCAACCATGGGGCACCTTTCGGAAAAGAGTGTTAACTGTTAGTGGTAAAAGTTCTTACTAAAGGCCCCTCCGTGTCAAGGCTGCGGGCGAAGTTTTCAAACTGTTACCTGGCGCACGGCTCCCGAGCCTGTCCGCCCCTTGCCCACCGCCGCCGGGCCGACCAGCATGAACGCGGCGTCGATCGAGAGGTGGGTGCGGATGTCCGACAGCGTCGTGGTCGGCCTCGACGTCGGGGGTACGTCCACCCGGGCGACCGCCCTGACCCTCGACGGGCGGCGGCTGGGCAGTGGCCGGGCGGGCGGCGGAAACCCCACCAGCCACGGTGCCGAACGGGCTGCGGGCGAACTGCTGGCCGCCCTGCGGGAGGCGCTCGCCGGCGTCGATCCCGCCCGGGTGCGTGGCGGCACGATCGGGCTGGCCGGGGCGGGCCGGCTGCTCGCCGATCCGGCGGGCCGCGACGCCTTCGACCGGGCCTGGCACGACGCCGGCCTGCGCTGCCCCTACGCGGTGCACGGCGACGCGCTGGTCGCGTACGCCTCGGGCACCGCCAGCCCGGACGGCACGGTGCTGATCGCCGGCACCGGGGCGATCGCCGCCGGGGTCCGGGAGCTGCGGCTGGACCGGGTCGCCGACGGTCACGGCTGGCTGCTCGGCGACGCGGGTTCGGGCTTCTGGCTGGGCCGGGAGGCGGTCCGCCGGCTGCTGGCCGACCTCGACCGGGGGCACGCACCGGGCCGGCTGGCGACCGGGGTGCTCACCGAACTGCTCGGCTCCGCCGAGGTGGCGGCCCGCCCCCGGGACACCGTCGACGCCCTGGTCCAGACGGTGACCCGGCGCCCCCCCGTGGAACTGGCCCGGCTCGCGCCCCTCGTGGTCGCCGCCGCCGTCGACGACGAGCCGGTCGCTTGTGGGCTCATCGACGAGGCCGCCGCGCACCTGGCGGAGAGCGCGGCGCGGATCCGCCCGGCGGGTGAGGTCTCCCCCATCGTGTTCGGCGGCGGCCTGCTGACCGGCGACACCCCGCTCGCCGCGGCGGTCCGGGTCGAGGTCGGCCGGCGGTGGCCCGACGCGCCGCTGCACAGCGCCGGCGACGGCGCCGCCGCCGCGGCCTGGCTCGCCGCCCGCGACCTGCCCGAGGTGACGGATCCGCAGGCCCTGCACGCCCTGCTGGTCCCGACGCGCTGAGCCCACCGGTCGAGCCCACTCCCTCGACCGGTCCACATTCGGATCGCGGAACCTGGTACACGTCGTTCGAATTCGGCCGCACGCCACGTTCCTGTGGCGTCCCGGCACGAACTGAAATAAGAGCCATGCATCGAGGTGCGTCTTCTGGGCTCATCGCCGCCCACCGTCGGCACCCGCCCCCGGGAATTGTTCGGCAATGCCCGCCGACCTCGCCCGGAGCGCCGGCATCGGTGCCCCACGCGCCGGCGCGGATGGTGCTAACTTGGCTGCCGTGAAGCCCGATTCAGGCTGGCATCGCCTCCCCTCGCGTCTTGAAGCCGATCAACTCGTCGTCGACGACCACTACAAGGTGATGAAGCGGTGGGAGACCCCGCTCATGCAACGGATGGCAGAGATCCTGCTCGCGAACCTGGAGCGGACCCGCATCATCGAGGTCGGCTTCGGCATGGGGATCTCCGCAGGTGCTCTCCAGGACCAGAAGATCGAGCGCCACACCATCATCGAACCCCACCCGGAGATGTTCGAGCGCCTGCGGCAGTGGCGGGCCGAGCGCCCCCAGGCTGACATCCGGCCCGTGCACGACTATTGGCAGAATCAGGCAGGCCTGTTCGCGGAGGCCGACGGGATCTTCTTCGACACCTACGCCGAGGATGTGCCCGCCCTGGTCGACGAGAATGTCTCCTTCCTCGTCGAGGCGGCATCGCACCTCAAGCCGGGGGCCGCCGTCGCGCTGTTCTGGATCCTGCCGACCATCGACGAGGTTCAACAGGAAAAACTCTACAGCCACTACCGGCGAATCGTGATCGAGCGGGTTCCCGTGGAGCCGGGGACGACCGGCGTCAACGCGCTCGCCCGCCTGGGCTTTCTTCTCGCCATCATCGCGATCAAGTAGGTCGCCGGTGTCGCTGACCTACGTTGTCTGCGCCACTCCGCGCGTCGGCAGCACCTACCTCTGCGAGGCATTGGGGCGCGTTCGGGGCGCCGGCTCACCGCGGGAGTGGTTCGGCCGTCCACGCATCCACCATCTGGCCGGCACCTGGGACCTGCGGGCACCGCAATCCACGATGGACGAGCCGCGGCTGACGGACCCGTCGGCGTATCTCCGCAGAGTGCGCGCCGAGGCGGACAGCGGCGGAGTGCTCGCCCTCAAGCTGCACTGGAATCAGGTCGAGTGGTCGCGTGACAACCTCGGTGTCGATCCACTCGCCGTTCTCGATGGCCGGCAGGATGTACGGTTCATCCGCCTCTACCGCGACGACCTGGTCCTGCAGACGGTGTCCAGCTATCTCGCCGCGGTGACCAAGGAATACGTGCGCTGGGCCGGGACGGGCCACACCGACGACGACGAATTTCGCGACGCCGTGGCGGGGACCCCGGCCTACGACTTCGACGTCCTGTTGGACACCCTGCAGGCGTTGGCGGTCATCGAGCACGGGTGGAGCCCGTTCTTCGCCGAGCGCGACACGGCACCCTACACCCTGAGTTACGAGGAGCTGGACGACGATCTGGCTGGCTCGGTCAACGGTGTCCTTGAGTACCTCGGCCTTCCCCGGCAGTCCGTGGTGACGTCTCCGGTGGTGCGGCAACGGACGGCCACCAATGACGACCTGGCACAGCGGTTCCGGTCCGATCTGGTGAGCAGCGGGGTGGTCGATGCGCTCCCCGCCGACCTGCGCCGCCGCTGCGGCGTGCCGGTGTGAGTGGCAGAGGATGCAGCTGAGGCCCCTGGGCGGGTTGGCCGTCTCCGGCTACGGCCTGGGCACGTGGACGTGGGGCCACGAGACCGACGAGGACTCCGCACGGGAGCAGTTGTGGTGCTTCCTCGATGCGGGCGGCACGCTCGTCGACACCGCAGCCGTCTATACGGACGGTAACGCCGAGCGCATCCTCGGCCGGTTGCTCGCGTCGGTGCCGCGTGACGCCGTCGTCGTCAGCACCAAGGCCGGCGTGACCGCGAACGGCGTGGACACCACCCCCGATGCCCTGCTGGCCCAGCTCGACGCGTCGCTGCGGCGTCTCGGTACGGACCATGTCGACCTGTGGCAGCTGCACGCCTGGAGCGACGCGACCCCGCTGTCGGCAAGCGTCGAGGCGCTACGTGTCGCACGTGATTCGGGCCGCGCCAGGGCGGTGGGGGTGTGCAACTACACGCCCCGCCAGGTGGACGAGGCATTCGCGGTCGCGGAGCGGATCGGCATGCCGATCAGCGGGGTGCAGCTCCAGTACTCGCTGCTGGTTCGGGCGGCCGAAGCCGTCGCGAAGCGGGTCCGTGCGTACGGTGCGGGGGTGCTGGCATGGTCGCCACTGGCCAGCGGGGTCCTGACGGGCAAGTATCACCGGGGTGTGCCGCCCGGTACCAGAGGTGCTGACCCCCGATACTCGCCGTTCATCGCGCCTTTCCTGTCCGCTCCCGAGGTGCCGGCGGCGATCGAGGTACTCGACCTCGTCGCGGGGGCGCTGGGCCGCAGCTGCGCCGAGGTGGCGCTGGCCTGGGTTCGCGACCGCCCGGGAGTCGCCGGTGTGCTCCTCGGCGCACGTGACGCCGACCAGGTACGGGCCCAGCTCGCCAGCGTCGACCTGGAGCTGCCGGCGGAGGTGGCCGACCTGCTCACCGGCTCCGTGATGCCGATCGGATGATCACTCGTGCTGGCCCGACGCCCGTTCGGCGAGCATCCGGTGGAGTTCCTCCACGGTGTACTCGACGGGGGGCGCCTCGCGGCCGTGTTCGTCGGCCCCGGGTAGCGGCCGGCACCGGGGCGGTCGGCCTTCGCTCTTCGGTAGGAACTCGTAGTCCCGGCAGACCACGATGCGCAGCTGTTCGCGGCGATGACGGGTGATGAGGGCCGGGCACATGCCGAGCGAGTAGACACCGCAGTCGAGGTGCAGGGGCGGCTCCTTGAAGGTCACATCTTCGCTGTATCCGACGAAAATGATCAGGTCGTCACGGGCGATGTCGAACCCGCACGCCTGACACCGCCGCTCCACCATGCAGAGCACGGACTTGCCGGTGTCCACGAGTTTGAGCACGGGTGCTCCGGTCTCGTCCCGGAACGCCACGTGTGTGGCGAGGAACCCTCTGTGGTCCGCCTCGCCGTGCATCCCCGCGAGCAGGCGATCCGGGGGTGGAACTGGTCGTCTCGACACGAGCGGGTCCTTTCAGGAGGAGGCGTCACGGCACCTGGTGGAGTGCCTTCAGTGCCCAGGCGCAGACGAGCGCCGCCTTTCGCTTACGTGCGTCGCGGTCGGTGCTGCCGCCGTGGCCGGCTGACAGGTCCGTCGACAGCAGGAACGGTCCGCCGTGGGCCTGCTCGCGCAGGCGGGACACGTACTTGAGCGCTTCGTGCGCCCCGACCCTGCTGTCGTTCAGCGCGGCGAACACCAGCACCGGCGGGTACTCGCGGGAAGAGATGTTGTCGTAGGGCGCGTAGGCGCTGATGGCGGCGTAGGCGCGCGCGTCGGCCAGCGGGTTGCCCCACTCCGCCCGGTCGACAGTGGTGAGCGCCGCCTCGGAGTCGAGCAGGGTGCCGAGCGGGTCGAGGAACGGAACGTCGAGCACCAGCCCGGCGAACGATTCCGGCGAGGTGTTGCAGGCGGCAGCCGCGACGAGGGCACCGGCGGACGCGGCGCTGGCGACGACGCGCCCCGGTGGCAGGTCACAGGTTCGGACGAGTGCCTCCACGCAGGCCAGGTAATCGTTCACGCTGGTCGCCTTGTGCTCGCCACGGCCAGCCTCGTGCCAACCGGGTGGCCCCTCTCCCCCACCGCGGACATGAGCGAACGCGTAGATGCCGCCACGGTCGAGGAACGGCAGCCGCGCGGGATCGAAGTCCAGCGGTACGACGGCACCGTAGGCACCGTAGACCTCGAGCACCGCGCCCGGTGGCGGCGCACCAGCGCTGCGACGTTGCCGCACCACGGTCAACGCCACCGCCGTCCCGTCACGGCCGTGGGCCACCAGGTCGAGTTGTTCGTACCTGGCCGGATCCCAACCGAGAACCACCGCCCTGTCCACGATGTCGGTGCTGCGGCTGTGCGGGTCGTACGCCGCGGTGATCGGCGGGCAGACGACCGAGGAGGCGGTGAACCGTACGAGCCGCGAGTGGTGGTCCGGATTGCCGTTCACACTCACCCACGTCGTCGCGGCGGGTAGCGCCAGGTCGGTCACGACGTTGTCGGCGTCGATGACCCGTATCCCCCGGTGGCCGGGCGAGTACGTCTGCAGGACCACGTGTCCGGCGAACGCGTCGACGGTCAGCAGCTTCGTCTCCCGCGCGTCGCCGAACACCACCTCGGTCGGCTCTGCCGGGGCCCCGGCCGGGCAGTGCCACAGCCGGGAGGTCTCGTCACCGGAGTTGGCCAGGATCCAGAACTGCCCCTCCCGGTGGTCGGCCTGGAGATGCGTGCCGGCACGTCGTGCCGGCCCCAGGAGGAACGGTTCGGACCGTGGCGCCAGCGCGTCGATCACGGAGATCTGGTTGCCGACGTGGCTGTCCGACTCGATGAAGACGTACCTCTCACTACGTGACAGGTCGACGGTGAGCCACGACGACTCGTCCGGCTCCTCGTACACCAGGGTCCGCTCGCCCGTCGCCAGCGTGAGACGCCATACCTGGAAGGCCCGGCCGGTGGCGTCCGTGACGAGGTGGAAGTAGTGCTCGCCGGCGGCGTCCCAGGCGCCGCCGTACGTGACCCCGTCGACCTGGACGGGCAGCTCGGAGCCGGCGGCGACGTCCCGGAAACGCAGGTGGAACCGCTCGTCGCCGACAAGGTCGACGGCGTACGCCAGGAGCCGACCGTCCGGCGAGACGTCGTAGACACCGAGCGCGAAGTGCGGCTGCCCGGCTGACAGCGCGGCCTCGTCGAGCACGACCTGTTCGGTCTGTGGCACGGCCTCGCCCGAGTCGGGGTCGACCAGGCTGCGGCAGCGGAGCACCGCCGCGGATCCATCGGCCGTACGGCTGTAGTAGAGCCACTGCCCCTTCGCGACGGGCACCGAGCGCGTGCCCTGCGGCGTCCAGGACCTGATCTGCGCCTCAGCGTCTGCGGCCGTGCTCTCCAGCGGCTCCAGGATCGCCGTGGTGTAGGCGTTGTTGGCCTGGACGACGGCGAAGACCTCGGGGGTGAACAGGTCTTCCATCCACTGCCACGGGTCGCTGCGGGTCTGCCCGTGGTGCCGGGCGAGGTGCTCCCTCGGCGGTGCAGCGGGTGGGTCGACGTCGGCCACCCTCCAGGTCGCCGCGACGCGGGCGCCTTCACTCATAGAGTTCCCTCAGCTCCCGCATCTCCTGCACCACCTCCGGCCACAGCTCGTCCGGCCCGGACAGGGCGCCCTCGATGCCGAAGATGTTGCCGAAGGGATCGCGGAACTGGGTGATCTGCCGGCCACCCTGCACGGCCAGCGGCCGGTGTATCTCCAGGCAGCCCCGGTTGGCGAGTTCACGGCGGGCGTCGTTGAAGTCCGCCACCCACAGGTACGGCAGCGGCGAACCGCCGGGAGGATTGCGTTCGTCCGTCGGGGAGAACACGATCTCTACCCCGGCCAGGTCGATCGACGCCGAACGGGGGAAGCGGACCAGCGGCTGCCGCGTGAGGTTGGCCCACCAGTGCGCGATCGCAAGCCATTCCTCGGAGAAGATGACGACGGACGAGACGCGGCTGATCGATACCGTCATGAGGTCCCACCCGGTTCCCGCACCTCGAGCAGTGCCGCTGGCGCCCACCCGGCCACGAGCGCGTTGGCCTGGGATATCAGCACACGTCTGAGGAGCTGCGGTCGGGCGACGCTGAACAGGTCCGCCAGTGTCCGCCGGACGTCTTCGGGATCCGCGTCACGGCTCCACACGTGGGACGACGCGAACACGTCCGCGGCGTACAGCTCACCTCGCAGGATGGCGACGAAATCGTCGAAGCAGAGGGTGAGTCCACACGGGAACCGGTCCCGGGCCGTCTCGGCGGCTTCATACAACGGCACGAACCCGGACCGCGTGACGTCGAGCGCGTACTGGCAGCGGGTACCCGCCGGACCTTCGATGAGGGTGAGCAGGAAGGTCTTGGGCCCGAGGCCGTCGTGGGTGCCCTGCGCCCAGTGCGCGCGCCGTGGACCGCCCGGCGGGTACAGCGTCAGGTCCCTCGCCAGGCCGGGAAGCTCGTCGAGCACGAGTTCGTGGCGGTCGCGTCCTTCGCGGTCGCTTCTCGGCCGTGCGGACAGGGGGAGCACGAGCTCACCCAGCTCCTGTTCGTGGCCGGGCGAGACCCACTCCGCGGCGGCTGCCGGCTTCACGACCACGTCGATGTCCCAGGCGTCACCGGCACGGACCACGCACGGTGCGGCGGCCCCGGGCCCGGAGCCCTGCGCCACCCAACCGTCGAACACCGACCGGTCGACCGCCGGGTGCCGCACGCCGCTGCCAAGGTGCAGCCCGTCGCCATCTGACGCGGGCGCCCGCTCGGCCCCGCCGTGGCGCACCTCGAACACCGAGCCCTCGTCCGAAGGCACTCCATCGGCTCGACAGGGACCGTCGCCGCGCAGGTAGAACGCCGATGGGCAGCCGGTTTCGCGGACCATCAGCCCGGCGGTCGGCAGGGCCGCGGTACTGACCGGCGCCGGCGCCACGAATCGCAGCACGAGGTCACCGACGGAGACGTCGTGGTCGACGTACCCGCGGATCGCGACGAACCCCAGGACCTCGATCGCTTCGGCGGCCACCGCCGGCAGCAGCGGGCTCACCACCACCACCACCTGCCGATCGAGCTCGTGGAGCGTCTGCAGGTCCAGCTGTTCCGGGCGGGCACCGGTGATGACCACCGCGTCGACCGGCGGCATCGCGCCGTGGTCGAGGTGTCTGGGTGGGTGGAACACGTAGCGGTAGGAGTCGGTCCATCCCACGTCATCGAGCCAGGCCGGGTCCACCGCCACCCTGACCCCGCCGGTGGAGTGGACGCGCCAGCTGCGGCCACCCTCGAAGATGGCCTTCACCGCGGTTCTCCGTCAGCCTCGGACAGGTAGACGGCGTGCAGCAGCCGGGTGGCGGTGGCGTCCCGCCAGGATGCGGTGAGCGAGGGCATCTCGTTCGGCTGGGGCCACCACACGGCGACTTCCGTGTCGGCGGGGGCGGGCGCCACCATCATCGGCAGGTCCCTGTAGAGCACCGGTTCCAGGCCGAGGAGACGATTGGCTTCCGGGTGCCGCCCGGTTCCGCTCATCGCCCCACACCCTCGACCGCCAGATCGGGCACCCGTTCCTCCTCCATGCCCAGCCGGCGCAGCCCTGGCAGCGGAAGCACCATCAGGGTCGACACCACCAGGATCACCGTCGCCACCCAACCCAGGGTGGCGGGACCCAGCCTCTCCAGGAGCCAGCCGGCAAGGAGGTATCCCACGGGCATCAGACCGAAGACGGTCAGCTGATCGATGGAGAACACCCGCCCGAGCCGCCCACGCGGGACGGTCCTCTGCAGAGCGGTGGTCCACAGCACCGCGAACGTGGCCAGTCCGAACCCGGTCAGCGCGGAGGCGACGAGAATCAACGCCGGATGCCCGTCCATCGCCAGCAGGACGGTCTGCGGAAGCTGGAGCAGCAGCACGAAGGTCGCCACCCAGCCCGGCGAACGCGTACGGATCGACGAGGCCAGCATCGCGCCCAGGAAGGCCCCGCCCCCCTCAGCCGCCGAGATGTAGCCGAACCAGCCCTCGGGCCCGGTCAGGATGGGCAGCATCACCGCGACGGGTGCCGCCACCATCGCCATGTGCAACGTGCCCTGCAGCATCACACCGGCCATCCACGGCAGCCGGATGACGTACGCGAAACCGTCCTTGATGTCGGCTGCGAGCGACGAGCCCTGGCCCTCCGGACTGGGCGCTGGCTCATTCAGTCGGAGCAGCGTGACGATGCTGACGAGGAAGGTGACGATGTTGATTCCGAGCGCCCAGGTCGGGCTGAACGCCGCTGCCACGGCCCCGCCGAGCGCGGCGCCGACGATGACACCGAAGCGGTTCACCAGGGACCGCAGGCCGTTGGCGCTCGCCAACATCTCCTCGGGCACCAGCGACGGCAGGATCGCCCCGTACGCGGGACGGTAGAAACCGCTGCCGATGCCGAGCACCGCGGCCAGCACGCCGAGCACCACCAGCGGCGCGTCGTTGCCGACGAGGATGATGCCCAGAACGGCGGCGGCGCGGATCAGGTCAGAAATGATGATCATGCGAGAGCGGCGGTGCCGGTCCGCCAGGGCACCGCCGATCAACAGCGAGACGACGCCACCCAGAGCCGTCATCCCGAGTACCAGACCCACCGCCTGAGCGGCATCCTCGCGTGGCAGCAGGAACAGCGCGACCGCCACGGTGTAGAGGGCGTCACCGACGACGTTGGTGAGCTGGCCGATCCAGACCCGCCGGAACTTCGGCAACCGCAGCGGAGTGAGAAGGGACGCGTTGAACATCAAGTTACCTCGGAAGTAGCGGGCCGTAGCCGATGCCGCTCATGAAATTCGCCGTTGGCCGTGTCGATCAGCAGGTCCACGCTCTCCTTCAGCGCCAGCGAAGCCCGGATCAGACCTTGGAGCAGCGCAACACCGTCCGGCTGGTGCCAGTCGCCCGGCATGCCACCCGGTTCACGGGACAGAAGACGTTGCGCCAGAACATCTGCCGCCTGATCCGGATCCTCCAGATGAGGACAGACCAGGACGGCGAAATCCGCCCGGTCGAGGGCGCTACGGAGCATACGTTCCTCGATCGACCCGCCGCGCTGGAGGGCGACGCCCCCGCCCGTGTCGACCACCCCCTCGGTGGCCGTGACCGCCTCAGCCAGTGCACGCACCTCGTAGCGGGCGGTATAGGCGTGCCAAGCGGAAAGGCCACCGCTGGCGTACGCGTCATCGGCGGCCTGCTCGGTGTATCCGAACCTTCCGTACCAGCGCGGAGGATCCTCGTCGAAGCAGGCGACCTCCAGGCCCCGGCGAGCGGCCAGGACACCAGCGACAGTCGACTTGCCTGCGGCAGGTGGACCCACGACCACTATCGCCACGCAAGGGCCCGTACGTTGCGGTAGAGCTCGGCGGCCAGTTCCGGCCGCACCTGCTCGCTGTAGTAGCCGTACAGGAAGCCCACGGGGCTGTCCATCTTCTCGCACAGGTACCACTGGCGCATGCGGCTGACCGCGAGTTCCCAGATGTGGATCCTGCCCCGGAGTACGGCGACAAGGTCCACAGCGTTGACGTCGATGCCGGACGGCACGGAGAACAGGCAGTCGCGGAGGTCCAGCGGCTGCTCCTCGAAACGGCCGTTGTTGAAGTTCAACACGAAGGTTCGGCCGTCATCCGCCTCACCGGAGGCGTCGAAGCCGCGCAGGTGGACAGCGAACCTGTGCGGGCCGACCGGCTTGTCGAGATAGGTGTTCTGGGTGATCAGGTGCCGCCCCAGGTTCGCCTGCATCAGCAGCGGAGCCATGAGCTGGAGTTCCGACTCGACGAGAGCCCGGTCCTCGTCCGTGAGCTGTTCGTCGAACAGGGGCAGCAGCGGCTCGGACAGGTCCGGCTCGGCAACGGCCTCCTTGTCACTGGGGGCGACGGGACGCGACGGCTCGGCAGGATCGATCCATTCCGCCTGGCTGTAGCGCACCTCCGTCCCGTCGTCGACCAGCACGGTCTGGCCGGGACTCATTCCCAGCACCCGGGTGGTCAGCGAGAGCCGGCTGGCGATACCGGCCAACTGCTCGAAGTTTCCCCACAGGAACTCACCGTGCTTGGCGGGAACCTGCACGTAGCCGCCACCGCTGAAGGTCACGTACCGGACCGAGGGGAAGCTCGCCACGACGTCGGACAGCACCCCGTGCAGCAGGCGGAGGCCGGTGACCTCAGCGAAGTCGGCACTGCCGAGCGGCAGCATGTTGTCGAACGCGCCGAGGTGACCCGCCGGCGGCACCTGCCCGTTGTGGGTGGCCACGACGATGTCCGGATCGCATCCGCCTTCCAGCGAGGGGGGCGCGATCGACGTGTCGGACTGGATGAAGACTCCGCCGACCCTCTCCTCCGCATGCCGCACGAAGACGCTGGCGACACGGTTCTCCCACATCGGCGCATCCGGGCCGCCCGGGACGAACACCACGTCGACCGCGCCGATCCTCTGCACCGCGCCGAGCTCGACCAACTCGACCTGGCGGCCCGCCTCCTCCAGGGCGCGAACGCACACCTTCGGCATCATCCGTGGCATCAGAATCCGGGTTTCCGGAGGCAGCAGGTCCAGCGAGTTGAGGTGGAAGTGGTCCAGATGCTCGTTGGTGACCAGCACGGCATCCAGCGACGGCATCTTCTCCACCACCACCTGGCGCGCGGGATGGATCTCGAAACGCAGCCTGTCCGAGTGGCCGAAGGAGTCGGTCAGCACCGGATCGACGAGGACACGGGTATCCCCGATCTCCACCAGCCACGACTGGTGGCCCAGGAACGTCAGGGATGCGGGGGACATCAGGCGTTCTCCTTCTCGAGGTACTCGAGCTGCTGCTGGTAGACCCGGCACGACAGGTCCGGCCGTACCTGCTCGCCGAGGGCGTCGTAGAACAGCGCCACCGGCGAGGACAGCGCGTCTCCGTCGAACCACGTGCGCATCGCGATGCCGACGACGTCCCAGTACTGCAGGTCGCCACGGAGTACGGCGGCGAAGTCGACGGCGTGGATGAAGATTCCCTCGGGGTACGCGGCGACAGAGTCGTCAAGCGGCAGATCCGCTGCCTCCTCGAACGCCCCGGCGGCCAGATCGAAGCGAAAGCTGCGGTCCGGACGGGTCAGATACTTGAGCTTGAGGACGAATGGGTGTGCCGACGGCGAAACGGCCATCCGCCGGCCGAAGTCACTGAGCAGCAGGACGCGGCTCAGATACGTAAGCTCGCGTTCGATGCAGGCCAGCGCCGCGTCCTCGGATTCTTCGTCGGCGTTCTCGATGCAGCGCATGGCGATGCTGTCCCGCCTGGCCAGAAAGCTCTCCCGCCGGTGGATCAGCTCGGCGAAGCGGTCATGGTCGACGCCGAGCCACGACAGCTCCCCGACCTTCTCGATGCCGTGCTCACGCACTTCGACGACGTCGCCGGGAACGGGACCCACCACATCCATGTGCCGCACCAACTGCTTGGCCAGGCGCGCCAACTCCTGCTGCTCCGAGAACGGGAACGGGCCCATCTGCTCGTAGTCCTTCAGGAATCCGCCGCCGCAGAGCAGGATGTGTGCCCCGCGGAAGATCTCCGACTGCTCCACCGCCGAGGCGACAACTTCCCCCAGGATGTCCAGGCCCGGAAAGCCCTGACCGCGGTAGCGGACGGCGGTCTGCCCGGCGGGCCGGTAGCAGTCCAGCGACCCGAACACACCGGGCGGGGTCACCTGCGCGTTGTTGCTCATGGCCACCACCCGGGGGGCTGGCAGCCGTCCCGAGGAAACGGCGTCGATGAAGTCGGTGGAGGTGGCGGCGTCGATTCCCAGGAAGACGCCGCCCCGGTCTGGCTCGGACGCGTCGAGCACGTAGACCTGCGACACGCGGCTCTCCCAGAGCACCGTGTCGGGGCCAGGGGGGAAGAGGGTGACGATGACCGACCCGAACCTGGTCGGCTCCCCGAACGGCAACCGGGTGACGGTCAGGCCGAGCGACTCGATGCAGTCGACGACGGTGTCGATCATGGTGGGCCCGACGATGACGGGCGTCGACTTGTCGAGCTTGTTCAGGGAGGGCAGGTGAAAGTGGTCGGAGTGCTCGTGACTGATGATCACGGCAGCAGGCGGTGGCATCCGGTCGACGTCTATCAGTCGCGGCGGATAGATCTCGACCGGGCTCGAGGTGTACTCCTCACCGTAGCGGCGGTACAGGATCGGATCCACGAGGACCGGGGAATCCTCGGCCCCGAGAGCAAAGCCGTTGTGTCCAAGGAAACCGATCTTCATATCGCCTCTTCCAAGGGCTGCGATGGGCACGGTGACCAGGGCGGTGGGCGACGTCAGACGTCACCCACCGCCACGGCACTAGCGGGTGTAGGTGACGGTCCCCATGTGAACGCGGGATCCGCCCGCCTTGGCGGTGGTCGCCTTCGGCGTGACCTTGCCGACGGCCTGCTTCAGCGCGTCGAGGTCGGCCTTGGTGATGGGCTTCGCTTCCTTCTTCATGCTCACCTCCCGTGCGTGGATCGGCAGCGCTCCGCCATGCGGACCCGCAGGTCTTCACGCGAGCAACTGCACCTGCCTGTTCCTTTTCGGAGCAGCCGGAGGCGACCATGGAAGTCTTGCGACGAACCGCTGATCGACTCATGACTGCCTATGGGCGAGTGTTTCATCGATCGACAGATCCCGCTATACCATCAACATCAACAAGGGATCGCGGGCGCGGCGCACCGGCATCGGTGACACCGCCGTACCCGCCCCCACCAGTCAAAAGGGCTCCTGCGGCGCAGTCCGCCACGTCGGCGCCACCGCCGCGACTCAAGCCGTTTACAAGCGTGCGTGTAGTGGCAGCCCGACGCGGCGGGAGCGGCTCGTCCGCTGGACCTCGATCAACCGGAACGTGATCGAGCGGCCGGGTCAGCGCGTCGCGTGGAGGCGCACCACGGCCGCTCGTGTGCGCCGGTGTGCCGTGGCACCGCAGCCGCGGTCCGTCGCAGACGTACGACCTCGCCGCGCCGGCGGCGGGCCCGGCCGCCCTCGCCGCGCGGCAGGCGACGTCGCGCGGGAGCGAGCCGCGGGGCCGGCGCCCTTCTGCCCGTCGAGGCGGGTGCGGCCGCCGGCGCGCTCGACAAGACCTGATCGGTAGCGGACGCGACTACTTGAGCTGGCCGGCGGTCAGGCCGGACTGGACCTGGCGCTGGAAGAGGATGTAGACCAGCAGCACCGGGACCACCGCGATGGTGAGGCCGGCGAAGAGCTGCGCGTAGTCGCCGGCGTAGCCCTGGTTGACCGAGAGCGCGGCGAGCCCCTGGGCGAGCACCCACTTGGACTCGTCGCCCTGCATGAGCACCTGGGGCAGCAGGAACTGGTTCCAGTGGCTGAGGAAGTTGAAGATCGCGACGCTGATCAGTCCCGGACGCGCCATCGGCAGCATCACCTGGAAGAAGAGCCGGAAGTGACCGCAGCCGTCGACCAGTGCCGCCTCCGCGACAGCCGTGGGCAGGGTACGGAAGAAGGCGGTCAGGAAGAACACCGTGAACGGCAGCGAGTACGCGGCGTAGACCAGGATCAGCCCGGTCCAGGTGCCGAACAGGCCGGCGTTGCGCACCACGAAGAACAGCGGCACCAGGGCCAGGAAGACGGGGAACATCAGCCCGCCGACGAACAGGTAGTAGACGACCTGCTTGCCCCGGAACTCGTAGCGCGCGAAGACGTACGCGGCGGTGGCGCCCATCAGCATGGTCAGGGTGACCGAGCCCGCGACCACCACCAGGCTGTTCAGGAAGTACTGGCCGATGTGTGCACCGCTCCACGCACGCGACCAGTTGTCGAAGCGCAGCGCGCCGGGCAGCGACCACGGGTCGGCCAGGATCTCCGCGTTGCTCTTGAACGAGCTGATGAACATCCAGAGCAGCGGCAGTACGGTCAGCGCACCCCAGAACAGCAGGAAGCCGTGCGACAGCACGTTGGCGACGCCGAGTTCGCGGCGTACCGGGCGGTCGGCGGGGCCGGGAGGCTCGTCGGGCAGCGCCACGGACGCGGGCTTGTCCAGAGTCGTCACGAGTACTCGATCCTGTCTCGCTTGCTGGCCCGCAGCGCCAGCACCGCCACCGTGAGGGTCAGGAAGAACATCACCACGCCGATCGCCGAGGCGTAGCCGAACTTGGTCTCGCTGCCGAACGCCGTGTCGTACATCCGCACGCCGATGACGTCGGTGGAGAAGTTGGGACCGCCGTTGGTCATCAGCTGCACCAGGATGAACCCGTCCAGGGCGAAGATGGCCAGGTAGACCCAGGCGACCTGGACGGTGTCCCAGAGCAGCGGGATGGTCACCTTCCACAGCGTGGTCAGCCGGGAGGCGCCGTCGAGCATGACCGCCTCGTAGATCTCCTTGGGGATGGCCGACATGGCTGCGCCGAAGAGCACCACGTAGAAGCCGACGTTGCTCCAGATCATCACGGCGAGCACGCACCAGAAGGCGGTCCGCGGATCCCCCAGCCAGGTGGGCGCACCCAGACCGACGCTGTTCAGAGCGCTGGTGAGCAGGCCCTTGTTCGGGTGGTAGACCTCCTTCCACAGCAGCGCGATGATCACGACGGAGAGCACCTGCGGGAAGAAGTAGACCGTGCGGTAGAACGACGAGCCGCGCACCCCGCTGACCCCCGCCCGGCCCTTGCGCCCGCCCATGTTGAGCATGGCGGCGAAGAAGAGGCCGAGCACGATCGTCAGCACCGGAACCAGCGCCAGCAGGATCGCGTTGTTCTTCAACGCGTTCCAGACGTAGTCGTCGTTCCAGAGCGTCTTGAAGTTCGCCAGCCCGACCGAGTTGGCGTCGGCCGAGTAGCCGAGCCAGTCGGTGGTGGAGATCTGGAACGCCTGCAGGTACGGCGACACGACGAAGATGACGTAGAGCAGCACCGGCGGCACCAGGAAGGTGACGATCAGCGGGTACTTGCCATGTCTCACGATGAGGTCCTACCTCTTCAGCGGCGGTCCGGTGAGGGCGGGGCGGTCCGCCCCGCCCTCACCGGCCGGGGTGTCAGGCGGCCCGCTTGTACTTCTTGATCGAGCTGTCCTGGGCGATCGAGTCCGCGCCCTTCTGGCACTGGTCGAGGAACTCCGCCGGGCCGATCCGCCCGCTGAAGAACTCGCCGCACGCGGCGTCGATGAGGTTGCGCTCCAGCTTGCGGTAGTAGTTGTTGTAGACCCAGTTGAAGCCGTTGCTGCCGGAGGCCTCCAGCGCCTTGACGACCGTGTTCAGCCCGAACGGCAGCTCGACGCCCTCGCTGGCACCGGCCACCACGGTCAGGCTGGAGACCTTCTTGGTGAAGTCCTGCGCGCCCTTCTTGGAGAGCATGACCCGGAAGAACTCCAGCCCACCGGCGACGTTCTTGGCCTTCGCCGGGACCATGAACGGCTCCCCGGCGGTGCCCCGGACGGCCTCGAACGGCAGCTTGTCGCCGCTGCCCAGGCTCGGGGTCGGCTGGATGGTCATGTTGAACCCGGCCGGCGTGACGTCCTTCTGCTCGCTCTCCAGCCAGGAACCGCAGGAGATGAAGGCCGCCTTGCCCTGGCACCACGCGGTCTGCGACTGCTTGTGGTCGAGGCCGGGCGAGCCCTCGAGGATGAACTTGTCCTTGACGATCTGGTGCCAGGCGTCGGCCGCGGTCTTCATCGCGTCGGACTTCCAGGCGTTGGGCTCCAGGTTGTCGATGGCCGTGGCGACCGAGGGGCCGCCGAACTTGATGGCGGTCGAGATGACCGGCCAGCTCATGTAGCGCGGGTGCGCGCCCGCGTATGTCCAGGGGGCGATGCCGGCGGCCTTGATCTGCTTGCACAGCGCGATGTGCTCGTCCCAGGTCTTGGCGTACTCCCACTTGCGCTCGGTGAAGAGCTTGGTGGAGTGCCAGATGCCGTAGACGGTGTAGGTGTAGTTCATCACCAGGAACTTGCCGTCGTACGAGCCGACCTCGACGGCGCCCGGCAGCAGCGTGTCCTTGACCGTCTTGCCCGGGATGTCGAGGCTCGGGGCGGCCAGCAGCTCGCCCAGGTCGGCGATGGCGTTCTGCGACACCAGGCCGTTGAAGTCGATCTGGTTGGCGCCGGAGTTGTTGACCACGTCCGGCGGGGTGTTGTCGACGAAGCGCGGCTGGAGGGTCTTCGCGATCTCCTGCGTCGCCGAGTGGTTGATCTTCGCCTTCGGGTACTTCTCGGTGTACATGGCCTCGTGGGCCTTCGCGTACTCCTCGCCGAAGCCGCCGTTGAAGATCACCACCTCGAGGGGCGCGTCCTCCTTGACACCGAGCGGGTTCTGCTCGCTCTTGGTGCCCTTGTAGGTGCCGGCGTCGCCCTTGTCGTCGTCACCGCCGCCCGTGGCGCAGCCGGTCAGCAGGCCGGCGGCGGGGGTGGCCAGGAGGCCGGCGGCGGCGGTGCGCCGCAGGATGTCACGCCTGTTCATGGTCTCTCCTCGGATCGGTCCGGGCGGTCGCCGGATGGGGGATGGTGACCGCCGCACGAGGCGCAGGGGGAATTTGTCTTCAGTTCGCAATATGTTGCTGAAGAATTTCTACGGCAGGAGGGCGCGGACTTCAACCCCCGGGGACCGAACCGTTATCAGCAGCGGCCAGTCCACGCCTGACGTACCCTCGGGGCCATGCGCCGCCTGCGGCAACTCGCCGCGCGCACCCCCGCTGGTCGGCAACGTTACGTCGACCTGCTCCGGGCGCTCGCGATCGGCATGGTCGTTCTCGGCCACTGGGCGGTCGCCACGATCGGCGAGGACGCCGCCGGCCGGCCGACGGGGCGCTCGGCGCTGCCCGACCTGCCGTGGGCGTACCCGCTCACCTGGGTCGCCCAGGTCATGCCGATCTTCTTCCTGGTCGGCGGGTACGCCAACGCCGCCTCGCTGGCCGCCCGCCGGGCCGCCGGCGTCGACGCCACCGCGTGGCTGCTGGACCGGGGCGCCCGGCTGCTGCGCCCGACGACCGCGCTGCTGCTGGTGATCGCCGGCGGCGCCGCGCTCGCGTCGCTCGTCGGCGTCGGGGCGACGCTGGTGCGTACCGTCGCCTGGTTCGCCACGATCCCGCTCTGGTTCCTCGCCGCCTACCTGATCGTGGTGCCGCTGACCCCGGCGATGCTCGCCCTGCACCGGCGCTTCGGCCTGCTCGTGCCGGCGGCGCTGGCCGCGTTGGTCGTCGCCGGCGACGTGGGGCGGGCGCTGGGCCCGGCGGAGCTGGCGCTGCCGAACTACGTCCTCGGCTGGCTGGCCGTGCACCAGCTCGGCATCGCCTGGCGCGACGCCGACGCCGGGCGTCACGACGCCCACCCGGACGGGACGGGCGGGCACCCGCCACGCCCCGCGGCCGCGCGCGACCGGGCGGGGCCACGTCGGCTGCCGCTGTCGCGGCGCGCGGGCGCGGCGGCGCTGCTGGGCGGCCTGGCCGCGACGGTGCTACTGACCACCGTCGGACCGTACCCGGTGAGCATGCTCAACGTCCCGGGCGAGCGGCTGGACAACGCCGCCCCGCCCAGCCTGGCCCTGCTGACGCTGACCGCCGCCCAGTTCGGGCTGATCCTGCTGCTGCGCGACCCGGCGGAGCGCTGGCTGCGCCGCCCCCGCCCGTGGCAGGCGGTGATCGCGGTGAACGCCGTCGTGCTCACCGTCTTCCTCTGGCACCTCACCGCCGCGATCCTGCTGGTCGGCGCGCTGGACGCGGCCGGGAGGCTGCCGACCCCACCCGCGGGGTCGGCGGCCTGGCTGGCCTGGCGGGTGCCGTGGGTGCTGATGCTGACCGTGGTGCTGGCCGCCCTGGTCGCCGTCTTCGGCCCCGTCGAGGCCCGCACCGGCCGCGCCGGGCAGGGTCGGCCGGCCGGCGGCGGGGCCGCGTCGGGCCGCGCGCCGGCCGGCGGCGGGTGGCGGGCCACCGTGCGCAGCGCGCTCACCGCCGCCGGTTTCGCCGCCGTGGTGTACGCCCTGGTGGTCAACGCCCAGACGCCGAGGGCGGCGCCCGAGCCGCTGGGGCTGCCGGCGGCGGCGCTGGTGGCGTACCTGGCTGGGGCCGGCACCCTGCGCCTGCTCAGGTCTGGGTGGGGAAGCCGAGGTTGACCCCGCCGTGCCGGGGGTCCAGCCAGCGGCTGGTGACCACCTTGCCCCGGGTGAAGAAGCGCACCCCGTCCTCGCCGTGCGCGTGCAGGTCGCCGAAGAGCGAGGCCTTCCAGCCGCCGAAGGAGTAGTACGCCATCGGCACCGGGATCGGCACGTTGACGCCGACCATGCCGACCTCCACCTCGTGCTGGTAGCGCCGGGCCGCGCCGCCGTCGTTGGTGAAGATCGCCGTGCCGTTGCCGTACGGGTTGGCGTTGACCAGCTCCACCGCCTCGTCGTACGAGCCGACCCGCAGCACGCCGAGCACCGGGCCGAAGATCTCGTCGGTGTAGATCGACATGTCCGGGGTGACGCGGTCGAACAGCGTCGGGCCCAGCCAGAACCCGTTCGGGTCCCCGTCCGGCTCGACGTCGCGGCCGTCCACCACCGGCACCGCGCCGGCGGCCACCCCCGCCTCGACGTACGCGCGCACCCGGGCGGCGTGCGCGGCGGTGACCAGCGGGCCCATGTCGCAGCCGCGCCGGCCGTCGCCGGTGCGCAGCCGGCCCATCCGCTCGGCGATCCGGGCGACCAGGGCGTCGGCGACCGGCTCCACCGCGACCAGTGCCGAGATCGCCATGCACCGCTCCCCCGCCGAGCCGAACCCCGCGTTGACCGCCGCGTCGGCGGCCAGGTCCAGGTCGGCGTCGGGGAGCACCACCATGTGGTTCTTCGCCCCGCCCAGCGCCTGCACCCGCTTGCCGGCGGCGGTGCCGCGCTGGTGGACGTGCCGGGCGACCGGGGTGGAGCCGACGAACGACACCGCCTTCACGCCCGGGTGGTCCAGCAGCGCGTCCACGGCCTCGGCGTCGCCGTTGACGACGTTGAGCACCCCGTCGGGCAGGCCGGCCTCGGCGAACCACTCCGCCAGCAGCAGCGCCGCGCTCGGGTCCTTCTCGCTCGGCTTGAGCACCACCGCGTTGCCGCAGGCCACCGCGATCGGCAGGAACCACAGCGGCACCATCGCCGGGAAGTTGAACGGGGAGATCACCGCGACGACGCCGAGCGGCTGCCGCAGGCTGTACGAGTCGACCTCGGTGGAGACGTTCTCGCTGAACCCGCCGCGCAGCGCGGAGGGGATGCCGCAGGCGTACTCGATGATCTCCAGGCCGCGCTGCACCTCGCCGGCGGCGTCGGCGAGCACCTTGCCGTGCTCGGCGGTGATCACCTCGGCGAGCCGGTCCCGCCGCGCGTGCACCAGCTCCCGGAGGGCGAACAGCACGGCCGTCCGCCTCGCCAGCGACGCGTCCCGCCAGAGCCGGGCCGCGCGCCCGGCGGCCTCCACCGCGACCGCGACGTCCGCCGCCGAGGCCAGCTCCACCCGGGCGGTACGCCGACCGGTCGCCGGGTCGAAGACGTCCCCGTGCCGCCCGGACGAGCCGCTGAACGGCTTGCCGTCGACGAAGTGGCCGATGACGTCCACGCCGTGCTCCGCCGCGCTCACGCCGCCACCTCCGCCGCCACGCAGGAGCGGATCGCGTCGACCAGGATGGCCAGGCCCTCGCGGGCCTCGTCCTCGGTCAGCGTCAGTGGTGGCCCCATCCGCAGCACGTTGCCGTACAGGCCGCCCTTGCCGGTCAGCAGCCCGCCGGCCCGGCACGCCTCGAAGACCCGGCCGGTCAGCGCCGGATCCGGCTCGGCGGTGCCCGGCCGGACGAACTCGACGCCGAGCATCAGCCCCTTGCCGCGTACCTCCGCGACGCCGTCGAGACCGCTTACGGCGGCGCGCAGGCCGTCGGCGAGGATCGCGCCGGTGCGGGCCGCGTTGGCTTGGAGGTCGTGGTCGAGCAGGTAGTCGAGCACCGCGTTGCCGGCCGCCGTCGAGACCGGGTTGCCGCCGAAGGTGGAGAAGCTGATGCCCGGCACCGACTCCAGCACGTCCGCGCGGCCGACCACGCCGGCCAGGGCGAAGCCGTTGCCGATGCCCTTGGCGAAGGTGAGCAGGTCCGGGGTCACGCCGTGCGCCTGGTAGCCCCAGAAGTGCTCCCCGGTACGCCCCCAGCCGGTCTGCACCTCGTCGCAGACGAACAGGATGCCGTGGGAGTCGAGGACCTTCTTCCAGGCGGCGAAGAGCCCGTCCGGCGGGTGCACGAAGCCGCCCACGCCCTGGATCGGCTCGGCGATCAGGCAGGCCACGTCGCCGGAGGTCTGGGTGGCGAGCACCTCGTGCAGGTCCTCCACGGCCGCCTCGACCCGTTCGGCCTCGCCCAGCCGGGCCAGCAGGCCGCGCAGCCGCTCGCCGGAGTGCAGCCAGGCCACCTGGAGCGGGTTGAGCGCGCTGGCCGACCAGCCCCGGTTGCCGGTCACGCCCATCGCCGCGTACGACCGGCCGTGGTAGCTGTTGCGCACGGCGAGGATCTGGTGCGAGCGGCGGTGGTTGGTGGCGACCAGCAGCGCCGCCTCGTTCGCCTCGGTGCCCGAGTTGGTGAAGAAGACCCGCGCGTCGGGGATGCCGGAGAGGCGGGCGACCTTCTCGGCCAGCTCGACCTGCTGCCGGATCAGGTAGAGGGTGGAGCTGTGCACGATGCCGGTGCGCAGCTGCCGCTCGACGGCCTCCCGGATCTCCGGGACGTCGTAGCCGATCATGTTGGTCAGCACGCCGCCGAAGAAGTCGAGGTAGGTGCGGCCCCGGGCGTCGGTGACCCGACGGCCGGAGCCGGAGACCAGCTCGATCGGCTCGTCGTAGTAGAGCGGCATCCAGGACGGGAGCACGGCCCGGTGCCGGGCCAGCAGATCGTCGGTGGTCATCGTCGCACCCTCTCAGCGGCGTTCGCGGTAACCGCACGCTGCCACCAGCCGGCGGCGGGGACAAGGGCCGGCTGGTGGCGCGGCACCGGGGCCGCCCCACACCGTCGCCCGGCCCGGTCCGGTCCGGTCCGGTCGTCGCCCGGCCCCGGTCGTCGCCGCCGGCCCGGTCGTTCGTCGCCCGGGCACCCGGCCGCCGGTACGATCCGGCGGTGCGGACCGGTGAGGAAGCGCCGCGTGGGGCGCCGGCGCTGCCGACCGGCGCGGCGGGCACGAGCGTCGAGACGATTGCGGCCGGCGTACGGGCCTGGGTGGGCTCCGGACCGCTGCGCGACCTCGTCGGGCACTTCGGCGGCACGTGGCCGGACGGGGACGTGGCGGGAGTGCTGGCCGGCCTCGACGACTTCTCCGCCCGGCACTGGGACTTCCGGGGTGGCCGGGAGCGGCCGGACGCCCGGGAACCGGCCGTCGACGCGGCCACCGCGCGGCTGGTGCTCGCCACCGCCGCCGCGCTCGGCATGGTGCGTCCGGCGGCGCCGGCCCGCTCGCGGTACGCCCACCTGGTCGTGCTCGGCGGGTTGGCGCACGCCTGCCAGCGCCGGGTCGCGTACGCGGCGCACCTGCTGCGCGGCGGCACCCGGGTCGGCGGCGAGGTGGCGGTGCTGGGTAGCTTCCGCCCGCTGTCGGACGCGGAGTGCCGGGCCCTGGAGGTGGCCGGCGTCCCGCCCTGCGACACCGAGGTGGCGGCGCTGGACGCGGCGGTGCGGCGGGAGTTCGCGGTGACCGTCCCGGCCGAGGAGGACGGCCACGACGCCGACCACCCCCACCGCTCCTGGTCGTCGCGCACGTACCGGCCCGAGGGCGGCCCGCCGGTGCGCGTACTGGCCGCCCCGTCCGGCGATCCCGCGCGGCGCCGCGCGCACACCGCAGACACCCAGCGGTTCTGGGCCGAGCACGTCCGCCTGCGCGCGGGCGACGCGGTGCTGATGGTGACCGCGCCGATCTACGTGCCGTTCCAGCACTGCGACGCGCTGCGCACCCTCGCCGTGCCGTACGGCTGCGCGATCGAGACCGTCGGCGTCGACCCGGCCCTGCCCGACCTGGCCGGGCTGCCCGAACCGGCGCTCACCCCGGGTCGCTACCTCCAGGAGATCCGCTCGGCCATCCGGTCCGTGCGGGCCCTGCACACGGCGCTGGGCGACGGCTGACCGGCGCACGACCGGTGGCCGACGCACGACGGATCGCCGCGCGCCGGCCCCGTGGACCGCGATCAGTTGACGTAGACGGGGGCGTTGCCCTTGCTGGAGTCCTGCACGGGCGAGTACGCCGCGGAGAAGTACGCCGTGCCGAAGCAGAGGCTGGGGCCGGAGAACTTCGTCAGCGTCTGGTTGGTGAAGGTGATCGAGTTGTTGGCGTTGGTCGCCGTGCCGGTCAGGCTGTTGGTGCTGGTCCGGTAGACGCAGGTGATCGCGCCGAGCAGCGAGTTCAGCACGACGGTGCTCTGGATCGGCGCCGTCGCCGTGCCGCTGATCTTGACCACGCCGGCGCTGGTGACCGAGGTGGCGTACGGCAGGTTCTGCACGGTCACGCTCTGCACCCCGGTGGTGCCGATGACGTTGGTGGTGCAGTTGGTGAAGGACTGGGCGGTCAGGCTCTCGGTGGCGGTGCCCGGGGCCGCCGGGTTGCTCAGCACCTTGGCGCTGAAGGTGGACGCGGCGCACTTCACGCCGGTGGTGCCCGAGGCGGAGGAGTAGAAGGTGGCGTTGGTGCCGGTCCTGAGGCTGGCCCGGATCACGTCGTTGACGGCGACGGCGGTGCCGCCCGGCGTCGGGTAGGTCAGCACGTTGTTGGCGAACGGTGCCGGGGTGGCGGAGCGCGGAGCGGCGGCCGAGCCCGGGGCGGCGGCGAGGCCGGTCAGCAGCGCGAGGGTGGTGAGACCCACGCCGATTCGTCCGTACCTGAGCATGGTTCTTCCTTTCCGGGGCGGGGGAGGTCGACTCGCGTGGGCGGGGGGTGCCCGCGCGGCGACCGGGGCCGTCGCGTCATGGACGGCGGTGGGGGTTGCCGGGCGGCCGTCGGGGCCGGACGGCGGTGGCGGTGGTGGTGCGGCGACGTCAGCGGGCAGGCCGGCGTGGCACGCCGCGGCGCAGCGGCGTCACCTGCGTCTTTCCGGCCTTGGGAGGGCGCTCCTGTTCCGCGATAATGGCAGCCATCGAGCCCTCCTTCGATGAGTCAACGGGTGACCATCCGGAATATCACCCATGGTGACGGGATCCCAACTGAGCGTGCAGCAAGTTATAAACCCCGGAGGGTCGTAAAGTCAATGAATGGAGAGGCAGGCACGTTGACCACGCAGCGCCGCCCGCATCCGGCACCCCTGCCGGGCGCACGCCCCGGTCGCGACCCCGATCGCGCGATCAAGCGTGGCCCGCGCCGGCTCTCCGCCGAGGCGGTGGCCGCCACCCAGCGCGACCGCCTCTTCGACGGGCTCGTGCGGGAGGTGGCGACGAAGGGCTACGACAACGCCCGGGTCACCGACATCTGCCACGCCGCCGGGGTGACCCGACCGGCCTTCTACGCCCTCTTCAGCGGCAAGGAGGACGCCTTCCTCGCCGCGTACCGGCACGGCGTCGCCGTGCTGTCGCAGCTCATGGAGAGCGCCTACCGGGAGGCCGGGCCGACGTGGTCGGACGCCGCCCGCGCCGCCCTGCGCACCCTGCTGGAGGTACTGGCGAGCGTGCCCGCCTTCGCCCGGATGGCGCTCGTCGAGGTGGACGCGGCCGGCCCGGACGCCCGCCGGGAGCGCGACGCCCTGCTCGGCAGCTTCCGCCGGTTCTTCGCCGACGCCGGCCCCGGCCCGACGGTGGACGTGGACCGGGACGCGCTGGTCTCCACCGTGGTCGGCGGGATCCACGCCACCGTGCGCAGCCGGGTGGCCCAGGGCCGGGCGACGGAGCTGCCCCAGCTGCTGCCGGTGCTCACCTACGCGGCCACCGCGCCCTTCCTCGGCACCGACGACGCGGCCCGGGCGACGGGGCTGGCACGCCCGGCCGACGGCCCGGGCACGACCGCGCCGTGCGCGCCGGCCGGCGAGGCGGCCACCCTGTCCTGACGGCGCCCCCGCCTCCCGGCCGGGCAGCCCGCCGCCCCGCGGTCGGAAACCGCAGCGGTTTTTCACTTTGGCCGTATTTGGCAGATACCGCCTCAACCAGCCCCCACCGGCCGTTGACCCGGCATTTACTCGGCGGTAACTTCAGCCTGCGCAGAACCTTGAGTCGATTTCCCATTGTCGCCGATCAATTGATCTTCGAAAGGGAGCCCGCCATGTCGGAGCAGATCGCACCGATCGAACCCGATCCGCCGCGCAGCGGCGTGCGCTGGCGCCGGTTCGCCGCCACGCTGGGCACCGTCGTGGCGGGTGCCGCCGGCATGGTCGTGCTGACCGCCCAGGGCGTACTGGGCGCGCAGTTCGCCATCTCCGGCATGCCGTTCACCGTCACCGCCGACAAGCTCACCGGCACGGGATTCGAGCAGTTCGCCACCATCGACCAGATGATTCCGGACAGCCCCAACCAGGGCGACACCGGCGGACAGGTCCTGGTGATGGTGTCGGCGATCGACAAGGCCGAGCTGACGAACCTCTGCCAGAGCATCAACCTGGGCGGCGTCTACCTGAAGATCACCGCCGGCGGCGCCGGCACACCGGTCACCGCCCGCACCCTGGTCGTCGACGGCGACGAGGTCGCCGGCAACGCCTCCTTCAAGAACATCAACGTCGGGCAGGACGCCAGCACCCTCGACCAGGTCCCCGGGGTCAAAGGCAACCCCGGCGTCTTCGCCCAGCAGTCGGACACGGTGATCATCACCAACCTGCGGCAGAACAACTACGCCACCACGGCGGCCGTCTTCAACCTGCCCGACCTGCGCATGGCGTTCACCTCCGACGGATGCTGACGTGACCGCCGCGGGACACCACCCGGTGCCAGCCGCCCGCCGACCCGGCGGGCGCTGGCGCCGCTGGCGGCGGGGCCGCCCGTTCACCGCCGGGGTGCTGATCGCGCTCGGCGGCACGGAGATGCTCGTGACCCTGCGCGCGCCGCTCGGGGTGCTGCTGCACGTCGGGCCGCAGGGGCTGGCCGCGTACCTGGTGCCGGCCGTCCTGGTGCTCTGCGGGGTGCTGCTGGTCGCCACTCCGCAGCAGCGGGTCTTCTACGCCGTGCTCTCGCTGCTGCTCGGGCTGGTCTCCTGGCTGACCTCGAACCTGGGCGGCTTCCTGGTCGGGATGCTCCTGGCCCTCGTCGGCGGGGCACTCGCCTTCGCCTGGACGCCCGACAAGCGGCGCCAACCGGGCGGCGCCACCGGGGCGCCCGGAACACCGGCCCCGCAGACCGGAGCACCGGCCCCACACACCGGGGACCCGGACGACGACGCGGACGACGACCCGGACGACGACGAGCTGCTGCCGGGCCTGGGCACGACGCACCCGACGCCCGCCGACCGGGGCTGAGTCAGCCGGCGGTGTCGCGTACCGCCTGGGCGAAGACCTCGGAGCGGTGCTCGAAGTTGCGGAACCGCCCGTAGCTCGGCGCCGCCGGGGAGAGCAGCACCACCCCGTCGGCCGGGGTCACCTCGCGGGCCAGCCGGACGGCGTCGACCAGGTCGTCGACCACCTCGGTACGCACCTTCGGCAGGCCGGCAAGCGCCTCGACGATCCGGGCGCCGCTGTCGGGGATGCCGAGCACGGTGAGCTCGCGCTCCGCGAGGTGCTCGCGCAGCGGCGCGTAGTCCAGGCCCCGGTCGGTGCCGCCGACGATCACCGTCAACGGCCGCCCCTCGTACGCGTCGATCGCGTGCATGGCCGCGTACGGGCTGGTGGCGAGGGTGTCGTCGACGAACGTCAGACCGGACGGGTCGGCGATCTCGGTGAGGCGGTGGGCCAGCCCCTGGAACTCGGCGACCGCCACGGCCAGCGTGTCCCGGCGTTCCACCACGTCGACGCCGAGCGCGTCGAGCACGGCGAGCGCCACACAGAGGTTGCCCTCGTTGTGCCGGCCGACCAGCGGCAGCACCGCGCGCGGGAAGAGCGGCCGGTCGCCGAGGTGGAACCAGGGCGTACCGTCGGCGCCGCCGGCCACGTGGGCGGTGTCCGGCAGGCCGGCGCGCACCGCCGCGCGGTCGCCCAGTTCGAGGGCGAGCCTCGGGTCGGCGCCGTTGACCACCACGGTCCGTGGCCCGTGCGCCAGCAGGTTGAGCTTGTCCCGGTAGTACTCGGCCTCGCCGCCGTGCGCGTCGAGGTGCTCGGGGAAGAGCGCGGTGACGACCGCGACCCGGGGCGAGTCGGTCAGGTCGCTGCACTGGTAGCTGGACAGCTCGAGCACGTACAGCTCCGCCTCCGGCAGGTCCAGCGTCGGCACGCCGATGTTGCCGCCGAAGACGTTCGGCCGGTCGACGGCGGCGAGCAGGTGGCTGATCAGGCTGGAGGTGGTGCTCTTGCCCTTGCTGCCGGTGACGCCGATCGTGCGGGCGGCGTGGTCGGCCATCCACAGGGCGGTGCCCTGGGTGACGGTCACCCCGCGTCGGCGCAGCTCCACCAGCCACGGGTGGGTCTGCGGCACGCCGGGCGAGCGGACCACCACGTCGGCGGCGGCCAGCCGGGCGAAGCCCTCCTCGCCGGTGACCAGCGGCGCGGCCTCGGCCAGCGGCCCCTCCCAGGGCAGGCTGAGGAAGTTGGCGCTGTCGTCGACGGCGACCAGGTCGGCCGGGCCGTGCGCGGCGATCGCGGTCACCGCGGCCCGGCCCTCCCGGCCGGCCCCCCAGACGGCGACGGTACGTCCGCGCAGGTCAGACAGGCGCACGGGCTCTCCTCAGGGGGTGTTGTCGGGCGTGGCAGGGGCGGGGTCCGGCGCAGCCGGACACGGCCGGACGAACCAGGGCCTAGTATGGCGTGTGCCCAACGAGCAGCTCCGGCGGATGGACGCCTTCACCTTCCCGTCCTACTCGATCGACCTCTCCACCGGGGAGGTGTTGTTCGACTACGCCCTCACCGGCCCCGACGGCGAGCAGCGGTTCACCGAGGTGGTCACCCTTCCCCTGCCGGACGCGCCGCCCTCGGACGAGACCGTGGCGACCCTGGGCCGGGTGCTGGAACTGCTGCACGTGGTCGCCGGCGTCAGCTACTACAAGGCCGCCGCGCCGCCCCGCCTGGTGCTGCCGGCGCCGCTAGGCACGGCCGCCGCCGAGCTGGTCACCGCCGTCTACACCAAGGGCCTCGCGGAGTACGCGTACCGCAACCAGCTGCCGCACGTGCTCGAACTGCGCCCGGAGGTGCCGCCCGGCACGGTCTCCCCGGCCCGGGAGTACGACGACTCCGACCGGCGTCCGCTCTCGGCGGTCGGCGGCGGCAAGGACTCCATCGTCAGCCTGGAGGCCCTGCGCCGGGCGGGCTTCGACCCGGTGCCCTTCTCGGTCAACCCGAACCACGTGATCGTCGCGGTGAACGAGGCGTCCGGGCTGGCCCCGCTGGCCGCCCGGCGGCGCATCGACCCGGTGCTGTTCGAGCTGAACGCCGCCGGGGCGCTCAACGGCCACATCCCGGTCACCGCGATCAACTCGCTGATCGCCGTCGCCACGGCGGTGCTGCACGGCCTGGGCCCGGTGGTGATGTCCAACGAGCGCTCGGCGTCGGACCCGAACCTGGTCTGGAACGGCCACGAGATCAACCACCAGTGGTCCAAGGGTGTGGAGGCGGAGGGGCTGCTCCGGGCCGCGCTGGCCTCGCACGCCGGGCTCACCGAGCCGTACTTCTCGCTGCTTCGCTCGCTGTCGGAGCTGCACATCGCCCGGTCGTTCGCCGAGATCGACCGCTACGACGACGTGGTGACGAGCTGCAACGCCGCGTTCAAGCTGCGCGACGCCAGCGAGCGCTGGTGCCGGGACTGCCCGAAGTGCCGGTTCGTCTTCCTGGCCATGGCGCCGTTCATGTCCCGCGAGCGGGTCACCCGCATCTTCGGCGGCGACCTGCTCGCCGACGAGTCGCAGATCCCCGGCTACCGGGAGCTGCTGGGCGTGGACGGGCACAAGCCGTTCGAGTGCGTCGGCGAGGTGGAGGAGTCGGTGGTGGCCCTGAGCCTGCTGGCCGAGCAGGACCAGTGGCGCGACGCCCCGGTAGTCCGCGCCCTGGTCGACGCGGTCCCGGCCACGGCCTGGTCGACGGCGGCCACCTCGGACGTCTTCACCCCGGGCGGCCCGAACCACATCCCCCCGCCCTACGCCAAGGCCCTCACCGCCCTCACCTGACCCCCGCCCCCGCCCCCTCCCCCTCCCCGCCCTCTCCCCACCCCCGCCCTCTCCCCTCCCCCGCCCTCTCCCCTCCCCCGCCCTCTCCCCGTTGATCATGAAGTTGTTGCGCTTCGCCTCGGCGTGTCGCGGCAACAGCTTCATGATCAACGGGGTGACCAGGGGTCAGCGGGGCGACGCGGGGTCAGCGGGGTGATGCGGGGTGGGTGCGGATGGCGTCCAAGGCCAGCAGGGCCACGTGCAGGGAGAGGCAGGCCTCGACCGAGTCGAGGTCCACGTCCAGGACGCGGCGGATCCGGGCCAGGCGCTCGTAGAAGGCCGGTCGGGACAGGTGTGCCGCCCCGGCCGCCGCCGACTTGTTGCGGCCCTGCTCCAGGTACGCCCGCAGGGTGCCCAGCAGCTGTTCCCGCGGGTGCTGCGCGTCGTGGGTCAGCAGTGCGCCAAGTTCCCGCTCGACGAAGGTCTGCAACCGGGGCTCGTCGCGCAGCAGGTGCAGCAGCCCCGCCAGCCCGACGTGCGGCAGCCGGAAGACCGGCAGGTCCCGCCGGTCCCGCCGGGCGGCGTCGGCGATCTGCCGGGCCTCGACCAGCGACCGGCGCGCCTCCCGCAGGCTGGGCACGCCAGAACCGGCCGCGACGAGCAGTCCGCCGCCTGCCGGCCGGGCCACGCCGTTCGTCCGCCCGTGGGACCGGGCCGGTCCGTCACCACGGACGGGGCCGCCCGGGCGGGCCTGGCCGTCGGGACGAGCCGAGCCGCCCGGGCGAGGATGACCCTCCGGGCGAACGAGCGAGTCCGGGCGGGCATGGCCGTCCGAGCGGGCGGGGGCGTCCGGGCGGGTGCGGTGCAGCGCGGTGGCGAACGCGGCCAGCGACCGCTCCTCGGCCGCCGGCTCCGGCAGGGCGAGCAGCACGCCGACGGCATGGTCGTCGATGGCGCTGGAAAGCCCGGTCAGCTTCGCCTCGTGCAACGCCTGCCCGACCGCCTCGGCGAGATCACGCAGCCGAGCAGGACCGGCCTCCGGACCGCCCGGCTGCCCCTGGTCCGGGGCCGGGCCGCCCTCCCCCGCCGGGTCGTCGGCCCGGTGCCGGACCACCACCCCGACCAGGTGCCGGCGCTCCAGCAGCACGCCGAGCGCCCGGGCCCGCAGGGCGACCTCGTCCACCGGCAGCGAGTGGTCAAGCAGGGCGGTGAGCAGCGTACGGTGGATCTGCCGCTCCAGGCCCTCGGCGTCGCGCCGGATGAGCCGGCCCAGGGCCAGCGTCGAGGCGGCCCGCTCAACGAGGATGGTCAGCCGGGTGGGCGGGACCACGGGCGGCGCGGCGACGCCGACGGGCGCACCGCCCTCCTCGGCGGGGTCGAACACGCGCCGGCCCGCCGCCAGGTCGCCCCCGCCGGGCCAGCGCAGCAGCAGCCGCCCCCAGTCCTGCCCCCGGGCGCCCACCGTGGTCACCAGCCACCCGTTGTCGCCGTCGTACGCGGTGCGCCCCGCCGGCCGGATCCGCCGCGAGTGCTGCTCCCAGCAGTCCAGCAGCAGCTCGGCGCTCTCCCCCGCCGGGTCGTACGCGAGCACCTGCCGGGAGAGGTTCTCCAGCACCACCGGGCAGCCGGAGAGGTCGGCGGCCTGCCGCACCACCTCGCCGGGGCCGGCGCCCTCCACCGACAGCTCCGTGAAACGCTGATGGATCTCCTCCGTCGCCCGCAGCTCGGTCAACTGGGCGTCCACGATCAGCGCATGCACGGCCTCGGTGATCCGGACGAACGGGGTGGCCCGCCGCAGCTCGACCAGGGGCAGCCCGCGCCGCTCGGCGGCGGCGGCCATCACCCGGGGCACCGCGCTGACGTACCGGCGGCCCAGCTCGACGACCAGGCCGGAGACGCCCACGTCGGCCAGGTCGCCGATGAAGGCGCGCAGCCCGGCGTCGTCGGCGGGCAACCCGATCCCGGTGGTGAGCACCAGCTCGCCACCGCCGAGCAGCGGGGCGATGTCGGGCACCTCGGTCACGTGCACCCAGCGCACCGGGCGGTCGAGACCGGCGTCCCCGGCGACCAGGCGCGGAGCGCCGTGGCGGACCGGGTCCAGCGCGAGGACCTCACGGACGGTAGGGAACACGGGCGACACGCTACCGTCCGTGACATAGATCCCGCACGGGCAGCCGCCCCGTCCCGGGTTCGTGCCGCCAAGTGCGTACAACCGGCGCGACAACCGCTGCCGAGACCCGGTCGGAAGTTGGGCGTTATCGCGGAAGCCGAACAGCCTACCTGGGCCGCCGCAGGGGTCAGTCGGTCGGCCGTGTCAGCTACGGGTCACGATGCCGGGTGCTCGACCTGTGCGCGCACCTGCGTAAACATCTTGCTCGGATTGTCGGCCGGCTTGAAGCCTCCGAAGTGAATCACGCCAATGACGTGCGGGGAGGCCCACCCGCAGACTTCGACGCGGACGCCGGCGTTCTTGCTGGTGCCGCAGCGTGCTATGCCGCCCAGCGGTCCCGGCGCGACCGGCTTCACGTCGACGACCGCCGTCAGCGCGCCGAACACGGCGTCGAGCGTCGTTTCCGGTGCGACAACAGTGCCGGAGACCCCGCTGACAAGCACGAACCGGCTGTCGTCGGGTCGATGAACCCCGAGCTCCGCTGAATACTTCTCCTTCCCTGCTGCGTAGGCGGTACCCACCGCGCTGGTCGGCTCACCCTGGAGAAGCCTTTTGAAGCCGCCGATGTTCTGCTTGGTCATATCGTGCAGTCGTCGGTCGATCGATTCGTTCCAGCCGTCGAGCAGCGTCTCGGGCGCGTCGAGTCGTATCGAAACGACACTGGGGCTGCTGCTGGGCGAGTGGCCGGCAGCGGGCCGTGACTCAGCGGTGTCCGTCGGCCGCGTGCATCCAGCCGCAAGCAGGACCGCCAGGACCAGTGCGTTGGCCTTCGCGGCGCGAAGGGCGCCACCCGTAGGCGTTGTCGTCATGCTCCACGCTTCCTCTCGAGGCCGGCGGCGCACGATATCGCGACGGGCCCGCGTCGCAGCAGGCTGGCCACCGCTGCGATGCCGCCCGAGTGTGTCGGTTAAGCGAATGCCTACTTCAGCCAGGTCTTGGCCCAGTGGGGTGATCGCTACAGCATCCAGTCCGATCCTTACCAGATCCTTGTGATGTCACGTCAGTCCCGGGCCCGCGCCCAGTCGAGGAAGCGTTCCCGCAGGTCGAGAGGGCGCTCGGGGTTGAGCTGGGTGAGCTGGGCGTGGGCCTCGGCCATCAGCCCGCCCAGGTGGAACAGCAGGCCGATGCGGTCGCCCCGGTGCTCCGCCAGCAGGCCGAGCCGACCTGGCGGACAGGGCCACTCCGCGCCGCAGTTGCGGCACCGCCAGAGCGGGCGCATTGGCAGGTGCGGAATTCTCCGGTACGCCATCAGCGCATCCGCAGGGCGATGGCGCGAGCCTCGTCGTGGTTCAACGGCAGCCACCACAGGAACCGGCGTACCACGTCGATCGGGTCGGGGCCGCCCGGGTGGCCCCGGAGATCGCGGATCGCGGTGGTGAGTAGGGCCGACATCACCGGCAGCAGGTCCCGCGACGCGGGATCCGGCATCGCCCGCAGCTCGGGGCAGGGCCAGGGCTCCGTGCACCTCCGGCACCGCCAGTCGGGCGAACCGGCTACGTGCGCCGCCACGAGAGGCGTTCGCCGTCGGCCCCTGGAAACACACACGTCGACCTCCGTCGGCAGGGACGGGCCGCCCGGAAGCGGACGGCCGGGGCGGACCCGCCCGAGCCCTCCGGGCGCCGAGCGGGTCCGCCTGCGTGACAGTCTGGTGAGCGCGCGACTACCGTCGGAAGGCATTCGGCCCGGTCGTGGCCGCGCTTCGACAGCGGTACGCCGGGCCAGGATCCCGAGTGGAACTCAGGCGACCTGTGTGGAGGAACTGTGGAGGAGCCGACCGCCGACCTGATTCGCACCCAGCTGCGGCGGATGCGGATGAGCGCCAACCTCAGCCAGGAGGAGTTCGGCCGTATGGTGCACTATTCGGCGTCGATGGTGTCCGCCGTGGAGACGGGCACCCGCCCGCTCGACCGGGCGTTCCTGGCCCGCGCGGATGAGGTGCTCCGCTCCGGTGACCTGCTCGTGGCGCTGCTGCGGATCGCCGAACGGGACCGGGAGCCCTCGTGGTTCCGGCCGTGGCTGGAGGCCGAACGTGCCGCCAGGCAGCTCCGATACTTCAATCCAGCTCTGGTCCCCGGCCTGTTCCAGACGGAGAACTACGCCCGCGCCGTGCTGCGCTTCAACGACACCTTCTCCGAGGCCGAGGTCGAGCGGAAGCTGGCCGCCCGGCTGGCCCGGCAGGAAATCCTTATCAGGGAGGACCCGCCGCAGATCGTGGTGGTCGTGGACGAGTCGGTGCTGAGCCGGACGGCCGAGGGACTGAGCGGGATCATGGTGGAGCAGGTCGGCCGGCTGATCGAGGTGGCCGAGCTGCCGCACGTCCACATCCACCTCGTCCCGAGGAGCACCGGGCTGCACATCGGGTCGTCGGGCCCGTTCGCCCTGGCCCGCTCCGCCGACGGCGGCTGGGTCGGGCACCTGGAACATCAGCTCGGCGGGGCCGTGGTCGACGACGAGGACGGGGTGGCTGCCCTGCTGGCCCGGTGGGAGAATGTCCGCACCGAGGCCCTGCCCCGCCGGCAGTCCATCGACCTGATGAAGGAAGTGCAGGCGCACCATGAACCTCAGTGACGCCGTGTGGCGCACGTCCACCCGCAGCGGGTCGAGTGGCGGCGAATGCGTCGAGGTCGCCGACAACCTGCCCGGCGTCGTCGCCGTCCGCGACAGCAAGGACCCGGCGGGGGCGGCACTCACCTTCACGCCGGCCGCCTGGACGGCGTTCCTCGGCCTCGCCAAGCGCGCCTGACCGACACGGCCCGAGGGCGCCTCCCGCCGAGCGTTCCTCGATGCAGCAGACCCTGGATCTTGGAGCACACCCTGTCGTGGGCCACCCGCTGATGGCGCACTGTTCGCGACTACGAGCGCCATCCCGAACACACGCCGCGATGCCGCAGTGGGCCATGGCCGTCGTCCTGACCCGACGGTTGGTCCGCTTCCACCGCACCGGCCGCCTCCGAACCGTCACCAGCCCCGCCTGACTCGAACGACGACCCGCTGCGCGTCCTGAGCCGAGGCGGTAACGAGATACGGTCGAGATCATGACCATCATCTTCCCCGACCTCGGCCTGCACCTGGGCGTCCTGGACGCCCTGCTGGACGACGCGATCGCCGCCGACGACCTCAAGGCGCTCATCGAGTCGACCGGCCCCGACGGTCCGGAGGACGGCTACCCAGGTCCAGGCCCGCGCCTGGAGGCGTCACTGAAGCTGTTACATGCCGTCACGGTGCCGCCGGCCGAGGCTGCAGCGATCACCGACTTGCAGTTCGACGGCGGCAGCGACATCTACATGCTGATCGAGCAGACCCTGGACATCGACACCGGCGGCGAGTCCGACGACTACAACGTGACGTCGCTGGAGGGCATTGACGCACTGTCCAGCCTGCGGTCCCTGGACCTGGACGGCCACGGCTATCGCCCAGGTCCGTTGGACCTGACCCCCCTGACCGGCCACCCGGCCCTGTCGGAACTGGTACTGACCGGGAAGTGCACGGGAGCGGCGGCGCTGGAGTCGCTGCCTGCGCTACACACCCTGGACGTCTCGCTGGCGCACCTCGACGACCCCGATGTCCTGACCCGCCTGGAGGCCCGCGGAACGACGATCAACCGCTGACCGCGCCACCGCAGAGGCCGTTGCCCTGCAGAGGCCGGGAGTCCTGGGCTTGATATGGCCCGCCCGCGTGAAGCCGTTGAATCCTGCTCGATCGGGTCAGGGCGCAGGCACGGGTCAGCCGAGTGCCTTGCGCAGCAGCGCCGTCAAGTGGTCCTGCTCGTCGGGCGAGAGTCGTCCGACCGCCGTGCGGGCGAAGGTGAAGGCCGTTGCGAACCGGTGGTTGATCTCGTCTCCCCGGGGGGTTCTCGCGACGAGCCGTGCGCGGCGGTCCCGGGGGTTCGGTTCGCGGGTCACAAGGCCGAGCGCTTCGAGACGCACGACGATCTGGGTGATGTTGGAGGCATCGCAGCCGAGTTCCTCGGCCAGGGCGCCCATGCCCCGTCGCTCATCGAGTCGCCCGAGCACACATGCCTGCGCCGGGCTGAGCGACAGCTCGGCTGCCGCCGTCTCGTAGGCGCGGTCGTACACGTCGACCAGGTCGAACAGGGCTGCTTCGGCCTCGGACGAGGGAGTCACGGGTCCGTTCGGCAGCGCCATGTCCCCCAGCCTAGATGAGTTGTTTGATTCGCTCAAATAGCTGTGGTCCAATGATCCTTGATGCACTCAAGTAAACGAGGGGGGACGATGGGGAGCAGAGCCGAGCGCACAGCGGGCGACGCGATCGTGGCACCGCAGATGAACGCGGTCGTCCTTGACCGGTTCGGCGGAGTCGACGAACTCTCGTCGCGCCGGATACCGCTCCCGCAGGTCGGCGACGACGACGTCCTCGTCCGGGTGGAGTACGCAGGCGTCGGGTCCTGGGACGCGGGCGAGCGGGAGGGGGGATACGACGGCGTCTTCGGCGTCGCCTCGACCTTCCCCTACGTCCTCGGCTGGGACGCGGCGGGCACGGTGGCCGCGGTCGGGCGCAACGTCACGCGGTTCGGCGTGGGCGAGCGGGTCTACGCCGCGACGATGCCGGTGCCGCGTGGTGGCTCCTACGCCGAGTACGCCGTCGTCGAGGCGAAGTTCGTGGCTCGCGTGCCCGACCGGCTGCCGACCGAACAGGCCGGCGCGATGGCGTGGGACGCCCTGACCGCACTGAGCGGTCTCGACCTGCTCGGGCTGCGGCCGGACGAGACGCTCATGGTCTTCGGAGCCAGCGGGGGTATCGGCCACATGGCCGTGCAGCTGGCGCGACACAGCGGCATCCGGGTGTTGGCCGTGGCTTCTGGGGACGACGGTGTCGCCCTGGCCCGGCGGCTGGGCGCCGACGACGCCGTCGACGGTCGTCGAGACGACGTGTTGGCCGCGGCGTTCGAGTTCGCACCGGGCGGGCTCGCTGCGGCTCTGGTCACCGTGGGGGGCGAGATCGCCGAACGATCTCTGCGCGCGATCAGGAAGTCGGGACGGATCGCCTGGCCGAACGGTGTCCTGCCCGCGCCGGTGACGTCGCCGGGTGCGACGGTGTCGCACTACGACGGGGACCGGAGCCGCACCGCCACCGATCGGCTGAACGCGATCATCGAGGCGAGTTCCTTCGAGGTCCACGTCGCCCGGGCCTTCCCGTTGGCCCGAGCCGGGGATGCGCACCGCGCCCTGAATGATCACTATGTCGGGAAGCTGGCCCTCAAGGTCGGATAGGACCCGACAGACGGCCCGAGGTTCCCTGAGCGACACGGCCCGGAAGCCCCTCGACGTGAGGGACTTCCGGGCCGCATGACGATCGTGTCCAGGAGCCGTCGCTCAGTCGACGCCGAACTCCATCGCGGCGCGGTCGAGGGCCTCGTCGGCGGCGGAGGGGACGCCCCGGGAGGCGATGGCCTCCGCGCCGCCCTGCGGCATCGCGCCGATCAGCCCGGTCGAGGCGGCCTGCGCGGCGCCGACCATCCGCTGCGGGGCCGCGCCGCCGACCATGCCGAGGGTCGCGTACTGCTCAAGCTTCGCCCGCGAGTCGGCGATGTCCAGGTTGCGCATGGTGAGCTGGCCGATCCGGTCCGACGGGCCGAACGCCGAGTCCTCGGTACGCTCCATCGACAGCTTGTCGGGGTGGTAGCTGAACGCCGGGCCGGTGGTGTCGAGGATCGAGTAGTCCTCGCCCCGGCGCAGCCGCAACGTCACCTCGCCGGTGACCGCCGTGCCCACCCAGCGCTGCAACGACTCGCGCAGCATCAGCGCCTGCGGGTCCAGCCAGCGCCCCTCGTACATCAGCCGACCGAGGCGGCGGCCCTCGTTGTGGTAGTTCGCCAGGGTGTCCTCGTTGTGGATGGCGTTGACCAGCCGCTCGTACGCGGCGTGCAGCAGCGCCATGCCGGGCGCCTCGTAGATGCCCCGGCTCTTGGCCTCGATGATCCGGTTCTCGATCTGGTCCGACATGCCCATGCCGTGCCGGCCGCCGATGGCGTTGGCCTCCAGCACCAGGTCGACGGGGCTGCCGAACTCCTTGCCGTTGATCGTCACCGGGCGGCCCTGGTCGAAGCCGATCGTGACGTCCTCGGTCGGGATCTCCACCGACGGGTCCCAGAACCGGACTCCCATGATCGGGTTGACCGTCTCGATGCCGGTGTCGAGGTGCTCGAGGGTCTTCGCCTCGTGCGTGGCGCCCCAGATGTTGGCGTCGGTGGAGTACGCCTTCTCGGTGCTGTCCCGGTACGGCAGGCCGCGTTCGAGCAGCCACTCCGACATCTCCTTGCGCCCACCGAGTTCCGTGACGAAGTCGGTGTCGAGCCACGGCTTGTAGATGCGCAGCTGCGGGTTGGCCAGCAGGCCGTAGCGGTAGAACCGCTCGATGTCGTTGCCCTTGAAGGTCGAGCCGTCGCCCCAGATCTGGACGTCGTCGGAGATCATCGCCCGGACCAGCAGGGTCCCGGTCACGGCCCGGCCGAGCGGGGTGGTGTTGAAGTACGCCCGCCCGCCCGAGCGGATGTGGAAGGCCCCGCAGGTCAACGCCGCCAGGCCCTCCTCGACCAGGGCGGCGCGGCAGTCGACCAGTCGGGCGACCTCGGCGCCGTAGCTGAGCGCGCGACCGGGCACCGAGGCGATGTCCGGCTCGTCGTACTGGCCGATGTCGGCGGTGTAGGCGCAGGGAACGGCGCCCTTGTCGCGCATCCACGCGACCGCGACCGAGGTGTCGAGGCCGCCGGAGAAGGCGATGCCGACACGTTCGCCGATGGGCAGGGAGGTGAGAACCTTGGACACAAGGAAGATTATGCACTAGGCCGCATGGCCATGCAAACCCAGGGTGGGGACATGACCAGCGACAGCGGGACCCACCGCACGCCCGCACCGCCGCAAGGGTCCCGCTCTAGTAATAGTTGTCGATCGGCTGGCGCGCCTCGTCGAACAGCGCCGGCCCCTCGTACCGCACCGGGGGCAGCGGCGGGGTGACCGGCTTGACCTCCTCGAACTGTTCGGCGGACAGGGCGTACACCACCCGGCCGAGGCCGGACCGGTCGATCGCGGTCGCGCACATCGGGCAGGGCTGGCAACTGGTGAACATGGTGGTGCCGGCGGCCACGTCGGGAGCGAGTTCCCGAGCGGCCCAGCGGGCCAGCTTCAGTTCCGGGTGGGCGGTGATGTCCGAGTCGGAGACCACGGTGTTGTGGTCCTCGATCAGGACGGTGCCGTCCGCACCGACCAGCAACGAGCCGAACGGCCGTTCGCCGGATGCCCCGGCCTCGCTGGCGAGTTCCACCGCACGGCGGAGAAATCTCTCGTCGTCAGGGGTCATCGGTCCTCCTGGGATCTGTGGTACGCGGCCACGGCCGCAAGGGTCTGCCAGGCGCGTTCGGGCTGGCGGATCTCGGTCAGGTCGCCGTTGAACGGGTCGAGCACCACCGTTTCCGCCCCGAGCAGACGGATCTGGTCGATGTCAGCGATGATCTGCTCGATGGTGCCGACACCGGCGAGCCGGTCCGGGGCGGTGACCACTTCTCGGGTCTCCCGGAGTCCGATGCGTGGCATCAACGCGGGCACCGGCCGGCCCAGTTCGTCGGCGGTGGCCTTCAGCCGCCCCGCTGCGTCCGCCAGCCATCCGGGCGTGACCCGCAGCGGGTGCCAGGCGTCACCGAGCAGTACCGCGCGACGAATGCCGGCGTCGCTGTTGCCGCCGACCCAGATCGGGATCGGGGTCGTATCGTAGTCGTCGGTGTTCCGCCAGGCGTCGCGCATGACGTGCAGGTACTCATCGGTCAGCGCGCCGCGCCGCCGGAACGGCACGCCGAGCGCCTCGAACTCCTGCCGGGCCCAGCCGACGCCGACGCCGAGGACGAGCCGGCCGCCGCTGAGCCGGTTGAGGTTCGCCGCCATCCGGGCGGTGAGCAGCGGGTGCCGGTACGGGACGATGAGCACCGTGGTGCCCAGCCGGACCCGGCGGGTCACCCCGGCCAGCCAGGACAGCGTGGTGAACGGCTCGTAGAACGGCGCCGGATACTGCTCGGCCACGTCCGGGGTCACCACGATGTGATCGGAGACCATCAGCAGGTCGAAGCCGAGGCCCTCGACCGTCTGCGCCCACCGTCGCAGCATTTCGGGGTCGGTGCCCGGGGCAAAGTTCGGTACGTTGACGCCAATTTGCACGGGTTCCACGCTAGCCGGGGTGGGTTCCGTGTGTGAACATCGCGTTCCCTGCCTTTGCTGGCTTTTGCCGTGGATCCACCGGCAAGATGGCCCGATGGCCGAGAATCTTGACGCTGTCGATTGGTCCATCCTGATCGAGTTGCAGGGCGACGGCCGGCTGCCGATCACCGAGCTCAGCCGCCGGGTCAAGCTGAGCGCGTCGGCCACCAGCGAACGGGTGAGGCGGCTGGAGGCGACCGGTGTGATCAGCGGCTACCGCGCCGAGGTCGACCTAGCCAAGGCGGGCTTCGCCGTGCTCGCGGTGGTCCGGCTGAAGTACCCCGGCAGCCGGCACGAACCGCTGCGCCAGCTGCTGGAGCGACGGTCGGAGATTCTGGAGTGCCTGCGCACCACGGGAGACGACTGTTACGTGCTGAAGGTGGCCGCGACGTCGATGGCGCACCTCGAACAGGTCGTCGACGATCTCGCCGGGTTCGGCAGCACCACCACCAACGTGGTCTACAGCGCCACCCTGCCCTATCGCGGCCCGCACCTGTCGCCGCCCCGCTCGTGACCGGGGCACGAACGCCCCCCGCGGCTGAAGCGGAGCACTAGGCCGGGTCGTCGCGGCCCAACTCCCAGCAGGCCACGGCGGTGGCGGCGGCGACGTTGAGCGAGTCGACGCCGCGGCGCATCGGGATCACCACCCGGACGTCGCTGCCGTCCATCGCCGCCCGGGTCAGGCCGGCGCCCTCGGCCCCCATGAGCAGCGCGGCGCGGGCCCGCTGCGCCGCGTCGAGCCGCTGGATCGGCACCGCGTCCGGCGCCGGGGTCATCGCCAGCACCGTGAAGCCGGCCGCGCGGACGTCGCCGAGCGCGTCCGGCCAGGGCTCCAGCTTCGCGTACGGGATTGCGAAGACCTCGCCCATGCTGACCCGGACGCTACGCCGGTAGAGCGGGTCGGCGCAGGTCGGCGAGAGCAGCACGGCGTCCACGCCCAGCGCGGCCACCGCCCGGAAGATGGCCCCCAGGTTCGTGTGGTTGTTCACGTCCTCCAGGATCACCACCCGCCGCGCGGCGGCCAGCACCTCGGCGGCGGGCGGCAGCGGCTTGCGCCGGAACGACGCCAGCACGCCCCGGTGCACGTGGAACCCCGTGGCCCGTTGCAGCACGTCCTGCGTGGCGGCGTAGACGGGGGCGTCGCCGGTGTCCAGGTCGGCGAGCTGGTCGACCCGCTTGGCGTCCACCAGGTACGACCGGGCCGGATAGCCGGCGCGCAGCGCCCGGCGCAGCACCAGCTCGCCCTCGGCGATGAACAGGCCGTGCGGCGGTTCCCAGCGGGTACGCAGCTCGACGTCGGTCAGCGCGCGGTAGTCGGCGATCCGGTCGTCGTCGGGGTCGGTGATCGGGTGGATGGGCACCCGCCGATTCTGCCGGACGCGCCGCAGCCGCCCCGGGCCACCCGACACCAGCGCACCCCGTGGCGTTTTGTCCCGGGAAAGACGGGAATGGCGGGCCGGAGCGGCGGAGCGACGGAAGGACAGTCAGGTGAACGCACGTCCCATGGGCACGCCGGGGCCGGCCCGCATCGACCAGCCGGACGGATGGCGCGTCGACCTGGGTCCGCTGCCCCGCGACGCCACCGTCGCGGACCACATCGTGCACCGGTTGGCCGGCTGGGGCGTCCGCCGCTACTTCGGCTATCCCGGCGACGGCATCAACGGCCTGACCTCGGCGCTGCAACGCACCCGGGACCGGGCTCAGTTCGTCCAGGTCCGCCACGAGGAGACCGCCGGCTTCGCGGCGTCGGCGCACGTCAAGTACGGCGGCGGGCCGCTCGGCTGCGCGCTGGTGACCAGCGGCCCCGGCGCGATCCACCTGCTCAACGGCCTGTACGACGCCAAGCTGGACCACCAGCCGGTGGTCGCCCTGGTCGGCCACACCGCGCTCACCGCCGAGGGCGGCGGCTACTACCAGGAGGTGGACCTGCTCGCCCTCTACAAGGACGTCGCCGCCGCCTTCCTGGCCCAGCTCGACCACCCCAGCCAGGTCCGCCACCTGGTCGACCGGGCCTGCCGCACGGCGCTGGCCCGGCGTACGGTCACCGCGCTGGTGCTGCCGTCCGACATCCAGGACGCGCCGGCCGTGCCGGAGCCACCGCACGCGCACGGCTACTACCGCACCAGCGACGTGCCCAGCAGTGGCCCGACGGTGCCGCCGGAGGCGGACCTGCGCCGGGCCGCCGAGGTGCTGGGCGGCGGCGAGCGGGTCGCCATGCTGGTCGGGCAGGGCGCGCTCGGCGCGGTGGACGAGGTCCGCGCGGTCGCTGATCGGCTCGGCGCGGGGGTGGCGGCGGCGCTGCTCGGGTTCGCCGCGGTCGACCACCGGGAGCCGTGGGTGACCGGCGCGATCGGCCTGCTCGGCACCCGGCCCAGTTGGCAGCTGATGAACGAGTGCGACCGGCTGCTGATCGTGGGCAGCAACATGCCGTACTCGGAGTTCTACCCGCCGCAGGAGCAGGCCCGGGCGGTGCAAATTGACCGGGACGGCACCCAGTTGGGGCTGCGGTACCCGACCGAGGTGAACCTGACCGGGGACGCCGCCCCCACCCTGCGGGCCCTGCTGCGCGAGCTCGGCCCCGGCCCGGGACCGACCCGCTGGCGGGCGACGATCGGCAAGGCCACCACCGCCTGGCGCCGCACGCAGCGGGAACTGGCCGGGCAGGCCGCCGACCCGGTCAACCCGCAGCTGCTCTTCGCCACCCTCAGCGACCGGCTCCCCGACGACGTGATGATCTCGGTCGACTGCGGCACCACGACCGCCTGGTACGCCCGGCATCTCCAGGTCCGCCCCGGCATGCTGGCCAGCCTCTCCGGCACCCTGCTCTCGATGGGCGGCGCGATGCCGTACGCGCTGGCCGCCAAGTTCGCCCACCCGGACCGTCCGCTGGTGGCCCTGATCGGCGACGGCGCGATGCAGATGAACGGGGTCAACGAGCTGATCACGGTGGCCAAGTACTGGCGGAGCTGGTCGGACCCCCGCTTCGTGGTGCTCGTGCTCAACAACCGGGATCTCGCCTTCGTCAGCTGGGAGCAGCGCTCCAGCGAGGGCACGCCGATGTTCCCGGACAGCCAGCAGCTGCCCGACATCGGCTACCACCGGTGGGCGGAGGTACTGGGCCTGCACGGCGAGCTGGTCGACGCGCCGGAGCAGGTGCCGGGGGTCTGGGAGCGGGCGTTGGGCGCGGACCGGCCCGTGGTCGTCAACGCGTTGGTCGACCCGGCCGAGCTGATGCTGCCGCCGCACTTCACCGCCGAGCAGGCCCGCAACACCGCCGCGGCCGTGCTGCGCGGCGACACCGACTGGGCGGGCATCATCCGGCGGGGCCTGCCCACGGCGGTCGCCACCCTCAGGCCGGGGCGCGGCCGGGGCTGACCGGGAGACCCAACGCCGCCGGGCTGACCGGGAGGCCCGCCGCCGAGGCTGACCGGGGAGGCCGTGCCGCCGCCGGGGCTGACCGGACGGCGCGGTGCGCCCGGACGGGCCCAGCGCGGCCCGGCGTCAGCCGGCCCGGTGGTACCGCAGCAGCACGGACCTGCCGTCGAAGGTCCGCGACTCCGCCAGGCGGAACTTCATCCGCTCGGTGGCGGCGAAGACCGGCTTGCCGCCGCCCAGCACCACCGGATGCACGAAGATCTGGTACTCGTCGATCAGGCCGAGGTCGGTCAGCGCGGCGGCGGCCTCGGCGCCACCGTTGAGCAGCAGGTCACCGCCCGGCTGCTCCTTGAGCGCGGTCACCTCCCTGGCGAGGTCCCCGCCGCCGACCACCCGGGCGCCGTGATCGGCCTCGGTGAGCGTGCGCGAGAGCACCACCTTCGGCGTCCGCCGCCAGATCGGCACGAACGCCAGGTCGTGCGGGTGGTCGGAGATCGACTCCGCCTGCGGCCAGTAGGCGGCCATGAACTCCCAGACTCGGCGGCCGTAGACGAACGCGCCGGCCCGGTCGCACTGCTCCAGCGAGAACGCGGACAGCTCCGGGCCCATCTCCGGCCAGTCGAACTCGCCGTTCGGGCCCTCGATGAACCCGTCGAGCGACTGGTGCACCCCGTAGACGATCTTCCGCATGGCGCTGCTCCTCCTGACCCCTGACGCCCCCTCGTGGGCGCCTCCGCCAGGTGGTCGGAACGGCCCCGCCGGATCCGACAGCCCGGCACCACCTTCTCAAGATTTTTCCTGGGGCTAGTCCGGGGCGGCTACCGTGCCGCTCATGCGCCGTCCGATGATCATTGCTCTGATCGGTGTCGACGGGGCCGGAAAGACCACCCAGGCAAAGGCGCTGGCCGCCCGGCTGAGGGCGGCCGGGGTGCCGGCCAGCTACTTCGAGAACGCCGGCGGCCGGCCCCTCTGGAACCGGCTCGCGCAGGCGCTGGGCCGCCGCGACGGGCCGCACCTGTTCGGCCGCACCGGCTACGTGACCATCGAGGCGACCGTACGCTGGCTCGCCATCGCCCGGGCGGTGCTGGCCGCCCGGCTGACCGGCAGGACGGCGGTCATGGACCGCTGGTCCTGGTGCCAGTACGTGGTGATGTGGGCCCGCGGCGACCAGGGAGGGCGGTTGGTCCGGCTGGCGTACGCGATCTTCCCCCGACCGGAGCTGGTCTGCTTCCTGGCGGTCTCGCCCGAACGGGCGCAACAACGGGTGCTGGCCCGGGGCATCGACACCGAGGAGTTGACTCACCTGCGGGCCCTGGACACCGGCTACCGGGGGCTGCCGGAGTTCGGCTCGTTCACCGTCATCGACGCGGACGGCGACCCGGCCGAGGTCAGCGGCGTCCTCGACCGGGTGGTGCGGGCCGCCCTCCCCCGTCGGCGTCCCCCGCTGACGCAGTAGTGCGGGGGCGGGCAACGACGATCTCGCGCGCGGCCGTACCTCCGGGGACGGACGGATCAGCAGGCGCGGTCGTCAGCCGCGGCCCTGGAGCCAGCGGCGCAGGTCGGACAGGCGCTGATCGTCCTGGGGCGACGGCCGCCGCTCCTCGGACGGGCGGCGCTGCTCGACCGGCGGGCGCTCCACCGGCCGGCGCGGGGCGCCGACCAGCTCGCGGCTGGGGGCGGCGAACTTCTTCTCCGGCTCACCGTCGACGGCGGTGCCGATGACCCGGGCGACCGCGTCGATCACCCGCGCCTGCACGGCGGCCCCCACCGAGTCGGTCGGGTCGTCCGGGTTGGCGGCGATGCCCGCGACCGCCACCTGCGGGGTGAAGCCGACGAAGGTCTCGGTGGCGTTCTTCTCCGAACTGCCGGTCTTGCCGGCCACCGGCCGGCCGTCGAGGATCCGGTTCACCGAGGTGGCCGTGCCCCCGTTGCACTGCGCGAGCGAGGACTGCTGGCCGACCGGGCAGCGGGCGGCGTCGGTGGCGGCCCGGGCCACGTCGGCGTCGAGCACCCGGCGGCAGGACGGGTCGCCGACCGGCACCTTCTCGCCGTCGGCGGCGGTCACCGAGACCACCGGCAGCGGCGCGCAGTACGTGCCCTCGGCGGCCACCGTGGCGTACGCGTTGGCCAGGTCGAGCGGGGTGGTGGCGGTGACGCCCAGGGTGAACGAGCCCCAGTCGGCGGCGTCGTTCTCGGCGAACGTGGCGTCGGCGTCGGCCCGGAAGGTGATGCCGAGGCGCTTCGCCATCTCGACCACCTTCTCCTGCCCGACCTGCTCGGCCAGCCAGACGAAGTACGTGTTCACCGAGCGGCCGAAGCCGTCCCACATCATCCGGTAGCCGTCCATCCACTCCGGGTTGGCGTTGGCCGGGCACCACCGGCCGTCGCAGCTGCCCTCGCCCTCGGCGGCGTACCGGGTGGGCAGCCGGCTGGGCGCGTCGAAGCCGGTGGACAGCGGCTTGCCGGCCTCCAGCGCGGCGAGCATGGTGAAGAGCTTGAACGTCGAGCCGGCCTGGTAGCCGGCCACGCTGTCGCCGCCGGAGATCAGCGGGTTGACGGTGTTGGGGCGGTTGGCCTGCCCGTCCGGGTTCGCGTCGAGGCTGTAGTGCCGGTTGACCGCCATCGCCAGCACCCGGCCGGTGCCCGGTTCGACGGCGGCGATCGGCAGGGCGCGCTTGTTGTCGTAGGAGTAGACGCTGGTGGCCTGCTTCTGCGCGGTGGCCTGGATCTCCGGGTCCAGCGAGGTCACCACGGTGTAGCCGCCGCGGCGCAGGGCCTGCTCGCGCTCCTCGGCGGTCGCGCCGAACGCCGGCTGCGCGAGCCACCACTGCCGCAGGTAGTCGCAGAAGAAGCCCCAGTCGTCGTGGCCCTCGGCCACAGCGGTGCAGCCGTTGGGCTGGGCCGTGGGGCGCAGCGTCAGCTTCTCGGTCCTGGCCCGCGCGGCTTCCTCTGCGCTGATCGCGCCGGTGGAGACCATCGAGTCCAGCACGTAGCCGCGCCGCTCCAGCGCGGCTTCCGCGTCGCCGTCGATCGGGCTGTACGCCTCCGGCGACTGCACCAGGCCGGCGAGCAGGGCCGCCTCGCCGAGGGTCAGTTCCGCCGGGGACTTGGCGAAGTAGCGCTGGCTGGCCGCCGCAATGCCGTACGCCCCGGAGCCGAAGTACGCGATGTTCAGGTAGCGGTTGAGGATCTCGTCCTTGCTCAGGCGCTGCTCCAGCGCCGAGGCGTACCGGATCTCCTGGATCTTGCGCCCGACAGTCTGCTCGGTGGCCGCGGCGCGCTCCTCGGCGGTGCGCCCGGGGTCGGTCTTGAGCACGTTGCGGACGTACTGCATGGTCAGCGTGGAGCCGCCCTGCTGGCCGCCGCCGGAGACGTTCGACACCACGGCCCGCAGCAGCCCGCGCAGGTCGGCGCCGCCGTGGTCGTAGAAGCGCCGGTCCTCGGCCGCCACGATCGCCTGCCGCATCACCGGTGCGATCTCGTCGAGCGGCACGTCGGTGCGGTTGACGTCGTAGAACGTCGTGATCAGCGTTTTGCCGTCGTTGGCGTAGAGGTAGGACCGTTGCGGGGTGGCCGGGGTGCGCAGGGCCTCTGGCAGCCCCGCGTACGACCCGACCGCGGCCTTGGCGGCGAACCCGAGCAGCAGGTTTCCCGGCAGCGCGGCGACCGCCAGGACGAGGCCGGCGAGCACGCCGGCGAGCAGCACGGTGAACAGCCGCGACAGCGGCGGGCGGGGTGGGGCCATGGTCCCCAGGATTGCCACGTAACGGGCCAACCGACCACCCCCGCGGCCCGGTTGTCAGCAATTTCACCGCCCGTGACCAGCAACTTCCCATCCCAGCGCCCCCTCGGCCACCGCGAACCCCGTGGCCACCACCCGCCCCGGCGATGACCGCCCGACTTCCGGTGGCGTCCGCCCGGATCCGGCGACGCCCGCACGGCTCCGCGCGGCCGCCGGGGCCGGTGCGACGGGTCAGGTGGGCAGGGGGCCGTTCGGGCCGGGAGTGGCCGGGGCGGCGGCGGTGGCGAGGCTCGCGCTGGCGGCGTCGCGGGCGATGTCCCGGGGCACCAGGCGGCCGGAGCGGTAGCCGATGCCGATGCCGGCGACCAGCACGAAGATCGCGCCGAAGGTCTGCAACGAGCCGATCAGCGCGCCGCCGACGCCCAGCAGCGGGGCGGCGATCATCAGCATGGCGCCGTCGCCGATGCTGAACGTGCCGGACCGGGCAACCGACCAGCCGGTCAGCAGCCAGCCCAGGCTGTAGCAGGTGGCGCCGACGAGCACGAGCATGCGCGCGGTGGTGCCGAAGACGGGGGTCTGCTCCGCCAGCCCCGCGAAGGGGAGCATGAGCACCGTGCCGGCGATGGAGACGAGCAGGCCGGCGACGGCCGCCCGGCGACTGCGGGTCGCCGCCAGCAGGCCGGTCAGCGCCAGCAGGGCGAGCAGCCCGAGCCACACCGCCGCCACCCAGCCCACCAGGTAGAGCGGGCGGCCGTCAGCCGGGTACGGGTCGTTGCCCACCCCGCCGTCGCTGCCTATCGCCACGACGGCGTAGAGGATGGCGTACGCGGGGAGCAGCCACACCGCGCCCCGGGCGAGCCGGCGCAGCGACCAGGCCCAGGTGGCGTTCGTGGCCGGCCCGACCGGCGTCGGCTCGACGAAGGGCAGCACCCCGAACCCCCCGCCGGTACGCCGGCTGCCGAGCGGCCCGGTGGGATCGTGCGCACCGGGCACCGGGGCCGAGGACCGTACCCGCTTCGCCGGATCCTTCATGCGTCACCTCGCTCGTCCGACGAGCGGTGCGGGACGCGCCGGGGCGCCCCGATGCCTGCTCACCGCCCGTCCTAGGACCGATGGTGGCAGGCGACGGAGCGCCCCGTGAGTGGTTCTCGCATTTCCGGGCGATCGCGCCCGGAGCCGGTCAGCCCCGTTGGCGCTGGTCAGCCGGGTCGTTCAGCAGGCTCGTCGGGGAGACCGGCTCCGGTGCCGGCAGACCCTGCGGCCTGCCTCCGGTGGCCTGCGCCTCGGCGACGCGTACCTCGTCGTGGATCTGCTGCGCGGCGGCCGCCGCGGCCTGCGCGGCCTCGGCCGCCTCGCGCTCCACCTCGCTCGCGCTACCGGCCGCCTCCGGCGCCGGCTCGTCGCCGACCATCCGGCTCAGCCCGCCCAGCGCGCCGCCCATGCCCTCCAGCGCCTTGGTCAGCTCGGCCGGCACGATCCAGACCTTGTTCGCGGTGCCGTTGGCGATCTGCGGCAGGGCCTGGAGGTACTGGTAGGCGAGCACCTTCTGGCTCGGATTCGCCTGGTGGATCGCGTCGAACACCGTCTTGATCGCCTTCGCCTGACCCTCGGCCTGGAGGATGCGGGCCTGCCGGTCACCGTCGGCGCGCAGCACCGCGGACTGCTTCTCACCCTCGGCCGTGAGGATCTGCGACTGCTTGTGCCCCTCGGCGTTCAGGATCGCGGCCCGGCGGTCCCGCTCGGCGCGCATCTGCTTCTCCATCGAGTCGCGGATGCTCGCCGGCGGCTCGATTGCCTTGAGCTCCACCCGGGTGACCTTGATGCCCCACCGGCCGGTGGTCTCGTCCAGCACGCCCGACAGGTGACGGTTGATCTGGTCGCGGCTGGTCAGCGCCCGCTCCAGGTCCAGCGAGCCGATCACGTTACGCAGCGTGGTGACGGTGAGCTGCTCGATGGCCTGGAGGAAGTTCGAGATCTCGTAGGTGGCCCGGACCGAGTCGACGACCTTGAAGTAGAGGACCGTGTCGATCGAGACGACCAGGTTGTCGGAGGTGATCACCGGCTGCGGCGGGAAGCTGACCACCTGCTCACGCATGTCGACCTTGGTACGCACCGCGTCGACGAACGGGACCAGGATGTTCAGCCCCGGGTTGAGGGTGCGCTTGTACTTGCCGAGCCGCTCGACCACGTCCTGACGCTGCTGCGGCACGATCCGTACCGCCTTGGCCAGGGTGATCACCCCGATCAGAGCGATGGCGATCAGTAGGACCGGGATCACAAGTTCCATGTACTCACCTTTTCGCTTCGGGTAGCTCCCCGGAAGGAGAAACGTCGTCCCGCCACACCAGGGCGGTCGCACCCCGCACCTGGATCACCTGCACCCGGTCGCCCGGGGCGAAGTGCTGGCTCGCGTCGTAGGAGCGGGCCTGCCACAGCTCGCCGTCGATCTTCACCATGCCCTGCCCGGCGTCGACCTGCTCCAGCACGAGCGCCGTGCTGCCCTCGATCGCCTCCACGCCAAAGGGCTGCTCGCCGCTCTCCAGCGCCGAGCGGCGGTGCCTGCGCAGCGTCGGCCGCACGCCCAGCACCGTCAGCGCCGACACGCCGGCGAAGACGATCGCCTGCACCTCGACCGGGGCGCCGAGCGCCGCCGCTCCCGCGGCGGCCAGGGCCCCGACCGCGAACATGATCAGAAATAGCGTCGTCGTGAAGATCTCAGCGACCGCCAGAACGACACCCAGCACGATCCAGAACACGGCGTCCACCCCCCGATCGTGACACGTCAAAGCACGTGGAGCCCACCCGCGAAGATCAGTAAGCTCGGCGGCACGCCGGCGGCCCACCCCGACGGCACCGGAATCCCCCGAGGAGAGCCCGTGTCCCTGTTGCCCGAGACCACCCGCCAGGTCGATGCCCTCGTCGCCGGGGCGCAGTCCGCCGGCCGTACGCCGTCGCTGCTGATCGGCGTGGTGCGGGACGGCGCGCTGACCCACCTCGCCACCGCCGGCGAGCACCCGCGCCCCGACGCCGACCTCCAGTACCGCCTCGGGTCGATCAGCAAGACCATGACCGCCACCCTTGTCATGCAGGAGCGCGACGCCGGCCGGCTGGCCCTGGACGACCCGCTGGAGAAGCACCTGCCCGGCACCGGTGTGGGCACACTCACCCTGCGGCAGCTGCTCGGCCACGCCAGCGGCCTGCGCCGCGAGCCGGACGGGCAGTGGTGGGAGCGCGCCGAGGTCGGAGACCTGGCGACGCTGCTGGCCGGGGTGAGCGCCGAGAAGATCGCCTATCCCCCGCACCGGGTCTACCACTACTCCAACCTGGCGTACGGGCTGCTGGGCGGGGTGCTCGAACGGATCACCGGCACCCCCTGGGCCGACCTGCTCCGCCAGCGCGTGCTGGAGCCGCTCGGCATGGGCCGCACCACGTACGCGGCCACCGAGCCGTTCGCCCGCGGTTACGTGGTGCACCCCTGGCACGACACGCTGCGGGAGGAGCCGCGTACCGACACCGGGGCGATGGCACCGGCCGGGCAGCTCTGGTCCACCGCCGAGGACCTGGCCCGGTGGGCGGCCTTCCTGGCCGACCCCGCGCCGCAGGTGCTGGCGGCGGAGACGCTGGCCGAGATGTGCGTCCCCGTGTCGATCAGCGACGTCGACTCGTGGACCGGCGGGCACGGCCTCGGGCTGGAGCTCTACCGGCAGGGCGAACGGGTGTACGTCGGGCACGGCGGCTCGATGCCCGGCTACGTGGCCGCCCTGGCGGTGCACCGCCCGTCGCGCACCGCCGTGGTCGGCTTCGCCAACTCGTACGGCTTCCGCACCGGCGGGATCGGCGGGCTCGCGCTACGGATCCTCACCACCGTCCTGGACGCCGAACCGGCGTTCCCGCAGCCCTGGCGGCCCGCCGCCGCTCCCCCGCCCGCCGAGGTCGACGAGGTGACCGGTCGCTGGTGGTGGATGGGGGCGTCGCTCGACGTCACCTGGGACGCGGCCAGGGGCGAGCTGGTCGTGTACGTGCGCGGCGAGCGGGTCAGCGTGTTCGTCCCGGAGGGGCCGGACCGCTGGCGGGGTCGCTCCGGCCCCGAGAACGGCGAGATCCTGTCGGTGCTGCGCGACGGGTCGGGGCGGGCGGTGGCGCTCGACATCGCCACCTTCGTCTTCACCCGCACCCCCGACCAGGAGCCCTGACGGCGCCCGCAGGCGTCGGCGGAGGATCCACACGCGAGACGCTGTCGGGCTGATGTCGCAGACGATTCAGGGGCCGTCTGCGTCGCAGCGGCCACAAGCACCGCTGATGTCACAGACGACTCAGCTCGACAGCGTCGTACGACCCCTTCGCCCACGAACCAGGCCGCCGCCGACGGGCCGGACCGCGCTCGCGCTCAGGCCGGCTCGGTGACGAAGTCGATCAGGCGTTCCATCGCGTTGATCAGCGGGGTCTCCACGTCGGCGAAGCTGTCGACCCGGGACAGGATGTGCCGCCACATGTCCGCCGGCTCGGCGACCCCGAGCGCGGCGCAGACGCCCTCCTTCCACGGGCGTCCCGGCGGCACCACCGGCCACGCCCGGATGCCCAGCGCCGCCGGCTTGACCGCCTGCCACACGTCGACGTACGGGTGCCCGGTGACCAGCACGTGCGGGGAGGTCACCTTCGCGACGATCCGGCTCTCCTTGGAGCCGGCGACCAGGTGGTCGACGAGCACGCCGAGGCGCCGGTTGGGGCCCGGGGCGAAGTCGCGCACCTCGGCGTCGAGCGCGTCGATGCCGTCCAGCGGCTCCACCACCACGCCCTCGATGCGCAGGTCGTCGCCCCAGATCCGCTCGACCAGGGCGGCGTCGTGGATGCCCTCCACCCAGATCCGGCTGGCCCGGGCGACCTGGGCGCGTAGGCCGTCGACGGCGATCGAGCCGGAGGCGGTGCGGCGGCGGGCGGCCGGCACCGGGGCGCGGGTCGGCCGGCGCAGCGTCACCGGCCGCCCGTCGAGCAGGAACGCCGCCGGCAGCAGCGGGAAGTTGCGCCGGCGTCCGTGCCGGTCTTCCAGCACCACCGCGCCGGCCTCGAAGCCGACCACCGCCCCGCAGAAGCCGGAGTCGGCGTCCTCGACCACGAGGTCCGGCTCGGCGTCCACCTCGGGCGTGACCTTCCGCCGCCGCCAGTCCCCCGCCAGCACATCGTCCGCGTACCGCCCCATGCCGATCAAGCTAACCTCCCACCCCTCCCCCCGCACCCGACACGCCGCCCCCGCCGCCTCCGCCGCGGCGATCATGCAGTTGTGGTGCCCCGCGAAAGGGGCAGAGGTCGACGATCCACCCACCACAACTCCATGATCGACGGGACGGGGGGCGCATGATCAGCGGGGCGGCGGACAGTCGGAGCGGCAGTCGAGACAGGGGCGGCGGTGACCACGTACCCTTTCGGCATGTCCACCCCCGCAGCGGGCGCGGCCACTCTCACACCGCGCCGGTCCAGCCGGTTCGTGGCCTGGGTGCGCGCGTGGCGCGCCGGGCTGGTGCCCTTCGACGAGCTTGCCGACGCCATCGCCGGCGACGAGGAGCACCTGGTCGCCGACGCGCCCGGCACCTGGACCGACGTTCCCCTGCCCCAGGCGCTACCCACCCTCGCGAAGCTCTCGCCCGACGAGATCCGGCTCGTGCTGCCCGCGCCCGGCGACCCGCGCGGGCTGCCCGGGCCGGGCGACTTCGCCGGCGCGGCGCTGGTCGCCGGCGAGGCGGTCGTCGCCGGCGGGCTCGGGCTCATCCCGCATGTGCGCACGCACACGTCCGGCTCCGGCGACACCTTCGAGACGGTCCTCTGGCGGGTCTACCCGCTGCCGGCCGACGCCCCGGCCGCCTCCCTCGCGTTGCCCGGCGCGGCCGAGGCCGAGGCGGAGCTGGCGGTGGCCCTGGCCGACACGACCGCCGCGCTGACCCGGCTGGACGTCGCGCAGTGGCGACCCGAGCTGGCCGGGGCGCTGGAGGCGCTGCGCCGGCCGGACGGCGCCACCGACCTGCCGCCCGGGTTCGACCCGCGGGCCCGGCGGCTCTTCGCCCGGGCCGCCGTGCTCGACCGGGTGCTCGCGCTGGCCGGGCACGCGGCGCCGGGCGGCGCGATCAACAACTACGAGGCCCAGCAGCGCGACGCCGCGCTGCGCCCGCTGACCACCGCCTGCCGGCAGGCGCTGGTGGCCGCCTGCAACGCCCCGCTGCGCCCCTGATCGCCGCTCAGATCTCGTCGACCAGGTCGGCGACGGAGTTGACGATCCGCGACGGACGGTACGGGTAGCGCTCCGCCTCGGCGCGGCTGCTGATGCCGGTCAGCACCAGGATCGTCTCCAGCCCGGCCTCCAGCCCGCAGAGGATGTCGGTGTCCATCCGGTCGCCGATCATCGCGGTCGTCTCGGAGTGCGCGTTGATCGTGTTCAGCGCCGAGCGCATCATCATCGGATTGGGCTTGCCGACGAAGTACGGCTCGATCCCCGTCGCCTTGGAGATCATCGCGGCGACGGAGCCGGCGGCCGGCAGCGCGCCTTCCACCGACGGGCCGGTCACGTCGGGGTTGGTGCAGATGAACCGGGCCCCGTCGTTGATCAGCCGGACCGCCTTGGTGATCGCCTCGAAGCTGTAGGTACGGGTCTCGCCCAGGACCACGTAGTCCGGGGCGAAGTCGGTCAGCACGTAGCCGACCGCGTGCAGCGCCGTGGTGAGCCCGGCCTCCCCGATCACGTACGCGGTGCCGCCCGGGCGCTGGTCGGCCAGGAACTGGGCGGTGGCCAGCGCGGAGGACCAGATCGCCTGCTCCGGCACGTCCAGGCCCATCCGGCTCAGCCGGGCCGTGAGGTCGCGGGGCGTGTAGATCGAGTTGTTGGTGAGCACCAGGAACGGCTTGCCGGAGGCGCGCAGCCGGGAGACGAACTCCGGTGCCCCGGGCACGGGCTGGCCCTCGTGCACCAGCACGCCGTCCATGTCGGTCAGCCAGCTCTCCACCGGCTTGCGGTCCTGCATCGTCACTCGTTCCAGGGTGTCGGGCCGCCGGCGGGGCCGGCGCGGCGGTCAGGAGGCCGGGTTCCCGGCTTCCTGGGCGGCGGTGGGGCGGCGTGCCGGGACGCAGCACACCGTGGGGCAGGTGTCCCACATGGGCAGCTCGCCGAGGCGGCGGCGCAGGCCGGTCCCGTCCGGGTCGGTCCGCTCGCGAACCAGCTCGCGCACCATCGCCACGAACCGGGGGTCGGTGCCGGGGGTGGCGGCCCGAACGAAGTCCAGCCCGAGCTGCCTGGCCGTCTCCCGCGCCTCGGTGTCCAGGTCCCACACCACCTCCAGGTGATCGGAGACGAACCCGATCGGGCTGACCACCACGCCGGTGGTGCCGGCGTCGGCAAGCGTACGCAGGTGGTCGTTGACGTCCGGCTCCAGCCACGGCACCTGCGGCGGGCCGGAACGGCTCTGCCAGACCAGGTCCCAGGGCAGGTCCGGGGCGGCCGCGGCGTGGACCAGCCGGGCGACCTCGGCGAGCTGCGCCTCGTACCGGCCGCCGTGCGGGCCGGCGTTCGCGGCCATCGAGTTCGGGACCGAGTGCGCGGTGAACACGAGTCGGGTGCCGTCCCGCTTCGCCGGGTCGAGGCGGCGGAGCGCCGCCCGCACCGCGTCGGCGTGCGGCTCGACGAAGCCGGGGTGGTCCCAGAACTGGCGGAGCTTGTCGATCAGCGGGGCGTCGGGGCCGACCGCCGCGCGGGCGGCGGCGATGTCCTCCTGGTACTGCCGGCAGGAGGAGTAGCCGCCGAAGGCGCTGGTCACGAACGCCAGGGCGTGGGTGACGCCGTCGTCGCGCATCTGCGCCACGGTGTCGGCGAGCATCGGGTCCCAGTTCCGGTTGCCCCAGTAGACCGGCAGGTCGAGGCCGTTGGCGGCGAAGTCCTCCCGGACCGCCGCGAGCAGCTCCCGGCACTGCTGGTTGATCGGCGAGACGCCACCGAAGTGCTGGTAGTGCTCGGCGACCTCCGCCAGCCGCTCCGGCGGCACGCCCCGCCCCCGGGTCACGTTCTGCAGGAACGGCATCACGTCCTCGGGCCGTTCCGGTCCGCCGAAGGACACCAGGACCACCGCGTCGTACGCCATGGCTCCCATTCTTCCCGGTGCCCGTTCCCGCCGGGCGCGGCCCCCTGGTCCGGGGTGTGAGGAAGGGCCCCCTGCTATGCAGAATGCGATTGCAGTGGGCCCTTCCTCACACGTCAGGCGCCGATGGCGTGGTAGCCGCCGTCGACGTGCACGATCTCGCCGGTGGTGGCCGGGAACCAGTCGGACAGCAGCGCCAGGCAGGCCCGCGCCGCCGGCTCCTGGTCGGTGAGGCTCCAACCCAGCGGCGCGCGCTCGGCCCAGGCCTCCTCGAACTGATCGAAGCCGGGGATCGACTTGGCGGCGATGGTACGCAGCGGCCCGGCGGCGACCAGGTTGCTGCGGATGCCCTGCTTGCCCAGGTGCAGCGCCAGGTAGCGGGAGGCGGACTCCAGCCCGGCCTTGGCCACGCCCATCCAGTCGTAGACGGGCCACGCCTTCGTGGCGTCGAAGGTCAGGCCGACCACCGCGCCGCCGGCGGACATCAGCGGCAGCGCCGCCATCGCGAGGGATTTGTAGGAGTACGTGGAGACGTGCAGCGCGGTCGCCACGTCCTCCCAGGGGGCGTCGAGGAAGCCGCCGCCGAGGCAGCTCTGCGGGGCGAAGCCGATCGAGTGCACCACCCCGTCCAGGCCGTCGACGTGCTCGCGCACGCGGTCGCCGAGCCCGGCGAGATGGTCGGCGTCGGTCACGTCCAGCTCGATCACCGGGGCGGGCTCGGGCAGTCGCCTGGCGATCCGCTCCACGAGGGAGAGCCGGCCGTAGCCGGTGAGCACGACCTGCGCCCCGTTCTCCTGGGCGAGCTTCGCCACGGAGAAGGCGATCGAGGCGTCGGTGATGACGCCGGTGACCAGCAGCCGCTTACCGGCGAGCAGTCCGGACATGCAGGGATTCCTCCGTAGTTCTCAGTGACCGCTTGTCAGTGGCCCATGCCGAGGCCGCCGTCGACCGGGATGACGGCGCCGGAGACGTAGCCGGCGGCGTCGCCGGCCAGCCAGGTGACCACGCCCGCGATCTCGTCCGGCTGGGCGAACCGGTTGGCGGGGATGGCCTTGCGGTACTCGGTCCTGCGGTCCTCGGGCAGGCCGGCGGTCATGTCGGTCTCCACGTAGCCGGGCGCGACCACGTTGGCCGTGATGTTGCGGCTGCCCAGCTCGCGGGTGATCGAGCGGGCCACGCCCACCAGGCCGGCCTTGCTCGCCGCGTAGTTGACCTGGCCGGGGCCGCCGTAGAGGCCGACCACCGAGGAGATGAAGATCATCCGGCCCCACTTCGCGCGCAGCATCTTGCCCGAGGCGCGCTTGGCGCACCGGAACGCGCCCGTCAGGTTCGTGTCCAGCACGCGGGTGAACTGCTCCTCCGACATGCGCAGCAGCAGCGTGTCGTCGGTGATCCCGGCGTTGGCGACGAGCACCTCCACCGGCCCCAGCTCGGCCTCGATCGCGGTGAACGCCGCGTCGACCGACGCGGAGTCGGTCACGTCGCAGCGGACCCCGAACAGCCCCTCGGGTGGCTCGCCGCTGCGGTGGGTCACCGCCACCCGGTCGCCCTGCTTGGCGAAGGCCTGCGCGATGGCCAGGCCGATCCCCCGGTTGCCGCCGGTCACCAGGACGGTACGGGCCACGGTTCCCCCTGTAGTTCAGTGATCTCCCGGTCGGTCGGAGCCTAGGCGTTACCGGCAGGTAAGCGCTAACGCCGTGCACGTCCGGGCCGGCGCGGCGTCGCCCGGCACCGGCCCCTGCCCCGTCCCTCCGGCGACGCGGCGGGCCCCTCGGCCGAGGTCCGTGCGGCCGCTCGGCCGAGTGCGGCGACGGCGACCGGCGGGTGTACGATGATCCGCGTTTGCGGGCCGTGCGGCCCGCTTCCGGGCCCCGCCGACCGCAGGAGGTGATCGCTGTGCGAGATAGCGATCCTCCCAGTCGTGGCCGGGCCGAACGTCAGCCCCGCTGAGCCACGACTCAGCAGGTGAGCTGACCCAGCTCCGCTCCCCGCCCCGCCCGGTCACCGGCCCCGCGCCGGTCGGCCGCGCCGCGCCGGGAGCCGCCCGGTCACGACTTCGTGTGCGCGTCCCGACCCACCCCTCTGCGGTCCGCCCCCGCACGCGCGGACCGTCCAGTCGCCGCCCGGAGCCGTCCATGAGCCGCTACGTCGCCCCGCTGGGCTTCACCCTCGCCGCCGTCTGGGTGGCCGTCGTCTTCGTCCTCGCCGGCGGCGCCGCGCACTGACCACCGGCGACGGCACGCACCGACCGTCGGCACGCACCGACCGCCTGCGACGGCGCGGACCGACCGCCGGCACGCACCGACCGCCGCGCCGTCGCCGGCCGTCGGGGCGCGCCCGGCCGCCGGCCACCCCGCACCCGTGCGTCAGAGCATCCGCGAGGACCACAGCAGGTTGAGGGCCCCCGCGCAGAGTGCCAGCAGCAGGGCCACCCCCGCGTACCACTGGGTAACCTCGCGGGGCTCCGTGCGGAACCCGATCGAGCTGCCCATGTCCTGGTAGACCTGCTTCAGCTCGCTCACCGACGCCGCCTCGTAGAAGTAGCCCTCGGTGGCCTCGGCCAGGTCGGCCAGGGCCAGCCGGTCCACCGGCACCCGTTGCAGCTGGCCGCCGATGTCCACCTGCCCGGAGTCGGTGCCGAAGGCGATGGTGGAGACCGGCACGTTCGCCGCCTGCGCCGCGGCGGCCGCCTCCTCCACCGACCGGCCCGAGGTGCGGTACCCGTCGGAGAGCAGCACGATGCGGGCCGGCGGGATCCCCGCCGCGCCGTCGGCCGGCACCGACCGGATCGCCTCCAGGCAGGTGAAGACCGCCTCGCCCGTCGCCGTCGCCTCGGCCAGCACCAGCCCGTCGATCGCGGCGGTCACCGCGTCCCGGTCCTTGCCCGGCGGCACCAGCACGTTCGCCGACTTGGCGAACGAGACCAGCCCCAGGTTGTAGCTCTCCGGCAGCTCGCCGACGAACTGCTTGGCCGCCTCCTGCGCCGCCTCCAGCCGGTTCGGCGCCACGTCGTCGGCTTGCATGGACAGCGACACGTCGATGGCGAGCATCACGGTGGCCCGCTCCAGCGGCTCCCGGGTGTCGACCGACGGCCGGGCCAGCGCGGTCGCCAGCACCAGCAGGCAGAGCAGGAACGCCGTCGCCGGCACGTGCCGGCGCCAGCCCAGCCCCTTCGGCGCCAGGGTGCGCAGCAGGTCCACGTTGGTGAACCGCATCGCGTACGCCCGGCGGTGCAGCTGCCGCCAGACGTAGAGCGCGGCGAGGGCGAGCACCGGCAGCACGGCCAGCAGCCACCACGGTTGCAGAAAGCGGATCATCGTGTCGTCCCCCTGGTGCGCGCGTGCCGCTGCGCGGCCACGAAACGCACCATGTCGAGCAGCCAGTCTCGGTCCGTACGCAGTCGCAGGTGGGCCGCGCCGGCGCCGCGCAGCGCCGCGGAGATCTCCGCGCGCTGGGCGGCCGCCGCCTCGGCGTAGCGGTGGCGCAGCCGCGGGTCGGCGGTCTGCACCTCGTGCAGCTCGCCGGTCTCCGGGTCGACCACCGGCAGCACCCCGACGTCGGGCAGCTCCAGCTCCCGGGGATCGACCACCTCGATCGCCACCACGTCGTGCCGGACGCGCAGCTTACGCAGCGGCCGGGACCACCGCTGCGGCGGGGCGAGGAAGTCGGAGATGACCACCGCCACGCCCCGGCGGCGGGGCGGCCGGTTGAGCATGTCGACAAGCGTGCCCAGGTCGCTGCGCCCGGGGCGGATCTCGGTGCCGGCGATCGCCCGTAGCAGCGCGTGGGCCTCCTTGCGGCCGGAGCGCGCGGGCAGCCGGGTGTAGACGTCCGGGCCGGCGACCGGCGGCGCGGCGCGCCACCGGCGGGCCGGCGCGCTCGTGCCGCCGCCGCTGCCGATCACCGCGCCGATCCGGTTGCCGCCCCGGACGGTCAGGTGGGCCAGCGCCGCCGCGGCGGCCACCACGACGTCGCGCTTGAGCCACCGGCCGGTGCCGAAGTCCAGGCTCGCCGAGAGGTCCACCGCCAGCCACGTCTCCAGCTCCCGGTCGGCCACCGTACGCCGGACGTGCGGCATCGTCGTGCGGGCGGTGACCGGCCAGTCCATCCGGCGTACGTCGTCGCCGGGGCGGTACTCCCGGGACTCCCCCGCCTCGCTGCCCGGCCCGGGCAGCAGGCCGGCGTAGTCGCCCTGGAGCAGGCCGTCGAGCTTGCGGGTGACCATCAGTTGCAGCCGCGACAGGACGGCCTCGGTGCGGTCGGAGGGGACGTCGGCAGGCCGACGGGCGGGTGAGGTCACGGACGCTGCCCGGGCCAACCGGCGCCGGGCGGCGCGGAGGTCGGCATGGGTGCGGGGGTGGCCTGCTGCCGGGGCGCGACCGAGGGCAGCGGGATGGTGGACATCACCCGGTGCACCACGTGGTCGGCGGGCACGTCGTCGGCGAGCGCGTCGTAGCTGAGCACGAGCCGGTGGCGCAGGATGTCCGGCGCGATGTCCTGCACGTCCTGCGGCAGGGCGTAGTCCCGGCCGCGCAGCAGTGCCAGCGCGCGGGTGGCCCGGACCAGGCCGAGCGAGGCGCGCGGGCTCGCGCCGTACTGGATGAGCTGGGCGACGTCCGGCATCCCGTGCTCCGCCGGGGCGCGGGTGGCCAGCACCAGCCGGACCGCGTAGTCGACCAGGGCGTTGTGCACGAAGACCTGGTCCGCCTTGCGTTGCAGGGCGATCAGGTCGGGGGTGGTGAAGACCGGCGCCGGCTGCGGCGGGGCGACCCCCATCCGGTAGACGATCTCCCGCTCCTCGGCGTCGGTCGGGTAACCGACGACGATCTTCATGAGGAAGCGGTCCCGCTGGGCCTCGGGCAGCGGGTAGACCCCCTCCTGCTCGATCGGGTTCTGCGTCGCCATCACCAGGAACGGGTCGGGCACCCGGTGGCTCTCGCCGCCGATGGAGACCTGCCGCTCGCTCATCACCTCCAGCAGCGCCGACTGCACCTTGGCCGGCGCCCGGTTGATCTCGTCGGCGAGCAGGAAGTTGACGAACACCGGGCCCAGTTCGACGTCGAACTTCTCGCTCGACTGCCGGTAGATGCGGGTGCCCATGATGTCGGCGGGCACCAGGTCGGGGGTGAACTGCACCCGGGCGAAGGAGCCGCCGACCACCCTCGCGAGGGTCTCCACCGCGAGGGTCTTCGCGACCCCCGGCACGCCCTCCAGCAGGCAGTGGCCGCGCGCGAGCAGCGCGACGAACATCCGCTCCACCATCCGGTCCTGCCCGACGATCACCCGTTTGATCTCGAACAGCGCCCGCTCGAGCAGGGTCGCGTCCTCGGCCGGCGTGGTCACCGGCTCGGGTGTCTCCGGGCCCGTCCCGTTCGGCGTCGGGGCGTCGGGCGTGGTCGGCTGGGCCACCGGTCCTCCACAGCATGATCGGTTGTCGCGCGGCGTGGTGCGTATCAAGACTCGCATGCCCGGCTGAGTGCCGAGGTGGGGAGAAGCCGATTCTCGCCGCCGCGTCCCCGATGCCGGGTCGCGGGCCCGCCACGCCGTCGGGCGGTACGAAATCGCCGCTCACGGGTGGACAGGGACCGGCCCGGCGCGTGTACCATTCACCCGTCGCCGGGCGGCTCCCCCCGTGGCCGCCCGGCGCTCAAACTTCCGGTGCCGCCACCGCCCCTAGACTGGTCGGGATGAGCAGCCCCCTTCCCGCCGACGAGCCGCTGGTCTGCTCGTCCCGCGGATGTCGTGCCCCCGCCCACTGGGCGCTGAGGTGGAACAACCCCCGGCTGCACGACACCGACCGGCGCAAGACCTGGCTCGCGTGCACCGAGCACCGCACCACCCTCGGCGACTTCCTCGACGCCCGTGGCTTCCTCCGGGAGGTCGTACCGGCGCCCGGATCGCCTACGCTCGAAGGGTGAGCGCGCACAACGGATGTCCCCGGTGAACAGTGACGGGTCCGCCGGCCCGCCGCCGGCGCCACCCCTACCGCCGGCGGGCCCCCTGGAGCCGTGGCCGGACACCGTCCGCTGGCAGTCGATCTCGTCCGACCTGATCTGGGTGGAGCTGATCCGCCTGGCGCTGGTGCTGGTCGTCCTCGCCCTCGGGCTGGGCGTCGGCTGGGCGTTCAGCGGCAGCGGCTTCCTCGGCGCGGCACTCGGCGTGGTGCTGCTCTTCGGCGTCCTGCGGGGCGTGACGATCGTCCGCGCCGTACGGGCCTGGGGCTACGCGGAGCGGGAGGACGACCTGCTGGTCCGGCACGGGCTGCTGGTGCGGCGGCTCTCCATCGTGCCGTACTCGCGGATGCAGTTCGTCGACGTCAGCGCGGGGCCGCTGGAGCGCGCGTTCGAGCTCGCCACCGTGCAGTTGCACACGGCCGCCGCGGCGAGCGACGCCCGGGTGCCCGGGCTGCGCCCGGCGGAGGCGTCCCGGCTGCGCGACCGGCTCACCGCGCTGGGCGAGGACCGGGCGGAGGGCCTGTGAGCGACCCGGCCGCCCGGGGCACGGACCACGCCGGCCCGTCCCCGGCGGAGCCGGGCGTCCTGCCGGAGCCGACCGGACCCGGTGCGCCCCCGCCGCCGACCGGACCCGACGTGCCACCGGAGCCGACCGGGCCCGGTGTGCCGCCGGAGGCGGCATGGCGCGACGCCGGGTCCGGCTTCCCGCCCCCGGCGACCGGGCCCGTCACGCCGGGCCCGGTCCGGTCTGCCGGGGCGCCCGGGGGCGCCGAGCCGCGGCAGCGGCTGCACCCCCTCAGCCCCGCCCTGCACGGCGCCAAGTCCCTGGTCGTGGTGATCGCCGGCCTGTCGTGGTCGACGCTGTCGCGGGTCGGCTTCGGCTGGTTCGCGCTGATGGCGGTGGTGCTGGCCCTGGGTGCCACCGTGCTGGCCGTGGTGAGCTGGTACTACACCGGCTACCACGTGGTGGGCCGCGAGCTGCGGGTGCACGAGGGTCTCCTCTGGCGACGCACCCGGGCGATCCCGCTGGAGCGGCTCCAGGCCGTCGAGGTGGTCCGTCCGCTGCTCGCCCAGCTCACCGGCCTGGCCGAGCTGCGGCTGGAGGTGGTGGGCGGGGGCAAGACGGAGGCGCCGCTGGCCTACCTGAGCGTCGCCGAGGCGACCGCGCTGCGCCAGCGGCTGCTCGCCCTCGCCGGACGGATCGCGGCCGAGCCGGGCGCGCCGCCGGCGGGAGTGGCCGCGGGACCGGCGGGGACCCCGGCACCACCGCCCGGCCGGCCCCTGCACGCCGTGGCCAACAACGACCTGCTGGTCAGCCAGCTGCTGACCCCGCAGGCGTTCATGATCCCGTTCGGCGTCGCGTTCGTGGTGGCGCAGTTCCTCTCCGAGGACTCCTGGTCGTTCGTCGCGGTGGCGAGCACCCTCACCGCCATGGCCGGCGTGCTGCTGCAACCGGTGCGGCGGGTGCTCGACGACTGGAACTTCCGGCTCGCCCGGGACGAGGGCACGCTGCGGATCCGCAACGGCCTGCTGGAGACCCGCGCGCAGACCGTGCCGCTGGACCGGGTGCAGGCCGTCGGGGTGACCTGGCCGCTGCTGTGGCGGGTCAAGGGCTGGCTGCGGCTGCGCCTGGAGGTGGCCGGCTACTCCGCCGGCGAGGCCGACGAGCGCAACCGGCCGGACCGGCTGCTCCCCGTCGGTGACCGGGCGACCGGCGAGGCGATCGTGACCGAGGTGCTGCCCGGGGTGCGGCTGGCCGCGCTGCCGCTGAGCCCGCCGCCGACGCGGGCCCGCTGGCTCAACCCGCTGAGCCGGGGCGTGCTCGGCGCCGGGCTCGACGACCGGGTCTTCGCCGTCCGCTCCGGCCTGCTCACCCGGCAGTTGGCGCTCGTGCCGTACGCCCGGATCCAGAGCGTGCGGGTCGTGCAGGGGCCGGCGCAGCGGCGGCTGCGGCTGGCGACGGTGCACGCCGACACCGCCGGCGGCGCCGGCGCGGCCGCCCGGGACCGGGACCTCGCCGAGGCGTGGGCCCTGGCGGCGGAGCTGACGGCCCGCTCGCGCGCGGCCCGCCGGGCGGGCTGACCGCGCCCGTCCGCACGCGGGTTGTTCAGCGGGTTGCCGTGACCGGCGGCGGCTCGGCGGCGGCCGGCGGGTCGGTCGGCTCGGCCGCAGCGTCGGGGTCTGGCTCCGCCGGGGACCGCCGGGCCTTGCGGGCCGCCCACCAGCGCTCCGCCAGGCCGACCACCAGGAAGGCCATCCCGACGTACGCCCAGCCGACGAGCACGTCGATGACGTAGTGCTCGCCGCTGTAGACGAGGGTGAACGTCATCGCCAGCGGGTAGGCCAGCAGCAGCGGCCACCAGCGGCGGCGGGTCTGCCGCAGGAAGAACAGCACCACGAAGAGCGCGAACGCGGTGTGCAGCGAGGGCATCGCGGCCACCGGGTTGGAGGCGATCTGCCCGGCGTTGAGCAGGTTGCCGGCGCCGTGCATGCCGAACGCCTTCCAGCCGCGCGTGGATATCCGCGCGACCTCCTCCAGCAGCCCGTTCTGCGCCGCCCACCAGGGCGGGGCGGCCGGGTAGAGGAAGTAGGTGACCAGGCCGGTGGCGCACAGGAAGCCCCAGCGGCGCATGAAGGCCGCCCACCGCCCCCGGTCCCGCAGCCAGAGCACCGCCGCGGCGGCCAGCGCCACCACGAAGTGCGAGAAGTAGACCCAGCTGACCGCGACGTCCCACCAGTGCACCTCGGGCCGGTAGAGGTGCTCCTGGAGCCAGGTCGTCGGCACCTGCCCGCCCGTCGCCCAGCCGAACATCACCCGGTCGGCGACGATCAGCTCGTACGCGTGCGGGGTGGCACCGTTGTCGGCGAAGCCCCGGGACAGGTTGTAGACGGCGAGCAGCAGCACCACCGGCACCCAGTCCCGCGCGAAGCGCAGATGGCTGCGCCACGGCCGGCTGCTGTTCCAGGCGATCGTCCCCGCCCAGATCCACAGGAACGCGTACGCCGGGTCGGTCGGCAGGCCGATGCCGAGCCAGCCGGCGACGAAGGCGACCCCCCAGAGTGTCATCGCGACCACGCGACGACGCCCGCCGTCGGGTGCGGCGGGTGGCTCGGTCCGGGCGGGGGGCTGGGGGTCGGTCGCGACAGACATCGCGGTCAAGGTTAGCGGCGCGGGCGGCATCGCCCCACGCCGACCACCCGGCCGCGCCGTCCTTCCGGGCGCGGCGGGACCGGCAGGCGCGGCAGACCGGAACGGCGGGCGCGGCGGGCGCGGCAGGCGCGGCGGGACCGGCGCGGAACCGGCGGCCGGGTGCGGCGGTTCCGCGTCGCCCAGGGGCGGTGTGCGCCGGTGGGGGCGACCGACGCGCACGCGCCGCCGCCCGCCGCCCGCCTCGTCTAGGCTTTGGCCATGCAGGAGCAGCCGGAGCCCGCGCTGACCCCGGGCCTCACCGCCCGGGTGGAGCTGACCGTCGCCGACACCGACACCGCCCAGGCGGTCGGCTCCGGAGACGTGCCCGTCCTGGGCACGCCCCGGGTGCTCGCCCTCGCCGAGGCCGCCACGGTGGCGGCCACCGCCGCCCGGATGCCCGGCGGGTCGACCACCGTCGGCACCCGGGTCGAGCTCGACCACCGGGCGGCCACCCCGGTGGGGCGCACGGTGGTGGCGCAGGCCCGACTGACCGCGGTCGAGGGGCGGCGGCTGTACTTCGAGGTCAGCGTCAGCGACGGCGACGAGACGGTCGCCGAGGGCCGGGTGGAGCGGGTGCTGGTCGACCGGCAGCGCTTCGTGGAACGCGCCGCGCGGTCGTCGTGACCGCCCGCTTCACGCGGGTCGCCGACGGGGTACACGTGCTGCGCGAGCCGCTGCTGCACGTCAACGTCACGCTCGTCGTCGGCGACGGGGCCGCCCTGCTGGTCGACACGCTCTCCACCGCCGGGCAGGCCGCCGAGCTGGCCGCCGCCGCCCGGGCGGTCACCCCCCATCCGTGGACGCTGGTGAACACCCACCACCACTTCGACCACTGCTTCGGCAACGCGACCCTCGCCGCCGACCCGCCCCGCCCGGTGTACGCCCACGAGCTGGCCGCCGAGGCGATGCGCGAGCCGGACCGGCTGCGCCGGGAGGCGTACGCGGAACTGCGCGACGCGCACCCCACGCTGGCCGCGGAGGTGGCCGGGACGGAGCTGCTGGCGCCGACGCACACCGTGCACGGCGAGACCGTGCTCGACGTGGGCGGCCGGCGGGTGGTGCTGCGCCATCCCGGTCGCGGGCACACCGCCGGTGACCTGGTGGTGCACGTGCCGGACGTCGACGTGCTGGTCGCCGGGGACCTGGTGGAGCAGAGCGGCCCGCCGGCCTTCGAGGAGTCGTACCCGTTGCAGTGGCCCGACACGGTGGCGGAGCTGCTGCGGATGACCACCCCGGCCACAGTGGTCGTGCCGGGGCACGGCGAGCCGGTCGACGCGGCGTTCGTACGCGCGCAGCACGCCCAGCTCGTCGAGCTGGCCTGGCTCATCCGCGCCGGGCACACCGGCGGCGCCCCGCCGGAGCGCGTCGCCGCCGAGGCGCCCTTCGGGGCCCGTCCCGCCCTGTACGCCGCCCGCCGCGGCTACGCCGAACTCGACGGCACCGCCTGACGGCGACCGCCTCGCGTCACCTGCGGCTGCTCTCCGTGGTCAACGGCTGGCCGGCACCCGAGAGCCTGGCGCCGGCCCTCGACTGGTCCGTCCGGGCCCTGCGGGCCCGCACGCCGGCCTAGCGGGCGAAGCGGGCGTGGACCTCCGCGCGGGTGGGCATGGCGGTCGCGCCGCCGGGTGACTCGCAGACCAGGCCGGCGACCCGCAGCGCGAACGCCACCCGCTCGTGCCAGCCCGCCGGCTCGGCGGGTTCGCCGCCGGCCAGCAGCTCCGCGACGAGGGCGCCCATCACCGAGTCGCCCGCGCCGGTGGCGTCCACCGCGGCGACCTTCGGCGCGGGTACGCGTACCGGATCGGCGCCGGCGGCGGCGACCACCGCGCCGGCCGCGCCGAGGGTGACCACCACGGTGCCCGCGCCGAGTTCCCGCAGGTACGCCGCCACGCCCTCCTCGGGTTCGCCCGGGTAGAGCAGCTTCGCGTCGGCGGCGCTCAGCTTGACCAGGTGGGCGCCGGCGGCGAACTCGGCCACCACCTCGCGCAGCCCGGCCAGCGCGGCCGGCCCGTCGAGCAGCCTGGGACGGACGTTGGGGTCGAAGACCCGCAGCCCGGACGCCAGCGCCCAGGCCCGGCGCGCGGCGGCCAGCGCCGGCGCCTGGAGCAGCACGATCGATCCGCAGTAGAGGACGTCGGCGCCCGCCACCAGGTCGGCGTCGAGGCCGTCGGGGCCGAGCAGGCCGTAGGAGGGCGGCTCGCCGTAGAACCGGAAGTCGGGTTCCGGGCCGGCGAAGGTGGCCACCGCCAGCGCGGTCGGGGCGGCGACGGTGACCGCCCCGGCCAGGCCGACGCCCGCGCCGGTCAGGAAGTCGCGGATCCGCCCGGCCAGGACGTCGTCGCCGAGCGACCCGACGAACTGCACCGCGCCGCCGAGCCGGGCGACGGCGACCGCCACGTTCAGCGGCCCGCCGCCGACGGCCTGCCGGTAGACCGGCTCGCCGTCACGCTCGGTGTCGAGCAGGTCGACCAGTGCCTCGCCGAGCACCACCGCGTATCCCATTGGTGTCCTCCGTCCACGCCGCGCGCCGACCGATCTTGTCGCACCAGGCTGGCACAGTACGCGCCATGACGAGCGCCGAAGCCACCGTATCGGCCTACTGGACGGCCTTGGAGGCGCGGGACTGGGAGGCCGTCGCCAGGCTGCTCGCCGACGACGTGGTCTACCACCTGCCGCAGACCCGCGAGCGGATCGTGGGCCGGGAGTCGTTCCTGCGCTTCAACCAGGAGTACCCCGACGGCTGGCACCTCACGGTGAACCGGCTGGTCGCCTCGGGCCGGCGCGCCGCCACCTGGATCACCTGCGCCTACCGGGGCGAGGAGCTTGCCGCCACGAGCTTCTTCGACCTCGACGACGCCGGTCTCGTCCGCGAGATCACCGAGTTCTGGCCGGCGGCCTACGAGCCGCCGCCCGGCCGCGAACACCTCGCTGACCGCTACTGACACATCGAGCAACGGCTATTGCGCCTCGTCACCGTCCCGTGGTGGGATGGCGCTTGCCGGGCGGTTGCGGGGGCTGCCGCGCCGCCGGCGCCGGGTTCACATCCACGCGAGGGCACCGGCCCGCGAGTCGGGCCGCCGACGGCGCACGTACGCCGGCCATCCGCGCCGGGGCACGTCCGCCGCGACCGTCTTGCCCGCGCCGCAGCGGGGCGGCCCGTGCTGCCACCCCGCGCGCGTTGCCCGTGGGACTCCCCCGTCCCACGAGTGAGGAGAACCCCCGTGTCCCACCGATCGCGTATGGCCGCGTTGCTCACCGCGGCCGCCACCCTTCTCGCGGGCGCCGTCGTCCTGACGGCGGGGCCCGACCCCGCCGCCGCGCACGGCACCCCGATGGCCCCCGGCAGCCGCACCTTCCTCTGCTGGAAGGACGGCCTCTCGTCCACCGGCGAGATCAAGCCGAACAACCCGGCATGCTCCGCCGCCGTGGCCCAGAGCGGGGCCAACTCGCTCTACAACTGGTTCAGCGTGCTGCGCTCCGACGCCGCCGGCCGGACCGTCGGTTTCATCCCGGACGGCAAGCTGTGCAGCGGCGGCAATCCGGGCTTCGCCGGCTACGACCTGGCCCGCACCGACTGGCCGCTGACCCACCTGACGGCCGGGGCGCGGATGGAGTTCCGCTACAGCAACTGGGCCCACCACCCCGGCACGTTCTACTTCTACGTCACGAAGGACAGCTGGAGCCCGGGCCGGCCGCTGGCGTGGAGCGACCTGGAGGAGCCGTTCCTGACGGTGACCAACCCGCCGCAGCGCGGCTCGAGCGGCACCAACGACGGGCACTACTACTTCAGCGGCAACCTGCCCACCAACAAGAGCGGCCGGCACCTCATCTACTCGCGCTGGGTGCGCTCCGACAGCCAGGAGAACTTCTTCGGCTGCTCGGACGTCACCTTCGACGGGGGCAACGGCGAGGTCACCGGCGTCGGCCCGGGCGGCACGCCGCCGCCCAACCCGACCACGCCCCCGCCCAACCCGACGACCCCGCCGCCCAACCCGACCACGCCCCCGCCGAACCCGACCACGCCCCCGCCGCACGGCGGGGACTGCATGCCGATCTTCAAGGTGGTCGGCACCTGGAACGGCGGCTTCCAGGGCGAGGTAACGATCATGAACCACAGCTCGTCGACCTGGTCGGGCTGGACGGCCAACTGGACGTGGCCCAGCGGGCAGACCATCAACAGCCTCTGGAGCGGCACGCTGAGCGGATCCGGTTCGTCGGTCACCGTGACCAACGCGCCCTACAACGGCACGATAGCCCCGGAGGGCACCACGACCTTCGGCTTCGTCGCCACCACCAACGGCACCAACACCCTGCCCACGGTCACCTGCTCCGGCCGCTGAGCCCCAACCCCGACCCTGCGCCCAGGTTCGGACCCCTGAAGTGATCAAGAGGTTTGCGTCCCCGGGAACGACTCCGGGGACGCAAACCTCTTGGTCGACACCGTGGCCGCCGGCCAGGCGCGGGGCCCGGGTTGCAGTGGCCGGGTCAGCGGACCATGGAGCCGACCACGGGCTTGGTGAGCAGGGCGGACTGGTTGCGCTGGATGCCCGGGTCGAGGGTCTTGGCGACGAAGATGGCGTGCCAGATGCAGAAGATGAGCACCGTCCACACCTTGCGGGAGTGGTCGGCCTCCTCCCGCTTGTGCTCCTCCAGCAGCCGCATCGCGTACGACAGGTCGAGCAGGTCGCCGGCGCCGGAGGTGGACAGCACGTGCCGGGCCCACTCGTACATCTCGCCGCGCAGCCAGACCCGGGTGGGGGTCGGGAAGCCGAGCTTCTTGCGGTTGACGATGGCCGGCGGCACCACGCCCTGCAACGCCTGGCGCATCGCGTACTTGGTGGCGTCGGAGCGGGGCGGGAGCTTGAGGTCCACCGGGATCCTGGACGCCACGTCGAACACCGCCCGGTCCAGGAAGGGCACCCGCACCTCCAGCGAGTGCGCCATCGAGATCCGGTCGGCCTTGACCAGGATGTCGCCGCGCAGCCACGTGTAGAGGTCGACGTACTGCATCTTGGTGACGTCGTCGAGCTCGGTGCACTCGGCGTAGATGGGCGCGGTGACGTCGGTGTAGCGGACCGAGGGGTCGTAGCGGCGCAGCAGGTGCTGCTTCTCCTCCTCGGTGAACATCCGGGCGTTGCCGTAGTAGCGCTGCTCGATCGGGGTGGTGCCGCGCTCCAGGAAGCTCTTGCCCTTCACGCCCTGCGGGATGGCCTTGGAGACCGCCCGCAGCCCCTTCTGCACCCCGTCGGGCAGCCCGTTGACCGAGCTCAACGACAGCGGCTCGCGGTAGATGGTGTAGCCGCCGAAGAACTCGTCGGCGCCCTCGCCGGAGAGCACCACGGTGACGTGCTCGGCGGCCTTCTTCGCCACGAAGTAGAGGGGCACCAGGGCCGGGTCGGCCACCGGGTCGTCCAGGTGCCAGACGATCTTCGGCAGCGCCTCGATCATGTCGTACGGCCCGATCTTGGTCGGGATGGTCGTCACGTCGAGGTGGCGGGCCGAGTCCTGGGCGACGTCGATCTCCGAGTAGCCCGGAACGTCGTAGCCGACGGTGAAGGTCAGGATGTTCGGGTTGAACTCCCGGGCCAGGGCGACCACCGCGGTCGAGTCGATGCCGCTGGAGAGGAACGAGCCGACCGGCACGTCGGAGCGCATGTGCATCCGGACGCTCTCCCGCAGCGTCTCCCGGATCTCGTGGTAGAGCCGCTGCTCGTCGTCGACCGGGGTGGGCCGGAACACCGGCCGGTACCACCGGCGCACGTCGATCCGCCCGCCCGGGGTCCAGGTCAGGTATTCACCCGAGCCGATCCGGCTGATGCCCTTGTGCAGGGTGCCGGGCTCGGGCACGTACTGCAGGGTCAGGTAGTGGCTGAGGTTGGCCGTGTCGATGCCGGCGTCGCCCTGGTAGTTGGAGTGCGCGAAGGGCAGCAGCGCCTTCTTCTCCGAGGCCAGGTAGAGGCCGTCGGCGGTCTCCAGGTAGTGCAGCGGCTTGATGCCGAAGTAGTCCCGGCCGCCGAACGCGCGGCGCTCCTGCCGGTCCCAGATGACGAAGGCGAACATGCCGCGCAGCCGGGTGAGCACCTGCTCGCCCCAGTAGTGGAAACCGGCGACGATCACCTCGCCGTCACCGGCGGTGGCGAACTGCGCGCCGAAGCTCCGGATCAGCTCCTCGCGCAGCTCGATGTAGTTGTAGATCTCGCCGTTGAAGGTGAGCAGGTAGCGCCCGTTCGCGTAGGACAGGGGCTCTTGGCTGGAGGCCACGTCGATGATCGCCAACCGCTTGTGCGCGAACACCCCGTCCGCGTACCGGCCGGAGGCGTCGCCGACCACCTCGACACCGGTCTCGTCCGGTCCGCGGTGGTGCAGGCATTCCAACGCCCCGGCGATGTTGTCGCGGTGGGCGGCGGCGTCGCCGCGCGCGCTGAAGAAGGCCAGGAGTCCGCACATGGTCGCCATCTTTCCACGCGGCCCGAGCGGGCGTCGCAGCACCGCTGGGCTCCACGCCGCGAGGCTGCCCGGCCCGCGCGTCGCACGCGTTCCGGGTCGCTGCCGACCGGATGCGCCTGCGGGAGGCTGTCGAGCTGATGTCGTAGACGACTCGGGCAACCCCCGATGTCGCGAACGACTCAGCTCGACAGCGTCGTGCGACCGACTCGCCCACCGCCCGGCTCGCCGGCCACCGCCTGTCCCGGCGCGATCCGGCCGCCGCGCTGCGCGGTAGCGTCTGACCTGCAACGATGCGGAGACGGAGGGGGCGGAGCATGACCGAGGGACGTACCGACAGCAGGCCGGCGGACGGCACCGGGTCGCACGACCCGGACTTCCCCGAGGCGTTCCTGGCGTTCATGCGGCAGGGCTGGCGGGACACCACCCTGCCGGTCGGCCCGCGGCCCGAGGTGCCGAACCACGCCAGGCGCCGGGCCGCGCTCTCGGCGGCCTTCCCGGGCGAGACCCTGGTGATTCCCACCGGCGGCGAGAAGGTACGTGCCAACGACACCGACCATCCCTTCCGGCCGGGCAGCGACTTCGTCTACCTCACCGGCGACCACGACCCGGACGGGGTGCTCGTGCTGCGGCCGAACGGGTCGGGCCACGACGCCACCCTCTACATGCGGCCCCGGTCGTCGCGGCGGACCGACGAGTTCTTCCGCAGCCGGCACGGTGAGCTGTGGGTCGGTCGGCGGCACACCCTGGCCGAGAAGTCGGCCGAGCTGGGTCTGCCCACGGCGGACCTGACCGAGCTGGACGCGACGCTGGCCGACCTGGCGCCGGGGCGTACCCGGGTGCTGCGCGGCTTCGACGCCCGGGTGGACACGGCCGTGCGCCCGTACGACGGCCACCGCGCCGAGGGCCAGCCGGCCCGCGACCGGGAGCTGGCGATCGCCATCTCGGAGCTGAAGCTGGTCAAGGACGAGTGGGAGATCGCCCAGCTCCAGGACGCGGTCGACGCCACCGTCCGGGGATTCGAGGACGTGGCCCGGGCGCTGCCGGCGGACCGGGGCGTGTCGGAGCGCCTGCTGGAGGGGATCTTCGCGCTGCGCGCCCGGCACGACGGCAACGACGTCGGCTACGGCTCGATCGTCGGCGCGGGCGAGCACGCCACGATCCTGCACTGGGTGCACAACCACGGCGCCACCCGGCCGGGCGAGCTGCTGCTGATGGACATGGGCGTGGAGAACCGCAACCTCTACACCGCCGACGTCACGCGGGTGCTGCCAGTCGACGGCCGGTTCACCCCGCTCCAGCGCCAGGTCTACGACGCCGTGCACGCCGCGCAGCAGGCCGGCATCGACGCCATCCGCCCCGGCGTGGCGTTCCGGGAGGTCCACCTGGCGTCGATGCGGGTGCTCGCCCAGGCGCTGTCCGACCTGGGCCTGCTGCCGGTGGGCGTCGACGAGGCCATGGACGGGCGGTCGACGGTCTACCGGCGCTGGACGCTGCACGGCACCAGCCACATGCTCGGCATCGACGTGCACGACTGCGCGAACGCCCGCAAGGAGAAGTACCGGGACGGCACGCTGGGCGAGGGCTACGTGCTCACCGTCGAGCCCGGGCTCTACTTCCAGCCGGAGGACGAGCTGGTTCCCGAGGAACTGCGCGGGATCGGCATCCGGATCGAGGACGACATCCTGGTCACCGCGACCGGCGCGGTGAACCTCTCCGCCGGGCTGCCGCGCGCCGCCGACGAGGTGGAGACCTGGCTGGCCGAGCAGCGCGAGGCGGGTCCGCGCCTGCCGGACTGACCGCGCCCCGCATCCTCGCCGCAGCCCGGCGCGACCCACGTCGCGGCCGGGCTGTTCGCCGTCCGGCCCCGGGCGGCGCCGTTGTCGCCGCGCGGAGCTGGCGTCGGAATCCGCCCGCATATCGCCCGAAAAGCGCAGGTCTCTCACTTTCATCCTCATCGTGAAGACATCTCACTTATGTTGTCACTGAACCTGTCTAACCGATTCAGGGCTGGTTACGCCTCCTACGGCGGTACGTGCCCGTTGGATACGAAAGATGTGGGTGAGAGCACATGTCAACCAATCAGTCCGAAGCAACCGGGGCTGGGCATCCGAGCGGGCGTCGCCGGAAGCGGCGCGTCCTGTGGGTCGCCACCGGCGTGGCCGGCCTGACCGGCGCGGTCGGCCTGGCGGCCACGGGGGTGGTCACGCTGCCGGGCGCATCCGCGACGGGCAGCCTCGGGAACGTGGTCGACCGGCAGCTCACCGAGGCTGCCGCGCAGGCTACAGCCCCCCTCGGCCCGGACGACAGGGTCGACGCCGCAGCCGCCGGCATGAATCCCGGCGGACAGGACCCCACAGCGAGCGGCAAGGGGCCGGACGAGCAGGGACGCAACGACAAGGAGCAGGACGTCACGGACGTGCCCTGCGACACCGACGAACTGATCGTCGAACTCAACCGGGTGAACGCCGGTCACGGAGGGACGCTCAAGCTCGCGCGCGACTGCACGTACCTGCTGACGCTGAGCCGGGAGGGGAACGGCCTGCCGGAGATCGTCCGACCGGTCACGATCAAGGGCGAGAACGCCACCGTCCTCCGCGCCACGAACGCCGCCGCCTTCCGGATCTTCAACGTGGGGGTCGGCGGCGACCTGACCCTGCACGACCTCACGGTCAAGGGCGGGTTCGCCCAGCCCGGGCTGGGCGGCGGTGGCCTCCTGGTGCAGGCGGGCGGCAGGGCGACCATCTTCGACAGCCGCATCACCGGAAACCAGAGCAGCAGCGCCGGCGGTGGCGTCACGAACTTCGGCGTCACCCGGATCCTGTCCACGCACGCCACCGGCCCGGACGGCAAGGGTAAGGAGCACGCCGACGGAGAGAAGGACGCGGCCGGCACGGGGCACGACGACACCACCCCGGGCGACCTCAGCGGCACGGACGGGACAGCCCCGTCGACCGACAGCCGCACCGCCCCGAGCACCGGCGCCGAAGCCCCCGTCGTGCCCACGGATCCCGCGGGCACGGACACGAAGGCTCCCGCCGGCCCGGACACCAAGGCCCCCGCCGGCCTGGACACCGACGGCACCGACACCAAGACCCCCGGCGGCCTCAACACCGACGGCACCGGCACCAAGGCCCCTGCCGGCCTGGACGCCGACGGCACCGGCACCGGCACCGGCACCAAGGCTCCCGCCGGCCTGGACGCCGACGGCACCGGCACCAAAGCCCCGGCCGGCCTGGACGCCGACGGCAAGGCGGTCGCCGGGGACGGGACCACGGCGGGGGCCGCTGGCGGCGCCTCGGCCGCCCGGGACGCGGGCAGCCCCGGCCGGGACAACGAGAAGGACGACAGGGGCGACGACCGCGAGGACGGCGGGCACGGCAGCGAGGTCACCGACAACACCGCCGTGGGCAGCGGCGGCGGGATCCGCAATGTCGGCCAGCTCTTCCTCGAGGGCGTCCGGGTGAGCCACAACCAGAGCGGCGACACCGGCGGCGGACTGGAGAACGTCGCCTCCGCCGTCGTCACCGACAGCACGATCTCGCACAACATCGCCGAGGGCTCGGGCGGCGGCATCCAGAGCGGCGGCAACCCCAACGTCGCCACGACCGTCAAGCGCAGCCACGTGTTCGGCAACCAGAGCGGTGCGAGCGGCGGCGGCATCCGCAACGCGGGGACGATGTACGTGCAGCACAGCACCGTCCATGGCAACACCGCCGACGGCGACGGTGGCGGCATCGCCAACCTCGCCGCGGTCTTCGGCGGACTGTCGATCTCGAACAGCAAGGTCAACGAGAACGTGACCCGGGGCAACGGCGGCGGTATCGCCAACGACAGCGGTCAGGTGGTCATCTTCCACAGCGAGGTCGACCGGAACCGGGTCGCCGTGGACCTGCAGGTCGCGGGTGGGGTCTACAACCAGGGCGGAAGGATCTCCGTGATCAGGTCACGGATCACGGAGAACTCGTCGCTCCTCGCGCCGGGAGGCGTCTCCTCGGACAACGACGGAGTCACCGTCGACGACGAGACGGTGATCATCCGGAACAAGCCCACGAACTGCGAGGGCAGCCCGACCCCTGTTCCGAACTGCTTCGGCTGAGCGGGCGGACAGTCGGCGCTGCGCAGCGCGTTCCGGCGCCGCCCGGGAAGGGTCGTCACGACGACCTGCCCCGGGCCGGCGCCGGAACTTCGCGTACGGCCTGGTCCTGGTGGCGGCCGGGCCGCAACCGGAACTTCACGCACCGGCCCCTCCTGGTGGCGCCGGTCGCCGGTCAGCTGGGCGGGGGCCTTCGCTGAGGCAATCGCCGAGCCGGCGAGCGCCGGTCGACTCCCCTGCGGGTGTTTGTGCTGCTCAGGTGGTGTCCCTGCCCGGTAGCGGCCCGCTGCGGAGCGACAGCCGACGTGAGGCGAATGTGTGGAAAACTCGGATAACGCACCATCGCGAGAATCGTTCTCATACGGTGATTCACGGAGGCTGCAACCCATTTGTGGCTGATCGCGCCGTCTTGCGTGGTGCGGTCCCCGTGAGAGCAGGAAAGGGCGGAAGGCTCTGATGTCCGATGACGTAACGAGACCTGACGGTGGCCCGCCCGTGGGCACACCGATGCGAGGGCGGCGCAAACTCTGGCTGGCTGCCGGGGTGGCCGGACTGACCGGCGTCGTCGGCCTGGCGGCGCTGGGCGGCCTGGCCGCCCGCGACGACAAGTCCGGCGACTCCGAGCGACTCTCCGACGCCCAGGCGTCGGCCCCGAAGCAGAACGTCAGCGACGCCGGCAGGGCCGACGACGACGCTGGCAAGGCCGACGACGAGGCCGGTGGCAACCCCGCCGCCGAGGGCGGGAACGCCTGGTCGGGTGGCGACTGGAGCGGCGACAAGGACCGCGGAAACGACGGTCGGGTGACGGAGGTGCCCTGCGACACCGACAAGCTGATCCAGGCGATCATCCACGCCAACCGGACCGACGGCGCGACGCTGAAACTCGCCAGGCACTGCACGTACGAGCTGACGCGCAGCGAGTACGGCAACGGCCTGCCCGTGATCAAGGAGTCGATCGTCCTCAAGGGCGAGGGCACCGCGATCGTCAGGGCGGCCGAGGCCGAGCGCTTCCGGATCCTGAACGTCGGTAGCGGCGGTCACCTGACGCTGAAGGACGTGACCGTCAAGGGCGGGCAGACCGTCGCCGCGAAGACCGTCCCGGCACCGGTCAGTTCGTTCGGGCGCACGAAGCCGACAGAGGCTGCGGCAGCCGCGGCGGAACCGGCCCGTGGACCGGCGATGGCGGCGCCCAAGGGCCCGGCCACCGCCGCCTCCGAACTGCCGGCCGCTCCGACGGCTCGTTCCGGCGGGGCAGCGACGGCCCGGCCGGACGGCACCGCGACGGCCGCGCCCACCGGCGCCGACGGAGCGGGCATCCTGGTCCAGCGGGGCGGTCGTGCCGACCTCGAGCACAGCAGGATCGTGCAGAACCACGCCGGCTGGAACGGCGGCGGCATCGCCAACTTCGGCACCACCAACCTGCGCCACACCTCGGTCGAGGAGAACAGCGCCAGCGGCTTCGGTGGCGGCATCTTCACCGTCGGGGTGCTGCGGGTCGAGGAGTCCAAGGTGTCGAAGAACAGCGCCCGGCTGGGCGGCGGCGGCATCGCCAACGGCACGACCCCGAACGGCACGACGGTGGGCGGCGGCACCGTCTGGGTGTGGAAGAGCACCATCAGCCACAACCGGACCTCGTCCATCGGCGGTGGCGTCTTCGACAACAGGGGCGACATCGTGCTCACGCAGAGCGAGATCACGGACAACACCGCCGGCACGGACGGGGGCGGGCTGGTCACCTTCAGCGACGGCAGGCTGTCCCTGGAGAAGGTCGTGGTCGCCAGGAACTACGCGGACGGAGAGGCCGGCGGCGTCGGCGTCGGCGGAGGCAGCAACGCCGTGATCGAGCACAGCATGATCAAGGAGAACGTCGCCGCAGGCGGGGGCGGCGGGGGTCTGTACAACGACGGGGGCGACGTCACGCTGCGGGACAGCGAGGTGCTGGGCAACCAGGCGGTCGGCGAATACGGGGTGGGCGGCGGCATCCTGAACGACTTCGGCCGGACGAGGCTGATCAGCACGAAGGTGGTCCACAACGTCGCCACCGCGCCGCCGGGTGGCATCTTCACCAACAACGACGGCGTCCTGATCGACCGGAAGTCCGCCGTGAAGGACAACCGGCCGACGAACTGCAAGGGCAGCACGGTCATCCCCGACCGCTGCTTCGCCTGAACATCCGAGAGCGACACCACATAGAGAGAGGGCTCCTCCACAAGCCGCCCCGGCGGCCGGAGGAGCCCTCTCACCTCCCGGCCCCTCGTGGCCGTTCTTCCGCCGAACGGGCCGTTCCGCGCCGGGAGCACCTGTTCTCCTGCGGACTCCCCTACCGACGTCGCTGCGGTGGATCGGCCGGCACGGACCGTCCGCACCGGCCAGGGGCACCCCGGACCTAATGCGGGCTTCTTTCGCATATGCCCGCGAGGCGAGGAAGATTCTCATATTGTCTAGTTCGGGAGCTACAACCGATTTGTAGCAGGGGACGCTCGCCTGTGGCGCTGCGACCCTGTCTGGTACGAGGAGAGGGCAGAGAGCTCCGATGTCCAACTACCTAACGAACAACGACTCCGAGCGGCCGGCGGCGCCCAAGCGTCGCCGCAAGCTCTGGCTCGCCAGTGGTGTGGCCGGGTTGACCGGCGTGGTCAGCCTCGCCGCGGTGGGCGTGGCCACCGGCGCCGGCGCGGTAGGTGCGGACGGCCTGAAGTGGGCCACCGCCCAGGTCAGCATGGACGGCGACCAGGACGCGGACCGCGAGAAGGAAGGCCGCGAGGGCGAGGAGGGCCGCGAAGGCGGAGAAGGCCGGGACCGGGACCACAAGGACCGGGACCACAAGGATCGCGGAAAGGAGGTGCCCTGCGACTCCGACAAGCTGATCCAGGCGATCGTGCACGCCAACGCCAACCACGGCGGCGTGTTCGAGCTGGCCAAGGACTGCACGTACACCTTGACCCGGCACGACTACTACGGCAACGGCCTGCCGGTGATCGAGCAGCCCATCACGCTCAAGGGCCACGACACCAAGATCGTGCGGGACGCCACCGCCGAGCAGTTCCGCATCTTCAACGTCGGCAGCGGCGGCCACCTCACCCTCAAGGGCCTGACCATCAAGAACGGCCAGACCCTCGAGCGGAAGCTGGCGGAGCCGGTCTCGGCGGAGACGGTGTGGTCGCGCTACTCGAACTCGGTCGAGGCCACCGAGGCGGCCAAGGCCGGCAAGCCGTACCTGCCGTTGCTCCAGGCCGAGCCGAAGGGTGCCGCGGCGGCGAAGGCTGCTGCGGCGAAGGCCGCGGCGGCCAAGGCCGGCGCCGCCGTGCTGGAGGAGCCGGAGGCCAACGACGGCGGCGGCATCCTGGTGCAGCCGGGCGGCTCCGCCGACATCGAGAAGAGCCACATCGTCGAGAACCAGGCCGGCGGCAGCGGCGGCGGCATCGCCAACTTCGGCAAGACCAGCCTGCGCCACACCACGGTCGCCGACAACACCGCCTTCTTCTTCGGCGGCGGCATCCTGAACGCCGGGGTGCTCAAGGTCGAGGAGTCCCACGTCAAGTACAACAAGGCCGGGATCGGCGGCGGCGGCATCGCCAACGGCGCCCCGGGCATCTTCCGCGACGACGTCGACGGCGGAACCGTCTGGATCGACAAGACCGACATCAGCAACAACCACACGATCGGCTTCGGCGGTGGCCTGCTCGACATCGAGGGCAACACCACCATCAAGTACTCCAGGATCCTCGACAACACCGCGCTGATCGCGGGCGGCGGCATCGCCGCGGCGGACGACAGCCAGCTGCACCTGCACAAGGTGACGATCGCCAAGAACACCACCGTCGGTGTCGGCGGCGGCCTGGCCCTGGCCTTCGGCGCCCACGTCACGGCGGAGAAGACCGAGGTCAAGGAGAACTTCGCCGCCTTCTTCGGCGGCGGCGTGTTCAACCTCGCCAGCGAGGTCACGTTCCGCGACAGCGAGATCGTCGGGAACCAGGCCGTCGGGCCGATCGGCATCGGCGGCGGCATCTTCAACGTCTTCGGCCGGGTCAACCTGCACGACACGAAGGTGGCGGACAACGTCTCCAGGTTCCGGCCGGGCGGGGTGTTCAACTTCGGCGGCGAGGTGAACGTGGACGACAAGTCCGCGATCAAGGGCAACAAGCCGACGAACTGCCTGGGCAGCCCCTCCCCCGTGGAGAACTGCTTCGGCTGATCGCCCTCGGCTGACGGGCGGCCTCTCCGGCCGCTCCGGACACCGAACAGGAACCGGCCCCCTTCCGCGTCGCGGAAGGGGGCCGGTCCACGTCGCGGGCTACTGCTGCACGAAGACCGCCACGCTGCGGGCCGGCACGGTGAACGTGCCGCTGGCCCGGTCGAAGGAGGCCGTCCGCAGCGACTCGTCCGCCGAGGCCCGCAGCACCGGGTGCAGCGCCACGTCCGCCCCGCGCAGCCCGGTCAGCCGCTGCCGCGCCGTCTCCGGCGTGGCGTTGAAGACCACCGTGACCGACTTCCACCGCCCGTCGAGGCCCCGACCGTCCAGCGTCATGGTGAGCACGCCGGGGGTCTCCCCCGCGCCGGAGAGCGGGAAGGCGACCCGCTTCTGCACCTGCTCCGCCGTGGTCAGCCCGAAGACCGGCGAGGAGGCCCGAACCCTCAGCAGCTCGGCGTAGCGGGCGTCGGCCAGGTCGATCGCCGCGCAGTCCGGCACCAGCGCCGGATCGGCCAGCAGCGGCTTGGCGTACGGCCACTTGTCCCGGTTGTCCTGCTCGGGCGGCAGGCCGGCGCCGAACCCGTTGCCCTGGGCGCAGTCCCAGCGGATCTGGTTGAACCAGTCCCCCGAGTTGTACGAGTTGCGGTCCAGCGACTTCGAGCGCAGCCGCTCGGTGCCCGTGGTGACGAACCCGGGCCCCTGGCCCATCACCACCGTGCCCAGCGCCAGCACCTGCATCCGGGCCCGGTCCGCCGCCGAGGTGTCCCGCGGCAGCTTGTACGCCAGCGCGTCGTACAGGATCTCGTTGTCGTGCGCGTCGACGTAGGTGACCGCCTCCCCCGGCACGGCGGTGTAGCCGGCGGGCGAGCCGTTGTAGTCGACCTGCGCGCCGGTAACCTGCCGGCCCGACGAGTCGGTGAAGCGGTAGCCGCGCAGGTTGCCGGTGAGCCCCACCTTGATCAGGTCGTGCTGGCGCAGCAGCCGGGCCCGCTGCTCGGCCGTGGAACCGTTGACGTCGTCGCCGTTCGGGTCGGTGAAGAGGCCGGAGGCGAAGCCCTGCACCCGCGGGTTGGCGTCGAACGGCCCGCCGCCGCGTACGGCGTCGCGCAGCCGGTCGTTGAACGTGCCGATCCCGGTGCCTGCCATGTTGGCCTGGGTGGCCTGCGTGAACCGGGCGTCGTCGGCGACCTCGCCGAAGTTCCAGCCCTCGCCGTAGAGCAGGATCTTCTTCCCGTCCACGCCGTCGCGGCCGACGGTCAGCTCGTCGAGCGCCTTGCGTACGGCCAGGATGTTCGCCTTCGGGTGGTGGCCCATCAGGTCGAACCGGAAGCCGTCCACCTTGTACGCCCGGGCCCAGGTGACCAGCGAGTCCACGACGAGCTTGCCCATCATGGCGTGCTCGGGGGCGGTGTTGGCGCAGCAGGTCGAGTTGGCGACGGCGCCGTCGTCCAGCAACCGGTGGTAGTAGCCGGGCACGATCTGGTCGAGTACCGACTTCGGGTCGGCGCCCGCCGCCGAGGTGTGGTTGTAGACGACGTCCATCACCACGCGCAGCCCGGCGCCGTTGACGCCGGCCACCATCCGCCGGAACTCGGTGGTGCGCTTCGCCCCGGCCGGGTCGACGGCGTAGCCGCCCTCCGGCACGGTGTAGTGCAGCGGGTCGTACCCCCAGTTGTAGCCGTCGGTGTCCGCCACGGCCGCGACGCACTTCTGCTGCTGCTCGGAGTCCGGCGGCAGCGCGGCCAGGTCGCAGGCCGGCTGCCGCTGGTCGGCGCGGCGCTCGGGGATCGTGGCGAAGTCGAACGCGGGCAGCAGGTGCAGGTGGGTCACCCCGGCGTCGCCGAGCGCCTTCAGGTGCTTCATGCCGGCGGTGCCCGGGTCGGTGAAGGCGAGGTAGGTGCCCCGCCGCTCGGCCGGCACGGTGCCGTCGGCGATGGAGAAGTCCCGCACCGACAGCTCGGAGATCTGCACCCTGGTCGACGGCACCGCCGCCGGCTTGCGCAGCGACGCCCATCCGGCCGGTGCGAGCGCCGGGTCGGCGAGGTCCACGATCTGGCTGTGCGTGGAGTCCGGCGCCAGCGCCAGCGAGTACGGGTCGGTCACGGCGGCGTCGACCATCTTCTGCGTCGCCGGCTGCCACGCCTGGACCTGGTACCGGTAGTACCTGCCGGTCCAGTCGCGGGCGCCACGCACGGACCAGACGCCGGTGCGGTCGTCGCGGCGCATCGCGACGGTCCGCGGCATCGCGGTCGGCGAGTCGAAGAGCTGGAGCGAGACCGTGCGGGCGGTGGGCGCCCAGACGGCCAGCGTCGGCACCCCGCCGGCGAACGTCGGCCCGAGCCGCGCGTCGGTGGCCCGGGCGTAGACGTCGTCGAGCACGCCGGGGATCTGCACGCCGGTCGCGGCGAGCAGGGCGCCCGCCGCGTCCCGCTCGGTCACCAGGAACTGCCCGCGCAGGGCCGCCGGGACCTTCGCCAGGTCCCGCCGGTCGAGCGTGAAGGCACCGTGCGCCCACAGGTGCGGGAAGTCCGCGCGCTGGGCCTCGGTGAGCCCGTTGCGCTGGGCGGTCAACGGCAGCGTGCGGTACGTCCCGACCAGCTCGCCGTCGGCGACGGTGACCCCGCCGGCCGGGGCGGCGACCAGGGCGTACGTCCTGCCGTCGGTGGGCCCGGTCTGCCAGGCGACGGTCGAGCGGTCGATCCAGTGCGCCTTCTGTTTCGTGATGTCGACCTCCGGGCCGGCGGCGGACGCGGTGGACGGCAGCAGCCGGCCGGGCGTGCCGGCGAGCAGCCACACCTCGCGTCCGGCGTCGGCGAAGTCGAGCCGCTGGTCGGTCGGCAGGTCCTTCTCGTCGCCGCGGTGGATGATGTAGCTCAGCCCGGTGGCGTTGGCGGCCAGCGGCACCCGGAAGACCGCGCCGAAGGCGTCGATCCGGGCCGGGGCGAGCGGGGTGGCCCAGTCCGTGGGGTTGGCGGCGCCGTCCCACAGGTGCAGGCCCCAGCCGTCGTAGTTGCCGTCGGCGCGGCGGTAGTGGATGAGGGCGGTGCCGTCCTCGACCGGCGGGTCGGGTTCGCCGGTGGCGGCCTGCCGGCTCGGGTAGGTCGCCGGGTCGCCCTGCTTGACCCAGACCTCGCCGGCCTTCGTCACGTCGATCGTCCGATCCTGTTCCACGTCCTTCTTCCCGGACTTGTCGACCACCACGAAGCCGACCGACTTCGCGCCCGGCTTGAGCTTCACCCAGGCGAACCGGCCGTAGGAGTCCTCGCCGGCGAACGGCTGCCCCTTGGGCCACTCGGTCGCGTACGCCGGGTCGATGTCGCCCCAGGCGTACAGGCCCCAGTCGTCGTAGCCGCCGGCCGGGCGCTGGTAGTGCACCACGGCCCAGTCGCGGGAGGCGGACTGCGCCGGGGTGCCCACGGTCGCGGTGGACCGGGCGGTCGCGGTGCGGCCCCTCCCGTCACGGACGACGGCCTTGTACTCGACCTTCGTGCCGCCGGCCAGCCCGGTCAGGTCGTGGTGCACGGTGTACGGGGCCGTCTCGGCGCTGCCGAGCAGCGTCCACCTGCCGCCGGCGACCCGGGCGGCGACGGTGACGGTGGCCAGCGGGTCGCCGGTGACCTGGGCGGTGACGGCGGCCTTCGTGGCGACGGGCGCGCCGGGCGCCGGGGCGGTGATCGTGATCTTCGGCGCGGCGTCGGGCGACGCGATCGGCGTGCCTCCGCGGTGCACCACGGCCGACAGCGGCGGCACGGTCAGCGTGAGCCTGCCGTCCGCGCCGGCGACCGGGGCGGCCGACGCGCCGTACACGCCGGTGAAGGTGGCGCCGGCCGACCACGTGTCCACGGTGACAGTCTGCGCGGTCGCGGCGTTGTTCACCGCGACGACGTACTCGGTGCGCTGCTTCGGGTCGATCCGGGAGAACGCGAAGACGCCGGGGCCGTCGGCGGCGTACCGGCCGACCTGCACGCCGTCGCGCAGCGCCGGGTGCGCCTGGCGCAACGCGCCCAGCTCCGCGATGGCCCGGTAGAGCGGGTGGGTGCGGTCGAACTGGTCGCTGGCGTGGGTGCGGTCGGTGCCGATCAGGTCGTCGTCGAGGTAGTCGGGGGTCTTCGAGGCGAACATGTCCTGCCGGGCGTCCTTGTCGCCGCCCGGCCCGGTGAAGCCCTGCTCGTCGCCGGAGTAGACGACCGGCTGGCCGCGGGTGAGGAACATCAGCTCGTGGGCGAGCCGGTCGCGGCGCAGGTGGGTGGCCGGGTCGGTGCCGCCGCCGGCGATGAACGAGCCGATCCGGCCCATGTCGTGGTTGCCGAGGAAGGTGGTCAGCCGGCGCGCGTCGGTGTCCCGGGCGCGGTAGAGGTCGTCGCGGGCGTACACGTCGGCGAGCGCCTTCGCGGAGCCGTCGCCGGCGGTGTAGCCGCGCGCCGCCTCCTGGAAGGCGAAGTCGAGGGTGGCCGGCAGGCCGCCGCGCCGCACGTACGTCGAGGTGATCTCCGGGTCGGCGCTGTAGACCTCGCCGAACATGAAGAAGTCCTTCTTGCCGGCGCGCGCGGCGACGCGCTCGACGCCCTGGCTGAACTGCGGCCAGAAGTCGAGGTTGGCGTGCTTCACGGTGTCCAGCCGGAAGCCGTCGACGCCGGTGGAGGCGATCCAGTCGGAGTAGACCTTGGTCAGGCCGCGCACCACCTCGGGGCGCTCGGTCCACAGGTCGTCGAGGCCGAAGAAGTCGCCGTACTCGCTGTTCTCCCCGGCGAAGGTGGAGTCGCCCCGGTTGTGGTACATGGTCGGGTCGTTCAGCCACGCCGGGACCTTGACCTTGGCGTCGGCCGGGGTCTCGAACGTCGGGGTGTACGGGAACGACGTGCTGTCCACCTTCGGGAAGCCCCGGCTGCCGTCGGCGTAGTTGCGGTCCTCGAAGGGACGCCCCTGCGCGTCGGTGTACGGGGAGGTGGCCTTGTCCACGTAGGTGCGCCGGTCCTCGGCGTACTGGATGACGTCGGCGGTGTGGTTGACGATGACGTCGAGGTAGACCTTGATCCCCCGCTTGTGGGCGAGCCCCACCAGCCGCTTCAGGTCCTCGTTGGTGCCGAAGTGCGGGTCGACCTGGGTGAAGTCGGTGATCCAGTAGCCGTGGTATCCGGCGGAGGCATCGGCTCCGGAGCCCTGCACCGGGCGGTTCTTGAAGATGGGCGCGAGCCAGATGGCCGTGGTGCCGAGCCCCTCGATGTAGTCGAGCCGGTCCATGACGCCCTTGAGGTCGCCGCCGTGGTAGAAGCCCTTGTCCTTCGGGTCGAGGCCGGTGGAGAGGCGGCCCCCGGTGAGGCCCCCGGCGTCGTTGCGCCGGTCGCCGTTGGCGAACCGGTCCGGCAGGACGAAGTAGAACTGCTCGGCGCGGACCTGGCGGCTGCTGGCGGCGAGCAGCGCCTCCGCCGAGGGTTCGGTGCGCCACTGCGCGGCGCCGGTGGTGACCAGCGGGCCGGTGTCGTCGGGGGCGTCGGAACCCATCTGGCGCACGGCCAGCGGGGTGCCGACGAGGGCGAGGGTGAGCAGGGAGACGAGGGCGAGCAGGGCCTTGCGCGGTATCGGCGGGGGTTTCATCGACGCCTTCCTCTGGTCGCTGGCTGGCCCGCACGCTAGCTCTTGCCGAAACGTTCTGCAATACCTTGCAAACAAAGTCGTAACACGACAGCCTGCTTGCAAGGGCGGCCCTCCGCAGCGACCCTGTGCCCGGGGATCAGTCGTCGGCGAGGACGGCGTACAGGTCCGAGTCGCGCCAGCCGTCGCGGATGAGGGCGGTGCCACGCATCCGGCCCTCGTACCGCATGCCGATCCTGCGCAGCACCGCCGCCGAGGCGAGGTTGCGCGGGTCGCACGTGGCGAAGATGCGGTGCCGCCCGTGCCGGTCGAAGCCCAGTCGCAACAGTTCCCGCGCCGTGGCCGTGGCGATGCCCTGCCCCCACCGCCGTGGATGGACCGCGTACGCGATCTCGCCGGTGCTCGGGCCGTGCAGCTTCAGCTCGGCGCTGCCCACGACCTCGCCGTCAACGAGCACCCCGAACACCAGCCGGTCCGGTGGCGCCGCCACGGCGGCCCGCACGTACGCCTGCGTCTGCTCGTGGGTGTTGGGCCCCCACGCCTGGTAGCGGCACGACTCGGGCAGACGCGCCCAGTCGTGCACGGCGTCGGTGTCGTCGAGCGTGAGCGGGCGGAGGGTGAGCGCCATGGCGGCTCCCTGGGTGGCCGACGGCGTGGCGTCGATCAGAGGCGGCAGGAGACGCCGTCGACCGTGCAGCTCGTCGGGCGGCTCTGCGTGCCCTGGACGTAGAAGCGCAGCGTGACCGACGCGCCGCCGGGCAGGTCGCCGCCGCTGCGGTAGGTGAAGCCGTCGTCGATCCGCTGCGCCGTCCCCTGTGGCGCGCCCTCGATCCACGCGCTGCCCAGCCGCGCTCCCGGGAAGGTCAGCCGCGTCGTCCACTCCCGGCCGGCGGACGAGGTGTTGCCGACCAGCACCTCCCCGACGAACCCGTCCGCGTGCGACTCGACCACCCGGTACCGGCCGGTCAGCGGGGACACCGACGGTGGCGGCGCGACCAGCGCCGTCTCCTCGCTCCCGCTGGGGGTCGGCGACGGCGGGGCGCTGCTGCGGACGGGCGTGGACCGTGTCGGGGTGGGCCGGGTGGTGGAGCGGCCGGACTGCGTGGCCGTCGCCCGCGGCGAGCGCGTGACCGTCGGGCTGGCCACCGACGGCTCCGGGTCGGCCAGGCCGACGGTCGGCAGCGGCGGGGCGGGCTGCGCGTCGAACGCGGGGCCGCGCCCCCGGTAGGCGCCGAGCGCGATGGCCAGCAGGACCACCATCACCGCGACGCCGACGGACACCACGATCCACGGCGAGGACGCGATGGCGGTCGTGCCGTAGGACTTGCTCGATGTTCGGCGCGTGCCGGACATGCTTCTCCTCCCGCGGTCCTCCGGGGCAGCGTAGCGGTCCGTGGCGACATGGTGCGACCGTGTGCGTGCGGCGCGTACGGCGCCGCGTGGGCGGGGCCGCCGCCGGCGGAGGGTGCCGCGGGTCCGGCCGGCGGTCAGGCGGTCCGCAGCACCGTGCAGATGAGCGGGCCGTCGTCGGTGGAGCGCAGCAGGTAGCGGTAGCGCTCGCCGGGGACCGCCCGGCCCTGGCTGTCCAGGAACTCCCACTCCACAGCGACCATGGTCAGCAGCGCCGACATCGGAAGCACGTCCTCGATGGTCGCGTGCGCCGCGACCAGCTCGCGCTCCTGGTAGTCGGGGGCCGCGCCCACGAAGGACAGTGCCACCGCCGCCGGCGAGGTGAACGAGAAGCTGTACGTGTCGGCCACCACCATCCCGGGCAGGGCGTAACAACCGGCGATGGCGGGCACGTCGCCGGTGGTCAGCGCCACGCCGTACCGGTCGAAGAAGTCGGTCAGCGTGTCCAGATCGGTGGGGGCTCTCACAGGGACAGCAATTGCCGGCCGGACGGCGGGCCAAACCTCAGCGCGGCGGGATGCGCACCTCGATCTCCGCCCCGAGCCGGGCGCCGCCCGCGAGACCGAGGTCGTCGCCGCTCCAGAACCGGCCCGGGTCGTACCAGTTGGGACGCCGCCCGGCGGGCAACAGTCCCATCGCCTCGTAGGTCACCGCGACCACCTCCGCGCAGTAGGCCGTCTCCAGTGCACGGTCGCGCACGGCGATCCCGGCGCGGTCGGGCGCGGTCACCCCGCTGCGGTCGGGCGCGGTCACCCCGGTGCGGTCGGGCGCGGTCGCCCCGGTGCGGTCGGGCGCGGTCGCCCCGGTGCGGTCGGGCGCGGTCGCCCCGGTGCGGTCGGGCGCGGTCGCCCCGGTCGGGTCGGGCGCCGGCGCGGCCTCGCGGTCCCCCACCCGGCCGGGCAGCGCCGGCAGCCGCACCGCCGGAACCCGGCCCCGCAACCAGCGCCAGGCGAGCTGGGCGGTGGACGGGAACGGGGTGCCGTCCAGGCGCGCGACGGTGCGCAGCACCGCCTTCTCCATCTCCGCGTCCGCCGGCGGGTCGAGCTGGCGCAGCCAGGCCCGCTGGCCGTACCGGTTGGCCCAGACGCAGACCGCGTCGCGCAGGTCGTGCAGCTGCACGCCGCGCTGGTGGGTGCCCGTCCACATGTCCGGCAGCGACCTGCCCAGCTCGGCGTGCCACATCAGGGGCGGCATGTCGTCCAGCACGACCGCCATGCCGACGTGGTTGACCGGGCTGTTGGTGGTCAACTGGATGGCCCGGTCCGGCACGCTGCGGCCCCGGAACACCCACACGTCGCCGGTACGGGTCAGGTCCACGGCCTCGTCCAGGCTGATGCTCATGGGGGTCTACCCTAGGCCGATGCGGCAACGGATGCGGTGGTGGAAGGTCCTCGGGCTGGCCGGCCTGGCCGGCGTCGCGGCGTCGGGCGTGGTCATCGCCCGGGCGGAACGGCGGCGGCGGGCGTACACCCCGGAGGAGATCCGGGCCCGGCTGCGCGACCGGCACGCGGAGGCGACGGCCCCCGCCGACGACGCGCGCTGAGCCTCCGGCGTCAGTCCACCTCGTGGTGGTTGCGGTCCCAGCGCCCGCCGACCGGCGGGGTGTCGAGCCGCACCGCCCCGACGGCGTTTCCGGCGAGGTCGTTGTCCTCGATCCGGCAGGACACGCAGCTGCCCGCCGGGGTGATCCAGAGCCCGTAGCTCTGGGTCTGCTCGTCGCGGTGGTCCCAGATCCGGTTGCCGCGCACCGTGGCGGAGTCGAACGGCGCGTTGACGGTGATGCCGGCCCGGATCGGCGGGGCCGCCGGCAGTTCGTACGCCGTCCCGGGCGGCGGCGTGTCCTCGTTCCAGCCGGTGGGAGAATCCGCCCGCACCTCGGCGAGGGTGAGGTCGGTGTCGGTGTTGGACACCACGACCGCCATGCGTGACCCGACCCGCACCACCTTGCCCCGGTGCCCGTCGTGCGGCCAGTGCGCCGCCAGGTCGGTGACGGAGCGGTGGTGGTAGCGCACCGACTCGCCCGCGCCGGTGGCGGCCGGGGCGCAGCGGCGGCCGTTGTTGCGGATCCGGTTGTTCACCACGACGGCGTCGGTCATCGGCCGGTCGATCCGGATCGCGTCCAGGCCGTTGTCCCAGAACTCGTTGCCGTCGACGACCACGCCCGCCGCCGCGCTCCGGTAGCCGTGCCCCAGGTCGTGCTCGTGGTAGCCGTACTCGCCGTTGGCGCTGATCCGGTTCCCGCGCACGGTGTACGGGCCGGGCGTGTTGCCCATGCTGATCCCGTCGCGGACGTTGCGGTCCACGACGCAGTCGCTGATGATGCCGCCCCGACCGGACACGCCGGCCGTGCCGTTGCCGGAGACGTCGAAGCCCGCCTCCAGGTTGCCGGTCAGCGTGCAGGCGGAGACGATCAGGCCGTCGGCGCCCCAGTCGGAGATGCCGAAGCGGTTCGCCTGGCTGTGGCAGCCGATGATGCGGTAGCCGCGCGGCGGCGTCCAGTAGTCCTTCTGGAGTTCGAGGAAGATCCCGTTGGTGCCGTTGCCGACGGCGGTGCAGTTGGCGATCGTGAGGCGCTCCACGTCGCCCCAACCGCCGATGCCGACGCCGATGCCCGCGCCGCCCATCTCCTCGCCGTTGTCCAGCCGGCCGCAACCGACCACGACCACCCCGTCGATCAGGCTGTCCTGGAGGAAGTCGCAGCCGAGCCCGGTGGCGCCGGTGTGGTGGATGTAGAGGTTGCGGAAGACGCCACGCACCACGTACTGGAGGCCGAGCCCCTTGGCGAGATAGTTGTACTCGACCATCGCCACGCCGGAGCCGTCGATCTCGAAGTCCGCGAAGGTGCAGTCGGCGATGTGCCGGTCGCGGCTCGCGCCGTGCTGCACCGTGGTCCAGAAGGCCAACGGCGTGGGGTCCGCCCGGTTCCCCTCGTTGCTGAGCAGGAACCGCGTCGCCCCCGGGCCCGCGCCGATCAGCGACACCCCGCTGCGCCAGACCGTCCCGGCGTCCCGGATCGAGTAGATCCCCGGCGGGCAGTGGATGACCCGGGCCCGCCCGTCGGCGGCGTAGCCCTCGCCGAGGCGGTCGACCAGGGCCGACAGCGCCGGCTGGTCGTTCGTCACGCCGTCGCCGCGCAGCCCGAACTCGCGCGCGTCGCACCAGAGGGGCGCGCCGGCGACGGGGGTGAGCCGCTTCGCGGCGGTGGACAGGCCCTGGTGCGGCATCAGACCCCTCCTCTGCGGCGTCCGGTCGTTCGCCCGCGAGCGGCGCATTCCCGCCGCACCCGCCCGGAAACGCGCTACCCGACCAGGTGCGGCGGATCCGCTGGCGCGATCGCCCCAGGGCCGGGCTCCGCGCCGCTGCCCGGCGTCGCGGCGCTGCCCGGCGTCGCGGCGCTGCCCGGCGTCACGCCGCCCGGCTGCGCGCCGGTGCCGGGCGTCGCGCCGGTGCGGCGCAGCGCCTCCGCCAGCGCCCCGGCGGTACGGCCCACGAGCGCGCTCCCGTCGTCGAGCAGCAGCAGGGGTCGCTGGATCAGCTCGGGGGCGGCCACCATCGCCTCGATCCAGCGCGGCTCGGCCGCCTCGTCCCTGGGCCAGTCGGCCATGCCGAGGGCCACCGCGGCAGGCTCCTGGGTACGGCAGACGTCCCAGGGGCGCGCGTCGAGCCGGCGCAGCACCTCGGCCAGCTCCGCCGCGCTCGGCGGCCGGTCCAGGTACGGGCGCAGCGCGTAGCCGACTCCAGCCTCATCGAGCGCGGTACGGGCGGCGGCGCACTTCGAGCACGACGGGTTGTTCCAGATCTCCATGCCTGTCATCGTCGCAAGCGTCCCGCAGCGTCACGTACGAGCCCGCCCCGCTCCCGCGACCGTCCACGCACCGCCGCCCACGCGCTCAGCCGACGTGATCAGGACGGACATCGCCCCCGACCCCGGACGTCCGCTCCCGAGCCGGACGTCATCCCGGGGCGACCTGCGCCTCGTAGGCCGGAACCCACAAACGAACGCAAAGCGCGAGGTGCGAGCGCGAGGTGCGAGCGCGAGGTGCGAGCGCGAGGTGCGAGCGCGAGGTGATCAGGACGCCATGGACGTCATCCGGCCGCTTTGAGGTCCATGGCGTCCTGATCACGTGTTCGAGGACGTTGTCCGGTTCGGGGTCGGCGTCCGGCAGGGTGGCCGGTGGAGATCTTGGTAGAAGACGGCCCCTGGAGGGGCAGTTTCTCACCAAGATCTCCGGGAGGAGCCGGACGGACGGACGCGAGAGTAGGCACCGACGGGGTGTGGCCCGCCATGCCCGGCGCAGGGATCAAGCCTGACCGCCCGGAGCCGGGCACGGCGGGCCACACCCC
>NZ_JBEYEU010000021.1:0-111911 GCF_040634035.1 Micromonospora sp. NPDC007220 | reverse complement strand
CAACACCCCCCGGATCATCCAAACGACAGGGGCAGTAAGTCATACCGGGCCGGGCGACCGAGGGTCCCCGGCTGGGGACGATCAAAAAGGTAACGGGGCGAGGGCGGACGACGGCTCGTCCATGATGAGCACGTCGGCGTCGCGGAGGAATCCGCGGGCGGCGGTGATGCGTTGCCACTGGCCGCCGGAGAGGTCCTGGCCGCCGGCGAAGGTGCGGTCGAGCAACGTCTCGTAGCCGTGGGGCAGGTCGGTGATCATGTCGTGGGCGACGGCGCGGTCGGCGGCGGCCTCGATGCGGGTCTGCTCGGCGTTGGTGGTGATGTCTCCGACGGCGATGTTCGTGGCGGCGGTGAACGGCCACTTGTGGTACTCCTGCGTCACGACCCCGATCCGCGCCCGCAGCGCGTCGGTGCCCCAGTCGTCGGCTGGTCGGCCGTTGTAGCCGATGGTGCCGCCGGTAGGGGTACGGAGGGTGGCGATCATAGTGGCGAGGGTGGACTTGCCGGAGCCGTTCTCCCCGACGAACGCCACCGTCTGCCCCGCCTCGATCCTTAGGCTGACCTGGTCGACGGCCGCGGTGTCGCGGTCCGGGTAGCGGAGACTCACCGCGTCGACGGTGATCTCCCGCAGCCGGTCCGCAGCGGGCGTCTCGGCGGCCAGGCTCGGGTGCGATGGCAGGTAGTCGGCGGCGCGGGTCATGAAGCCGGTGTAGTCGCGGAAGTGCTGCCCCTCGGTGTAGACGCGGTCGACCTGGAAGGTCACCACGGCCAGGGACCGTTGCGCGGACTGGACGGCGATGACGCAGGTCGCGGCGGCGGCGAGGGGGATCTGCCCGTCGATGAGCAACAAGCCGAGCAACACGTAGACCGCGGTGGTGGCGATCCCGCCGATCATCGCGCCGACGGTGGTGGTCGTGGTGACCCGCCGGGCCAGGGCGAGTTGAATGCCGGTCTCGACGGCCATGACCCGGTCGTACTGGTCGAGCAGGAACCCGCGCAGGCCGTAGGAGCGCAGTTCGGGGGCGGAGTCGCGTTCGGCCATCAGCCGGTGCAGCAGCCACAACCGCCGACGGCGTACCGATCCGGCGGCGTAGGTCTGGTAGCGCAGGTGCCCGGCGCGCAGCGACGCCCACCCGTTCGGCACGGTCGCCACCAGCAGCGCCAGGAGGAGCAGCGGGTGGACCACCACGACGGCGACGGCGACGGCGAGGACGCCGGCAAGGCCGGCGAGCAGGTTCATCGAGGCCTGCACCAGGCCGGTGGTGGAGTTCGCGCCGCGGGAGGCGCGTTCCATGTCGTCGGCGAACGCGTCGGCGTCGAACGCCTCCAACCGCACCGCCGTGGTCACCTCGAACAGGCCGCGCTCGATCTCCCGGTCCACCTTCGGGGTCAGGCCGTTCTGGGCGTACCCCATGGCGGTGGCCATGCCGGCCCGCAGCGCAGTCACCGCCGCGAGCGCGGCCAGGGCGGGCAGCGCGGCCGTGACCTTGTCGGCGGTCGGGCCGCCGGCGAACAGTTCCACCGCCACCCGCTGGGTGGCGAGGAGCCCGAACGCCGCCAGCACCCCCGCGCCGACCGTCGTGCCCGCCACCACCGACGTGCGGACCCGGTCGGCGCGCCACCTCACCACGAGCGCGGCCCAGACCAGGCGGGGCAGCTCGGAGAAGACGGCGAACAGACCGGCCTGCGCCCTGGCCCGCACTCCGGTCTCCCACCACACTTCCCGCAACTCCGGCAACACCGAATCCCGCTGTGGCGGCTCGGGACGGGCGGGCGTCCGGTCGGAGTGAACGGTTCTGGGCATGGCGATACCTCCCGAAGGTGAGCAGGGTGAACTGCGGTGGGTGGTGGTGTCTCGATGGCGGACGGCCGGACGCCCAGGCCCCATCGGTGATCTCGGCGGGCGCCGCCGAAGCCGCGCCTCCTGCAGGAAGAGCCCTCAGGTGGCCAGCGGTCAGGTGACCCGGACGCCGTCTTCGAGGTAGTAGCAACACCCGTCAGCGCGGGCGCGCAGCGCCTCGGCGATCCGGCGAGCCAACAGCGGCCGTAACCGCCGGGCGATCTGTAGCGGGTCGCACCACGCCCAGCCCTTCAACTCCCCGGGCGGCACCACGATCCATTCCGTCGCGGTGGCGTCGAGGGTGCCGCCGTCGTAGATGACCATGACGCCCTCGGTACGCCCGTCGCGGGCCGGTACCCAGTCCACGACGAGCAACCGGCCTGGCGTCAGGTCCACGCCGAGTTCCTCCCGGCACTCCCGGACCGCGGCCTGGTACGGCGACTCGTCAGCCTCGACGCACCCGCCGGGAATCTCCCAATCCGCCTTGTACACGGGTTCGACCAGCAGAACCCGCTCGTCCGCGTCGGTGATCAGCAGCCCGGCGGCCATCCGCTTACGAGGCAGATCGGCGGTGACATCGCGGCGTCCGGAAGGCATGCGGAGACGGTAGGGCGCGGCAGAGGCGACACGCCCGCAGCGCCGTGCGCCGACATTGTCGGCAGATTCCGACACCAACTCCGACACCGCCAGCACCGCCGCCCCAGCCTGCCGACAGCGGCGTCGAGAACCCGCGCGAGCACCGCCGACAGCCGGGCAGGGGCCGTCGCCGGCAGCTCGGAAAGTGTCACCCGGGGCAGCTATGGTGTTCGCTCATCGTGACCGCGGCAACCCGGGGGTGGCAACGATGGCCGACCACGACGAGATCACCACCGCCCGCCGCGCGCTCGGCCGCCACCTCGCCCACCTGCGCAAAGACGCCGACCACACCCAGCACAGCCTCGCCCGGCTCGTGCAGTACGGGCGCAGCTCGATAGCGAACACCGAGACCGGACGACAGCATCCCGAACGCCCGTTCTGGACCCGCTGCGACCACGTGCTTCGCACCGGTGGTGTGCTGACCGCCGAGTACGACCGCATCGCCGACCTGAACCACCGCCGCCACCGCCCGGCGGATCCCCCCGGCAGCACCAGCGCAGCGGCGTGGTGGGAGCCCGAGGACGCCATCACCGCCCGCCGGTCGGCGCTGACCACCGCCACCGACGACGACGCCCGGCTGGCGCACCTGGAGGACGAGGTCCGGCAGGCGATCGCCGACAACGAACGCTGCCCACCCGCCGTCCTCGTCGCCCGGCTACGCCCCCTGCGGGTCTGTGTCGACCAGCTGATGGCCGGCCGGCAGCACCCGCCACAACGCGCCCGGCTCTACACCGCCGCCGCACACCTGTCCGGGCTCCACGCCGCCCTCGCCCTGGACCTGCGCGCCTTCCGCGTCGCACACGCCTACGCCGCCGAAGCGTTCGACCTCGCCCACACCGCCGAGCAACCCGACACACAGGCCTGGGCCCGCGCCACCCAAAGCCTGATCGCCTTCTACACCGGCAACCACCGCGACGCGCTCGCCTACGCCGAAGACGGCCTCCGCCACGCCGGCACCGGCCCCCACCGGATCCGCCTCACCGTCAACGGACAGGCGCGGGCCCTCGCCCACCTCGGCGACCGCAGTGCCGTCGACCGGGCTGTCGGTCGGACGTTCGACCTGCTGGCCGAACACCCGTCGGACGGGCAGGTCAGCACCAGCCTCACCCTCGGCCCCTACTGCCCCACCCGGGCCGCGGCCAACGCGACGACCGCCTACCTGGCCCTCGGCCACACCACCGACGTCGCCGACTATCTCGCCACCGCCATCGCCGCCTTCGACACCGCCCAGCTACGCGGCCCGCAAGCCCTCAGCCGCCTCGACCTGGCCACCGCCCACCTCCACGCCGACGACCCCGACCAAGCGGCCGAACTGGCGATGCAGGCCCTCACCCTCACCGCCGAGCACCGCTTCGAATCCGTCCACCAACGCACCCACCAGTTCCTCACCACCGCCCACCCCCTGCGCCACCACCCGCAGATACAGGACGTCGCGAACCTGCTCGCCGACCGCACACGCCCCCGCACGGCGCCACCAGCGGGCCTACGATCGCCGACATGAGCAGCCGGGAACCGACTAGCCTGCGGCAACGGTGGACCGCCTACCAGGACCTGCCCACCCTCACCGAGCACTGGTACTGGCGTCCCGGCTGGCACACCGGCCGCCACTTCTACACCTGGCACCCACCTTCCAACAGCAGCCCGCACTCCACCACCACGTCACCAACCTTCAACAGCAACTCGCCCCGCTGCCGGGGCTGGACCTAGTGCCGCTCGACGGCCTGCACCTGACCACGCAAGGAATCGGCTTCACCGACGAGGTACCCGACAACGACATCGACGCGATCGTCGCCGAAGCCCGCCAGCGGTGCGCTGCCCTGCCACCGCTGGAGCTGTCCCTCGGACCGGTCGACCCTGACCCCGAAGGCATCGGCCTGCTCGTCCAACCCTGGAACCCCGTCGAGCGGGTCCGCACCACCATCAGGGCCGCCATCGCCGCGGTGTGGCCCGTCGTTCCCGAACCAGCCGACGAAATCCGGCCCCACGTCACGATCGCCTACAGCAGCGCGCCCGCACCCACCGCGCCGATCCGCGCCCGGCTGACCGAACTGCGACACCTACCCCCCGTGACGGCGACGATCAGCGAAGTCTCACTGATCGCACTACGCCGGGAAGACCGCACCTACCGATGGTCGACCGTCGCCACCGCGCCCCTGAACGGATAAAGCCCGCCGGTCAGCACGTGATGCCGGTGAGACGGGCGACAGCGGTGTTCGCCGCGAGCCAGCCCGACACGTTCCCGCAGTCCTAGTAGTCAGCGCAGACGGCCAAGACGAGTACGTCGTGGTCGGCGGCATCGGCGTTGGCCACGTCTGTCGTCAGGAACTCGCCGGCCTCTCCGCCTCGCCCCTCGACTGGCGGATCGGAAGCATACGCGCGGTGCAGACGCCCCGGTTCTCGGCCGCCGGCCAACCGCGGCCCATAGGGTCGGCCCAGCGCACCCAACCCAGCGCCCTGAGCACCACCCACGATGCGCTGGCCGTGGTGCTACGCGCTCAGCGATCGGAAGGTCTGAGACTCAACTGCTAGCATCAGAAGCTCTTCGGCCTCACGTTCACGGCGTTTGCGGTGTGAGGTTGGGTTGTTGGTTGTTTCAGGCGGCCGGGGGGTTGCCACTTCGTCCGCGCGAGCGGATGAAGTCCCCCGGTCGTTTCCACCGCTGGACAGTCGCGGGCAGGGGCAGCATGGAGATCCGGAACATCGGTGGTCAGCCGCACACCGACATCGCCGGGGCGGCCGAGTTCACACGTCGTTCCGAGGCGACGGTCCGACTCAAGACCTCACCCAAGCAACGCGAGCAGGGCTCTGGTTGGCCCGCGCCAGTCAAGCAAGACAAGAAGTCCTGGTTTCCCATCGACGAGCTGAATCGCGTCCGGGACATCCTGCTGCCACAGATCGGCGAGTCCACGAGAGCACGTGTTCATCACGTTGACCTTGACGGCGACCCAGAGGAATTGATTTCCGCTTCCGAGTTTCGGAGACTTCTCGACATCAGCCAAGGGGCATGGGCCAGGTACGTCGATCTGAGCAGAGCGGCATGGAGAGGCCAAAAGGATGGCTACCTGCCCTTCTTCGATGACGAAAAACCGGCCCCTGTGCAAGGCAAAATTCGCTATTGGAAGCGCCGCCGCGTGCAAGAATGGATCAACAACAGGGCTACCAGCCTGCGAGATCCTGGACAGCCCGAGTGAACCACCACTGCACTAGCTGACGAGTGATCGACCGCTCTCGTCTATTGAGTCACACCGCCCGCCTCCGCTACCCGGAAGTCCTCCTCCGGCCGGGTTAGCGCTCCGCTGCATTATTCGACTTTAATCGGCGTTTCGCCCTGCAAGCATGGCGACAGCGTCCGTCGTGAACCACCCAGCAACCCGCCGTACCGACCGGGCACCCTGTCTAGCTGAGGTCAAAAACTATCACCGGCGGAAGGGGTGGCGTTCGCGGCTTTCCGGGTGGCGCTCCCAGGTGAAGGCCGCCGACGGCTGAGGTGAGGTCAACTGCGCCACGGTGGCAGTGGCCGAACGAATTCCGGCCGTAACACGAAAGCCGACTTAGTCGCATGCCCACAACCAAGATTGCCGCCAATCGCGCAACAAATGTTTACTTTCCGTCACGCAGACATCCGCCTCACCACACCTCACGACGGACCACCCACACCTTTGGGTCAACATCTGCCACCATGCCAAGCGAATTCAACACGAGATTCATCCAGAATCGTTCACAAGGAAGTGCCACCGAGTGGACAGACAAGCGCTCATGATGTACCATTAAATACATGAGGGAGGGGCGGCAACCCCCGACCGAATGACCAACAATTCCAACCTCACCGAAGGAAGTGCCGTGAGCGACACGATCAGCACCATCCCCCTGTCGGCCCGACACGCCTCCCTGGCGGACCTGACCGCCATCCTCAATCAGCAGCAGGGCCACAAGCTCGACATCGTGGCCGGCACCGGGATGCTGCGAGCCGAAGCCGGCCACCTGCGCATCACGGGGGCAGAGCCGGTCCTCACCGACACCGGGGTCACCTCCGCCGATGGGCTGTACCTGCCCACCGAACTCGGCGACGCCGGACTCGGCGAGAAGCTGGGCATTCCCACCGCCTACCTCCGCAAGACCCGCGCCCAGGCGCTGCACCTCTACGACACCAACGTCAACGGCTGGCTCGATCTCCAACACGGCAAGCGATACCTCGCCCGCTGCCTGTCCGACGGCAACGGCGGCGGCATCCTGCGCGCCTTCCTCAGCGACGGCTACAAGATCATCGATCACCTGGACGTGTTGATGTCCGCACTGACCGGCATCCGTGAGTCCGGGCTACGGGTGAACCTCGCGTGCGACCTGAGCGAGCGGCGCATGGTCGTGCGGGTTCACTCCGAGGCGATCAAGTCGCTGGCCCCGACTCTGCTGCGCAACTACCGCAGCCCTTTCACCGGAGCGACCGGGGCGGACAACCCGACTGTCTTCGCTGGGCTCGTCTTCACCAACAGCGAGACCGGTGCCGGCGCGATGACCATCACTCCGCGCATCGTCGTTCAGGTCTGCGACAACGGCGTGACCGTCACCAAGGATGCCCTGCGTGCGGTTCACCTGGGCGCGAAGATGGACGAGGGAACGATCCGGTGGAGCAACGACACCCACGAGGCGAATCTCAGCCTCATCGGTAAGCAGGCCCGCGACGCCGTGCGCCGCTTCCTCGACGTCCGCTACGTCCGCCGCAAGATCGAGGAGATCGAGGAGAAGGCGGGCCGGCGCATCCCGGACCCCGACCACACCATCCGCGTCGTCGGGCAGCGGCTTCGCTTCACCGAGGACCAGCAGCGCCTGATCCTGAACCACTTCATCGACGGCGGGGACCGAACCGCCGGGGGCATGCTGCACGCGGTCACCAGCGCCGCGCAGACCCTCAGCGACCCCGATGCCGCGTTCGACATGGAAAGCGTCGGCATCCGGGCCATGGAGATCGCTGCCACGCTCTGACCGTTGGGCGGGTGCCGCCGCCAGCGGCACCCGACCCCCAGCGGCCCGCACCCGCACTTCCGCCGGTGTTCCCGCTTCGCACGCTCGGTTGTCGCGTGCCATCCCGTGCCGATCTTCTCCCACCGATGGAGCACCCATGCCCATGTTCATCGGGCTGCCTCACGGCGTATCACTGCCCCGAAACCTCGCAGAGCCCGACGCGCGACACCTCGTATCCGTACTCGCCCGCACCTTCCAGTGGACTGGCCCCCTGTTCGGCCGCGCGGAGGTCGAGGCGTACCTACACGCCCAGGCAGACGACCCCGCCACCCTGCCCAGCCCCGCACTGACCGAAGAGAACTGGCAGCGCGTGCAAAAGACCGCCGCGTGGAAGGGCCTCGCCCTCGATGCCCGCCGCGCGATCGTCACCGCCGACGTCATCGGTCAAGCCCTCCGGCAGGCCGGATGCTGCTGCACCCACTGCGACACCCCGATTTCCGGCCCACCAACCGCCAACTGGGGCCTGTGCCCCGTCTGCCTGAACCGCGCACACCTCGCCGACCTACAGCTCATGCCGTGCCCGGCAGGCGACGGTGCCAGCAAACACCGTTGGGACGGCGGCACCTGCACCGACTGCACCATGCCGTCACCACCCAACCGCCCACACCTCACCGCCCTCGCCACAGCCGCCTGACTGGTCCAGCCCGGTTCCTTGACAACTCCACAGCGACCCGCGCGTAGCCCACCACCACCGCTGCCTTCGGTAGCGGTCCCACGAACCACCGGAGTGCTCTGGACGGCAACCCCAGACGCGCCCCGGCCAACCAACACACCCACAAACCGAAGGGAGCACGAACCGTGCTCACGGAAACCGCACCCGCACCAGAGATCGACAACGAAGCCCCAGATGACCGCCCGGACGCCGTCGACCTTCCCGAGATCGCCGAGGCAGCGACGACCGACAGCGACGCCCGGTCGCAAGGCACCGGCGACGACCAGGACATGCCCGAGCTGCCCGGCCGGCACTGCATGGTCGAGGTCGCCAACATCAAGCCCAACCCGGGTAACGCCCGCGACGACGCGCAGGCCCTCCCCGGCATCGTGCAGAACCTGCACCAGGACGGTGTTCGCGGCCTGCTCTCGCCGCTGATCGTCACGCCGCTCGGGCTCGGCGACGACGACGGTCCGTACCTCATCATCGACGGCGAGCAGCGCTACTGGTCCGCCGTCGAGGCAGAGCAGAAGTGGATCCAGGTCATCGTTCGTGACGACCTGGCCGCCAACCGCGAACAGCTCATCAGCATGCTCCGGCAGGTCCACCGCACCGACCTCACCGCCGCCCAGCAGGCCCGAGGCATCCAGCAACTCGCCCTCGACGGCATGAACGACGACGACATCGCCCGACACACCGGCTACCGGCCAGAGCAGATCAAGGCCGGGCGGCAGCTCGCCACCCTGGACAAGCGCACCACCGAGCGCACGCACACCCTCGGGCTCGACCTCACCCAGGTCGCCGCGCTTGCGGAATTCGCCGACGAACCCGAATGCGTCGAGACGCTGTTGGACGAGGCCGAGAATGGGCCCTTCGCCTTCGCCCGTGCCGTCGAGCAATATCGCGGCACGCGCGCCGCCATCGCCGCAGAAGCCGCCCGCCGCGCCGAACTGGTCGCCGCCGGAATCACGCTGCTGTCCGAGCACCCCCGATACAACGACCCCAAGATCAAGGAGGTCAGCGACCTACGCGACGCCGAGGGCAACCACGTCGACCCCGAAGGGCACAACGGCTGCCCCGGCCATGCCGTCCGACTGTTCCTCACCCACGACGACCGACGGACGGAAACCATCTACTGCACCGACTGGCGCGCGCACGGCCACGCCCTGCCCGCCTACGCCGTGACCTCCACCCGCAGTGGTCCCATGACCGAGCAGGAGAAGGCCGAACGGCGACTGGTCATCGAGAACAACAAGGCCATGGAGGTCGCCAACACGGTCCGCCGTGAATGGTTGGCGACGTTCCTGACCGCCAAGACCCCGCCGAAAGGCACGGCGAAGCTGATCGCGGAGATGCTGGCCGACTCCGGCTACATCCTCTCTACCTGGGTCAACGGCGGACGGAAGATGCTCGACGAACTCCTGTCACCGGGCAAGACCAAGCGACCCGGCACCAAGCGCGTCCCCGCGCGAGGTGTCAGCGACGGCCGTTACTCGGTCATCTCGCTCACGGCAATCGCCGCCGCCAACGAAAGTGGCATCACCCGGTCCTCCTGGCGGGCACCCGACCCGGCGGTCGCCAAGTGGTTGCAGTGGTGCGTCTCCAACGGCTTCCAAGTCGGCGAGGTCGAACAGCTCATCATCGACTCCGTCGCCAACCGCACGAAGCAGCGTGCCGACCTCAGCGTCGTCACGGCCCCGGAGCCCGACGAGCTGCTGTCTGGGCTCGACACCGACACCGCCGACAACGAGATCGCGCCCCGGCCGGACGAGGGGACGCCCAGCCCCTCGGACGACACCGACGAACCTGCCGGGTCCGCGCCCGAAAGCCGTCTCGCCGCCTGATACCGCCGGTCGGGGGCCACACCAAGCCCCCGACCGGCCCCCTCCCCCGGCTCCCCACTCCCCCGCCGTCCGCCCAGCACGGCACAACGAGCCCTCGCCGGTCAGACCCACATGCCCGACAGCACCCGAACGGACCGTCATGCCCACCCAGAACCCGAACCCGCGCCCAGCACTCAGCACCTCCAAGAAACACCTGCACGTCGTCCAATACTCCGGAGGCATCGGAAGCTGGGCCGCCGTCCAACGCGTCGCCGCCCAACACGGCACCGACCGACTCGTCCTACTCTTCGCCGACGTCCTCACCGAAGACCCAGACCTATACCGCTGGCTGCACGACAGCAGCGCACAACTCGGCGTACCCATCACCCGCGTCGCCGGCGGCCGCACCCCCTGGCAGCTCTTCCACGACGTCCGCTACCTCGGCAACAGCCGCATAGCCCCCTGCACCGTCACACTGAAAATCCGACCCTGCCGACGCTGGCTAGACGCCCACGCCGACCCGGCATCCACCACCCTGTACATCGGCCTCGACGCCTCAACCCGCGACCGCCGCCGCGCCCCCGCCATCGCCACCGGCTGGAACCCCTGGACCACCCGCTTCCCCCTACTCGACCCGCCGCACCTGACCAAGCAGGAACTGTTGGACTCGGCCCGGCAACTCGGACTACGCCCACCACGGCTCTACGACCTCGGCCTACCACACAACAAGTGCGGAGGAGCATGCGTCCGCGCCGGCAAACACCACTGGGCACGACTACTACACGTCCTGCCCGACCACTACACCGCCGCCGAAGCAGCCGAAACCCAACTACGCGAAAAACTCGGCGACGTCGCCATCCTCACCAAACAACGCCACCGCCAACGCCACCGACTCCCCCTGACCGAGCTGCGCCGCCGCCTCGCCACCGGGCAGCAACCGTGACCTTCGCCCACCACCGCCAGCCGGAAAGTCGACGGCTGGTGCCAACGCTGGCACCAGCATTCCCTGCGGCGCCACGACAGCCCAGGCTTCGAGCCTGACCGATAAACGGTGGCACCGGCCGCCGCCTCCGCCACGGGCTCACCGACCGCGCCAAGCGGGCCGCGATCCCTCCCGCTGTCCTCAACCCAGATATTGCCTCGGCCCGCCCTGGTCCAGACCGTTGCTCCCGCAGACAACGGCCGACCCGGCCGCTCGCTACGCTCGCAACCAGCCGCGTCGGCCTGCCAGCTCCGCCGTCCGCCCTACGATGGATCGCCCGCCACCACCCGAACAGGCCCGCCGCCCAGCGAACAACGCTCTGACCTTGGCAAAAGATCCTTAAAGCGGGTATAATAATAGCTATTCTGCTGAAGATGGCGAACCTTCATCAGAAGCCCACACGCCGGCCCCAAGGAGTTAGTCATGCCGCCCAGACCCCTCACCGATTCGGAACGCGCGAGGGCGCGTCACCTACCGTTGTGTCGTCACTGGCAGTGCCACGCGACGCGACCCCAGCTACTCGACGCGCAGGCAGACGTGGTGATGATCCGCGACTGCGCCGGCCAGTACCACCTGTTCCGCGATGGCACCGACCACGGCTTGATCCTCAAAGCCGACAAAGACCGCTGGTCGCTGACCCGAGAGCGCCATGCCCACATCGCCTCAGCCGAAGGCGAACGCTGGGAGCTCGTCGCCGAGTCGACCCCCGTGTGCGCCGGCGGATGGGACGCGCTGCGACGCGAGTACGTGGCACGCCACCTGCCGAGCGGACGGGTGATCGCACGATGCGACACGCAGTACGGCCTACTCGCCCGAGCCGCCCGCCGCCACCTTCGCGTCACCACCAGCAACCCACCAAACCAGTGACGCCACCGGCGCGCATCGCCGAATCCTGCGCCGTCAATGCTCGCAGCGCCGGGCCGCTGACGGGCAGGGCAACGGCCGGGGGGTTAGTTTGGCGAACTCCCCCCGGCCGCCTGGTGCCGACGCCACACAGGCCCCCAAAGGCCCATACGCCGAGCACGTGCCCGCCATTCTACGACAGACCGATCATCGACCAACGAAGCAGTAAGCATGGTCAACGCCCGCCTCGCCCATCCCCTACAGCCGTCCCATCGACCGATACGGCATCATCGGCGCATGCCCACCCGCGATGCCCACAGCGGTAACCACGTAGGTCGCACCCAGGCGGCGGCGATGCTTGGCATCTCCGTCAGCCACTTGGACCGGCTCTACGGCGAACGGGCCACCAACGGCTTCCCTGAGCGCGTCGACGGCACCAGATGGCGCACTGACGACATCGCCGCCTTCCAGCTACCCCGAGACAAGGCCCGACGCGCCGCCAGCGCCGCCGTGGACCGCAGCGGCGATCCCGACGAACTCGTCAACACCACCACCGTCGCGCACATGCTCGGCTATCAAAGCGTCGACTCCCTGCAAGGACGCAATCGGATCTGGCCGCTCCTGCTGGAGCGCGTCGACGACGAATCGCTGACTCCCACCGGCCGTAAGCGCCGCCGCTGGAGGCGCCGCACCGTGTGGGAGATCGCCGACAGCCGCACCGGCCAGGGCGCGCCCCACACCGGTCGTCCCCGGGCCACTCCCCACGGCCACCCAGATCGCTCCGGCGACCCCGACGAACTCGTCGGCGCCGCTGAGGCCGCACGCGTGCTGGGATACAACCACCCGACCGCCCTGCCCGACGAAGTGCTTCGTCAGGCAGACGAAGACACCACCGGCCCAAAAGGCCGCCACCGCCGCAAGTGGAAGCGCGCGACGCTCTGGACAATCCTCGATCAATCAGAGCAGCGCCGATAGCTTCCCGCCAGACTCGAAACCGGCACCCGCTCGCACTGCCCGCCGGTCGGTGGCGGGTCGCAGGCCCGGTCCTGACGGACCGGAAACCGGAAGCGGCCTCCGGCCGCACTGCCAAAACCCCTTCTTCCTTCGGTGGGGGCCCAACAGGCTAGCGACGTGCTCGCTCCGGTCAAGTCCGGGCGCGGCTCGCAAAACATCATGCACACCCCGCATGATCTTTTCCTCGAAACCCCGCGCCCGAACTTGACCTCCACTGCGCGCGCCGCGGGACGAGTGAACTCGCCCCCACCGCCGAAAGAAGTGGGGGACGCCGCCAGGGCCGCACGCCGCGAGCTGGTCGGCGTAGCCGCCGGCATCCCACCAGCAAGATCATAAAATCTCACGTCCGAACAGGACGGACACAGGTAGCCAACAGACGCCGAAACGGGTATAGTAAGAACTGTTCGGAGGGGACGGCGAACCCCCACCGCACACCACACACCAACCCCAAGGAGACGCATGGCCATCCATGACGACACCCTGCCAGCCATCGAGGGATACGGCTGCGCGACCTGCGGCGTACCCCTGACGGTCATCACCACCCACGGCGAGAGGACGTTCCACCACCCCGATCACAGCCCTCAGGACCACGATCCCCACCCGATTCCCCTCGCACAACTCGCCAACTCGCAAATGATGTGCGACTTCTGCTCCGCGCCGCACCCCGTCGCAACCTTCACCTTCGGCAACCTCGACGTAGCGATGTCGACCGACGCGGCTGGTGTGCGGATGCACAACCTCGGCAACAGTTGGGCCGCATGCGAGATCTGCGCCCGCCTGGTCGAGCAGCGCGACCCCGAAGGGCTCACCCGACGCGCACACAAGCGGGCTCGCCGCCACCATGGCCGCGTGGCAGGCGCACGGGTGCTACGACCCCTGCACCAAGCACTATTCGCCGCCACGCCCAACACTCCCGTACGGCGGCCTCTGTCGAGCCACGATGCGACTCCCCCCGTCGTCGGCTCCCTCAGCGACGCCCCCGCCGCGCCCGAATTTCGCTCACTGCGCCCGCAGATGCTGCCCAAGGTGCGGAATCGGCTGGTGCGCTTCTGGCGGACCTCCGGTCAGGGGTACCTACTCGACGTGGTCGCCAGCGGTGAGAGATACAAGGTCCCCGGGCACGTGTTTCCCGGTGCCGACCTCCACGCGCCGGCCGCATTCGTGGACGCCCGCGACCCCGAGCCGCTACGGCAGTACACCGCACTCATGGCCAATCACGTCGAGAACGCGCGGATCTTCTGGATTGACCCCGACTTCACCACCCTCGCCGCGCACGCCGCACGCGACCTTCCGGACGTACGCATCGAGCCGGTGGAAATGCCCGCCCCCGACGGACTGCTCATCTGGCACACCCCGGTCTACCAACCGACCGACCTGCAAACCGGCATCACGGTACCGATCATCGCGGCACAGTGGGGACCAGTCCCCGGCGGAGTGTGGATCACGTTCTACACCCCCGCCGAAGTCCTCGCGCAGGGCCGGCAACTCACCGAACCCGACCTGCAAGGACTCCGCGAGCGCATCGGATGGCTGGTCCCGGTCAGCACCGGCGCGGGACTGCGGTTCGGCCAGCCCTACACGCCCGCCAGCGAACAGACCCGCCTCATGCTGTGCTCACTGATCGCCACGTGGATCCTCACCACGCAACCAGACGCGGAGATCACCGACGAGCCGGCCGACAAGGCGACCCGCAAGGCGTACCAGCGCACCAACCGGCCCGCCCCCCTCGTACGACTCGTGCGGCTACGCCGCAAACATCAGCCACGACGCGACACCAGCGGCGACACACCGACGCGCGTCTACACCCGCCGATGGTGGGTGTCCGGGTTCTTCCGTGAGCAGCCCTGGGGACCCGGCCGCGCGCTACGGCGCCGCACCTACGTCCGCCCCCACGTCAAGGGACCGGCCGACGCGCCGCTCATCCTGAGCCAGCAGGTACACGTACTCGGCGACCCCGCAAATCAGAACAAGCCGTGACAGCACCCGGGGGAGTCGTCACGCACGACTCCCCCGGGCCGCACCACCCACGGCGCAACCAGGTAGACACCCACCATCGGAACGGGTATAGTAATAATTGTTCAGGCGGGACGGCGAACCCCACCGGGACAACCACCAAAACCCCTAGGAGACCCCTGTGAGCAGTCACCAACTCGACGCCCTCCCCGGCCGGGACGGCTACATCGTGCGCGTGGGGTGGGACCGCCCGTTGCACAGCTTCTTCGCCCAGGTGATCAACACCGGCGTCCTGGACGAGGAAAGCCCCGACGCCATGCCCGTCTGGCTCGGCGCAGAAGAATGCATCACCGACCCGGAAACCGTCATCGAGGCCGTGCGTCCGTATGCCGCCATCCCCGACACCCTGCGCGCCGACCTGGAGGCGGATCGAGCGTGGGAGGGCACCCGGGCACGGCCTGGATTCGCGCACACGGTACCGGTGATCCCCGGCCCGGCCCCGCTCGAACTGACGGCCACCCTGACCTACCCGACCACCGGCGGCAGCCTGGTCACATGCCCGCTGCGGGTGTACCGCACCGGCATCTTCTCCGTCACGGTCGTCGTCACCGACACGACCTCCCGCACCCCGTCACGGACGCAGCGCATCATCCGCGCCCTGAGCCGCAGCAACACCCCGGGTCGGACGCCGGACACGGACCACGCCGCCACCATTCACGCCCTACTCCGTGCCGCCTTCGGCGAGGAGCACGTCGAGTACATCCAGTACACGCCGCACCAGAGCGGCGAAGCCTTCCACGCGTTCCGAATCGCCCACGACGGCAGCACGGTCCGCGAGGCAATCCCGCTCAACGACATGCTGCGCCGCTTCGGCGCGGACATCACCCCCTAGGGCCGGGCACGCCCCACCCGCCCACCCGACCGCCGGTGCCGGCCGGGCCCTCCGGCCGGCACCACCCGAGCCAGAAAGACCCTCATGCTCGAGATTCCCATCCCGGTGACGCTGCGGCACCGCCCAACCGTCGGCGGCCTGGTCGTGCCATGGATCACCATGCAAATGCCCGACGGCCGACACCGGTTCGGAGCCATCGACGCCGAACGGCTCCTAGCAGCCCTGACCGACCGCATCTGCCAAACCTGCGGCTACGAGATGTCCCCGCCGTTCGTCTTCGCCATGCGAGACGTCGACCTCTCCCGGCTCATCTCGACAGAGCCCGCCATGCACCCTGAGTGCGCCCAATACAGCGTGACAGCATGCCCCATGCTCGCCGGCACCATGACCCGCTACCGCACCCAGCCACCAGACGCACCCGCATCCACCGGCGACCCGGCCGGCGTCCGCTCAGGCCACGCCGCCCAGGCCTGGCGGCTGCTCTGGACCAGCGGTTACCGGCGAATCTGGGATCACCGAACGCACACGCCCGCCGCTCAAATCCTCATCACGCAACTGCACCGCGTGCAACAGATCAAGCCACCCACCACCGACTAGCAAACAAGCACCGACCGGCGGCGACCCACCCCGGCCGCCGCCGGTCGGTGGCGGGTCGCAGGCCCGGTCCTGACGGACCGGAAACCGGAAGCGGCCTCCGGCCGCACGCCGCGAGCTGGTCGGCGTATCCGCCGGCATCCAACCATCAAGATCATAAAATCTGAAGTCCGAACAGGACGGACACAGGTAGCCAACAGACGTCGAAACGGGTATAGTAAGCACTGTTCGGAGGGGACGGCGAACCCCCACCGCACACCACACACAAACCCCTACGAGGGAGAGCACACATGCTCACCGCATCCACGATCCTGCTCGCAACCACCACCGCGTCATGCATCGCCCTTCTCATGCGCAACGCGAAGCTTCGCGCAGACCTGGCCACCGCCCGCCACGAAGCCGACCACGACGCGCTGACCGGACTGCCGAACCGCCGCGCCCTGCTCCGGCACCTCAACACCCTGCTCGCAGACCCCGCCCGCCCGGTAGCCGTCGCTCTTCTCGACCTCAACCGCTTCAAAGAGATCAACGACGAACACGGCCGCACCGCCGGGGACCTCGTGCTCTGCCAGGTAGCGAACACCCTGACAGCGCTCGACCTTTCGCGCGCGAAGGTCGGTCGAATGGGAGGCGATGAGTTCATGATCATCACCGACGACGGCATGCAGACCGCCCGGATCAACGCCAAGGCCGCCGCTCAGGCTCTCGACGCAGCGACGGTCGCCCTCGGGGAAACGAACTTCGGTTGTTACGCCAGTCTCGGGCTCGCCCTCGCGGACCACAACGAGGTGACCGCCGCCGACCTACTCAGCCGAGCAGACGCAGCCATGTACGCGGCCAAGCGACGCGGCGGAGGCGTCAAGGAGTGGCACCCCAACATCGGCGCGACCGTCGCCACGAAGCGCCCTAAGCAGCGCCGCCGCTACCGGTAGCCGGCATCCGTTCGGGTGGCCCGAAGCACTGAAGAGGCCTCCGGCCACCCGGACGAAAAAGCCCTCAGCGGTTAAGCAACAGGTGTTCGAGGGGGGACAGCGAACCCCGCTCGAACACCCCACCAAACCCCACAGCAGGAGTCCCCCATGGCAGCACCAGCCGGCCCCACCATGCTCCTACCAACCCTGCCCGCCGACCAGCGCACACGGCACATCCTTCACCTGCTCGACACTGCCCGCCGCCGCATGGCACAGGCGCTTACCGTCCTGCACCTCTGCGAGCACGCCCCGACGTGGCCCACTACACGCATCAACAACACCGCCGCCGCCATCGAGCTACGCGCCGCCACCGTCGCCCTGATCAAGTACGCCCGCCGCCACCACTGCGACGCCTGCAACCCCGGCCGCATGCGCCACACACTGCGCCTGGCCGCCCTCCTGCTCGACCTCTGGCAGAGCAGCAAACACCACGCGCAGCGACCCGACCTGTACTCGATCACGCTCGCCCACCGCGCCGAACGACTCTTCGGCGATACCGCCGGATGGGTCACCACCGGCGACCACCGCCGCCTCCTCGGTCAAACCGACTGATCAGCGCGCGGCCCGGCCGCCAACTCGGCGGCCGGGCCGCCGCACCGCGACGGCGTCGGCGCGCATCGAGCACGCCGCCGCCGGCTGCCGCTCCCGCCCCTCACCCCACGGACGCACCGTCAATGGAAGGCAGAATCTTGAGTCCCCTCAGCCGCACCGATCGGATCACCATCGCTCACGTCTGCCAGGACTGGGCTCCCAACTATCACAATGGTCCGTTCGCCTTCTCCACCGCTGACACCGTCCGCTACCTCGCCGACGGCCACCTAGAAGCCCTCACCGACCGGCACGGCCGAGACACCATCTGGCGCGCGGTCGCCGCACACCTCGCCGCCCACCCCGACACCCTCACCGCGCCCCGCACCACGCAGGCACTACGCGATCAGCGCCGAGCGCGACGCCCGGGCCGCCGCTCACCTGGACGCGGCCCGCGACCACCACCGCCGGGACCTGCCGTATGAAGCACTCGCCCTCATCGACCGCGCCGAGCTGTGCTCGCCCTCATACGACAACTTCGACCGCTTCCGCGCCAGCGTGCACCGCAAGTTGCCCCCGCACACCCCTACCAACCTGGACGGGACCGAGCTGCGCTACCGCCACACTCTCCCCTTGGCCCGCCCCACAGCGCCCGTCGCTTTCCACGGCGCGCGGGAGCAGCAGTGGGTCTACCCCGGTCGACAGGTCATCGTCGGTCCCTGGCCCGCCCCTACCTCCGAGCAGTGCACCGCAGTGGAACAGGACGGACTCTGGCTGGACGAAGGAACTGCCCTCGTGTGCCCTGGCTGCGGGCTGGACATGACCTGATCCGCGCTCGCCTTCCGCTCAGCCGCCGGCCGTCGGTCCGGCGGCTGACGCCGTGTCGTCGACCAGGCCCCCGCGCGAGAAGTTGTCCGCCACGCGGGGACGGCCGCGACGACGCGGCACCACCACGCCGAGCTGCGCGACGCGCTCCCGTACCGCTGCCCCGTCCGCCGTGCGCCGCAGCGCACGCACCCTGCTCACGTCCACCCCGGACAACTCAGCGGCTAACGCGTCATCACGCAGAACCGCCGCCAGGACCACCACCGACAGCTCATGCGCCGCCGTCGCGTCGCGGACCTCCCCGTCGAGCTTCGCCAGCATTTCAGCGCGCCGCTGCGCGACCTCGGCGACCGCCGCTCCGGACTGCGCGACGGCCCGCACCGCGCGCCGCTCCACCTCTTGCCGCGCCCGAAGTGCGCGGACCGCGTCATTCCCCGTTTGACTTGCCATGCAACGACCGTACCGACATTCCACGACCGCCAACACATTCCCAGCCCATCAATCTGCCAATTTGTTCGACAGTAGCCGCAATTCCAGAATTCATTTGCCAAGCGCTTCCCACCTAGCCACACATACGCCTGCCTGCCCAAACACACCCGTCATGATCATCTACTCACTTTAGAGGCGACACACCCTCTTGCATTCTCCATAGCCGCCTATGGTGTTGATCTTCTACGGTTTCGGCATGTTGGCCATCACGCGTATCTCGCCGGGCAGCGGATACCGGTACGTGATGGAGCAGGTCGCCGCCGGACGGCACGACCTGCGCGCCCCGACCAGCGATGACCCCACCGCCTACTACACCGACCCGACCGCGCGGGGCGAGAGTCCTGGGTGGTGGGCCGGTGACGGCGCCACGGTGCTGGGTGTGAGCGGTTGGGTCACCGAGAAGCAGATGCGTCTGCTCATCGGTGAAGGCCGGCACCCGCGCGTCGGCCATCAGCTCGGGCAGCGATGGCGCACCTACGCGCCGCAGACCGACGAGTACCGGGCTGCCGCCGCGCAGCGGGCATTGGACCTTCTTCCGCCCGATGCGACGGTCGAGCAGCGAGACAAGGCGTGGTACGACGCGATGACCGCCCCGGAACGCCGGGCCGTGTCCGGGTACGACGTCACCGCGTCCCCGGTAAACAGCGTGTCGCTGCTGTGGGCCTTCGGCGACGACGACGTCAAACGCGACGTCATGGCCGCCCACCACGCTGGTGTCCGCGCTGTGCTCGCTCACCTACAACGCCACGGCACCTACGCCCGCGCCGGCGCCGGCGGCGTGCGGCAGCTCGACACCGCCGGACTGGCGGCCATGGTCTTCGACCACCGCCTCAGCCGCGCACGCGACCCCCAACTGCACGCGCACATCGTCATCAGTGCCAAGGTCCTCGCCCGCACCCACGACGCAGACCCCCAGTGGCTGGCGCTGGACGGCAAGGCCCTCTACCGCGCCGCGATCGGCGCCCGGATCGCCTACGAACGCGCGATCGAAGCCGAGCTAGGCAAACGCCGCGGCATCACCTTCGCGCCCCGCCCCGACTCCGGGATCCGCGAAATCGTCGGCATCAGCGACGAGTCCCTGCGCCACTACGCCAAACGCCGTACCGCCATCACCGAACACCTACAGCACACCCCGAACCCGCAACAGCGCACCTCGGCACGAGGATGGCGGGCACGGGCGCAGCACGCCACGCTGCGGACCCGCCAACCGCACAAGGGCGCCGAGTCCACGCACGAGGCCGTGCGGCGGTGGCTTGCCGAAGACCGCAAGGCCGGCCTCGACACCAGCGGACAGATCAGCCGCCTGCTCGCCGGCCACGCACACGACACCACCACCGACACCGCGGCCAGGGTGCTGCGCCGTGCCCGGCGTATCGCCGGAAGCGCCGCCACCGTGGACGAAGCCACACTGCGGGCCGCCGCCACCCAGCTCCGCGTTCCGCACGCTCACTGGCCGCGCGTCCTCGACGCCGCCGTGCGTGCCGACGAACGCCTCGCGGTCGCCCGCGCCGTGCACACCCTCAGCCGCGAACGCGCCGTCTTCGGCCCCGACCACCTCGAACTCGCCATCGGCCGAACCCTCGGCATCACCCCGGGCCACTCCCCCACCGACGACTGGCGACGCGTGCAGCAGCTCGCCGCCACAGCCATCACCCAGCACACCGCGGGCCTGCGCGTCCTGACACCTCCCGCGCTCGTGCAGTGGGGCCCGAGCCTGCAACGCGCCAGCGACCAGCACAGCGAATACACCCGCCACCGCGACCTTCACCTGACCACCCGCAGCGTCCTGGCCGCCGAGCAGCACGTCATCGCCTACGCCCGCCGGCGCGGTGCCCGACCCGCACCCGCACACGCCATCAACGCCGCCATCACCGAATCGAACCTGCTGGGAGAGAAGACCGACGTCCTACGGTTCATCGTCGGTGACGACCGCCGCGTCACCAGTGTCATCGGTCCTGCCGGCAGCGGCAAGACGCACCTGCAACGGGCCGTCGTCGCCGCCGCGGCCCACGCGGGAGTACCCGTGCTCGGTCTCACCGTCGGCCAAGCCGCCGCGAACCTACTCGCCGACGCCACCCGTCGACCCGACGGCACCACACTGCGCACGGAGAACATCGCCCGATGGCTGCACGCCCAACAGCGGCCACCCGCCGGCACCCGCGCCCGCGACTGGCAGTTCGCGCCAGGACAGTGGGTCATCATCGACGAGGCGTCCCAGGTCTCCAGCCACGACCTCGCCCGCCTCACCCTCCAACTCGACCAGGTACGCGGGAAGCTCGTCCTCGTCGGCGACCCCCACCAGACCTCCGCCGTCGGCCCCGGCGGACTGCTGCGCTACCTCGCCACGCTCGGCGTCGCCCGCACCCTCACCGACGTGCACCGCTTCCACCAGCCATGGGAGAGATCCGCCTCGCTGCGGCTACGCCACGGCGACATCACCGTCCTGGCCGACTACGACCGACACCACCGCCTCATCGGCGGACACCGCGCCGACCTCGTCGACCAGATGCTCACCCGCTGGCTCGCCGACACCACCACCGGGCGCCGCAGCCTGATCCTCGTCGACACCAACGACGAAGCAGTAGACATCGCCCACCGCGCCCGGGCCATGCTCATCGCCGCCGGTCACGTACGAGGCCCAGCGGTACGCCTGCGCGACGGCAACACCGCCAGCGTCGGCGACATCATCGTCACCCGCCGCAACGACCGGCGCATCGCCGCCGGCCCCGACTACGTCACCAACCGCGACCAGTGGCGCATCGACGCCGTCACCCGCAACCGCCAACTGCACGTCACCAACGTCGTCACCGGCACCACCACCGTGCTGCCCGCCGCCTACACCGCCCGGCACATCCACCTCGCGTACGCCCAAACCGTCGACTCCGTCCAAGGACAAACCGTCGACACCGCCCGCGCGCTCATCGACGACAGCACCTCCCTGGAACGCGTCTACGTCATGCTGACCCGCGCCCGAACGCTCAACGAGGCGTACGTCGTCACCGACGACGAGCCCCGCGAAGGCACCCCACCCGCGCCACCCACCGCCGCCGTCGCGGTGCTCGCCGACATCATGCGCCGCACCGCACCCGAACGCTCCGCCACCGAAATCGAACAGCAACTCTGGGCCGACGTCGACGCCCTGCACGCCTGGACGCCGATCTACGACGACCTCGCCGCCCGCGCCGGCATCCCCGAATACCTCGCCATCGTCCGCCAACTCCGAGGCCCCGCCGTCGCCGACCGCCTCGCCCGTGAGCTTGCCCTCCCAGCACTCATCACCCGACTCACGACCTACGCCGCCGCCGGACACGATCCCCGCGACGTCCTGAGCCGCGTCATCCGCGTCCGCGAGCTAGACAGCGCGGAAGACCTCGCCGCCGTCCTGTCCTGGCGCATCGACCGCCTGATGCAACGCGCCACCGCGGACCCGACCGTCGCCGAGCGCCCCGAGCAGTGGGGCACCTACACCGACCGCCTGCCGGCCAACATGACCGGCGACATCGGCGACGCGCTGCGCCAGGTCGCCGCGATCTGTGACCGCCGCACCCACAGCCTCGGCCGGCTCGCCGCGCACGCCCGGCCCGCCTGGACGGCCGCTCTCGGTGACCTACCCACCGACGACGCGGGCCGCCAGCAGTGGCTCACCCGCGCGGAAGTTGTCGCCGCCTACCGCGACACCTACCAGTACACCGGCAAGCACCCCATCGGACCCGAACCACGTACCAGCGACATCAACCGCTGGAACGCCTGGCACCGGGCCCGACTCGTACTCGGCACCGCCACCCTCGCCGGCCAACTCACCACCGCACCCGACACCGAACTCACCCGCCTCATCACCGCGCAGCAGACCACCGATCGTGCCGCACCCGCCTACGTTGGCGACGACCTCCGCGCCACCTACCGCGCCCTCACCGCTGCCGAACACCACCGCCACGACCTCACCCAGCAGATCACCACCACCAACACCGCACACCACGAGGCGCGTGTACAAGCTCAGCAGCTGCAACCGCGCTGGTGGCACCACGGGCCCGCGCGCACCCGGCGCCTCACCGCCCAACGCGACGTGCTCGCCCACGCCACCACCGCCGCCCACCAGATCGGTCAGCTCCAGCAGCAGCTCGTCCGTCTCGACCACCAGATCGCGGGCAGCACCCACCGCGCCACAGCCCTCGACGGCCAGCACGCGACCTGGAAACGCTGGTACGACGGTGCCCTGCCCACGCGCTACGCCGGCCTCGCCGCCGCCGCCGAACAAGCCCGCCGCGCCGCCAGCCGCAATACCGCCCTCGCTGACGCCGTCGCCGCCACTACCGCCCGCGTCACCGCCGTACACGACACCCGTCCGGCACCCCAGAGCACGCCTGTCCCCGCGCAGCTGCGCACGCAAGCGCACGACGCACAACAGCGCACCGCTGAACATGAGACGGAGATCGACTGATGTTTCCCAGTGCCTTCGTCGACGAGTCCTTCTGGCAACCACAGAGCCGCCCCGGCGCGTACCTCATGTCCGCCGTCATCATCGACCAAGACGACGTCGCCCCCGCCCTCGCCGCCGCCAGCGCCGCCGCACGCGGCCAGCCCTACCACTCCAGCGAGCTCTACCACCGCGGGCACGTCGGCATCATCGAAGACATGCTCGACGTCGCCGCCAACCACGCCGGCTGGTCCGCCGTCTCCCTACAAATCCCCCTCGACACCCGACCAACCGAAACCTCCAGCGACGCCACGCGCTCCGTCCACCGCGTGCTCGGCGAACGCGAGTACGCCCGACAGGCCAGCCTCGAACAACTCCTGCGTTACCTCAACACCCAACGCGTACGCGATGTTTACCTCGAAAGCCGCGCCAGCCACCGCGAATGGCAACAAGCACGCACCGAAAACCGCCGCGTCCCCACTACCGACCGCAACGACATCCGCACCTACCGACGGCTGCTCGAACAACACGCCATCAGCCACCGCGTACGCATAGTCCACATCAAAGACCACACCCACCCCGGCCTCTGGCTCGCCGACGCCGTCGCCTGGTCCGTCGGCCGCGCCATCCGCACCAACGAGCCCCAATGGTTCAACCGCATCACCGACACAGCCACCATCATCGAAGCCGCCACAGGCAAAGAACTCCACATAAACGAGAGAGGGGCCGCTCCACCAACCGGCGAACGCGACCCCCACAACCTGAGCCAACGCGCCCAGATCATGTCCTCACCAACAGCATACCCGACAACCACAACGCCCGACCACACCCCGAACATCTACACCACACTGCTTCAGCAAGCAGAACAGGCACGCAACCCAGCCGCCCCGCTAGCCCAGCAACTCCTGAACAACATGCAAATACTCGCCGTGAAAGTCCAGCAACTCCAAGAAACCGTCGACAGGTTGACGCCCCACACGCGAGCCACCACGCAACACGCAGAGCACAGCCCGCATCTTCCCACGCAGGCCCCCTCTTGGCCGCAACAGCCCATAGACTCCGAGCCCGAACTACCGTAGATGCCAAGAATGAAGGGCTCAGCTGATCGCGCCAGCCTCTGCGCTCCGCAGGCGTGAGTAGTCAGGCACTGCCTCTCCGAGGTTTGCGGTTTCTGTAGCCCGACCATCATCCCCTACCGGTTGACTGAGCAGGCATCTCGTACGCTACCCTGCACCCCGTATTCGTAGACGCAACTCTCTCCAAGGATGCGGTGTGGCCAAACAAGTTATTCACAAGCTAGTCGACGACTTGGACGGTGGAGACGCTGTCGAGACCGTCAAGTTCTCGCTCGACGGTGTTCAGTACGAGATCGATCTGTCGAGCGCCAACGCCGAAATACTGCGTGGCGCCTTCGCGCCATACGTCGCTCACGGCACGAAGGTAAGCCGTGGAGGCGTCGTCGTCGGTGGGCGAGCCGCCCGCGGCCGGGCAGGTGCCACCGCTGACCGCGAGCAGAACAAGGCGATCCGCGCTTGGGCGAAGAAGGCCGGCAAGGACATCTCCGACCGGGGGCGGATCCCACAAGAAATCGTCGACGAATACCACGCGAAGGCCGGCCGCTAGCATCGCTGAAGGGCACAACGTGGACGTCAGCCCAGCGTTCGGCAGGGCGGTGGCGGGCAAGCCGTTGCCGGGAGTTCCCCTGGCTGATCCGGCTCGGGTTGCGCCGCCACACTCCGTCGAGCAGGTCGAAACTCGGCGAGGAACGCGAGCCTAGACGTGCACACTAACTTGATTTTTAACCTTCGTAGGTCCTTTTGGGGACCCTGGCTGGTCATGGAAACAGCCCTTGGTCATGATCTTCTTGTCTAGGGAAGAGCGTCAATAACCAAGGGCTGTTCTGGTAACCAGTGTGCATGATCGTGCTGCGGCTGATGCCGTCGGGGACCTGGACAGGTCCGACGAGTGTTCTACGGCTACTTGACCGCGCGGGCCGACGCTTTGTTCGACCTGGCGGATGCGGTGTCGTGCGCTGATGGGCCGGTCCGGTCGTTGGTGGAGTTGTCTCTGGTGGGTGAGCACCGCCGCGGTCATGGGGCGTTGTACGACGCTCTGGCGTGCGGGCGGCTGGACATCGACCGGCTGCGTACTGCTCTCGCCGCGGTGCCGCTGCCTCGGGCGGCTGACGGGCGTCTCGTGCTGGCGGTGGACATCACCTGTTGGCTGCGGCCGGACGCGCATACCTCGCCGCAGCGGGTCCTGTGTCACACCTATGGGCGTGGCAAGGACCAGACGATCATGGTTCCGGGTTGGCCGTACTCTATGGTCGTGGCCCTGGAGTCGGGTCGCAGTTCGTGGACCGCGCCGTTGGACGCGGTGCGGCTGGCGCCCGGTGTTGACGCGGCGACGGTCACCGCCGGGCAGGTGCGGGAAATCGTGGGCCGGCTGGCATCGGCCGGGCAGTGGCGGCCGGGTGACCCGGACGTGCTGGTCGTGGCGGATGCCGGCTACGACGCGCCCCGGCTGGCGTTCCTCCTGGCCGATCTGCCCGTGCAGGTCCTGGCGCGGATGCGCTCGGACCGGGTACTGCGCCGGGCCGCGCCGCCCCGCCTGCCGGGAACGAACGGCCGCCCGCCCCGCCACGGCGGCGAGTTCGTCTTCGGTGATCCCGCCACCTGGGGCGAACCCGACGCGGCCACGATCACCGACACCCGCCTCTACGGCACCGCGTGGGCCCGAGCCTGGAACCGGCTGCACCCACGGCTGACCCATCGGAACGCCTGGATCACCTCAGCGAAGATGCTGCCGGTCATCGAGGGAACGGTCGTTCGACTCGAGGTCGTCCACCTGCCCAGCGGAGCGACCCCGAAGCCGGTGTGGCTGTGGTGGTCCGGCGTCGACCCCACCGAGGCCGACGTCGACCGGCTCTGGCAGACGTTCCTACGCCGCTTCGACATCGAGCACACATTCCGCCTGTTCAAGCAGACCCTCGGCTGGACCTGCCCGAAAATCCGCACCCCACAGGCAGCCGACCGCTGGACCTGGCTGATCCTCGCCGCCTACACCCAGCTCCGCCTGGCCCGCGCCGCAGCCGCCGACCTGCGTCGCCCCTGGGAGAAACCAGCACCACCCCAGCGCCTGTCACCCGCCCGCGTTCGGCGAGGATTTCGACACCTCCGCGCGAAGTCCACCTGCCCCGCTGGCGCGCCGAAACCCTCCCGGCCAGGGCCTGGACGGCCACCCGGACGCCGCAACACCCAGCCCACCCCGCGTCACGACGTCCACATCGCGACTACCAAGAAGACCAACAGACCGGACACCAAGAAAACGAAGACCCCCGAATCCCCGTCCACGTCGAACAGGTTAAAGATCAAGCTAAGGGACGTCTCGTAACCGGGTGAAGGCGTTGCCTGGGAAGAGGTCGGCGGTCAGCCGGCGAGGATGATGTCGTGGAGGTTGGCGATGCCGGAAGCGGCGTCGGCCAATGTGTGGGCGGCGCGGCGGTAGTCGCGCAGGATCTTGAAGCACTTCATCCTGGCCAGGGCGTGTTCGACCCCTGCTCGGACGGTGCGGTGTTCAACGTTGAGAGCTTCCTTCCAGGTCGGCAGCGAGCTGCCGTCGGCGGGCTTGCGGTACGGCATGATCACCTCGGGGTTGCCTCGGTAGCCGCCGTCGGCCATCACCGGCCGCCCGTCCAGCTTCTCCTGGATACCCGAGGTGCGGTAGACGATCGTGTCGTTGCGGTTGCCGGGCTGCGGGTCGCCGACGGTGATGACCAGGCGGGTGCTGGCGTCGATGGCGACTCTCTTCCAGGTCTTGAGGGTGGCGATAGCCCGTTCGCCGCGGGCGCGGAGCATCGCGTGGGTCCGGGCCGCGGTCAGGTCGTGGACCAAGCCGGGCAGCGCCGGCGAAGCCCAGACGAGACGGCCAGCCGCGTCGGCGATGACCTGCACGTTCACGCCGTGCCGCTTATGTTTCCGGAGTAGTACGGTTTCTGCTCGGCGACCCGATCGATCGGGATCAGGCTGCCGTCCAGGATCGCGTACGCCAGCCGGCGGATCCGGTTCATGGCGGTGGTCAGGTCGTCGGCAGCCGACGCGAGCAGGCTATCGCTTCCTGCACGTACCGCCATGCGGTACTCACACCGATCTCGAAGCCGACAGCGAGGCGTGTGTAGGTATCACCGTTGCAGGTGAGCCAGAGCGAGCAGTGCCTGCCGTCCCGCGTTGAGGCGCCGCCACCTGGATCGGTGCTGGTTGCGGTGGCGGCGTATACGGTCAGCGAGGTGGTTCAGGGGCCGGCTGGACAACGAGGTCGTGGATGGGTAAAACAGCAGAGGCAAGGCTCCCGTGTTGGGGCATCGGGTTATGGTCGAATTGCTGTCTTACCTGGAGCCTCGCCCTCATCGATCCCCCGGGCTACGTACACCATCTCTGACCTGCAAGATCAGGTTCGAAAAGGCTCAATCGTTAAGACGGTCGGGCCAGAGTCGAATCAGGTACTGCTCGACGCCGTCGAGGCTGCGCCAGCCGGCGAGGGAATCGTCGGAGGAATTGGACTGGTTTGCCGCGCTCACCCGTACCGACTGCTGCTGGACCTCGGCCCGGCCGGTGTGCCCGAGTGCGACTGCGTAGCGGTCCGGCCCACCGGGGAGATCGATTACCGGCAGATCGAGCGGAAAGCTCGGATCAGATTCCACCATGAGCCGGCCGGTGGCGAGTTCCATCGCGGCGCGGGGCTCCCAGTGCCATGGTCGATCGTCAGTGGGTGCGGTGTCGAGGATCTCGATGCGGACCCGGGGCCAGGTCATCTGGTGGGCGCCACGCACTAGGAGGATGCCACCGGCGGCGGCGCAGAGATGCCCACGGCGGGTGCCGGGGATGCGGGCTGCCTTGAAGGCCGCCTTTCGGGCCTCGAAGCTGTCGGCGCTGACGTCTCGAACCAGGAACAGTCCGTTGTCACTGCGAATGACAGTGTCGATGACCGTCGGCATTGAATCAGCTCCTTTGGGAAGGACGCTCAGGGGGTTTCCGCGCCGCAGCGGCGCGGAAACCCCCGAGCGTCGTCAACGCTCGATAGCGACGAAAAACGGGTCGCCGTCCAGGATACGGTTGCCTTGGTAGAAGGCGATGTTCAGGTACAGGTTGCCGGATTCCTGGTTGTCAACTTCACCGATGATTCGGGACGATCCGTGCCAGGTGCGCCAGCCGTCCGGATTGCCGGTAGAGGCTGCACTGCCCGTGTAGGCACCCTCCATCGTAGACGCAAACGGGTACTCGTCGCAGTTGAGGTTGGGAGTGACGGCGCCCTCGCCCCAGACGTCCGTGCAGACCTTACCGGCAAACTCCCGATTCTTGATCCTCAAGGTATCGTTGACGAGCCGATGCAGTGGTCGCTGATTAGCCCCCAGCGAGGCGTTGTACTCCCCGGGCGGACTCTTACCCACGAACGACGGGAAGGTGCGGTTCAAGTTGTGCAGGGCGTCGTCGATGTGCTGGATAGATTCCTTGTAATCCGTTTCGTGTTCGTTGTCCGCCCTGGCCAGTGCGAGCAGGTCGAAGGTGGGGATGAAGTCGGAGAAGACCGTACCGTTATGCATCCCGGCTCTCTGCCCGGCCGAGTCGAACCGCACTACTCCGGTGGTCATGTTGTTGTCGATCCACGGGTCGATGGTCGGCGACACTGGCGTGATCGCCATGCTCATGTTCACCAGGGCGCTGGCCAGGTATTCGACTCCGATACCGGTCTGGTTCACTGAGGTCATCGTGACGTGGAAGTGGGGGCTGGTTCGCCACGAACCGAGCGGCTGGCTGAACTCGCCAAGGCTCGGGTTGCAGGACACAAAGGAACCACAGCCGCTGAGGCTAACCCGCATCGGGGTCGTCTCCCGTTCCTGCCCGCCGAGTGCCTCCCAGTCATCAAAGGTCAGCGTGAAGTCGACTTGCCGGGTGCCGTTCTGAGCGATGCCTACGAGGGTGTAGTCGAACTCGACACTGGCGATGTAGGTCGAGCAACCGCTGCACTTCAGCTCGACCTTGCGGTGACCGATCCAGCAACGGTTGTAGCGGTCAGCCATCCAGCCCAGTTGGGTGGATGCCTGTCCCGCGTGCTGGCTTCGGCACTCCTGCTTGAGGTCAGCAGGCGTGGAGGTGAGGCCGACCTGGCCGGTGTCCCGCGGGGAGTTGCTGTTGGTCTGCGGTGGCGCGTCCGCCGGGATCGGCTCGCCACCAAAGGACTCGGTGACCTCCCATCCTCGCTGCGGCTGGACGGGAGCGGCAGTGGCTGGGGCGGTGATGCCGAGGACCACGACTGTAGTGGCGATCAGGAGTGCTATTCGGTTCGTCGTGCTGGTCACGGCGTCTCCTTCAGTGCGCAGGTCTGACCCAAGCAGGCGTAGAGCAGCCTCCCGGTTCGCGCCTGGTAGACCATGGCGTAGCCGCGGAACTCGCGGTCCGGGCGGCCGCTCAGGCTCTTTACCGTGCCGGTACCGGTCACTACGTGAACCTGTTCCGACGGGTCTACCCCTCGAAGGGACGCTTTCGACCGATCGAGGAGTTGCGCGATGCTCATGCTGGTGGTGGCGATGCCCGCGCTGTCATCCATGACCGTCTGTTGGGCGATCTGCCGGGCCTTATCGGCGCTCAGCGGCACACCTCGGACTTCGGTCGCACGGCGGGTGGTGTTACACACCTTGCGGGCTTGGACGCATTCGGCCAAGCCCGGCACGGTGGCCAGGCACCGGGCGGCGTCGGTTGCCATGCAAGCGGCAAGTCGTCGTTGGTCCACGCCGTTATGCGTCCCAACCGAGGCGGGTCCAGACCGGTCGGCGGCCACGTTCGGTCCTGAGGCGAGCGTACCGACCGCCGGCTTACCCATCACGAACCGGTCGACCTCAGCGGGGTCGCCAGCAGTGGCGGACGCCCGTGGGACGAGCGATGTGGTGAAGCAGTAGGGTGGCGTGTTCGTTTCGCCGTACTCGATGGCATAGGGGTCCGGCTGGCCGCAGATGTTGGCCTGGAACTGGGCGACCTCGCCGAGGCGTGGACGGCGCCACACGCTGTTGCCGTCGAGGATCTGCAATCGGTTCTCGAAACCCGTGGCGAGTGCGATGTTTTCCGCGTACTGCGGCAGGAGCCCGTACTCCAGATCACGGGTGCGATTGCCAGCGGCGAGGCGGGTAGTCCCGACGGGGTTGAAGTCGTAGAACATGTCCCACTGTCCGTTGGAGTTGCCGAGGCTCATCCAGGTGTGTGTTGAACCGTCCGCGAGCGTGGAGTCGGATTCGTTGATGGCGTATAACTCCTCCACGATCTCGTCGTTCTCGATACCGCCTTCGAGCCAGTAGGCGCCGTGGACGGTGGTGTTGCCGTCAGAGGCCCATTTACCTCGCCAGCCCAGCTCGGCATAGTCGTAGCCAGGATTGGAACCGCTGCTGCTCAGCGGATCCCAGGTGACGAAGTTTGACATGGTGTTCGCGTCCGGATCGTAGGAGCCGGGCTCAGCAAGTGAGATGGGCTGCTGGCGCCAGGCTCCCATCACACCGAACACAGGCTGTGCGGGCTTCACGCAGAGACCAACCACCGTACGTTCTGAGCAGTCGAAACCACCAACCCTGGCCCGCCACAACTGTGTGTCGTAGGTGCTGCTGCAGGTCCACATGGTGGCCGGTTGGCCGTCATCGCTGTAGTAGAGGTCGAGGCACCGCCCGTCGCGCTTGCTGCGCAGGTTGAAGCCTCGGAACGGAAACGTCTGGGCAGTGCCGTTGGTCCACAACTGCGGATTCGTCGTCGCGCAATCGGCGAGGACCACATTCGCCCCGTCGGCGGCGGCCGACGACTGCAGGCAGCGGTTTGATGAGAGGTGCCGGATTCGGTACACCGGTACGGTGCCCGGCGTGACCACCTCGAACTTCCAGCGCTGGCTTTTCACTGCGGCGGGCAGTCCACTCTGGTAGGTGCGAATCTTCACCTGGGCGCCCGCCGTGTCGGAGTCGGTGGCCAAGACATGGGTATCGCCCGTGCTGGCCTGACCGATCGCCACCGGATCCGGGGCGGGTACGGCGGCATTGGCCACTCCTACCGGGCCTAGTACACCTCCGGTCACCGCCATGACGGCGACAAGCGCAGCCGCGCACCGACGTCTGAACTCGTGCATACGTGCTCCTTCCCTTGATGCCATTGGCACGGGGGCACGCTGAGGCCAAGCCACAGAACGTTCTCCCCCGTGCCGCACCGACGACCGTGGCTGGAAGTCAGCCTTGCATGCATCGAAAGGTGACGCTGTGATGAGTTTCACTACACGCAGGGTGACTGTTGAAGCTCTGGTCGAGCCTGCCGCAGTGAGCTTCAGGACGGCAGCAGCGGCCGTCATCGTCCCTTGGAGGCGGATTCAACCGGTCGTGGCAACACCTTGTCGGAGAGGTGGCGCGATGGTCACGTCCGCGCTGGTGGTGTAAGAGACGGCCATCGCGGGATCCGGTCTGATGCTATGCGGCGATCGGTGCCGTGTCGGTTTGGTTGGTGTCGTGTTGGCTGGTGTCGATCGTGATGAGGCGGGCTTTGGCGAGTAGTTCTAGGCCCGTGTAGCGGCGTCCTTCGGTCCATTCGTCGGTCTGTTCGGCCAGGACCGCGCCGACGAGGCGGATGATCGCCGGCCGGTTGGGGAAGATACCGACGACGTCGGTGCGGCGGCGGATCTCCTTGTTCAGCCGCTCCTGCGGATTGTTCGACCAATCTTGACGCCAAATCTCACGGGGGAAGGCGGTGAAGGCGAGCAGGTCGTCGCGGGCGGCGTCGAGGTGCTCGGCCGCGGCCGGGAACTTCGCCTCGATCGTGGTCATGACCCGGTCGAACTGGGCTCGGACGGCGTCGGCGTCGGGCTGGTCGAAGATCGTGCGCACGAGAGTGGCGATCCATGGCTGCGCCGACTTCGGGACCTTCGTCAGCAGGTTGCGCAGGTAGTGGGTGCGGCACCGCTGCCACGACGCTCCTGGCAGAGCCGCCCCGATGGCCTGGACCAGGCCGGCGTGGGCATCGGAGATGACCAGACGGACGCCGGACAGGCCTCGGGCGGTCAGGCTGCGCAGGAACGCCAGCCAGCCGGCGCCGTCCTCGTCCGAGGCAACGCCCAGGCCCAACACCTCGCGCCCTCCGTCGGCGTTGACCCCGACGGCGATCAGGGCGTAGACGTTCACCGTGCGGCCGTGCTCACGGACCTTCATCGTCAGGGCGTCCATCCACACGAACGTGTAATGCCCGGAATCGAGGGGCCGGTTGCGAAACGCTCCACCTGGACGTCGAGGTGGGCGGCTATCTCCGAGACCTGCGACTTCGACAGCTGCCGGACCCCGAGCTGCTCAACGAGCTTCTCCACCCGCCGCGTCGAGACCCCCAGCAGATACGACGTCGCCACGACTGAGACCAGTGCCTGCTCCGCCCGCCGCCGGTGCGTCAACAACCAGTCCGGGAAGTACGAACCCTGGCGCAGCTTGGGAATGGCCAAGTCGATCGTGCCAGCGCGGGTATCCCACTCGCGCCGGCGGTAACCGTTGCGGGAGTTCACCCGCTCGTCACTGCGCTGCCCGTAACCGGCACCGCAGATCGCGTCGGCCTCGGCGGACATCACCGCCTGCGCGAACGTCTTGATCATCGCCTGCAACATGTCCGGCGACGCGCCCTCGATGTGCTCGCACAGCAGGTCAACAGGGACGCTCCTATTGATTGTCAAGTTCCGAGGGAGTGGGCCAGGCAGCTTGCAGGGCCGTGAGGAGGTTGGTGAAGGTGGGCGTCACGGTCCGCCAGGAGATCTGGCGGGGGTCCGTCCATATGTCGGACGCCACGACCCGTGGATCGGCCGCGTCTGTGCGGTAGTCCAAGGCTAAGGCCACGTCGTCACCCGCGTACTCGTTGACTGCGATGAGCACGGCCTGGCCGACGTCGAGCCACGGCAGGTCGAGCGGGTGTTCCGAGCGGCTGCCACGAGTCATGCGGAACAGGTCGCAGATCGAGCTGTCGTCGGCGATGTGGTCCAGGGCCGCGTTCTGGAACCGCATGGCGTGGAGGTTCGGCATGAACATGAGAGGTTCTTCGAACCAGGGCATGAGGTCATGAAGAGCCTGGCGTCCTGGGTGCAGCCATCTACCGGTTCGCAGGAGCGACGTAAGTGCGTCGGGCAGGGGCAGGCCACGCACAGTCCAGTCTGGTGGATCGGGAAGGGGTTGTGGCTGCGGCAAGGTCACCGTCCAGGCTGGTTGGCGTTAGGTCGTCACGGTAGCTCGTAGCAGGGCGAATGTTTCGCGGGCGATATAGCGCTTGAGGCATCGCATGATCTCGGTCTTGGTTTTGCCTTCGGCGGTGCGGCGGGTGACGTAGTCCTTGGTGGGTTGGTGGCAGCGCATGCGGACCAGGGTGATGCGCCAGAGGGCGCTGTTAGCGTCACGGTCCCCGCCGCGGTGCAGGCGGTGGCGGTCGGTGCGTCCGGAACTGGCGGGAATCGGGGCCACGCCGCAGAGCCGGGCGAAGGCAGCTTCAGACCGCAGTCGGTGGGGGTTGTCGCCGGCGGTGACGAGGAGTTGTCCGGCGGTGTCGATGCCGACGCCGGGTAGCGCGACCAGCTCGGGTGCCACGTCGGTGACTACGGCGGTCAGGTGGCTGTCAAGAGCGTCGATTTCAGCCTGGAGGGCGAGCCAGCGGCGGGCGAGGCTCCGCAGTCAACCTTGGTGGCGGTGGCCGGATCTGTCACCGCTCCAGGCCGGAGAGCGGCGCAGGCGCGGACACGGTGCTTGCCGGCCAGGCCACGCAGGAGCTGCCTGACGGATTCGGGTGCCGAGACGATGAGTGCTTCCAGCTGGCCTCCGGCTTGGATGCGAGCCTTCATCGCTCCACGTCGGGCGACGCGCAGAGCCCGGATCATCTCGACCTGCGCGTCGCGGGTCTTCGGGGTGCCGTTGGCGCGGCCGGACAGCACTGCGCGGGCGGCGGATTCGGCGTCGATGGTGTCGGTCTTTCCGATACGGCGGCGGGTGGAGCGGTCTGGGCGGTCGACCTCGATAACTGCCAGGCCGTACTCGGTCAGGAACCGTAGCAACCCGGCGCCGTAACTGCCCGTGCCTTCCATGCCGATCGCGATGACGGTGCCGAAGGATTCAGCCCAGGTCGCCAATTGCGCGTAGCCGCGTAGCGTGCCCGGAAAGCTCCTCGGGCCTAGCACCCTGCCGGCCTGATCTAACACCGCCGCGACGTGCACGTCCTTGTGGGTGTCGACTCCGACGGTGACGTCCTGATCCTCGCTCACACTCTGCCTCCTATGTGGCGGATGAAGGCCATCGCTCGGCTGCCGAACACGAGGAGAACGCTGGACAAAACGGGATGAGGGACGAACCCAAGCTCCTAATCAAGTCACTCTTGCCCACCTGCGTAACCGCGACACCTACACCCGACTCGCGGTTCCTCCGCACCAGCGCCGGGCTGTCCGCGGCCACGGTCACCCGGGCTGACCAACCAGTGGCAGGACGAGGCTGCCGTCCCGAGTCGGATGCGTGCCAGGTGCAGGGCGTGCAGTGTGGCGTCGGCGGCGTTGTGGGTGACGCAGCCCCACCATCGTTCAGGGGCGCGGAACAAGCCGGCGAAGAAGCTCACGGCTTCGCGTTCGAGGTCGTGGCAGTGGTTGAGGTGGGTGGGGTCGGAGTCGGTGTCGCCGCTGTTGTAGATCGCGAAGTCGAGCAAGGGAGCAAGGGCGCGGAATCCGGTGGTGGCGGTGGTGCCGGTCAGGTCGATTCGGCGTGCGGTGGTGAGCCACTCGCACAGCGCGGCCAGCCGGGAGCCCAGTTCGGGATCAGGGTGAGCGGTGTGGGGCATGGGTGTTCCTTTCGTCGGTTCGGGGATGCCTTGTCAGGGGCGCAGGCGCGAGGCTGCGGCGGCGGCTGCGGCGGGCAGCAGCGCGGCCAGCGCTAGGGCGATGCTGGGTCCGCAGGGTTGCCACAGGGCGGCGCAGAGTGCGGTGCCGCCGCCTCCGCCGGTAAAGATCGCGAGCATGAGTAGTCCGGTGGCGCCGCCTCGCTGTTGTGGTGTGACGTGGCGGGTGATTTCTGCGGTGAGCAGCATCTGCGCGGTCGCCGATGTGGCGAACGCGGCTGTGGCTGCTGCGGCGACGCCGAGCGGCCTGGGGTCGAGTGCGGCGTAGCAGAGCGTGCCTGCGAGGAGCAGGCTGGCTGCCGTCAGGACGTGCCGGGCGGGTAGCCGTCGGGCGGCGACGGCGGCACCTCGGGCCAGCCCGGCGCCAACAGCGGCGCCGGGCAGCAGGAGCAGCCCGATGCCCATCGTGCTGTAGCCGAGCGTGGTCAGCAGGTGGGGTGCGGCGTAGAGGACGGCGAACAGCCCTGCGTAGACGCCCGCGCCAGCGAGTGCCGCGCGCCGGAACCATGGGGCCGCGAGCACGCCGTCGACGACGAATCCGTTCGTACGGCGGCTGCGAAGTGCGAGGGCCAGGGCGGCGGTCACCGTGGCTGCCGCGGACACCGCGATGGTGAGTGCACTGGTGTGCTGAGCAGCGGTCCGGGCAGTCAGGAGGAGCCCGGCTGCCACAGCGGCGAGGAGTCCCGCCCCGGGCCCGTCCAGCGGTTCTCGCTGGCGCCGAGGGGTGGTCAGGGGCCAGCAGAGCGGGATCGCGGCGATGGACAGCACGGGCAGGGCCAGGGCCACACGCCAGGACCAGGCTGCCGCGAGCGCGCCGGCCAGCGGCGCGGTAGCGCCGAACGCGGCCAGACACGCACCAAAACGCGCCAACGCCGTGGGTCGCTGCGGTGCGGGGAGGCGTGCGGCCGTGGCGAGGCTGACGGCTTTGACCGCGCCGGATCCCACTGCCAGCAGAATGCGCCCCGCAACGGCGATGGTCAGGTTCGGGGCCATGACGCAGGCCAGTGTTCCGGCGGCGAGCAGCGTGACCGCGATCAGCAGGACCGGTCGGTCACCCCACAGGTCGATGGTGCGTCCGGCGGTGACGGCGCCGACGCCGATGCCCACGGCGTACGCGGTGAGCAGCCATGCCAGAGCTGGGCCGCTGGCGTGCAGGTGTCGGGCGGCGTCGGGGAGCGCGACGGCTGCGGCGCTGACGCCGTATACGGCGGGCCCGTACAGCAGGCCCAATCGCCATCCGGCCCCTGCGGTGATGTGTTCTGCGGTGGGTCGGTCTGGCTTCGGGCTCGACAGGGTTGCCTGCGTGGTCATCGGGTTCTCGCTTCCGTCGCCGCCGCGTCAGCGGAGGTCTGGGTGGAGGCGGCACGGTGCGTATGCGCCCCCACCAGCAGTTCGGCCAGTACGGCGCCGGGGACGGCCACGGTCGGCGTGACAAGGACGCTGGGGCCGGAGGACGGGGCTGACGCACGGGACGGCGTGTTGGGCCGTGCGGCGGGTCATCGCGTGTTCCCTCCCGTGGCGGGGGTGTCGTTGGGGTGGCTGCGGGTGGCCACCACGCGCAGGACCTTCGTGAGGGCGTCTCGTGGTGGCATCCCTGGAGCGGCGAACAGCTCCGCCTGCTGTAGGTGGACGCGGTGTTGCAGCTCGCGTGCCAGTTCCATGCCGGCTTGTGTGGGGCGGACGACGATTCGTCTGCGGTCACGCTCGTGGAGCTGGCGGCGCACGAGGTCGCGCTGAACGAGGTCGCGGAGGACTTTGGTGAGGGTGGCTTTGGCGATGCCGACTTCCATGGTGATGGCGCGGGTTTCGATGACGCGGTGGGTGCAGATGAGCACCAGCACGTCGTAGCTGGTCCAGGTCAGGTCGGCCTCGCGCAGCACGCTGCGTTCCAGAAGGGCGCGGACGCTGTTCGCGGTGCGGCACAGCTGCGACACCGCATCGGGACGCGGTGGTGCGATGGGCCGGGCGTTGACCGGTGGGCGGTAGACGCCGGCGGTCTGCCGGCGGTGGCGGTGGTTCATCGCGGCCTACGCAGGTGTCGCGGTCGGCGCAGGGTGTTGCGGTCTCGGCGCTGGCCTTTGCCGCCGGCACGGTCGGCCGGTGGCGGCGGTTGTGGTGTGGGCACGCGCGGGTGCCCGTTCTGATCGGTGCGCATCTTCACCCCCGTGATTGGTGCGCTATCGATGTCCGGGATGAGAGGTCGTGGCTTAGCTGCTGTCGCCGAGTGGGACGCCGCGTTCACGCATGAACGGCACCGGGTCGGTGGAGTTGGCGCTGCTGAGGTCGCAGCGCGACTGGTCGCAGACCGCCTGGTGGGTTTCGAAGTGCAGGTGCGGGCCGGAGGAGTGGCCGCTGGTGCCGACCAAGCCGATCAGCTGGCCCGCCTGGACGGTGTCGCCGTCGCGGACGTCGGGGCGGCGGACCATGTGGCAGTAGCGGGTGCCGTAGCCGCCTGCGTGCACGAGGTCGACGTACCAGCCGCATCCTCGGGTGCTCGGGCTGCCGTCGATGTCGCAGTTGCCGGTGCTCGGGTCGCAGCCGGACCACACCACCTCACCGGCGCTGGCCGCACGGATAACGGTGTTGCGGGGGACGCTGAGGTCCACGCCGGCGTGCAGCCGGCCAGCGCGCGGCCCGTAGCCGCTGCCCACTTTCGCGCGCAACGGCACGGTCCAGCCCGACGCCGCCACGTTCGGTGCGCTGCCGCAGGAGGCGAGACTCGCCCCGGGCAGCTCACCGATCGCGTTGACGCCGACCACGGCCGCGACAACCTGCTCGGCGTCCTGCTCGTACTCGCCATAGCGGTCGGGGAACGCCGAGACCTGTACCCGCTGCGCGGCGACGGTCAGCGGCATCTTCTCCCAGCCGTCGATGCGCAGCAGCTTGTCGTAGAACTTTGCGCTGGCGTAGACGGGATCGAGGATCTGCGCGGGAGGGCCCCATCCCTGGCTGGGCCGCTGCTGAAACAGGCCAAGGGAGTCACGGTCGCCGCCGCGCAGGTTGCGCAGGCTGGACTCGACCATCGCCGTCGCTACCGCGATGACCCAACCTCGGGCAGGTATCCCCCGCTGCTGACCGACCGCGATGATCGTGGCCGCGTTGGTGACCTGCTCACTGGTCCACCGGCCGACTCCGCCACGGGCACCAGCACTGCTCGCGGTCTGCGCCGTGGTGGGGCCGCAGGCCACAGCCGGCGCCTCGGTGATCACCGACGCCACCGGCAGCCCACACAGCAGCAGCGCGGCCACCACCGCCACTACGAGCCCGGCCCGGCCCCGGCTCATCGGCGGTTACCCGAGTTCCTGCCGACGGTGGCCACCAGCCACCGCTGGTCGCCGCGCACGCACACCACGCGGATCACGCCTGCGTCGGTGCCGACGTCAATCTCCGCCCGGGTGTCGCTGGCGGACACGACACGGGCGGGCGCGGTGATGCGGGTGGCGGGCACGTTGGCCGGGTCGACGGTGTCGAGCAGATCCGCGTAGGCCGGCACCGCGTAGGGACGCAGTTCAGCGCGCCACCGGGCGGCCGGCACCGCGGGGCGGGCCCACAGTCCGACGAAGCGGGCCGCCGCGGTCGCGGCAGCCGGATCCGTGGCGGCGGAGCGGGTGGGCAGCACCCCGTCCGAATCCGCAGCCAGTCCCGACGGCGACTGACCGGCTGAGATGCTGGTAGTCGGCGCCGCCGGGGCCTGGTACGTCGGGTTCGCGCATCCGCCGGTCAGCAGCACGGCCGCCGCTAGGACCTGGGCGGTAAGGCGAGGGCGGGTCATGTCGGCTTCGCGGGCTCAGCGTCCGGGGCGGGCGCCGGGCCGAGCGCGGTGTTGACGCACTGTCCGAGCACACGTAGTTGGTGGTGCACGTCGACCAGCGCGGCGCTGCGCTGCGCCGAAAGTTGCCCGGCGGAGGTGTCAACGAAGTCGTTGATGTCGATGTGCAGGTAGGTGAGGCTGGTGATGATCGCGGTAAGGCGAGCGTCGCGCGACATCGCGTCTACTCCTCGATGTCGCGGTGGTAGTCGCCGTCGAGGTAGCCGTCGCTGGCCCAGTCCAGCTCCGTGTTGCGCCGTGTCTGCTGATCGATGTCCGTCCACTGCTGCTTCTCCTCGGGGTTGCGGCTATTGCCGTATGCCTCGTTGGGGTCTTCACGCAGGCCGGTGATGAAGTCGTCGAGGGTGTCGACCCCGACGCGCAGCCCGGTCAGGGCGGCCTCGAAGCGCTGCCAGTCCCACACGTTGGTGATCTCGGCCGGGTGTGTCATCTGCTGTTCTCTCCTTCCTGAGCCACCGCCGCAGCGGGCGGCGGGCGTGCGTCGATGTCGGCGCGCACGGCGTCTTCGGCCGGTGTCGGCCACGGCTGCGACCAAACGGCGTCCGGGCTGGGTTCGCTGTGCTGGCCGTAGCGGCAGCGGGGGTAGTCCCACTGCTGCCAGCGGGTGCGTGCGCGATGCAGCGCCTCGTGCCAGCGCAGCGGCGCGTCAGGGTCGGCTTTGGTCGAGTAGGCGTGGTGCCACGACATCGCCAAGGCAGTCAGTTCCTCCACCAGCGGCGGGTGTGCCGGCCAGCAGGCGCCGAAGTCCTGGGCCAGCCCGTAGCGGTCGGACAGCCAGCGGGTCCACGCGATCAGCCACGCCCACAGCTCCCGGGCGCGGTCGCGGTCCAGGTCGCGCCAGCAGTGCCGCGCCGGCACGAATCCGGTCGGTGAGTCGAGGGCGTCGACGCGCTCGGACAGCGTCACGTGGGCCTGGGCGAGTTGTTCCACCGAGCCGCGCAGTGTGTCGATCAGCGCGGCGAGTTCGGCGGTGGCGCGTTCCTGCGGTGACGCCTGCTCAGGGATGTGGAACAGGAAGGTGCGGTCCGGCATCAGCTGGCCCTCCCCAGTCGCGCGTCGAAGGCGTCCTGCGCGGTGTGGAATCGGTCGGCGTCCGGGCGTTCCCACCACGCCTGCTGCACCACCTCGACCGGTGGCATGTTGCCCAGCAGCACCAGGGCGTGCCCGGTCGGCAGGGTGCGCAGTTCCGCCAGGTCGACCAGGTGCTCGCGGCGGCTGTTCTCCTGCACGCTCGCCTTCCCACCACCCCACGACGCGGACGAGGACAGCTCCCGCACCTGCCCGAGAAGGGCTTGGGCGTCCTTGAGGGCGTTGACGTCCTGCGTGCCGCCCATCACGAAGCGGGCGTTCGCGCCGTCGCGCAGGGCCTGGCCGCCGTCGCGGCCCCATCGTTCTTCGAGTTGGTGGGTGTTCTGGCAGGCGATCGACAGGGCGATGCCCGAGCCGCCGCCCTCGGACGCCAGCGCCGGTAGGGAGGGCAGCGGCGCGATGTTGGTAATCTCGTCGCCGACCAGGTACAGGCAGGGCTCGACCCGGCCGCCTGGGGATACGAATGACCGTTGCAGGGTGCGGTAGATGATGTCCTCAGCGATGGCGGCGAACAGCGGCGCGGTCAACGCTTGACCGCTGCGGGTGCCAACCAGGTAGAGGGTGCCGGACTCATCCAGCCACTGCTCGGGGTCGAACTGCTGCCCGCGAGGCGGTGAGCAGGCGTGCAGGATACGGGGATTGCTGAACGCGTCCAGTGCGCCGAACACCACCGACTGGATGGCGTCACGGCTACGGCCAGAGGACTCGCGGTGGAAGGCGAGGCGGTCGGCCCACACCGTCTGCCCGTGGTGGCGCAGGATCCGCTCGGCGCGCGGCTCGCTCGGGTTGGCCGTCCAGCTCGCCACCTCGGTCATGGTGGCGTGCTCGTCGAGGGCGGCGGCGTGCAGCAGCCCACGGATGATCGCCGCCGCCTGGTCCTGGAAGTATTGGCCGTTGTCGACGTTGCCCTTGAGTCCGGCGCCAGCGGCGAAGCCCTTGGCGCGCAGTGCCGCGATGTCCGGGTCGTCCGCGCCGTCGATCGGTGACCAGCGCAGCCGAGGCACCCCCGGCACCTGGCCCTGCGGTTCGAAGATCCACGTCGGGCCGAGCGCGGCACGCAGGTCGTAGGTGACCGAGGCGACATCGAGGCGGGTGGAGGTCGTGATGACCGCGCCGCGAGCGTCGGCGACCCTCGGGATGATGTAGCGGGACGTCTTGTTCGCGAACCGGGCCGCTCCGGCGAGCAGCTCGGTGTACTCGTTGGCGAGATAGAGCGGTTCGCCAGTGAGGGCGTGCCGGCCGAGTAGCCGGGCCACTTCGAGGGGATCGCTGCGGCGGCGCTCCTTGACCGTCACCATGCCGGCAGAGTCCGTGTCGCGGATCGTCAGGCCAGGTCGCAGCACGTCAACGCGACGCAGCACCGCTTGGGCGGTCACCACCCGGTCCAGGTCCTTGCGGCCGGCGAACCCACGCCGCCGCGCCCACCGGCGAGCCACCCGCAGCGCCGGCACACCGACCCCGGCGAGAGCAGCGATGAACAGGACGATCCACAGCCCGTACAGCAGCGGGCCCGGCGGCAGGTCCTGGCGGGCTGCGCCCGGCCACGCCTGCTCGGGGTCGCCTGGCGCGGTGACGAACCGGGCGGCGATGCCGGGCATGTCGGCCGGTGAGCTGTCCGGCCACGCGGCATGGGTGAGTAACCCGCCCACCTGCCCGGCCAGCCACAAGGTGACCGTTCCGGTCACCACGAGCAGGACGGCGATGCCGGCCAGGGTCAGTCGGGCGAGAATATCGGCGCGGGCCACCCCACGGCGGGGCAGCCGATGCCCGGGAGACATCAGCGAGCCGGCCATCACCGCACCGCCTCGGCCTCGTCCGGCTCCCCCGGCGACGCGGTCGCTACGCGCGGGGTCTGCCGCATCCGACTGTCGGTGTCGACCATCTGCCGCTCGATGGCGGAGAGCTGGTGCTTGACGACGTAGGAGCGCAGCCCCACCTTCCACAGCCCGACACCACGACGTAGGTGCAGCAGCAGGTTCGTCTCCACATCGGTGGTGCCCAGGAACTCACGGGCCGCATCCAGGGAGCCGGGCGCCTGCCGGTAGGACACCCGCACACCGGTGTCCTCGATCAGGCCCCGGGCAATACGGACCTGCTCGGAGTCAGCGGCGCCACTGGCGGCGAGGTCGGAAAACCGGTGGAACGCGAGGATGTTGGCCGTGCCCAGGGCTCGGGCGAGCTTCAGCTGTTCACGCATCCGCCGCATCAGCCCCAGGTGGCGGCTGACGAGGGCGAACTCGTCGTAGAGGCAGACGCGAGTCGGGGCGTCCGGGCGGGTCAGCTCCGTCTCCAGCCACGACTGGGCGCAGGTCATCGCCATCGCCGTCATCTGGTCCGACGCCCGCACCGCCCGCAGGTCCAGAATCGCGCCCGGCTGATCGAAGTCGATCGTCAGCGTCGACGCGGCCGGGGCGTCGAAGATCCCGCCGAGCGCGCCGGTGATCAGCCGCTCCAACGCCAGCCGCACGCGGCGACTGTCGGCGGTGAACTGGTCGACGTCGTAGTGCACGCCGGCCAGCCGGTGCGCCCACCGCGGCGGGTCGCCCATCGCGGCGAGGACCCGCGACAGCGTCGGGATGTCCATCCGATCCGGGCTGGTGCCGTCATCGGCGCGGGTCACCGCGTCGAGGGCGTATTCGACCAGGGACCGTTCGGCCTCACCGAGCAGGCCACCGAGCTGGATCTCCAACAGCCCTTCCAGCAGCAGCAGCCGGCGGGCCCGCTGCAGCTGCAACCACTCCGCCTCACCCTGCCCCGGCAGCCGACGGATCCCCGCCAGAGGATTCATCACCACCCCCGACCCCGGGCCGACGCGCACGGGTCGGATGCCGGCGGCGTCGGCGAGGGTGTCGTATTCGCCCTTGACATCGACGATGTAGAACCGCACCCCGAACGGCACACCACGAAACGCGACCGTCTTGAGCAGCGACGACTTCGCCGACCCGATCTCCCCGGTCACCACCATGTTCGGGGCGCTCAGCACACCCGCCCGGTACAGCTCGTGGATACCGAAGACGAACCCGGCGCGGGAGTACACCTCCTGCCCGATCAGCGGCCCGTCCACCCCCAACCCCGGGTCCGCGACGAACGGGTACACGCTGCACAACTGCGCGCTCGTGGTCACCAGCGGCGGCAGCCGCAGCCGCCAATACACCCGCCCCGCCGCCCGCCCGAACGCCCCACGCCCATCCACCGAAGGCGGACCCAACAACCGATCCGACAACCGCCGCACCGCCCGCTGCTCTCGCGCCAGGTCCACCTGCGCCGCAGCGAGGTCACGGCGGGCAGCCGAGTCGGTGAGGCGCTGCGACCACGAGCCTTCCCGCCGGACACGCGGTCGGGCAGTCTTGTCGTTGCCCGTACTCACGCGAACCACCCCCGCATCGGCTTCAGTCCACGCGCCAGCGGCAACGCCCCGGCCGCGAAAGCCTGGTCCTGCTCGCCGTACAGCACGACCGCCTGGCAGCCGCAGCGACCCAGCACCCGGCGCACCGCACGCACGTCATGGCGCAACCGCTCAGGACTGTCAGCGGTCACAGTGACCAGCACCGCGTACCGGTAACGCACATGCCCCGCAGCCTGCTCCCGGTCGACCTGCTCGACCGCGCGGGCCTCCTCGTCCTCGCGGGCGGTACGCACCAGCCGCATCCGCCGCTTGGTCACCTCGTCCCCGGCACGGGCGACCTTGTCCCGCCGCGTCGCCAACTGCGCCAACTGCGCCGGCACCGGCTCCGCCACCACCGTCACCGCACGCCGCCCGACCGTGCGGGTGAACAGCGGCGTCATCCACGTCATCGGCACCGCCTGCCGCGGCATCTCATACACCCACAGCGTCTGCGAGAACCCCGAGTCGTGCCGATACGCCGACCAGCCCACCGTCTCCGCCGCCACCGGCCCACCCGCGCGCGGCGCCACCTGCGCCTCGACGTCCTCCGGGTCGAACTGCCCGCGCAGCACCGCCGCATACTCACGCGGCGTCAACCAGCCACCAGCGTCGATACCGGCCTCACGCACCGCCGCCTGCACACCAGTCAGCTTGTCCAGCACCACCGCGGCGATAGCGGCGTCCGTGCCGCCCGCGTCCGCAACCTCCCCCGACAGTTTCCGCACATCGAACACGGTCGTGAGAAACACGTCGTGGCGTTGGGTGCCCGGCCCCGCCGCCGCCGTCAGCTCCGCCAGCGACCGATACGCCCGCGTGCCCGTATCCACCGCCTGGCCGAGATAACGCTGCGCCCGGTTCGCCACGTCCGGCACCGCCCGCGCCGTCACCGCCCACCGCACCAAGCCGCTGTCGGCGTACTCAGTGCCCAGCAGGTTCAACACGTCCGCCCACGAGGCAAGGCGCTGCTGCTGCACCGTCGTGTCCGCCAAGACCAGGTTGCTGCCCGCGCACGACAACGTCGCGGTCACCGTGCCCTCCCGCCGGTGATGCAGCAGCCCCACCTCCGTCAGCCCGTCGGCGGCCACCGCCGGCAACCACTGATAGCCCGCCGCCGGCCCCGGCAGATGCAGATGCGCGGTACCCGGGTTCGCCGCCCACACCGCTCCCCGGTAGCGGTCCTGCCCGGCCGCCCGCTGCACCAGAGCGCCCACCACGATCGGCGTCCACTCGGTGACCCGCCGGCCCCGGATCCGCAACAGCGCCACGGTCAGCAGCAGCACCGCCGCCGCGAGCATCCCGGCCGCAGCGCCCTGCCGGCCCACCGCCAAGAGGTTCGCGGCGATGACCAGGCAGATCACCCCGGCAACGGCGGTGCCGATCTGCCCCCAGCTGAAGCCCAGCATCGATCCCCGCGTCGAGCGCGGCGGAAACTGGAACTGCGTCATGACCTCCCCCTTCGCAGTGATCTAGGCCGGCACGATCGGAATCTCGGCGGCACCACCAGCGGCAGCGCCCTGCCCGCCACTCCGGCCCGCCGCAGCGCCACCGCCGTCCTCGCGCGGCGGCGGGTCACTGCCGGGACTCGTCAGGCCCGCACTCGCACCCGCCGGAGCCGGAGCTCCGTCGCCGGCCCTGGGGCTACCATCGCTGGACAGCTGTGCGTTGCCATCGGTTGCACCGCCGCCGGTGCCGGGGCCGCCATCGCTCGGCAGCAACCCACTGCCATCGGCTAAGCCGGGACCTGCCGATGCCTCGTTGCGGGCCGCCTGCGGTGTCACCGGCAGCGCGCCCTGCTCGCCGACGCCATCACCCGGCATGGTCAGTTGCCCACGCGCCACGTCACCCTGGGCGGTCCGGGAGTCCCGCTCCACCCCCGCTGCCTCGTCAGCGTTCTCACCCCCGGCGGCCTGCTCATCACCGGTGGTGGCGGGCTGGCCGAACTGGTCACTGTCGCCCCGGCCGTGCAGGGCCTCCACCTCATCCGGCAGCCCCGCCACTGCACCGGCAGGTCCGGCCGGGGATGCCGGGCTAGTGGGGATGGCGTCGGCGTTGCCCTGCATCAGCGACGCCGCATCCACCTCACCCCCGTCGTCCGACGGGTCGGTCAGGCGCCGTGATGCGGCGTCGAGCCCGACCGCCCCGGCCGCCGAGGCCAGGAACCCTCGGGCGTCGACGTCGGCGAGGTAGCCGTCCCACATGCTCGTCAACCGCAGCAGGATCCACGGCGCGAGGACCATCAACACGATGATGAACAGCCCCCGCAGCACGTTGACCACGTTGTCGCTCTCGTAGGTGGTGCGGGTGCCGTAGATCCACAGCGCCGCGATGAAGAACTTCGACGCGGCCAGGGCGTTGCAGGTCCAGAACCACTTCCGGCCCCACGCGCGGGTCTCGGCCATGACCTGACCGGTCATCGCCATCGCCCCGAACAACGCCGCCCCTGCGGCCAGCAACGAGCGGAACAACAGCATCACGAACACCAGCACCAGGCCGACCACGCCGACCACGGCAACGACGAAGGCCAGCAGAACCGTGCCCGTGTCCGCGGTCAGCGCGTTCAACGCGTCGACCCACATGCTCGGCTGCCAGTCCCGCTGCTGGTTGCGGGCGATCAGCGCCAGCGTCGCCTCGTCCCAGGCCGCCATCAGCAGGTACGCGATGCCACCGGCGAACGCGATACCGAACATTGCCCGCACCAGCCCACCCAGGCTCGACAGCGGTCCTGGCCCGCTCATCCGCAGCCCGTTGATCGCCGTGGAGATCACGAACACGATCAGCACCATGACGATCAGCACGCCGGAGATGTCGTTGTAGACGCCGTAGAACGGTTCGTCTGGCACGGCGGAGGACTGTGTGAACACGAGCTCGGCGAGCTTGCCCAACGCCCACGCGAACCCGGCCACCGCGATGTCGGCCAGGCCCTCGAACCCCGTGCGCGCCGCTTCCTTCACCTGGGCGCCCACCTTGCAGGACACGTCCAACGGCCCGCACTCCGACGCCGCCTTCAGCGACGACGACGCTATCAACACTGACCGCAGCGCACGGCAACGCTCGGCCTTCGCTGTCCACCGCGACGCGTTCGACACGTCCTGTGCGGCTTCTGCGTCCAGCCGCTCGCAGCGCACCGGCTGCTCACCGGCGGCCGGCAGACGCTCGTCGAGCACCGACGCCGTGCCGTCCGGTGGCGGGGACTGCACCGTCACCGCCACCGCGTCGCAGTGTTCCTGCTCGACAGTGCTGGCCGCCGCGCTGCACACAGTCGTCCAGCCGTCGCCCTGCTGCCATCGCGCCCACGGCAGACACCAGGCCACCTGCGGCTGCCTCAGCGGCTCGGCACCCGTGCCCGGTTGGACGTCAGCCGGAGGGGCCGGGCACGCCGAGACCGGCGATGACGGCAACGGCGTGGGCGTTGGTGCCGCTGCGGCGGACGCGGGGGCAACCGCCGCGACCGTCATCGAGGACACCACCGCGAGCAGCAGCCGCAGGGCTGCGGGCAGGACAGCCATGGGTCACACCGTCCCCGGCGCCCACGACCGCACCCCGAGCACGTCAGCCAAGGGCTGCATGTCTCTTGGTCCACCGTCGCGGCGGGTGCCACGCTGATCCGGCGGCGGCACCGGCACCGCACGCTGCGCACCCACCAGACGCCACCGGCCCTGCGACCACCGCGCCGTCGCGGGCTGCACGTACCAGCCGCCCGCCAACCCGACGCCCAGGCCGCCAGCATTCGCGGTGGTGCCGCTCAGGGCGCAAACGAGCATCCGCACCGCCACATCGCGGCCCTCGGGTACAACCACGTCGAGGTCCTCATCGGCCACCCACACCTGCACCACCACCGTCTGCGCAATCGCTTCCCCTTCCGACGGTGGCCCGACAAGAGGCTGCACCGCCGGCGCAGCGCCTTCGGCGGCAATCAGTTCCAGCAGCGCCTGCCGACTGGTCACGTCCCGCGTGCCGGCCGCCGCCAGGACCTGCGTGTAGGCCGCCGCCGCATCCGCTGCGCCGCGAGGCGTGCCCGGGAAACCCACCGGCACGCCGGCCTGCATCCGCTCGGCATACCGAGGGGTCACCTGCCGTTGGGCAACACTCGCTCGGCCGGCGGCAAAGACCGCCAGACCGAAGGCCATCATCACGACCAGGACCGCAGCGAGGACTTCCGGCCGGCGGCCGGTGCTCGGCTTAAACTCCGCTCGAATCATCGTCCGGCCCCGGTCAGATTTCGCTAAGCAGGAACGCGATGATCGACGTGGCCGACCCCACCACGATCGCCACCAGACCGGCCTTCCACATCATCGACTTGCCACGATCACTGATGATGTGCGCGCCGAAGATCGGACCGATTCCAAACGCGATAGCCCCCGCCGCCAACCCCGCCACCGCCGAAATCACCCCAAGGAACAGGGCGGCGTTCGCGAGCTTGTAGAACAGATCCGAGCGCGGCACCGCCGCCGGATCCGGACTGATCCGGCCAAAATCGAAGCCACCACCCGACGGCTGCGGCGTCGGCGTTGGTGTCGGTGCCAAAAACGCCACCACGCCAGGGGCACGCACCGTCAGGACAGCCGCAAGCTGATACAACACGATCACTTCTCCCCGTTCGAGGCCGACCTTGGGCCGTTGGCAGCCGCAGGGTCAGCCGGACATCTATCGATCACTGCCGCGGCGACCTCGGTCAACGCCGACCGTGTGGCCTTCGCCAACACCCGCGGATCCAATGGATCCGGACGCACCAGTGCCGGGTCATAGGGCACCCGCACCAGCACCGCCGCGGACTGCCGCGCCAGCTGCTCTACCGCCCGCACCTCACGAGCCACTGATGGCGACGTGGCCATGACAACCACCACGGCCCGGTCAGGCACCTGCGTCAGCCCCGCCGTACGCATGTGCGCCAACAGCCGCAAGGTGTGCTGCACCGAATCCACCGTCGCCCGCGACACCAACACCGGCACGGTCGCCCAACTCAACGCCCGCCACGTCGACGCGCTGTGCGCCGTCGGCAAATCCAGCAACGCCAACCGGAACACCGCCCGCAGATGAGCGACCACACTGAACAACTCCGGCCACGTCGGCGGACGCCGCTTCGACGACAGCCTGCTTTCCCCCACCAGCACCCGCAGCCCCGTCGGCCCGACCTGCGCCAGCCGATCCGCCACGCCGCCATCCGCCAGCTCCGCGCCGGCAGCCACCGCATCCCACACCGTCGACGAGGTGCGGCGGGCCACCCGATGCTCCAGACCGCCCCACGCCCGCAATGTCGCGTCAACCGCCACCACCGGATCCGGCACCGCAAGCGCCAGCAACCCACCCAGCGACGCCGTCAACGCCGACCGCCCCACCCCGCCATCCGCTGACGACACGCAGGCCAACGGGCACCCCTCGCTCAGCAGCGCCGCCCGCCACCACAGCGACTCCACCCGCCTGCCTGCACCGAACTCGCGAGGGATCCCCCGCGTCACCGCCGCATCCACGCGGCGACGCCACTGCGACTTCAACGCCTCCACCCGGGCAGCGATCTCCTCGGGAGTAGGAGCCGGCGGAAAGGCTTTCTGCCTCACCGCCGGCTCCCCCAGCCCACCGCCCGCACTCGAAGGCACGTCGGCGGTGGGCTCTTCGGGCCGTCCGTCTGATGGCTCTTGCACGTCCGCCTCCCCGAAGGCTTGCCGTACAGCACTAGCCGCTGCCTACACCGGCGCGGCTGGTCCCCCGTTGCTGTCACGACCTGGACGCTGACCAAACGAAGCAGGCCCACGAAGACCAGCGCGCCTTGCAACGCCGATCTCCCACGAATCGAGAAGCCACCCCCCGGCAGCTAACTCAATCCGCTACGCTCCTCCCAAGCACACTTCCTACTAGATGAAGTGCACTTCACTGGCGATGCAGAGAGCTAAGCACGGACTACGCAGCGGCGTCAACTACAGTTCCGGGTTACGGCTACGAGTGGCTGCAGTTGGGAGGCTCCATGAAGGACACGCCAGCCGACCAGACCGAGGCCGCAACCTCTGACCTCATCCAAGGCAGACTCCGCGCCCTCTTCGCCGCCAGCCCTCCAGGCCGACCGCCATACACAGAACACGAAGTCGCGGTCGCGCTGACCAAAGCCGGCCACAAGATCACCGCAAACGGCATCCGACACCTACTCAAAGCCGAACGCATCAACCCCAAAGCCTCGACACTCCGTGGCCTCGCAGAGTTCTTCAACGTGCCAGTCGGCTACCTCCTAGGCGACAGCAGGCAACCCGAAGACCCCAACCCCCAGATCCGCCTAATGACACGATCAATCACGAAGCTCTCACCCGCCGCACAAGACGGCCTTCAAATGATCATTGACAACCTTCTTCGAGTCGAAGAGGGCGCACGGCGCACTGACAGCAAGAGGCACCCACAGCGATCCGATTGAGCCCCCGCAAGCACCACCTATAGCGCCACTGTTCGCCCTCCTGTCGTGGGCCTCGCAAGCCGCCGACCGAACGATCGCCGCTCACCCGGCAGCGCTCGCCACACACCAGCGCTACGATGAAGCAGCACCTCGTCCACTCTTTTTCGGATGAGGATCTTGCAGAACCTAGTGATGCAAAATCGACTTGTTGATCTTTAGCGCCGCAGGTCAGCAAGTCTGCTCCCCGCGCACGCGGGGGTGGTCCCCGTCTGACCAGCGGTTACGCACGCGAGGGGGGCTGCTCCCCGCGCACGCGGGGGTGGTCCCGACATCTTCGGCCCCTCCAGCCAGGGACCGCCCTGCTCCCCGCGCACGCGGGGGTGGTCCCTGCGCCTCCACCGCAGCGATCTCGGCCCGAACCTGCTCCCCGCGCACGCGGGGGTGGTCCCCGGGCGACGTCGCCCGTCATCAACGCACCGACCTGCTCCCCGCGCACGCGGGGGTGGTCCCGTGCCGCACCACCGAATTGATGATCGGCGAGTCTGCTCCCCGCGCACGCGGGGGTGGTCCGAAGACGACCGGTGCGCGTACCCGGGCGACCACCTGCTCCCCGCGCACGCGGGGGTGGTCCCGGGGACCGGTTGCGGCCGTTGCTACGCGGCATCTGCTCCCCGCGCACGCGGGGGTGGTCCTCTCATTTCCGGCGTCTCTCTCACCGACGCTACCTGCTCCCCGCGCACGCGGGGGTGGTCCTTGCAGCGGCCCGTGGGTGGACTCCCACCACAGCTGCTCCCCGCGCACGCGGGGGTGGTCCCTTTGCCCCCACCGCAGGTCACGAAGCCGGAGACTGCTCCCCGCGCACGCGGGGGTGGTCCGCTGAACCGGTCGTCGGTCACCGTGGATTCCCACTGCTCCCCGCGCACGCGGGGGTGGTCCGCCGGTCGCGTCGCCACCGTTCGCGGTGGACGACTGCTCCCCGCGCACGCGGGGGTGGTCCCCACACGCCACGCAGGAAGCCGTACGCGGGGATCTGCTCCCCGCGCACGCGGGGGTGGTCCGCCCAAGGGCTACGGTGCGAACTGGTTCTTCAACTGCTCCCCGCGCACGCGGGGGTGGTCCGAAGGTAAAGAGTGTCGCCGGTAGGAAGGCGTCCTGCTCCCCGCGCACGCGGGGGTGGTCCGTCGACGGCCGCCGGAGCGGAGTCGACCGTGGACTGCTCCCCGCGCACGCGGGGGTGGTCCCTTCCCTTGGGATCTTCTATTCGCTGCCGTTGTCTGCTCCCCGCGCACGCGGGGGTGGTCCCACCACTCTGACCGCCCGCGACATCCACACCGCCTGCTCCCCGCGCACGCGGGGGTGGTCCTGCGCGACCCGACCACCCCGGAGGCCAGGGTGACTGCTCCCCGCGCACGCGGGGGTGGTCCCAACCGCACCAAGGCGAGCGGCGCCCACGGGTCCTGCTCCCCGCGCACGCGGGGGTGGTCCTTCCTCCGACTCGGCGGCCCGCTTCTCGACGTACTGCTCCCCGCGCACGCGGGGGTGGTCCGTGCCCGTCGACACGCAGCCCGGCGCCCGTCATCTGCTCCCCGCGCACGCGGGGGTGGTCCCATGGGCGCTCGACTGTTCTTTGACGTAGAGGGCTGCTCCCCGCGCACGCGGGGGTGGTCCCTCACCATGCCGGCCGACGAGGTGTAGACCAGCCTGCTCCCCGCGCACGTGGGGGTGGTCCCTGGCCGGTCAGGACCGGGCTGTTGCCGTCCTCCTGCTCCCCGCGCACGCGGGGGTGGTCCCTCCGTCATCGGGTCATCGGCGTCCGGCACCGCCTGCTCCCCGCGCACGCGGGGGTGGTCCGTCGACCGCCCGGTCGGAGCCCTCGTGGCCGGCCTGCTCCCCGCACACGCGGGGGTGGTCCGCCGCGCTGGTATGCCGGTCGCAGCCTGGACGGCTGCTCCCCGCGCACGCGGGGGTGGTCCCGAAGAGCGATTCGCGCCCCTCGACGACCGGGTCTGCTCCCCGCGCACGCGGGGGTGGTCCCCTGCTGGAGACCGCCCCGGCGAAGGCGACGACCTGCTCCCCGCGCACGCGGGGGTGGTCCCGCCTACCGCGAGCGCAAGGGCTGGCCGCTGCTCTGCTCCCCGCGCACGCGGGGGTGGTCCGTGCCGCTCACGGGCACGGCGGGCGTCGGCGCACTGCTCCCCGCGCACGCGGGGGTGGTCCGCCGGGGCGGGTGGTGGCCACCGCGCGCAGCTGCTGCTCCCCGCGCACGCGGGGGTGGTCCCTACGACACGGTCAAGACCGGGTCGCAGCGGGTCTGCTCCCGCACGCGGGGGTGGTCCCAAATTCCCGGTCAGGTGCAGGTGTCGTCGGCGCGTGAAAATCGGACCCTGCTGGGGCCCTGGAACCCACGCGCCGATCCGGGGTCCGATTTCACGCGTCGCCGACAGCAGGGTGCGCGCCATCCTGCTCCCCGCGCACGCGGGGGTGGTCCGTCGGTGCCCACCACCGACACGACCGCGCCGAACTGCTCCCCGCGCACGCGGGGGTGGTCCGTACTCCCCCGGGGCGTGCGCATGGCCGGACACTGCTCCCCGCGCACGCGGGGGTGGTCCCTTGCGCCACGCCGAGATGGCCGCCTTGCCGGACTGCTCCCCGCGCACGCGGGGGTGGTCCCTGCACCGCCGGCTTCCCGATCAACATGAACTCCTGCTCCCCGCGCACGCGGGGGTGGTCCCATGGGCAAGAACGTAGTACGCGCGTACGGTTTCTGCTCCCCGCGCACGCGGGGTGGTCCGCGCATGGGTGAGGCGTTCGCGGGTATCAAGAGCTGCTCCCCGCGCACGCGGGGGTGGTCCCGGCTTGCCGTCTGCGATGGTCCGGGCCGGCTCCTGCTCCCCGCGCACGCGGGGGTGGTCCCGATCGGCGTCTCCTGCTCGGGCGCCTCGACGGCTGCTCCCCGCGCACGCGGGGGTGGTCCCAAGGTCGGCCTGCTCAGCGTGTCGGGCACCAACTGCTCCCCGCGCACGCGGGGGTAGTCCTGAGCCGGTGGAGTTCTCTCGCCCGGTGGGTCGCTGCTCCCCGCGCACGCGGGGGTGGTCCTCGGTGTGGGCGCTGCTGGTCATCGGTGGCACGCTGCTCCCCGCGCACGCGGGGGTGGTCCCTGCGCCGCGGAGTACGCCACCGGCGCGGTGACCTGCTCCCCGCGCACGTGGGGGTGGTCCTGCCCTGGGTCGGCCGTGGAAACTGGCGACGCCCTGCTCCCCGCGCACGCGGGGGTGGTCCCTGGAAGTGGTTTCTCATCGGGGCGGCGGCCGGCCTGCTCCCCGCGCACGCGGGGGTGGTCCGGGAGCCCTGCCGTCGGGTAGCCGACTGGCAGGCTGCTCCCCGCCCACGCGGGGGTGGTCCGGAGAACTGGCACCTGCGGCAGGAAGCGGCCAACTACCCCCCGCGCACGCGGGGGTGGTCCCCGTCACATACCCGCCGGGAACTGGGCAGTCGGCTGCTCCCCGCGCACGCGGGGGTGGTCCCGGCTCCGCAGTCGCGGTAGCAAGCGCCCACGTCTGCTCCCCGCGCACGCGGGGGTGGTCCGCAGCCACGATCAACGCCCTCGCGGACGCCCTCCTGCTCCCCGCGCACGCGGGGGTGGTCCCGATCCGGCAACGCACGTGGGGCTCTATCTTGGCTGCTCCCCGCGCACTCGGGGGTGGTCCCATCAGCGCGCAGATCGGCGAATGCTGGATCGCCTGCTCCCCGCGCACGCGGGGGTGGTCCTCTGGCGGCGTTCCGCCGGCCGGGCGGTGACTTCTGCTCCCCGCGCACGCGGGGGTGGTCCATGCCACGGGCCTGGCGGAATGCAGGGCATCTGCTGCTCCCCGCGAACGCGGGGATGGTCCTCCCAAGGAGTGGCCCCGTGCCACGCGAGAGGACTGCTCCCCGCGAACGCGGGGGTGGTCCTGCACGCACGCGCCATCGGCGCCATGTCGGCGCCTGCTCCCCGCGCAGGCGGGAGTGGCCCCTCCACCCGGACATTCTTCGGCCCTGGTCCCGCGCACCGGTGGGGGTACATCGCAGACGTCGGCGCCGGTATCATGCTGCGCCCTGAGCGCGGGTGGCTCAGCGGCTGATAGGCCCCGTAGGTGAGGTTCTGCTCCTGCGGACGCAGGTCTGATCGCGGATCGCGCCGTACCCGCGTTCGCGTGACGGTCCCGCTCCCCCCCCGCACACGTGACGTCGAAGGTTCTCGATTTGTCGCACCTATCGCTGCACGCCAGGCACACAGGGGTCTCCCCAAACCGAACTCGCCCAATCGACTACGTGTCGCATTCTTACCGTCGAATGGGCATCGATCGCCTTGCCTGTTGGCGTCCCTCTACGCTGGTCGCCCACGGCGCCCGAACCGGCGGCGCTTGGCCGCCTTGCTCCAGCCTCCAGCGACCGCAGGGTTGACCATCGGGTCAGCGGGACGCCGCATCAGGGTCACTCCATCCGCATCTACCGGAATCCAGTGATGGTCGTGGGCCAGGAACGACAGCCGCTGTTCTCCGCGAACCTGGAAGACCATCAACGCTCGGCCCGCACCGGCCATGTCGATAACGCGAGCCCACAGTCTGTCGCGTACGCGGGTGCTTACATGCCCGACGTACACGCCGGCGGAGATCTCAAACAACCACTGCGTCAGATGCCCCCGCAGTCCGGGCGGGCAGGCGGTGAGGATGATGACGGTCATCAGAAGTCGACCTCGCCAATGTCGGCGTAATTTCGACCTGCTGTCAGTTCGATGCCGGTGTCATCCCAGAGGCGTAGGGAATCTTCGTCCTCGATCTCACCTCCGGGCTGGGGTTGGAGCAGCAACATGCGGATGTCACGTACACACCGCGCGAGGATGGCCCCGTCGTGCACACGGTCACGTACCGCGCGTCGGGTGTCGGTGCCGATGTCGGTCGAGCCGCTTGCCACCACGTCGAAGGCAACGGGGATCGTTATCTCAGCCTTGTACAGGTCAGCGATGTCGTACACGAAGGCGCGTTCGTGTCCGGTGTGCACGAAGCCGAGACCAGGCGCGGCCCCAAGCGCGACGATGACCGTGTGCACGATGCCGTACAGGCAGGCGTGGGCGGCCGACAGCGCTTGGTTGATGGGGTCGCCGCCGGCAAAGTCGGTCCGGTCGTAGTCGCGGTGGCGCCAGGCGACACCAGTCCGTTCGGCATGCTCACGGTATGTCCGGCGGACTCGTGCGCCTTCTTTGCCGCGCAGTTGCTGCATCGTGAGGTTGGCGGTGGTCTCGCCGGGGAAGCGCATCGCGTACATGGTGCGGGCGACGGCGAGCCGGCGGTCTCGATGGCTGACCGCGGCGGCCTGCGCGACGAGCAGGCGGCTGGAAGCGGCGAGTGATCGTCCGTGCGCGTAGTAGCGCACGCCCCGCTCGCCGACCCAGACGGCGGTGGCTCCGTGGTCGGCGAGCAGGGCGATGGCCTGGTGGGTGATGCTGGTGCCGGGTCCGAGCAGCAGCACACCCACCGAGGCGGCCGGAATGTGTACAACGCCTTGATCATCGGTTGCGGTGATCGCGTTGCTGTCCCGGTGGATCACGCTGCGTTCGAGGTAGAGGAAGCTGATCCGGTCCTCGGCTCGGGTGAGGTCGCCGAGCTCGGCTGGCGGCACGCCTGGGATCTTCATCCGTCAGCCCGGATTCAGCCTGCGGGAGCGAGAGTGAGCAGGCCGCAGCCGTACGCCTTCGCATGTCCGATCCCGCTGGTCAACGCTCGACGGAAGGCGTCTGCATCGGTGACGTGGAGGATGCCGTCGTAGGTCACCGTCGTGAGGGTGACAGCGCCCATGCCTCGTCTGAAGGTCTGCGTCTGGCGACGGTGCAGCCGCAGGTTAGGGCGACCGTCCTGCTGGGTCGCCAGGGCGAAGCCGTTCCGGACGGCTCGGCTGGCCAACCATCCGACCTGTTCCTCTTCGCGAAGGTAGCCGAAGCGTTGTGTCTCCTTGGCGTCGGTGGTCTTACGCCCGTTGTGTGTGGGGTTGGCGGTGAGCCGAAACGCCCAATCCTGGCCGGGACGAAGCGAGCCGAGCAGCCCGCCGTAGTCGCGGGTTACCCAGGTCTCCGTGGTGGGCCAGCCGGCCTGCTCGACCAGATGGGTGAGATCGGGCCGGCCGGGGCTGACGATGTAGAGGTGGACAGTGGCGGTGGCTGGGGTGTCGAGCCGCCACAACGTACGGGTGCCGTCCCGTTCGTGGTCCTCCGCGACGGCGAAGGCGGCGCGGACCGCCGCGTGCATGGCATGCGGTGAAGAGAGCAGCTTCCGTGCACCTCGGCGAGCGGGGTTGATCTGAAATCGGGTGAGGAACATGCTCAGCCTCCCAGCAGGCTCAGCGGGTCGTGCTCGGCGACGCCGGCCCGTTCCGCGAGGTCGTTGGTGACGTCGACGTGCCGGCGCAGCACCGACCGCCAGGTGTGCTGCCGATGCGCGGGATCGAAGCTGACCGGCTCGTCGGGCAGGGTCTCCGTGACCGGCTCGCCGGGCCGGGCGTCTCGGATGATCTCCAACCGGACCGTGCGGGCCGCTTTGCGGCGGTGCCACTCGGCGGCGAGCCACGGCCACGACGTCAGGGCGTCATCGACAGTGCCTTCGTGTACGCCGAGGCTGATCGGGAGGGCCGGCGGGCACGAGCGGCGACCGAGATAGAGCGGAAACCGGGGCCGGTTGAGTGCCTCCATCAGACCGTGCAGAAGCTCCTGCTCACCGCTGACGGCGGCGAGAAAAGCGGCGTCGGAGAGGTAGAAGCGGTAGGTGAGTGGCGCGCTGTCGCGTCCGTCGAGAGAACGGGCGGTCTGGAAGTCCCGCAGGATCTGCCCGGGCTGGTCCAGCCGTACCCCGAACTCCAAGCCCAGCAACTCGGTAAGCGGCTCAGTACGTCGGACGCCCTTGGCTGCGGCGAGCAGGCCGATCACTCCGCTCTTGGTCGGCGCGACCTCGGTGCCCCGGCGAGCAAACCGGCTGGACGACCCCCACGACTGGAGCGGGCCCGCCAGCCTCAACAACAACACACTCATGCTGGCTGTCCGAGCGCCACAGCGACCTGCTCTCCCACTCCGGTGACCAACTCGCTGAAGCTGACCGCCTTGCCGAGGTCGGCCAGCACCGCAGTCTTGTCACCGACCTGGGTGACCCAGCTACCGACCGGCCGCTCGCCGAACGCGTTCTCGACGGCCACGGTGTGCTTCGCCAGGGCGGCTGCGGCCAGTTCGATCCGCCCGGCCGCGTGCGTCTCCCGGACGGGCGTCTCGAACGCCCCCACCAGGTTGATCGCTTGCGTGTCACGCAGCCGCACCAGCACCGCGTCGGGCAACGTACGGTGGGCGAACGTGTTCTGCTTGCCAGTCGGCATGCTACGCGCGAACGCCGTCAGGAATGCCTCGACCGCAGCTCGGGTCGCGCTCGCGTCGCCGAGGGTGCGGTGCAGCGCGTCCACGTCGACGGTCGCGTACCGGTACAGGGTGGACGAGTTGAACTCGATGGTGCCGATCATGCCCGCGCCGGTCTCGGCGGCGTCGGCCTTGCGGTCGTCGACGGCGGTGAAGTAGTCGAACTCGTTGTCGACGGCGTGGACGCTGATGGCGTGCGCCACCTGGCATGCGGCGTCGACGTTGATGTCTGTCATGTCGGCCACCATCCGGCCGAACATCGCGATGTCGACTGAGTGTTCGGTGTTGGCCAGTGCCTTGAACCGGTTCTTGTCGAGATTGGTGCCAGCTCGGGAGGCTTCCAGTGCTGCGGCGGCGAGGTTGTCCACCTGCCGGTGGCTCAGGAACATCAGGTAACCGGACTCGACGTCCTTCGCCTCGCTCTTCTTCTTTTCCGCCTTGGCGAGGCCGGCAGCCACGAAGACCTCGGCGGCCAGCGTGGATGCGGCCTCGTCGGACAGGCTGGGGTCGAGGGCCTTGATCCGCGCCGCGAGGGACTCGCCCACGCGCTTGGTCCGTTCGCCGAGCTGGGAGCGGTCGAGCAGGCCTGCGAACGCTAGCCGGATTGCGCGCTTCCATGCCTGGCTGGACACCCGCGCGCGCCGCACACCGCCGTAGACGGCGGTCTTGGGTGAGCCGGTGTCGTCTCGGTTGAGGTTGCTCGGTGGCACCGTCTGCAGCGCGTAGACGTCAATGATGGTGCGGCTCATGACAGGTTCTCCTCGTGGGCGTCGGTGGCGGGGGTCTCAACGTCAGTGCTGGGCCGGCTGCGGAAGAACTCCCGGCCCCAGATGGCCTGGACCTGGGGCCGACCCGTGGGTAGGCGCAGGGTCTGCAGGTCGTCGGCGAGCAGGCCGTAGTCGAGTGGGATCTGCGGTTCACGCAGCATCGTGATCAGGCTGCGCAGGTGGTAGATGCCCTCGTGGTAGGTGCTGGCAGTGCCGAGCGCGGCGAACCGGCGCCGTACACCGTCTGGCCCAGCCGAGGCGCGGACGAGCTCAGCCAGGGCCTGGCCAAGCCCTCGTCCATCCACGTGCATCCGTTCCCGGCGCGACTGCTGATGCAGCGCGTACAGGGTCACCGCGTCGTGCATGGCGTACTCGGCGTCGGTGGCAACGGCATCGTCTGCCGGCCGGTAACCCAGCAGGTCTTCCGGGACCTGCAGGTAGCGCTCGAGCGTGTAGTCGAAGCCTGGTGCCCGGCCGATGCCGCGCCGCAGCCGGGCGAGTGCGCTGACCGCCTCCGGCTGGGGCGCCTCACGCAACAGCCGCACCTGCAGGGCACCGACCGTCCGTGCGACATGTTCGCCGAGGCCTCTGCGACGGCGTGCCCACGGTCTGCGTGCCGGGGCGTCCCGCCGGCTGGTCTCTGCCACTGTCATGCTGCCTCCTCCTGCCTCTGGTGCTCGAGTTCAGCCGCCATCGGCAGCGCCTTAACCAGGCCAAGGCGGAACCACGCCTCCGCCTGTGAGCTCGAGAAATGCACATCCCTCCCGGCGCGATCGACGCCAGGCCGGCCGGCCCAGGCCGCCGGGCCGGCAGCGGCGACCATTTCACTGCCCAGCCGTTTCACGGCCCGCCGCACCAAGCGCTGCCACGAGGCTCGCTCGGCCACCGGATCGCTGTCCGGTCCGAGCCGTGCCAGCCAGTCCCGGAACGCGCGATCCAACAGGGCGTATCCGCGTTCAGCCGCGCGTTCGGCATCGCCGCTGTCAATGTCCCGGCTACCCGCGGCGCGTACCAGGTTGTCGGCGAGCCGGCGTAGCACCCTCACCGCGGACTCGGCGTCGCCGGCAGCGTCGACGGCAGCCGCGCGCAGCGCGGAGTCCTCGACCAGCAGCAGCACGTTCATGGTCAGCGCGTCGCTGAACACCTCGTCGACGACCGCCTGCTGGGTGCCGTAGGTGACGCTGGTGGCGCGCGTTCGTGCCTGGAAGTCCGACCCGACAACCCCGGTGACGGTCAGCCGGGCCAGCCACTGCACCACCATCGGCGACAGCCGCTGTGGCGCCTCGGCGCCGGGAAGCGGCGGCGTCGGCAGCAGGGTCTGAAGCCCTCGCCACAGTGCCCGACTGTGGTCGTGCGGCCGGGGCAGGTAGATCGGGGTCCGCTTCTGCTCACGCTCGCGTGGCCCGCTGCGTCCCCAGACGCTCATCGGCTCCAGCAGGTGTCGATCCTGCCACTCCAACCGATCACCGTTGGAGATCATGGCGCCGGTAACGCCACCAGCATCGCCGAACAGCCGGATCCGTCGTGACTGCCAGGTGTAAAGACTCAGCAGCCCGTGCGGGCCGCGTGCCGAGTCTGCCTCCTCGACGGCCGTCTGCGGCTCGCGCTCCCACACCGGCAGGTCTCGCTCGTCGGATACCTGCCAGCCGGGCGCGATCGGCACCAGATTGAGCAGCAGCGTCTCCAACAGGGTCGCGCCCTCGATGTGCACGCCCCCCAACGCCCCGAGCGACGCCACCCCGATGGGATAGCCCCGCCCACCTTTGACCCGCAGGTCTCCGACCGCCCCCGTCTTGATCCCGGAGGGGTCGTACGCCTGACAGTGCACCACCCAGCGGGCCGCCTCGGCCAGCGAGATCGACTCCATGCCCGGTCCGGCGCGCGTCGTCAGGAACGGCATACCGTTCGGCACGTCGGCGATGAGGCGCTCAAGTCCGTACGTGTTGTTCTTGGCCGCCCGCAGATCGGCCACCTGGTAAAACGGGCGCTCCGGATGCAGCAGGTCGAAGCGGTCGCGAAAGACGCCGAGGTATTCGGCAACGTCGGCGACCGGCAGCCGCCGGTCCCGCCACAGCGCCCGCCAAGCGGCCTCGCCCGGTGGGCCGCCCGTCGTCCTGTGCAGAATCGCCAACGCGAGCCGCAGAATCGCGAACGTCTGCGTGGGCAGCTCACAGGCAATCATGCGTACGTCGCCGGCCTGTTCGAACAGGCCGAGCAGCGACACGTCCCGTCGCTGTCCCTCGGCGTCCAGTACCGGAATCCACGCCTTATCCACCAGCGAAAATCCGGCTGGGTGCGGTAGGCCGCTCACTGGCAGCACCTCCTTTGCGTCTGCGATCGAGGGAACTCAGGTGTTGGCACGGGTAACGCGCAGCCCTTCCTCCGGGTGGTAGTGCAGGTCGAAGCCGGCCACCGTGGCGGTCCCGTCGGTGTCGACGTCGAGCACTAGCTCGCCGGCCAACCAGTGACTGTCCTGCCAGGCGCTGAGGTCGGTACGCCGTTCCAGCTCGGCGATCACCTCATCGATCACGTCCGTGGCAGTCATCGCGCGCGGCAGTGGCAGCGTGCAGCGCGCGATCCACCGAGGCAGTGGCCAACGCGGGAGGCTGCTGGTCGGCACCGACACTCCCCCACCATCGATCCACGACGGCAGGACCAAGCCGCCCGGTGTCCGTACCAGCAGCAGGACCTCGAGGGAGTCCGCGTCGGTGTCGCGGACGTGTCCCAGCGCCGCGCGGTCGTCGGCGTTGCCGACGCCGCCCGAGAGCCAGCCGATCAGTGGCGTCCCGGCCTCGGCGACGCCGGCCAGGCGGAAACCGTCAGCTTTCAGCTCCTTGGTGGTGATCTCGTCCCGCTGTTTGGCCTCTGCTTCGGCCATCGCGGGTTGCCACGACGGTGGGCCGAGCTCCACGTCGCCGTAGGCGGCCTGGGTGATCGGCGCGATGTCGCAGGGAAGTCGCAGTGGTGCGCCGTCCAGGTGCGGCAGCAGCACCGCTGCGCTGCGCAGCAGCGTGGCCGCCTGGTAGACGCGGCGTGAACCAGCTACCGGCTGCGGTGGCTCTGTTGTCCAGTCGGCGCCGCTGATCCAGCAGGTCGGGGTAACGAGCCTGGCGGGACGGTCGCCGCGCGCATGACGGTGTAGCCGACCGATGCGTTGCAGCACCAGGTCGACCGGGGCCAGGTCGGTAACGAGCAGGTCGAAGTCGATGTCGAGGGACTGCTCGGCGACCTGGCTGGCGACCACCACGTGCCGAGGCGGCCGGTTACCGCTGCCGGGCGGGCCGAACGTGTCGCGTAGCCAGCGGTCCTTCGCGGCGCGATCGACGGCCATGAACCGGGAGTGCGCCACCAACACGGGGATGTCCGGCCCGAGGGCCGCCCGCAGTGCGGCTGCCGTCTCCTGGACCCGCGCCACGGTGTTGCGGACCACCAGCGCACAGCCCTCGTCAGCCAGCTGGTCGCGCAGCAGCTCCACCAGCGCGGGCAAATCGTCGGCCAGGCGCCGCAGCTTCACTTCGACGCCTCGACCGGAGTCGGCGCAGCTGGTCGCGGTGGCGCCGCGATCGGCGGTCGAGACGGTGACCAGGGGGTATCTCAGGTCGGTACGCAGCGGTGCGTACGGGTCGACCCGCAGCTTGCCGCGGTCACGCCAGGTGAGCGCAGGCACTGGTCCGAGCCGGCCGATGTCGTACGCCGCCATCAGTTCGGCCCGCCGGCGTGCCGGCAGCGTCGCGGAGAGCACAATGACTGGGACGCCATACGCGCCGAGCCACTCCAACGCCCGGTCGAGAAAGCGACTCATGTAGACGTCGTAGGCATGCGCCTCGTCGATGACGACGATCTTGCCGGCGAGGCCGAGGTGACGCAGCACCAGATGTTTGCCTCGTAGCGCCGCGAACAGTAACTGGTCGATGGTCCCCACAACGAAGCTGGACAGCAGTGTTCGCTTGGGTCCGGCGAGCCAGACGTGCACGCCGATGTCGGTGCCGCCGTCGTCTTCGGCGATGCCGCTCGGCAGCGAGGTCGTCCGCAGCCGGTCGTAGTCGGCATTGAGTGCGGCCTTGCCGTGTGCCAGCCGTACGTCGCGGTCGCCTCGGCCGACCTGAGCGTCGGGCAGCCGGCGCAGCCAGGACAGCATCCGGTTGAACATGGCGTCGCTGGTGGCGCGGGTGGGCAACGCGAGGTAGCAGCCGGATGCCCCAGTACGGCGGGCCAGAATCTCCACCGCTGCCAGCGCGGCCTCGGTCTTGCCTTCGCCCATTGCCGCCTCGACGATCATCATCCCGGGCGCTGGCATGGTCGCGGCCAGCCCGGCAACGGTGCGCTGCACCGGTCGCGGCACCGCGGCGGCGGGTAGCTCGAAGCGCGCCCCGAAAAGCTCGTCCACGCTCACCGGCGGCGCGGCAGGCCGCCACGGGACCGGCAGGTCCAGCAGCTCCCAGCCGGCCGTAAGTCGGTCCGCGTCCGTGCTGTCCAGGATGTACGGGAAGAATTCCTCGTTGCTCGCGATCCAGTCGGCGACGATGACGAGGCCGGTGAGGGCGGCCTGCACGGGCTGCGACAGCGGTGCGTCGCTCCACTCGATGAGCCGCTCGCCTGCGCCCGACCGCTCTGCCATCCAGTTCAGCAGTTCGTGCTGCACCTGCCGCCAGTCCGGGTCACCAAGCAGGTGTGGACGCACCTGTACGTCGCGAAGCCCTTCGTCGGTCGGTGGAACACCGTGGTGGCCCCCGACGATGACCGCGTACGAGTGAGGGTCGGTCCAGTGCTGCTGCTGTAACCAGTCCGCCAGCACGAGGTGCCCGGCGGTGGCGTGGGGGGCGTACTTGCGGTCGGCGCGGATCAGGTCTCGGTGGTAGCCGAGCCCGTGGTCGCGCATCCGCTCCGCCAGCGCGTACGCCTGGCAGGCGAAGGCGGGCGTGGCTTTGCCGATGTCGTGCACCCCAGCGGTCCAGACGGCCAAGGTGCGGGCGTCCGCGTCGCCACCGGGCAGTTCGTCAGCGATGCGTTGGCGGACTGCCGGGCTCAGCCAGTGCTCCCAGAGCCGTCCGGCCACGTCGGCGGTGTCGGCAAGGTGCCGCCACAGCGGCAGCCAACCGACCGGTGAGGTGCCTTTACGGTCTGTCTTGCCCCAGACGGAGCGTGCCGCGTCGCCCAGTTTCGGGCCGCCAGCACTGGCGCGGGCGTTCATCGACGCACCGGCAGGAGCGGGCTGGGCGTGCCACTGTGCGACAGGTAGAGCACGTCGCGGGCGCGGGTCAGGGCGACGAACAGAAGGCAGCGCTCACGCTGCAGGTCCTGCCTGTGGGCGTGCGGGTCCTCTGCCGCCGAGGTGAGCGCATGTGGCGCCGGCAAGACCCCTGCGTCCAGCCCGACCACTGCGAGACATTGGAACTCCAGGCCCTTCATGCGGTGCATGGTGGCCACGCGCACCCCGTCGGTGCCTCTCTTGTCGTCGGCCACGGGAATGTGGGCCTCGGTCAAGATCCTCGTGATGGTGTTAACGAGCTGTCCGGTGCGGGCGGCCACGCCGACCGCGTGCGGTTCCACACCCTGTTCCAGCCAGGTCCCCACCCGTTCGATCAGCGCCTCGTGCTCTGCGTCGCGGCTGTCTTGAGCGACAAGTTCGGGGACGCCACCGCGGGTGATCGAACGGTAGCCCCGCAGTGTGTCGTCCTGGTCGTCGAGGCCGATGGCGGCGTCGCCGTTGAGGACCTTCACCGACAGGTCGAGGATCTCGTGGGTGGTCCGGTAGTTCACGGTGAGCCTGCGGGTGCGGCCACGCACCTGAATGCCCAGCTGAGCAAGCGACACATGGTTGTCGTAGATGCGCTGGTACGGATCGGCGAGCAGGAACATGTCGTTCGGTCCGGGTGCGACGAGCGCGCGCAGCAGCCGCCACTGCGCCGGATGTAGGTCCTGGCCTTCGTCGACGATGACATGCCGGTAAGGGGCGGGTGAGTGGCGCGCGATCGTTGCCGCGTCATCGGCGAGCTGGGTGTGGGTACGTAAGCGCCGCTTCGTCAGCTCCCGCTCCGCTGCGCTGATCGCGGCCCACACCTGTTCGCGTTGTGCGGCGCGCAGGCCCTCGCCACGGCCCTTGCGGGGGGCATCGCGGTATGCCTCCAGGGAAGTCAACTGTTGGGCCAGCACCACCTGCTCCCACTCCCGTCTCAGGAAGGCGCTGCTGACCGTGGTGACTTGGCCGGCGCGGTTCAGATAGGTGGGACCGGCCTTCGCGGCGGCCTCCCACAAGCGGTCGAGGACCTCGCTTTCAGCGACCGCGACCTTCTTGCCACCCCGGGCGACGATCTCGTAGGCCAGCTTGTCGACACTGATCACATCGATGCGCGCCCGCACGGCCGGCTCGGTCGCCAGCCGGTGCAGCTGCCTGGCGAGGGAGTCGGCGAGGGCACGGGTGAACGTGGTCAGCAGGACTTTCTCGCCGTCCGGCAAGCGCTTGGCGAGGAACACCGCCCGGTGCAGGCCGGTAACCGTCTTTCCCGTTCCGGCGCTGCCGGTCACCAAGGCGGGACCGCTGTAGGTTTCGCGATAGGCGACGTCACGTTGCGTCGGGTGCAGGAAGGTGCGCCACACGTCGAACGGGTGGGCGAGGATGGCGGCGAGTTCCACCGGACCCGAGACGAAGGCGATCCGCTCGGGCGTACGCCGCGCCGCGGTCAAGAGGTCCTCGGTGTCCACGCCCGACACGACCCGGTCAGCTATCTCCGCCCAGACCTCCTGCACCGGCAGTCCGCTGGCCAACCCGCGTAGGACGTCGAGCTGCATCTCGGGCAGGCGCCCGTCGAGACTGTCCAACTGCTGGTCCGTGCCGATGATCCGCAGTAGCGGAATCAGGTCCTCGTCCACGCCGAGCCGTACGAACTCGGCAGTCGAGACGTGGTCGAACAGGCGGTCGCTCGGCGAGGCTGAGGGCTCCGTACGAGCAAACTCCTCGATGCCTGCCTGGTCGCGCATCTCCAACACGCCGAGTGCGTGGTTGACGGTGAACCGGCGACTGACCGCGAAGGCAATGGCGTCGTCGTGCGGTAGGACATCGAGCAGCGCGTACTTCTGCTGACCGAGGGAGAGCACGATCCCGCGGTAGAACTGGTCGATGCGGATGGTGCGGATGTTCGGGTCCCGTGCGCCGGTCAGCTTCTCCAGGTGCAGGCCCGCGTGGGTGTGTTCGGCGAACTTGCTGATGGCGGCGTCTACGGCGCGCTGCACCCGACGTTGCAGTTTGGCGTAGGCGGGAAGAAACTCCCGGCCGATGGCCAGCTCAGCCATACGATCCCCCGTCGTCACAGCGCCCGAGAGGACAGGGCGCACAGCCTGCACCGCCATCAGCCGGTCAGGGATGGCGGTGTTGGTCACGCAGTAGAAGGCGGCACAGTCAGACCCGAGCCGCGCCGGTCCACAGTGAAGCACTTGTGAACCGTGCTTGCAAGGAATTCCGCGTGATCTGTCTTCACCACGACAGTTCGCCATCGACGGGGGCATGCTCACGGCGGACAGGCTGGACGGCGCCTGCGCCTCATGGTGCTGCCGTCGCCTGCGACCAACACGGTCAGAGCAAGCATGTGGCGGATCGGCCGTCGGGATGTCTCGCCGGGAACCTGATGTGCGTGGTTGCCGGCGATGGACAGTTATGCTGAGTCCCGTGGTAGCGGGCACGGACCTCAAAGACCGGTACAGAGTAGGCCGGTTCCCGTTTCCGCATAAGGGCATGGGTGAGGTCTGGCCCGCTCAGGACACCCTGCTCGACCGTCCCGTCATCGTGAAGTTCGTCAGCGCCGCCGCGATGAACATCGAGTTGGCGCGCCGATTCCGCCGCGAAGCGTTGCTGACCGCCCGGCTGGATCATCCTGGCGTTCCCGCCGTCTACGACCTCGGCGAGCAGGACGGCCAACCCTACGTCGTCCTACAGAAGATCAACGGAGTCACTCTCGCAGACCTGGTCGCCGAACAGGGGCGGCTTCCGATCGGCTGGGTTGCCGCCATCGGGGCCCAGGTCAGCAGCATCCTGCTCGCCGCACAGCAGATCGGCCTGGTGCACCGAGACATCAAGCCGAGCAACGTCATGCTGGACAGAAACGGCGCCGTGAAGGTGCTCGACTTCGGTCTGGCCGTCATCCGCGACGACGAACGCTATTCGCGGATCACCCAGACCGAACAAAGCCTGGGCACGGTCGGCTACATGGCTCCCGAACAGATCTTCGGGGACGCCGTCGACCACCGCACCGACCTGTACGGCTTGGGCGCCACGCTGTTCGACCTGCTCACCGGCCACCCGCCGTTCGATGGTGTCACCACCACCACGACGCTGCGGCACCAGATGGACGACCCTCCACCGCGCCCCACTGACCTGCGGCCGGACGTCCCAGCCGTGCTCGACGATTTGATTCACACGATGCTGGCGATCCACCCGCACGACCGGCCGGACACTGCTGCCGAGGTCTACGCCGCGCTCGCTCCCTTCGCCCAGGATTTACCGCCGATCCCAGGCGTGGCCGATGACCTCACTGGGTCAGTGCCGGCATACGCCGCGATCGTCGGGCGAGTGCCACAGCAAGCTCGCCCGGTAGTGACGTCGACGATCGGCCCCCTCCAACTCGACGTTGAACAGGCCTCGAAGCAGGCGGAACAACTGCATGCCGCCGGCGAATTCCGAGCTGCCGCCCGGCAGTGGCGGCAGCTCGCCGATCATCACGCGCGGAGCCACGGCGATAGTCACCCTCTGGTATTCGACCTCCGCCTGCGCGCCGCCCGCGCCCACGTGCCGCTCGGCGAGCACGACCGTGCCCTGCGCCAGCTCAAAAGCCTGATGCACAGCCGCGCCCAGGTGGACGGACCGGAACACTTCGCGGTGGTGGAACTGCGTCAAGAGATCGAACGACTCAGCAAGGAACGGCCTTCGCCACGCGAGCGCGCACGACACGTACCGGACGTGGATCACTGAACAACCGAGGCAACAGCACCGCCTTCTGCGCAGGGAAGCGACCGCCCCGATAGTGGAAGATCTGGGCGCAGTTCTGGCCACGCGTCTCGGTTGCCAGAGCGCGACGCGCCAGCGGCGAGTACATGCTGCTGTGCTTCAACCAGGCCGCCTCCTCGCCGTGCCGATCGAACCCGCGGCCGCTGCCCGCGTGCCCGAACACGTCATGGACCGCACGGAACATGTCGTTCTCGCCGTCACTGAGATACGGGTGCGGGTTACCGCTGGCCGCGCTGGCCCATACCTTCAGCTGACGGTGCCGCACATCGTCGACCATCGAGTCGACCTCCTCGTACGGGTCCTCGTCCACCACCCGCACCGTCACGCCCAGGCCACCGAACTCGACCCGGCCCACCATGAAGTGATACTGCCGCACGGTCTCCCGGCAGAACGCGGCGTAGGCGGCGTAGGCACGTTCCTCCCTGAACGGCGCGGCCATGTAGGCGTCAGCGATGGCAGCACCGACGACGGGGTCAAGGCGCACTCGCGCATACGCCTGGACCGGCGTGGCATCCATCGAGTCGGGCCGATACCGCCGCGCACCGCCACACACGTATGCGACCGGAGCAAAGGTTGGAGACTGGGCAGTTGACAGCGCAGTTGCGAGCAAGGGTGTTCATGGTCCTCCTTCGGTCGTCGATTGGTTGAGGGTCGGGTCAGCAGGCCACGGGGCTCGCCTGCGTGTCTTGCGTTCTTGGCTCCACACGGGGCGCCGCGTGCTGTTCACGACGCAGCACCTCCCCGAGCACCCGGATCTCAGACACCCGACGGTCCTGGTAGAACTTCGCGAACTTTCCGACGGTGGTGCTGCGCCCACGACGTGGCATGACTCCTCCAAGGACTCGGATCGACACTGCCGACGTTAGCGCCTGTGAACAGGCTACACAAGAGCCATTTCCGTGGTAGCGTTCACGCGTGACGAGAGAGTCGAGCACGGCCCCTAGCGAGGCCACCCTGACAGCCAGCGGCATCGCGCGGCTGGCCAATGTCGGCAGGGCCGCGGTAAGTAACTGGCGTCGCCGGTACGCAGACTTCCCCACCCCCGTAGGCGGCACCCCGACCAGCCCGTCATTCGATGCCCGGGCAGTAGAGCAATGGCTCCACCAGCACGGTCGGCTACACCAAGCCGGCACCGAGCAGTGGGCCTGGAGACACATCGAGAGCTACCAACCCGCAGCGCAAATCAGCGACGCACTCAACATCACCGGCGCATACCTACTCGTCCGCTCCGAACAGACCGAGCCCACTGGCGACAGCCTGCTCACCCCACGTCAGCTCGTCACCCACCTACGCACGCTCGACCCCGGCCTAGCCGAGATGGTCGGCGAGTTACTGCCCAATCAGTGGACCCCTCAACTCGCCACCCTGCTACGCACGGCCAACCAGCTCAGCTCGGAGCAGGACCCGGAGTCCGCCTTCGAATACCTGCACAGCCAGTACGTGGCCTCGGCCCACTCGCTCTCCGGGCTCGCCGGCACACCAGACAGCGTCGCCGACATAATGCTGACCGTCGCCGGCTCCGGAGCCCGCACCTTCGACTTCACCAGCGGCACCGGATCGATCCTGCGGATGGCCGCCGACCGGGCCCTACAGAGCGCGACCGTCACAAGGTGCTACGCGCAGGAGATCAAGCCGCAGTACGCCCTGATAACTCTGCTGCGACTCTGGTTCGTGCATCTGCGCGCCCAACGCGCTGGCCATCCGACGGAGCCTCCCATCGTGCACGTCGGCGACAGCCTGCTCGCCGACGCCATGCCCAACCTGCGAGCCGACGCCGTCGTGGCCAACTTCCCGTTCGGCATTCATGACTGGGGTCACGACCGCCTCGCCTACGATCCTCGCTGGACCTACGGCCTACCCCCGCGCACCGAACCCGAACTCGCCTGGGTACAGCACGCCCTGGCCCACCTCGCCCCCGGCGGCACCGCCGTCGTGCTCATGCCCCCCGCCGCCGCGTCGCGTCCAGCCGGCCGCCGCGTCCGCGCCGAACTGATCCGCCACGGAGCGCTCCGCGGGGTCATCGCTCTCCCCGCCGGCCTGATGCCACCGACCGGCATCGGACTGCATGTCTGGGTACTCACCCAGCCCGACCCGCAGCAGCCACACGCCGGCGACCTGCTCGTGGTCGACACCACTGCCGCATCGACGACCCGAAGCCTCTCCGACACAGTCGGAGAGGCTTGGCGTGCCTACCTATCCGATGACTACGCCCAAGTGCCCGGCGTCCACCGCGCGGTACCCGCCATCGAAGTGCTCGACGACCAGGTCGACCTGACCCCGCAACGCTACCTGCCGCAGGCCAGCAACCTCACCGCCGACCCAGCCCAGATCATCGCCAGGATCAGCGACTTCGACCAACTCCTCGACCACATACGACACGCTCTACCCGCAGTACGTCAGGCGCAGACCGCACCGCTACACGCCGCTCCCCAGGCCGACATTGCCGACCTGATCCGGTCCGGCAGCATCTCCGTGCAACGCGCAACTTCGCGTACCCGATCAACCAGCGCAACCACCACCGCCACGATCCTGACCGCCACTGATGTCCTGTCCGGCGGCCCCGCAACCGGCTCGACAGCCCGCGCCGCAAACGACCCCCCAGGACCGCAGGTACGCACCAACGACATCCTCATCCCCATCATCGGCCACAAGATAAGCGCCAGGGTCGCCACTCCTGCACAAGTCGGAGCCGAACTAGGACCCGGCGTTCAGCTGCTACGCGTCGACACGACCTGTTTCGATCCGTGGTTCGTCGCCGGCGTCATCTCCCACACAGACAACCTGCGTATCGCCGGTCGAGCCTCCAGCACCGCCAACAGCGCCCTACGCATCGACATCAAGCGACTCGCCATCCCCGTGCTGCCGTTGGACCAGCAGCAGGCGTACGGACAGGCCTTCTGCCGACTCGTAGAGTTCAGCACCGCCCTTGACCAGGCAGCGATGACCGGAGCCGCGTTAGCCCGCGAGATCAGCGACGGCCTCACCGCAGGCGCCCTCGACCTCACATCCTGATCGGCTATGCCAGGGGAGCCGTCTCCTCGGCACCCACAGGAGGAGACCGACGTACCTTTGATGCAGCGCGGCGCAGACCCCTGGCAAGCAGTTCCCCGCCGTGTTGGGTGACTGCTTTCCAGGGCATACGGATGGCCTCGAACGCGCGAATGCACGCGCCTTCGGCGGTGAACACGACCGCTCACTCGCCGCCTCAGCCGTTCGGTCCTGACCGCGCCCGCCTGATCGGCTCCGCTGTCGGCTCCGCCTGAAAGTTCAGCCGGCGTTGACATCCGCTCCCGAACGGTAAGCCAATGGGTGATCGAGAAGAGCTGTGTGACCACGACTGGTCACTCATACACTCCTTCCGAGCTGCTGCTCATCAGCCACAGCCGGATGTGCGCAGCGCCGTACGGCCTCGAAGCCTGCGGCTCCGACGTCCCCGAGGCCAACTCGCCCCAGCGCCTTGCCACACGCCCGGTACGCTGCACTTAGGGTCTCGTTGATTCAGCCTCCGCTTCTTAAGGGATCATCTTGCAAGCCAAAGTGAAGGAAAACCGCTTTGTTGATCTTTAGCGCCGCAGGTCAGCAAGTCTGCTCCCCGCGCACGCGGGGGTGATCCCTCCCCGGCCGCCGCGTCGCCGCTCGTGGACAGCTGCTCCCCGCGCACGCGGGGGTGATCCGCGTTGGGCAAGACCCCGGCGGCGGTCAAGTCGCTGCTCCCCGCGCACGCGGGGGTGATCCCTTCTTCTGCGTCTTGGTGTCTCCCATGTGGATCTGCTCCCCGCGCACGCGGGGGTGATCCCGGATCGGCGCGCGAGCGCCGGGGGGAGGTTTCCTGCTCCCCGCGCACGCGGGGGTGATCCCTCATCGCGCGTTGGCCGTCCGGCCGAACTCGACTGCTCCCCGCGCACGCGGGGGTGATCCCGGAGCACCCCCGATGGAGCAGCCCGACGAGCCTGCTCCCCGCGCACGCGGGGGTGATCCCTCCAGTCCGGCTCCGGGAACGAGAACAGCGGGCTGCTCCCCGCGCATGCGGGGGTGATCCCAGGAGCACGATGCCCGGCCTCGACACCCACTCCTGCTCCCCGCGCACGCGGGGGTGATCCGACGCACGCGGTGATGCGCCGCCTGCAGGTCGACTGCTCCCCGCGCACGCGGGGGTGATCCCCGTGGATCCGCCGTATCGGGTCCGCGTCCGCGCTGCTCCCCGCGCACGCGGGGGTGATCCCGACCGGGGGTGGATCCGGTACGTGGGGCCGGACTGCTCCCCGCGCACGCGGGGGTGATCCGCCACGCCCCCTGCGCGTCCAGGGTGACCGTGGCTGCTCCCCGCGCACGCGGGGGTGATCCGCCGGCCACCTCGATGCGGGGCCGGTCGGAGCTCTGCTCCCCGCGCACGCGGGGGTGATCCGTCGCCGCCGGAGGGCATCTGGGCGTCGGTCGTCTGCTCCCCGCGCACGCGGGGGTGATCCCGCCGCCTGGCTGGCCACCGCCCTGCCGTCCTCCTGCTCCCCGCGCACGCGGGGGTGATCCGTTCCAGCATGGACAGATGCGAGATGCTTTCCCCTGCTCCCCGCGCACGCGGGGGTGATCCTCGCTCCCACCGGCGGTATTCGCTTCACCGTTGCTGCTCCCCGCGCACGCGGGGGTGATCCGTCGAAGCGGCCCACGACGGTGACCGCCCACGCCTGCTCCCCGCGCACGCGGGGGTGATCCTTCGCACTCATAGTTGGAGTCCAGGTAGACCCTCTGCTCCCCGCGCCCGCGGGGATGATCCGCGGGTGCGGGCGGTCTCCGTCCACCAGTCCCACTGCTCCCCGCGCACGCGGGGGTGATCCGCTGCTGGCGGGGTGGAGCGCTGGCGCCCTTGCCTGCTCCCCGCGCACGCTGGGGTGATCCGACCGCAAAATCGCTGCGGGGCCTGTACCACCACTGCTCCCCGCGCACGCGGGGGGTAATCCCTGGCTCTGCGCGCCGACGGGTACGCCGAAACCTGCTCCCCGCGCACGCGGGGGTGATCCCGCGCCGACGACTCCGTAGCCGATGGCGCGATACTGCTCCCCCGCGCATGCGGGGCTGATCCCTGCCGGTAGCCGCCGCGACCACCGGCCCCGCCTGCTCCCCGCGCACGCGGGGGTGATCCGCCGCCGCCCGCGAAGGCCACGACGCCGACGCCCTGCTCATCGCGCACGCGGGGGTGATCCGCGTTCGCGCGGTGGTCGTGTCGTCGTGGGCGACTGCTCCCCGCGCACGCGGGGGTGATCCCAGGCCGACGCCGGCCGGCGCGCCGAGGGTTCCCTGGTCCCCGCGCACTCGGGGGCATCGACCAACTCCTGTCGACAAGCACCGCCGTGCCGGCGACCTGACTGACCAGTGTTCCGCTGCCCCCGGCGATGCCCAGCGCGAGACCAACGGCGAGACAGACCACCACCGGTATTCAGGTTTGCTTGGTCGCTAACCCACTTACCGGGAGACCTCTTCAGCTATCGATCACCGCCACGCCGTGACCTCACCCTGCCACGCCCGCTTACGAAACACAGGCTAGAGCGAGTGATGCCACCAGAAGACGGTGACGGCCACGGAGCGACCTCCGCAAGGACCGCCCAGGAGGTCTGTGGAAGCGCCCTGTGTAGGTGGGCGGTGCGCCAGCACCGCTCCCGATGAAATTGCGAGCCGCAGCCTCCCTGCAACGGTACAGTCTTGGGCGCGCCACGACAGCTTTCACGCTGCCGGAAATCAACTGCTTCACTAGGCGTGACCGCGGCTCCGCCCGGACGGTTGCCGGGTTGGGGTGATCGGGCGAGTACTCCGACGTACGGGTGAACCGGCCTTTCGAACCGGGCTGGGCCCTTCGCCGGCGCCCGACGGTGTCACACCCTGCGGTTACCTTTGCCGGCGCTGCCGACTGCCCTGATTGAGGAGACCGTGCCCGAGACAAGCGTTGCCTCCGAGACCAGTCCCGCGCCGGCACCCGCACACTGGAAACGCAACGTCGCGCTCTTCCTGTCCGGCCAGACCGTGTCGCTGTTCGGTTCAATGGTCGTCCAGTACGTGGTTATGTGGTACGTCACGCTCGAGACCAAGTCCGGTCTGGCGGTCGCGCTCTATGCCGTCTGCGCGTTCGCCCCCCAGGGTGTCGTGTCGATCTTCGGCGGGGTGCTGGCCGACCGGATGAACCGCAAGACGCTGACGATCATCGCCGATGCGGGCATCGCGGCGGCGACGCTGGTCCTGGCCCTGTTGATGTTGAACGGCATCACCGACCTGTGGGTGATCCTGCTGGCCGTCGCGGTCCGCTCGTTCGGGGCCGGGGTGCAGACACCGACGGTGCAGGCGATCATCCCGCAGATCGTGCCGGCTGACCAGCTGATGCGGGTCAACGGCATGTTCCAGACCATCAGCTCCGCGATGGCCCTGCTGGCTCCGGCGGCGGCTGCCGCCATCTACGCCGGTTTCGGAGTGGTGCCGGTCTTCTTCCTGGACGTGATCACCGCCGTGATCGGCATCGGGCTGCTGGCCCTGGTCGCAGTGCCCACCCTGGATCGGGCGACCCAGGCTACGACGACCTATCGACAGGATTTGGTCGAGGGTATGCGGTACATCTGGACCCACCGGATCGTCCGCTGGCTGCTGCTGGTCTTCGCGATCATCTTCATGCTCACCGTCGCGCCGTCGTTCGTGACGCCGCTGATGGTGGCCCGTACCTTCGGTAGCGAAAAGTGGATGCTGGCCGTACTGGAGATCGCGTTCAGCGTAGGAATGGTGCTCGGCGGAGCGTTGATCTCCACCTGGCTGGCCAAGCGCAGCCGGATCGGACTGGTCCTGATCTCCACCTTCGGCTTCGCGATTTTCACCGTAGCTATGGGCCTCAGCACCAACCTGTGGGTCTTCTACGGCTTCATGTTCTTGTTCGGGTTCGCGGTTCCCCTGTTCTCCACCCCGTTCATGACCTTGATCCAGGAGACGGTGGAGCCGGAGAAGCACGGCCGGGTGTTCAGCTACGTCGGCATCGTGATGGCCCTGGCCACCCCGATCGGCATGGTGGTGTTCGGCCCGCTGGCCGACGTCATCAGCGTCCAAGCCCTGCTGATCGTGGCTGGCCTGGTCACCATCGCCGTGATGATCGTGGCGATCATGGTGCCGTCCGGACAGGCCGCGATCGCCGCCGCCCGCGCCACGTCGTCGCCGGCGGCGGCGGCGTCCCAGGGTTCAGCCGCCGAGAAGCCGCTGGCCGCCCAGGCCCAGTAGGCGCTGCCCACTGTCGGGCATGCTGCTCTCCGTTTCGATGCAAGCAGGGGCGTTCGCAGATGTGGAATGAAGCCCTGCGGTGTGACCGGGCGGGCCGGACCGGGCTCCCGACGCGATCGCCGAGAGCCCGGTCCGGCCTCTCCTAGGCCCTGGTAGGGCGTCGATGGCGGCTTGGCCGATGAGGTCGATGCAGGTGGTGGGGTCATCAACGGTGACGGTGGTGGTGTGGTCGTAGACCCTGGACGGCCAGCCATTGTTGTCGGGTGCGAGCCAGAGGACGGCGCAGCCGGCATGGTGGAGGCGGGTGATGGTGGCCTGGCTTCGTCGGGCTTGACGTAGTGACCGTCGGAGACGACGGCGTCGGACCCCACCTCCCTCAAGCCTGCGCCCACGCCGGTCTCTGGTCCGTCCGGACCCATGCGACCGAATCACACCGTCACCGACAGTTGCGGCACAGGCCAGCACACGCGAAGGCCCCCGCCGACACCGCGCAAGCCGGCGAAACCGGTCGACCGGACTACAGCCACCGCCATCCGATACGCAGTCCTGACTGCAGCACGATGACTGTCCCGCCGACCGGTTCGGACACCGACCGGACTACCGGGCGGCGGGCCGGACCACGAGCTGGCTCACCTGCGGCAGCCGGACGCCGAGATCCCGCGACCGGCCGGTCGCCGCGTCGACGGCGGCAAGTTGCCCGTCCAGTCCGGTGACGAACAGCCACTTGCCGTCCGGGGACCAGACCACGGACCCCGGACTGGCCTCCACCGGCAGGCCCAGCACACGAACGACACCCAAGCGCAGATCCAACAAATGGACCCGGGGCGCGCCGGTGGCGTTCATGGCCACCAGGGCGGCCATCCGACCGTCACCGGAGATCGCCCCGCGGTCGAAGGCGGTGATCTCGGCCGGCAGCGTGACCGCCCGCCGGGCACCGCCGGGGTGTGAGATCAGCACGCCCGTGCACCGCAGACGCTCGTCGCACTCCCGGGCCAGCCAATGGCGCGGGCCGACGGCTACCAGGTCGCCCGTGGTGATTCGGCGGACCCCGTCGAGACGGATGGTGTAGACCCCGCCGGTCGCGGTGATCGCCGGATAACCAGCCCCGTCCGGCTGGGCGAAGCTGCTGACCCCCATAGGCAGGGCGATCTCCACACCGGTGGCCCTGCCGTCGAACCGGGCCAGCAGCATCCTGGGCCGCACGCCGTCACCGTTGGACACCCACACCGACTCCGGATCCGGCCCGGGCAGCATCGCCCCGGACCGGTCAAGGTCGTTGGTCGTCTCCGTCGCCGGCCGGCCGTCAGGCACCCGATAGCCCTCCACCGCGTCGACGGGACGGATAACCACCCCGTCCGGGGAGAGCAGGAAGCTGACCGGGCCGGTGCTCAGCAGCGCCCGCACCGGGGTGATGCTCACCCGGCCCCGCGCGAACTCGATCCGGACTACCGTGTCCGGCCCCCGGCCGTACAACTGCCAACCGCCGGTGATCCCGAGCAGGGGCCGGCCGACTTCAGTGACCGCAGGTGGCGCTCCGGTCGTGGCTGGCCCCGGGGTGGCCGGGGCGGTGGCCTCGGGTGCCGACGACGCGACCGCCGGCGCCGGCGACCGGCTCGCCGGGGGCGGAACCCGGTCGGCCCCGGTACGCGCGTACACGGCCAACCCGACCCCGGCGGCCAGCACCAACGGCAGCCACTTCGGCCGCCGCCGCCAGTGGGAGGCGGCGCCCTCGCGGGTCGAGCCGCCAATCTCGATGACGTCGCCCCGCGCCGGCCGGTCCTGGTCCCCCGTCATCCTGACATCATCCACCCCGAACATTCACGGCCCCGCAACCGACTACCACCCGGCCTCCGACCCGTCCCGTCATGGGTTCCTGGCCGCCTCGACGTTTGACGGCTCTTCGAAGTTCAGCGGGCTTGAGGTGTCCGCGGTGGCGCCGGCTGGTGGCGGTGCGGTGCGTAGGCGCTGGTTCTCCGGGGTTGCGAAAGCCGTAGGCCGTCGCGGGCGATCGTTAATTTCGCGGGTGGTGCCTTCTGAGCCTGAGTGGTGATGCCGGTATGCAGGAACGCGTGAATCTGCGGCCACCAGGCCTCGATCGTGGTGGCGGCTGCCCGACCACCTCGCGTACCCGAGCCAGCCCCACCGCGATGTCCGCGAAGCCCGCCGCAACAACCATGCCAGCAATCTGCTCGACGGCATGGTCGGCCGCGATGTCCGGGTAGCCGAACCATGGAACCGTTTCGTCGCCGTTCTCGCCGGCCTTACCCAGCCCTGGAGCTCAGGCCCGGTCGAAGGCCAGGTCAACCGCATCAAGACGATCAAGCGGCAGATGTATGGCCGGGCGAACCTCGACTCCTCCGCAAACGAGTCCTAGCTACAATATGAGCTGACACCAAGATCAATCACAGAATGTGTGCCAGAGCCAAAGTTCAGGCTCTGGCACACATTTTGTGAGTCGTGCTCGTCGGTGGTTCGGGTTGGGTGCCGGGGTGGAGATCATCGTGACGGTGCTTCCGCATCTGGTGGGCCTGCGGCTGGAAGCGGTGGTGGTCCGCGGCGTCGGGGTCAGGATCGACGCGGCGACACGGACGGTGCGGGCCGCGTGCGGAGCCTGCGGAATCTGGTCGACCACTCTGCATGGTTCCTATGTGCGCCGGCTGGCCGACGTCAGATTGGGCGGCCATGAGGTGCTGGTCGCGTTGACGGTCCGCAGGTTCACGTGCGCCAACGTCGGGTGCCGGCGGCGGACGTTCGTTGAGCAGGTGCCCGGTCTGACCCGCCGGTATGCCCGTCACACGTTGTTGGCGGCGGGTGACTTGGAAGCGGTCGCGGTGGCGTTGGGTGGCCGTCCGGGCAGCCGGTTGGCGCAGCGGTTGGCGGTGTCGGTGTCGCGGATGACGTTGATCCGGATGATCCGGAGGATGCCTGACCCGCCGGTGGTGACGCCGACGGTGCTGGGCGTGGACGACTTCGCCCGTCGTCGTGGGCACCGTTACGCCACGGTGCTGCTCGACATGCACGCCCGCCGGCCGATCGATGTCCTGCCTGACCGCACTGCCGACACCCTCGCCGCATGGCTGCGCGAGCACCCCGGGGTGCAGGTCATCTGCCGCGACCGGGGCGGCAGCTACGCCGACGGCGCTCGCAGAGGCGCACCCGACGCGGTCCAGGTCGCCGACCGGTGGCACCTGCTCAAGAACCTCAGCGACACGGTCGAGAAGGTCATCCGTGGGCACCGCCGGTGCCTACGCGAGCACACAGATCCGATACCTGCCCTGGCTGCGCCGGCCACCACCGAGCCGGGAACCACGGGACGGCGGGCGGCGAACACCCGCCAACGCCACGCGGCCGTGCACGCCCTACGCGCCGAAGGACTGTCCATCAAGGCGACGGCCCGCCGACTCGACATGAACGTCAAAACCGCCCGCAAATACGCTCACGCCGCCACCGCCGAGGCGTTGATCGGCCCGAACGCCAGCAGCCGACCCAGCGTCCTCGCACCGTTTCACCTCTACCTGCGGCAACGACTCACCGACGGTGTCCATGAGACAGCGCACCTGCACGCCGAGATCCTGGCCCGCGGCTATCAGGGCACCCTGCGGGTGCTGCGGGACTGGCTCACCACGAACCGCACCCGACCCACCCGCCGACCGCAGTCCGGGTGCCGTCGGCCCGGCGGATCACCGCCTGGATCATGCGACCCGGACACAAACTCACCGCCGACGACCACACCGACCTCGCCGACGCCCGCAACCGCTGCCCCGACCTCGACACCATCGCCGACCTCGCCCGCGGATTCGCAGCCCTGGTCCGCCACCAAGGCACCGGACAACACCTCGACGTCTGGATCGAACGTGCCCGCAACGCCGGATACCCCGAACTGCGCGGCTTCGCCGCTGGCCTGATCAGCGACCGCGACGCCGTCGTCGCTGGCCTCACCCAACCCTGGAGCTCAGGCCCAGTCGAGGGTCACGTCAACCGCATCAAAACGATCAAACGACAGATGTACGGCCGCGCGAACCTCGACCTCCTCCGCAAACGCGTCCTCGCCACACCATGAGCCACCACCAAGATCAATCACAAAATGTGTGCCAGAGCCTAAGTTCAGCCGGCGTTGACATGTGGTCCTTCACCTGCTCCCCGCGCACGCGGGGGTGATCCGGTCTGCGGCTGGCGCACAACGAGGCGGCGAACTGCTCCCCGCGTACGCGGGGTTAATCCGATAGCCCTGGCGCACCGCCGCGGTGATGACACCTGCCTCCCGCGCACGCGGGGTGACCCCCGCACTGACGATGCCGATTGACCTTCCTGCGGCTGCTCTCCGCGTATGAAGGGGTGACTGTCGGCGCCCAGTCCGGTCGATATGGGCATCACCTGCGCCCGGCGCACGCAGGGGTGATCCACACGCCCGGTATCCTGCACTGAGGATCTCGTCAAATAGGGCCTCCGGCTCTGGAAGGACGATCTTGCGGGCCAAAGTGAAGGAAAGCCGCTCTGTCGATCTCTAAAGCCGCAGGTCAGAAAGTCTGCTCCCCGCGCACGCGGGGGTGATCCTCGCAAAGATGTTCCGAGGCTGGGACGTAAGCGCTGCTCCCCGCGCACGCGGGGGTGATCCCCTGCGACGCGGCGTGGAGGGACCGGGCGCGACCTGCTCCCCGCGCACGCGGGGGTGATCCTCAGGGCGTCGGCGGCGCCCCACCGCAGCCGCACTGCTCCCCGCGCACGCGGGGGTGATCCCCCGTTCGACTTCATCGCGCGCACGTCGCCCCCCTGCTCCCCGCGCACGCGGGGGTGATCCCCTGGTGAATGCGCCCGGCGAGGGCGGCGGCTACTGCTCCCCGCGCACGCGGGGGTGATCCTGCGTCGGAGACTGGCCTCATGGCACCACCACGCTGCTCCCCGCGCACGCGGGGGTGATCCGCGCAGCACGTCGAACATGAGCAGCCGGGAGCGCTGCTCCCCGCGCACGCGGGGGTGATCCCGTGGAGTGCCGCATCGCGGTACCCACCGCGAGCTGCTCCCCGCGCACGCGGGGGTGATCCCAAGCGGGAGCGGGTCCGGCAGCTCGGCAACGCCTGCTCCCCGCGCACGCGGGGGTGATCCCGACGATTTCTACTGGGCGGCGTTCATCGCACCCTGCTCCCCGCGCACGCGGGGGTGATCCTAGCGCACCCCGCCGCCAGACCCCCGAGATCACCTGCTCCCCGCGCACGCGGGGGTGATCCCGCCGTGATGCCGAAGGTGGTCAGGCCTATCAGCTGCTCCCCGCGCACGCGGGGGTGATCCCGGGCAAGTCCTCGTCGTCAGGCCACGCCATGTCTGCTCCCCGCGCACGCGGGGGTGATCCGACGCTGGCTCCACGCCCAGCTCGGCGAGTACCCTGCTCCCCGCGCACGCGGGGGTGATCCCGACACGTTCGATCGGGCCATGTCCGGCGGGTGCTGCTCCCCGCGCACGCGGGGGTGATCCGGCGTCGGCGCGACGCTGGTCGCCCCGGTGAACCTGCTCCCCGCGCACGCGGGGGTGATCCCCATCCACTCCGTGGCCGCGAACGACACCGGCGCTGCTCCCCGCGCACGCGGGGGTGATCCTGCGGTGATCGGGTACTCGATCGGGTGGACGTTCTGCTCCCCGCGCACGCGGGGGTGATCCCTGATAGCTTGGTGTCCCCCCCAGGGGGGTCAGCTGCTCCCCGCGCACGCGGGGGTGATCCCGTGAACCCCGGCCGGTGTGCCTCCGCCGGGAGCTGCTCCCCGCGCACGCGGGGGTGATCCCCTGTGGGGGAGTGCGCATGACCCGATGGAGTTCTGCTCCCCGCGCACGCGGGGGTGATCCCTCGATCTGCCCTGTCCACGGGATTCGGCCGTTCTGCTCCCCGCGCACGCGGGGGTGATCCGCTGAGTCAACACAGCAGGCACGGCGTGTAATCCTGCTCCCCGCGCACGCGGGGGTGATCCGGTGCCGGCCGCCGCCGTGATGTTCGGCGAGGCCTGCTCCCCGCGCACGCGGGGGTGATCCGGCGCGGCCGTGGGATGACGCACCGCGCATCGCCTGCTCCCCGCGCACGCGGGGGTGATCCCCACAACCGCGTCGGTTGGGCGGGCCCGAACGACTGCTCCCCGCGCACGCGGGGGTGATCCCCCGACCCCAGTCGGCGGCCGGGCGGTCAGCAGCTGCTCCCCGCGCACGCGGGGGTGATCCCCGCAGGGCGGAGATCAAGCGGGAAAACAAGGCCTGCTCCCCGCGCACGCGGGGGTGATCCGGCGTAGCGCGCGCATGTGTAGTCCCCCCACGACTGCTCCCCGCGCACGCGGGGGTGATCCGGGACGTCGATCTCCCGGACGTTGAGGTTCCAGCTGCTCCCCGCGCACGCGGGGGTGATCCCGTGCAGCGGCCCCGCTCTCCCCTGATGGGAGGCTGCTCCCCGCGCACGCGGGGGTGATCCGGCTCCCGGGTCCTGGTCCTGGACCGCCGGCACCTGCTCCCCGCGCACGCGGGGGTGATCCTCCTCGCCGCCATCCATCATCTTGGCTACGTGACTGCTCCCCGCGCACGCGGGGGTGATCCGGCCTTGCCGTTGCGGGCCTGAAAGCCCATCGACTGCTCCCCGCGCACGCGGGGGTGATCCGATCACCCGTCCCTCGGGGTGGTCGGTGGTGTCCTGCTCCCCGCGCACGCGGGGGTGATCCCCACGGCCCGCTGTGCCAGTTGTGGCGTGGACTGCTCCCCGCGCACGCGGGGGTGATCCGTACAGGCCCTCGCCCATGAACGACGGCCGGTTCTGCTCCCCGCGCACGCGGGGGTGATCCCGGTAACGACGGGACCGGGTTCGGCGCGGGCGGCTGCTCCCCGCGCACGCGGGGGTGATCCCGGGTCTCGCGGTGCGCCTGCCAGATCTCGGCCTGCTCCCCGCGCACGCGGGGGTGATCCCTCCCCCAAGCTGGTCTTGATCACCGAACGGGCCTGCTCCCCGCGCACGCGGGGGTGATCCGCCCTCGCGCAGTACCGGGCCGAGCGGTGCCCGCTGCTCCCCGCGCACGCGGGGGTGATCCCCGCGCCGGGGGTCCGGCAGTCGCGCCCGTGGGCTGCTCCCCGCGCCGCGGGGGTGATCCCTCCTGGGCGCCCTCCGTGCAGGCGGGGCAGTCCTGCTCCCCGCGCACCCGGGGGTGATCCGTCGAACGGGTTCATACCGCGACCACCCTCCGGCTGCTTCCCGCGCACGCGGGGGTGATCCCAGGGTGCCATCAATGGTGCCGACGGGCTGAGGCTGCTCCCCGCGCACGCGGGGGTGATCCCAACCAGAACATCGGCGCCCGGGCGCTCCGGGACTGCTCCCCGCGCACGCGGGGGTGATCCCGCGTGCCCGAAGTCTGCGGGTCTCTGCTTGTTCTGCTCCCCGCGCACGCGGGGGTGATCCGCCGGCCGAACCGGACCGCCAGGCCGCACCGGCCTGCTCCCCGCGCACGCGGAGGTGATCCGGTACCGGAGTCCACCACCCTCAATGTCCCGACAGCAGGGCGCGCTCCATGAGTTCGGCTGCTCTTCGTTCGGCGTCCGGCAGGACGTGGGTGTAGACCATTCTGGTCGTACGCCCCTCGGCGTGGCCGAGCCGGTGTTGCATCACGTGCTCGGGCACGCCCCCATCCGCACCGGCGGTAGCCGACGTATGACGCGCATCGTGCAGAGCAATCACAGGCAGGCCCGCCGCACGGCACGCGAGTTCCCACTTGTCAGTGAAGTACTTCGGGTAGTACGGTTTGCCGTCCTCCCGGCAGAAGACGTAGCCCAGATCCTGATAGGCGATGCCCGCGGCGGCCTTCTCAGCCGCCTGCGCTTCGTGATGGGCTTCGAGGACCGCGACAACGAGTCCTCCGATCGCGATGGGGCGCGTACTCCTGCCCTTCGGGCTCTTCTCCACCACGCCCGCGCTCGTCGTCGTCCGTTGCCAGTCCACGAACAAGACTCCCCGCGCGAGGTCGAGCCTCGTCCATTTCAAGCCGGCCAGCTCACCGCGCCGCATGCCCAGTACGACGGCGAGCACCCAGGCCGCGTGAAGCCGATGCGTCGCATGGAACTTCAAGAAGGCGGCGGCTTGTGGCGCCGTCCACACACCCTTGCGGCCCATCGTCTGCCGCTGAACCTTCTTGGGCTGACGCACGCCTTCGATGCTGATACCCAGGTCCTTGAAGGCTTTCATGAGGACCCGATGGACATTGCGGACGGTCGTGGCCGACAGCGGTCCGCCGTTCTTGTTGCCCGAGCGAAGCAGCGTCTTGTAGAGCTCGTGGAGGACGCGCTTGTCCAAGGCGTACAGCTGCCGGGAGCCGATGTGCGGATTGACGTAGCACCGGATCAGGTCACGGTAGTTGCACAGCGTGGTTTCTTCGACATCGAGTTCTCGTTCGTCCAGCCATCCCTGCAGTTCAGCGGCGACGCTGCCGTCGGCAGCCAGGCCAGCATGCCCGAAAGACTGCAGCGCGGCTTTTTCAGCAGCCGCTGCGGCTTTCTGACTGGGGAAACCGCGACGCTTCTGCTGGCGCCGTTTGCCATCCTGCCCTGGTGGCAGGTCGATGACGTAGTACCAGGCGATTTTGTTGCCGCTGAGGCGGTAGCTGCTGACGGTCATGAGGGCACCCCCGTGGTCACGACGTGAGACCGACGGTTCAACCGTAGCGATCACTGTGACCACGTCCGTGACCACAAGATCATCGATGATCTTGTGGATGCCCTGCTCAATACCCGTCGGGACGGCCGGATTCGAACCGACGACCCCTTGACCCCCAGTCAAGTGCGCTACCAAGCTGCGCCACGTCCCGATGCTCTCGCGCGGATCTCCCCGCGACAGCCGGTACAGCTTAGCGCAGGATCTTCGCGCCGTCCGCACTGCCCCCTCCCGCGCCGGAACGCGTCGTCCCGCGCACATCCCCTACAGCATCCTAGGAGGATAGGGAAGTTGATGGGCAGCGGAAAAGCCGGGTGGGAGCGTGCTCCCACCCGGCTTCAGATCGGGCGGGTCAGCCGTGCGCCTTGCCCCGGCCGCCGGGGCCGAGCTTCTTGCGGGGGCGTACGGAGATCTCGATCGGGCTGCCCTCGTAGCCGAACTCCTCGCGCAGCTTGCGCTCGACGAACCGCTGGTAGCCGGCGTCCAGCGGAGCCGTGGTGAACAGCACGAAGCGCGGCGGCGCCACGCCCGCCTGGGTGGCGAAGAGGATCTTCGGCGCCCGACCGCCCCGCACCGGGTGCGGGGTCGCCTGCACCAGCGCGGTCAGCCACGAGTTGAGCTGCGCGGTCGGTACGCGGGTCTCCCAGCTGGCCAGGGCCTTGCGCAGCGCCGGCGCGAGCTTGTCGACCGCCCGGCCGGTCTGCGCCGACAGGTTGAGCCGGATCGCCCACGGGATGCGGCGCAGCTCGCGCTCGATCTCCTTGTCCAGGTAGTACCGGCGGTCGGCGTCGACCAGGTCCCACTTGTTGAAGGCGATCACCAGCGCCCGCCCGGCCTCGGTGACCATGGACAGGATCCGCTGGTCCTGCTCGCTGATGGGCTCGCTGGAGTCCAGCAGCACCACGGCGACCTCGGCGGCCTCGATCGCCCCGGCGGTCCGCAGGCTGGCGTAGTACTCGGTGCCGCTGGCCTTGCCGACCCGCTTGCGCAGGCCCGCCGTGTCGACGAGCTGCCAGGTCTCCCCGCCGATCTCGACCAGGCTGTCGACCGGGTCCACGGTGGTGCCGGCGACCGAGTCGACGACCGCCCGCTCCTCGCCCGAGAAGCGGTTGAGCAGGCTGGACTTGCCGACGTTCGGCCGGCCGACGAGGGCCACCCGGCGCGGGCCGCGCGGGCGGTTCTCGACGATCTTCGGGGCCTCCGGCAGCGCGGCCATGATGGCGTCGAGCAGGTCGCCGGAGCCACGTCCATGCAGCGCCGACACCGGGTACGGCTCACCCAGGCCCAGCGACCACAGCGAGGTGGCTTCCATCTCGATGGCGGTGTTGTCGGCCTTGTTCGCGACCAGGATCACCGGCTTGGCGCTGCGGCGCAGCATCCGTACGGCCGCCTCGTCCACGTCCGTCGAGCCGACCATCGCGTCGACCACGAACAGCACCACGTCGGCCGTGACGACCGCCGTCTCGGCCTGCGCCGCGATCGCGGCGGCCCGGTCCTTGGCGTCGGGCTCCCAGCCGCCGGTGTCCACCACGGTGAACTGCCGGCCGGCCCACTGCGCGTCGTACGGCACCCGGTCCCGGGTGACCCCGGGGACGTCCTCGACGACCGCCTGACGGCGCCCGATGATCCGGTTGACCAGGGTCGACTTGCCCACGTTGGGGCGGCCGACCACGGCCACGACCGGCTGCGGCCCGGTCGGCTCCTCGGTGTCGACGTCCGGTTCCCGCAGCTCGATCCACCCGTCGGTGTCGGTCATGCCACACCCCGATCGGTCAGCAGGTCGCGCAGGCGCCCGACGACCTCGTCGATGCCCAACTCGGTGGTGTCCAGCACCACGGCGTCGGCGGCCTGGGTCAGCGGGTCGGCCTTGCGCGTCGAGTCGAGCCGGTCCCGCCGGGCCAGGTCGGCCGCCGTCGCCGCCACGTCGGCGGCATCCTCGGCGCTGCGTCGGGCGGCCCGGGCCGCCTCGGAGGCGGTGAGGTAGACCTTCAGGTCGGCGTCCGGGGCCACCACGGACCCGATGTCGCGGCCCTCGACCACGATCCGGCCGGCATTGGTGATCATCTCCTGCTGCCGGGTGACCAGCAGCGCGCGCACCGCCGGCACGGCGGCTACGGCGGAGACCGCCCCGGTCACCTCCGGCCCACGGATCTCGGCGTCGACGTTCACGCCGTCGGCGGTCACGCCGTACCCCTGCGGGTCGGTGCCGATGCGCAGGTCCACCTCGCCGGCGACCTTGGCCACCGACTCGGCGTCGGTCAAGTCGACCCCCGAGCGCAGCACCGCCCAGGTGATGGCGCGGTACATGGCGCCGGTGTCGAGATAGCGGGCACCGAGGCCGACGGCGAGCCGCCGGGAGACGGTGGACTTACCCGAACCGGACGGTCCGTCCACAGCGACCACACATCGCCCGGCCCGTTCGTTTTCCTCCACCGTCGTCCTCCTCAGCCCGTACCTCACGAAACACCGGATGTGTCGCGAGCGGTTGTCCAAACGTTCTCAATGATGCCCGGCGTCGCGCCGCCCGGTGGGCGCCGCCCGCGCCGGGCCGCCAGGGAGCCTACCGGCAGCCGTACCCCGAACTCGGGGGTCAGTCACCCACGGCCTTGAACAGGGCGGCGACCTCCGCGTTGGTCAGCCGCCGCGTCCGCCCGGCGCGCAGGTCGCCCAGCCGGATCGGCCCGATCGCGGTACGCACCAGCCGGCTCACCGGATGGCCCGCCTCGCCGAGCAGGCGGCGGACGATGTGCTTGCGTCCCTCGTGCAGGCTCAGCTCCACCTGGGCGGTCCGTCCCAGCGTGTCCACCACCCGGAAGGAGTCGACCTTCGCCGGCCCGTCCTCGAGTTCCACGCCGGCCATCAGCCGCTTGCCGAGGTTGCGCGGGATCGGCCCGGACACCTCGCACAGGTACGTCTTCTGCACCCCGTACGACGGGTGCATCAGCTTGTGCGCGAGGGTGCCGTCGTTGGTGAGCAGCAGCAGGCCCTCGCTGTCGGCGTCGAGCCGCCCGACGTGGTAGACCCGCTGCTCCACCCGGTTGCCGAGGAAGTCGGCGAGCGCCGTGCGGCCCTTCTCGTCGGCCATCGTGGAGACGACCCCGCGGGGCTTGTTCATGGCAAGGTAGACCAGTCGGGTGTCGGCGACGAGGCGCTCGCCGTCGACGTGGATCACGGCGGTGGCGGGGTCGACCTTGTCGCCGAGCTGGGCGACCCGGCCGTCGACGGTGACCCGGCGACGGAAGATCAGGTCCTCGCAGGCGCGCCGGGAACCCACGCCGGCGGCGGCCAGCACCTTCTGCAGGCGCTCGGCCCCCTCGAAGGCGGGCGCGTCGGGGCGGGGCGTGCGGTCATCGCGTGGCATCGGCAAGCTCTTCTACGTCGTCGGGAAGGAACGGGGCCAGCGGCGGGAGGTCGTCGACGCTGTTCAGCCCGAGCTTCTCCAGGAACATCGTGGTGGTCCGGTAGAGGAACGCCCCGCTGTCCGGTTCGGTGCCGCACTCCTCGACCAACCCGCGGGAGACCAGGGTACGGATCACCCCGTCGCAGTTGACACCCCGGATGGCGGAGATCCGCGACCGGGTCACGGGCTGCTTGTAGGCGACCACGGCCAGTGTCTCCAGCGCGGCCTGGGTCAGCCGCACGGACTGCCCGTCCAGTACGAACCGTTCCACGTAGGTGGCGTATTCCGGGCGGGTGTAGAGACGCCAGCCACCCGCGGCCCGACGCAGCTCGAAGCCGTGTCCGGCGGCCGTGTAGCCCGCGGCGATCTCGTCCAACACCGGCCCGATCCGCTCGGCGGGTTGCTCCAGCACCTGGGCGAGCACCAGCTCGCTGACCGGCTCGTCCACCACCAGCAGGATCGCCTCCAGCGCCCCGCGCAGCTCCGCGTCGTCGAGTTCCGGCGCCGGCTCGGGCACCGCCCGCCGCCGCCCCGCCAGCCCCTTCGCGGGTACGCCCCCCGTCGGTCCCCGCCCCGCCGACCCGACCGCAGCCCCGCTCTCCCCCGCCGCTCCACTTCCCGCCGACCCGACCGCGGCCCCGCTCTCCCCCGCCGACCCTGCAGGCCCCGCCGACCCGGCCACCGGTGCCGGCTCCTCAGGCCCAGCCGCCGGTGCCGGCGCTTCAAGCCCAGCCGCCGATGCCGGCTCCTCAGGTCCTGCCGGCTCCCTGGGCTGATCCCCGTTGGCAGTCGCCGCGCCCGAGCCCACCTCCGCGCCGGGCGCGGCGTCGGAATCCTCGAAGCCCGCCCCCGCACCCGCCTCCCGTGCGGCGTCGGAGTCCTCGGAGATCTTGGTAGGTTCAGGCCCCTCAGGGGGCGCGGAACTACCAAGATCTCCGGCTTCGGGGGCCGCGGCGGGGGTCGTGGGGCGCTGCCAGGGCGGCACCCAGGCGGCGGCCTGGTCGGCCAGGGAGTCCCGACGCTCGTCGCTGCTCATCCCGCTCGCTCCTCCGGCGTCGCCGCCCCGCTCTCGTCCGCCGGCACACCCGGCGACGTCCCGCTCTCCAGCGCCGCCACACCCGACGCCGCCCCGCTGTCAGCCTCTGCCGTTCCGGCGTCGGCCACCGAACCGACGTCCGCCACCGCAGGCGGCGCCGATCCGTTGTCGACCACCGATTCGGCGTCCGCCGTCGCACCCGGCATCGAGTCGCTGTCGAGCACGGCCGGCCCGGCGTCCGCCGCCGATGCGGTGTCGGCCGCCAGCGCACCTGCGACCGCGCCTGAGCCGCTCTCGTCCACCGTGCCGTCCCACACCGGCCGCCGCTCGGCCGACGCGGCCGGCAACGGATCGGAGCCCGCCGACTCGGGCGGGGTGCCGGCGTACTCGTCGACGTGCAGGTCTGGGCCGCCGTCGGCAGGACCGGTCCAGCGTACGGTCAACTCCTCCAGGGCCTGCTCCTGGACGAAGGCGACCAGGCCCTCCCGGTAGAGCTCCAGCAGGGCCAGGAACCGGGCCACCACCTCCAGGGTGGCCTCGCAGTCGGCGCAGAGCAGCGAGAAGGTGGCCGTGCCGACCCGGCGCAGCCGCTCGGTGAGGATGCCCGCGTGCTCCCGGACGCTGACCCGGACCATGTGCACGTGGGCGATGGAGACCTCGGGCACCGGCTTCGGCGTCATCGCCCTGATCGCCAGCTTCAGCAGCCGTTCCGGGCCGATGCCGAGCACCAGGTCGGGCAGCGCGTCGGCGTACCGGGCCTCCAGGGTGACCGCGCGGGGGTACCGCCGGCCGCCGACCTCCTCCAGCGCGGCGATGTGCGCCGCCGCCTCCTTGTACGCCTTGTACTGCAACAGCCGGGCGAAGAGCAGGTCCCGCGCCTCCAGCAGCGCGAGGTCCTCCTCGTCCTCGACCTCGGCGGCGGGCAGCAGCCGGGCCGCCTTCAGGTCGAGCAGCGTCGCGGCGATGAGCAGGAACTCGCTGGCCTCGTCCAGGTCCCACTGGTCGCCCATCGCGCGGATGTAGGCGATGAACTCGTCGGTGACCCGGTGCAGCGCCACCTCGGTCACGTCGAGCTTGTGCTTGCCGATGAGCTGGAGCAGCAGGTCGAACGGGCCGGTGAAGTTCGCCAGCCGGACGGTGAACCCGCCGCTCTCCACCGCCGCCTCGGGCACGCCGGCCGGATCCGTCGGCACCTCGGCGACGGCCTCGGCGGCCCGTACGGGCGGCTGCTCCGGCGTCGTCGGAGGGTCGAGGGGTGGCGCGGTCACCGGAAGACCGTAGTCCACGCCCCGGCCCGCTCGGCGCGAAGGTGCACGCCGGCCTACCGCTCGGCCTGGGCGGCGATCACCTCGCGGGCCAGCTGACGGTAGTTGCGGGCGCCGGACGAGGCCGGGTCGAGCGTGGTGATCGGGGCACCGGCGACGGTGGACTCGGGGAACTTGACGGTCTTGGTGATCACCGTCTGGTAGACCTTGTCGCCGAAGGCCTCCACCACCCGCTGGAGCACCTGGCGGCAGTGGGTGGTGCGGCTGTCGTACATGGTGGCGAGGATGCCCTCGAGCTCCAGGTCGAAGTTGAGCCGCTCGCGCACCTTGTCGATGGTGTCCAGCAGCAGGGCCACCCCGCGCAGGCTGAAGAACTCGCACTCCAGCGGGATGAGCACGCCGTGCGCCACGGTCAGCGCGTTGATCGCCAGCAGGCCCAGCGAGGGCTGGCAGTCGATCAGGATGTAGTCGTACTCCTTGCGGACTGACCGGAGCACACGGGCCAGGGCCATCTCCCGGGCGACCTCGTTGACCAGCTGGATCTCGGCCGCGGAGAGGTCGATGTTGGCGGGCAGCAGGTGCAGCCCCGCCACGTCGGTCTTGATCAGGACGTCCTCGGCGGTGACGTCGTCCTGCATGAGCAGGTTGTAGACCGACAGGTCGAGGTTGTGCGGGTTGACCCCCAGCCCGACCGAGAGGGCGCCCTGCGGGTCGAAGTCGACAAGCAGCACCTTGCGGCCGTACTCGGCCAGTGCGGCGCCCAGGTTGATGGTCGTGGTGGTCTTGCCCACACCACCCTTCTGGTTGGCCATCGCGATGATCCGCGCCGGGCCGTGCCGGTCGGTCGGCATCGGCTCGGGAATCGGCTTACGCATCGTGTATGCCGCCGGATCCGCCGGACCGAGATCCGCCCCGAGCGTGGCCTGCTGCTCGCGGAGCTCCGACGTCCAGGTCTCGGCACGGTCACCGTTGCCAGCCATGTGCTCGTTGCCCCCTCCCGACGACCACCCGGCGTCGGAGCCGTCCGACGTCCTTCGCGGCGCCGCTGCGCACCCCGGTCTGCATCACCATCGCCCCAGGAGGTCCGCGCCGATGCCGACTGTACGCCACCGCCCGGCGGCCCGGTCGCACCCGCTCGGCGTGTCGCCGCCCCGCCGACCAGGCCAGCCACCGGCGGCGTGCTGCGCGCGCCGCCCCGGACACCGTCGCGCCGCGTGGACTGGCCGGCGGCCACCGGAGCAGACCGGGGTCCGGCCGGCCCCGGCGGGACGGCCGACGGTCGGCCCCACGCCCGGGACCGGGACCGGGACCGGGACCGGGACCGGGACCGGGACCGGGACCGGGACCGGAGCCGGAGCCGGGCGGGTCAACCCCGCGCCCGGGGATGGGCGGTGGCGTACACCTCGCGGAGCCGCTCGACCGTGACCAGGGTGTAGACCTGGGTGGTGGTCACCGAGGCGTGGCCGAGCAGTTCCTGCACCACCCGTACGTCCGCGCCGCCGTCGAGCAGGTGAGTGGCGTAGGAGTGGCGCAGGGTGTGCGGGGAGACCGCCTCCGGGCCGTCCACCGGCAGCCCGGCCCGCTGGGCGGCGCGACGCAGGATGGTCCACGCGCCCTGCCGGGTCAACGCGCCGCCGCGGGCGTTGAGGAAGACCGCCGGGGTGCCCCGGCCGGCGGCGGCGAGCCCGGGGCGGGCCCGCACCAGCCAGGCCCGTACCGCCTCGACGGCGCACCCCCCGACCGGGACGAGCCGGGTGCGGCCGCCCTTGCCGCGCAGCAGCACGGTGCCCTCGTCCACGTCCAGGTCGTCCACGGCGGCGCCGACCGCCTCGGAGATCCGCGCCCCGGTGCCGTACAGGAACTCCAGCAGCGCCCGGTCGCGCAGCGCGAGCGGCGCCTGGTCGCCGGCGGCGGTCAGCGACCCGGCGGTCTCCAGCAGCCGCACCACGGCGTCGGCCGGCAGCGCGCGGGGCAGCCGGCGCGGCGGCGTGGGCGGGCGGACGTCCCGGCTCGGGTCGGCGCCGGCCAGCCCCTCGCGCAGCGCGAACCGGTGCAGGCCGCGTACCGCGCTGGCCGCCCGCGCGGCGGAGGCCACCGCGAGCGGCGGATGCTCCTCGTCGCCGGCGCGCAGCCGGGCCAGGTGCGCCTCGACCTGCCCCGGGCCGACGGCGGCCAGGTCCGGCACGCCGGCCGCCGCCAGGGTGGCCAGGTAGCGCTCCAGGTCCCGTCGGTACGACGCGAGCGTGTTCGCCGACAGTCCCCGTTCGACGGTGAGGTGGTCGAGGTAGCCGCGGACGGCACGACGCAGGGCCGGCGCGGGCTCCACGCCCGCGCCGGCCCCGTCCGGTGTGCCGGTCAGCCCGCCACCTCTCAGGCCAGCGCGTCGGCCAGCGCGAGGGGCGCCATGCCGTGCGCCTCGGCGACCGGGCCGTAGGTGACCTGCCCGTCGTGGGTGTTCAGGCCCAGCGCCAGCGCCGGGTCGCGACGCAGCGCCTCGCGCCAGCCGTGGTTGGCCAGCTCCAGCGCGTACGGCAGGGTGACGTTGGTCAGCGCGTAGGTGCTGGTGTGCGGCACCGCGCCCGGCATGTTCGCCACGCAGTAGAAGATCGAGTCGTGCACCTGGTAGGTCGGCTCGGCGTGCGTGGTGGGACGCGAGTCCTCGAAGCAGCCGCCCTGGTCGATGGAGATGTCGACAAGCACGCTGCCCGGCTTCATCCGGGAGACCAGCTCGTTGGAGATCAGGGTCGGGGCCTTCGCGCCGGGCACCAGCACCGCGCCGATGACGAGGTCCGCGTCCAGCACGGCCCGCTCGATCTCGTACGCGTTGGAGGCGACCGTCTGCAGGTGGCCCCGGTAGATGGCGTCGGCCTGGCGCAGCCGGGCGACGTTCTTGTCCAGCAGCAGCACCTCGGCCTGCAGGCCGAGCGCGATCGCGGCGGCGTTCATGCCGGAGACGCCGGCGCCGATGACCACCGTCTTCGCGGCGTACACGCCGGAGACGCCGCCCATCAGGATGCCGCGCCCGCCGCCCTGCCGCTGGAGGTGGTAGGCGCCCACCTGCGGGGCGAGGCGACCGGCCACCTCGGACATCGGGGCGAGCAGCGGCAGCGACCGGTCGGGCAGCTCGACGGTCTCGTACGCGATGCCGGTGACCTTGCGGTCGACCAGCGCGTCGGTGCACGCCTTCGAGGCGGCCAGGTGCAGGTAGGTGAAGAGCACCTGCCCCTCGCGCATCCGGTGGTACTCCTCGGCGATCGGCTCCTTGACCTTGAGCACCAGCTCGGCGGTCTCCCACACCTCGTCGGCGGTGGCCAGGATCTTGGCACCGGCGGCGGTGAACTCGTCGTCGCCGATGCTGGACCCGACGCCGGCGCCGGACTCGACGAAGACCTGGTGACCGCTGCGGACGAACTCGTTGACGCCCGCCGGCGTGATCGCCACGCGGTACTCGTGGTTCTTGACCTCGCGTGGGATTCCGACCTTCACGATGCAGACACCTCTCTTCGGGGCTGCGCTCCCCCGACTGCGCGGTGCCACGACGGCCCCTTTGCCGCCGCGGTCCACCGGTCCCGCCGGCGGCAGTCTAGGCGCGTCGCCGCCCCCGATGAGGCAGCACAGTGACATCCGGTGCCCGCACCCGCTGACGATGTGTCAGGCGTGAACCGGGCCGGCGGTGGGACCCGCGCCTCAGCCGTCAGGACAGTGTTCATCCATTATCGTCCCACTCTTCGGGTGCCGCTGCGGACAGGAGAGCAGTGGATCACTAGGGTGTCGCCTCATGACCACACCTCCTTACCAGCCCGGCTTCCCCAACCAGCCCGGGTACCCGTCGGGTGTCTCCGACAAGAGCAAGGTCGTCGCGGGCGTCCTGCAGATCGTGCTGGGCACCTTCGGCGTCGGCCGCTTCTACATGGGCGACACCAAGACCGGCGTCATCCAGCTCATCGTGTCCCTCGTGACGTGCGGCATCGGCGGCATCTGGGGCCTCGTCGACGGCGTCCTGATCCTGATCAACGGTGGCGTCGACGGGCAGGGCCGGCCGCTGCGCGACTGACGACCCGGAACGACGAAAGGGGCCGTGCGGACGTACCGCACGGCCCCTTCACGTTCTTCCCGGCTCAGCCCGGCAGGGGCGCGTCGGCCCGGCGCAGCGCCGACCAGCCGGTGTCGCGGGCCCGGGCGGCGGCGAGCAGCCCGGCCACGCAGGAGGCGTTGGTGATCTCGCCCGCGAGGACCATGCCGACCGCCTCGTCCAGGTCGATGCGGACGACCTGGAGGTCGGCCTCCTCCTCGCGACGCTCGTGCCGCTGCTCCGCCGGCACGTCGGCCAGGTCCCGGGCCAGGAAGACCCGGACCAGCTCGTTGGTGAAGCCCGGCGAGCTGTGCAGGTCCACCAGGACGTCGATCCGCCCCGCGGTGAGGTCGACCTCCTCGGCCAGCTCCCGGACCGCGGCGGCGGCCAGGTCCTCGCCGGAGACGTCGGTCAGCCCGGCCGGCAGCTCCCACAGGTGCCGCCCCACCGGGTGCCGGTACTGGCGGATCAGCACCACCTGGCCGGCGGAGTCGAGCGCCACCACGGCGACCGCGCCGACGTGCCGGACGAAGTCGCGGACCCCCGTCCCGCCGCCCGGCATGGTCACCTCCTCGCTGACCACGTCGAAGATCCGACCCCGGTAGCGCTCGGTGCGGGAGCGCACCTCGTAGCGGTGCTCGACGGCGCGCACGCCGCTGTCGGGCCCGGTGCCACGCTCGCTCACGCCGCCGCCCCGCTTCGCGTGCCAGCGGCGCGAGGCGCCGCGCAGCGGTGCCCGATGGTTCGCTCGCTACGCTCGCTCACGAGGCCGACGTCGCCTTCGCGGCGGCGCCACCGTTGCGGGCGGCGTTCTGCGCCGCCGCGCTCTCGGCGGCCTCCAGGTCGACGGGGAGCTGGTCGGCCTCCGAGTAGGCCACCGCCGCCTTCACGAAGGAGGCGAACAGCGGGTGCGGCCGGGTCGGCCGGCTCTTCAGCTCCGGGTGCGCCTGGGTGGCCACGAAGAACGGGTGCAGGTCCCGGTCCAGCTCGATGAACTCGACCAGCCGCCCGTCGGGCGAGGTGCCGGAGATGTGCAGGCCCGCCTTGGTCAGCGCGTCGCGGTAGGCGTTGTTCACCTCGTACCGGTGCCGGTGCCGCTCGCTGACCTCGGTGCTGCCGTACGCCTCGGCGACCAGCGAGCCCTCGGCGAGCGCCGCCGGGTACGCGCCCAGCCGCATGGTGCCGCCCAGGTCGCCCCTGCCGGCCACGATGTCCTCCTGGTCGGCCATGGTGGCGATGACCGGGTGCGCGGCCTCCTCGTCGAACTCCAGCGAGTTGGCGCCGTCGAGGCCGGCCAGGTGCCGGGCCACGTCGATGGTCATGCACTGCAGGCCGAGGCAGAGGCCGAGCAGCGGGATGCCGTTCTCCCGGGCGTACCGGGCGGTGCCGATCTTGCCCTCGATGCCGCGCACCCCGAAGCCGCCGGGGATGACGATGCCGTCGACACCGGCCAGGGCGGCCGCCGCGCCGGACGGGGTGACGCACTCGTCGCTGGGCACCCAGCGCAGCTGCACCCGGGACCGGTGGCCGAAGCCGGCGGCCCGGATCGCCTCGCTGACCGACAGGTACGCGTCGGGCAGGTCGACGTACTTGCCGACCACGGCGACGGTGACGGTGTGCCGGGGCTGGTGCACCCGGTCCAGCAGGTCGTCCCAGCTGGCCCAGTCGACGTCCCGGAAGGAGAGGCCGAGCCGGCGCACCACGTACGCGTCGAGGCCCTCGCGGTGCAGCACCTTCGGGATGTCGTAGATGCTCGGCGCGTCCGGGGCGGCGGTGACGGCCTCGCGGTCGACGTCGCAGTAGAGCGACAGCTTCTGCTTGACCTTGTCGGGGATCTCCCGGTCGCAGCGCAGCACCAGCGCGTCGGGCTGGATGCCGATGCTGCGCAGCTGGGCCACCGAGTGCTGGGTCGGCTTCGTCTTCAGCTCGCCCGACGGCGCCAGGTACGGCACCAGCGAGACGTGCAGGTAGAAGCAGTTGTCGCGGCCCAGGTCGTGGCGGACCTGGCGGATCGACTCCAGGAACGGCAGCGACTCGATGTCGCCGACGGTGCCGCCGACCTCGGTGATCACCACGTCCGGCACCTGGCCGTCGTCGTCCGGGTCGGCCATCGCCAGGATCCGCGACTTGATCTCGTTGGTGATGTGCGGGATGACCTGGACGGTGTCGCCCAGGTACTCGCCGCGCCGCTCCTTGGCGATCACCTCCGAGTAGATCTGCCCGGTGGTGACGTTCGCCTTGCCGGAGAGCGCCCGGTCCAGGAACCGCTCGTAGTGCCCGACGTCGAGGTCGGTCTCGGCGCCGTCCTCGGTGACGAAGACCTCGCCGTGCTGGAACGGGTTCATCGTCCCCGGGTCGACGTTGAGGTAGGGGTCGAGCTTCTGCATGACCACGCGCAGGCCGCGCGCGGTGAGCAGGTTGCCGAGGCTGGAGGCGGTGAGGCCCTTACCCAGCGAGGAGGCGACTCCCCCGGTGACGAAAATGTGCCTGGTCGTCCGTGCTGAAGGGGCCAAGGCCTGCTCCCGTGTCGTCCGTCGCGGTCGTGCAGACCGCCGTGCCGATCAGCCAAGTGATCACGCGATCCACGGGATTCCACGGTAACACCTCTCCCGGCCCACCCGCCGGGCGCACCCGGAGCGGGCTGCGGGACGTCCCGCCCGCGCCTCAGCCGGCGGTGACCTCGGTCGATGCCAGGCCGGCCGGCGCGCGCTCCCCCGCGCCGGTTGCGGCCGTCGGTCCGGCCGCCCCGGTCGCCGGGCCCGGGGCGCGCGGAGCCGGGGGCGCCGCCGCCGTGGCCGGTCCCGCACCCGCATCGGGGGTACGGGCGGCGCCCGGCCCCGCGCCGGGCGGTGCCGGGCGGTCCGGGCCGGCGCCGTCCGGTCCCCCGCCGGTGTCCCCGCCGGAGCCGTCGCCCGTACCGCCGGGCCCCTCGTCGCGCGGGCGGGCCGCGTCGGGCAGCGTGCGGTCGGTGGAGTGGTCGAGCACCCGCAGCGCGGCCAGCGCCGCCATCGGCACCACCAGGGCGGCGGCCGCGCCGGCCACGTCCAGGGCGTCGCCGCCCAGCACCCCGCCGATCACCGCGGCGACGGCGGTGCCGGCCATCGCCGCCCGCATCGCCGGGTAGATGCCGAACAGCCGCATCAGCCCGCCCCACGGCTGGAGCAGGGCGAACCAGACCAGCAGGGCGCCGGCCAGGGCCAGCACCGTCAGCGGGCTGTTGACCAGGGTCTCGAAGTTGGCCGTGCTGGAGCGGTGCACGGTGAGCCCGCCGGTGCCGTCACCGACGGCGGCCAGGAACCGGCCGAGGCTGCCCCGCTCGGCGGCGGGCCGGCGCAGGTCGAGCACCGCGAAGCCGATCGTCAGCGCGAGCCCGGCCATGGTGGCCCAGGCGAGCCTGCTGATCGTCAGCCAGCCGCCGGCGCTGATCGCCGCGGCGACGCTCAGCCCGGCGGTCAGCGCGATCGCGCCGATCGGGTCGGCCCCCAGGTACGGGCTGCCGACGACCAGCACGGCGGCGCCGCCGACGGCCACCATCACGGGCGGCCGCCAGGACCGGCGGACCCGCTGGGCCAGCCATCCCGCGCTCAGCAGGGACCCGGCCAGGAACACCCCGAGCCCGACGGTGCCCAGCCCGGCGTACCGGCCGCCCTCCAGGGCGGAGTAGCCGACCACCCCGTTGAGCTGGAGGCGGGCGCCGGTGAGCACGTCCAGCCCCACGGCCAGCGTGGTCAGGCCGGCCACCGCACCGAGCGGACCGAGCGTGCTCGCGTGCCCGGGCGCGAGCCGCACCACGGCGGTCGCGGCGACCAGCAGCAGCACGGTCACCCCGGCGAAGTAGACGCCCGCGTGGTCCCCGCGCCACCAGGGCACGGCGTCGGCCAGCAGCGCGGCCGGGACGGCGAGGGCCGCCGCGACCAGCAGCAGCTCCACGACCGCCACCACCCGCCGCGAGACCGGCTCCGGGCCGTACGGGCCGGCGTGCCGGCGTGCCCGGCGCAGCAGCGGCAGCACCGCCACGGCCAGCAGCACCTGGGCGCCGGCCAGCAGGGTGAAGAACCAGTCGGCCACCCGGCGCTGGGCGGCCGCCTCCCGGTCGGCGTCCGCCGGCGCGGCGATCGCGGCGGCGAGGTCCGCCGGCCGCCCGCCGACCGACTCGGCGGGGCGGCCGAGGAAGAGCCGTTCGGGCATCGGCCGGCCCAGCGCGGTGAGCGCGGTCGGCGCGAGGTCGACCAGTTGCAGGTACCCCTCGCGGCCGGTGCTGGCCGAGGTGAGCCACCCGCCTTCCCAACCCGGCCCGTCGGCGACGGCGACGTGCAGCCGGGACGGGGCGTCGGTGTCGGACACCCCGGCGACGAGCACCAGCGAGCGGGGCGGCCGGGCGGCCAGCACCCGGGCCAGGCGGGCGTCCGCCTCCCGAGCGACCGCGGCCCGGGCCGCCGGGTCCTCGCCGGTGACCGTGCCGAGGTCGACGATGCTCAGCACGCAGGAGCCGAGCAGGCCCGTCGGGTCCGCCGGGAGCGCCGGCGCGTACCGGTCGACGCGGCCGAACGGTCGGGCGGCGGCCACGGCCGCGCCGGGCCCGACCGCCACCGAGCAGCGCACGGACTCCGCCAGCGCGCCGGGCACCGTGCCCCAGGGCAGCCGCTCCTGGTTGTGCAGGACGACGCTCTCCTGGTCGGGCAGGTTCGCGCCGATGCCGTCGGGCTGCTCGACCGTCACCTGGGCCGGTGGACAGCCCCCGGCCTGCCGGCTGCCGTTCCAGGCGGCGTAGCTGCCGGCGCCGAGGGTCAGCCAGCCGTCCACCGGGCAGGTCGGGCGGTGCGCGGAACGGACCGACAGGGAGCCGATCGAGCCGTCCTGGGCCATCCGCCACAACGTCGGCGTGGTCTGCGGGTCGACGTCCTCCCAGCGCAGCCCGGCAACCCCGACCAGCACCACGAAGTCGGCGGTACGCCCGGGCGACGCCGCCCGTTCGGGGCGGGCGGTCAGCGCGGTGATGCCCAGCGCCACCACGACCAGGGTCAGCAGGATCGGGGCGATTCTGCGCCGCATCACCGGCGTCCCGTCGACGGGGCGTCGGCGCCGGGGGCGGCCGGTCCGGCGCCGTGCGGGGCCAGCTCGGCGTAGAGCGCCGCCAACTGGGCAAGGGTGTCCGCCTCGGTGGGCCAGGAGGCGGCCCGGGCGGCGCCGCGCCGCGCCAGCTCGGCCCGCCCGGCGTCGTCGTCGAGCAGGGCGCGCACGGCCGCGTCGACGGCGTCCACGTCCGCCGGCGGCACCAACACCGCGGCGTCGCCGACCAGCTCCGGCAGGCCGCCGACCGCCGTCGCCACCAGTGGTACGCCGGCCCGCATCGCCTCCTGCGCGAAGAGCTGACGGGCCTCCCAGTCGCTGGTCACCAGCGCCAGGTCGGCCCCGGCCAGCAGGTCGGCCACGTCGGTGCGGTGCCCGAGCAGGGTCACCGGGGCCCGGGCGGCGGAGATCCGGGCCGCCAGCGGCAGGTAGGCGGGGCCGCTGCCGGCGATCACCACGACCGGCGCCGGTGTCCGGGTACGCCACCGGGCGGCGGCGTCGATCAGCACGTCGTACCGCTTCTGCGGGTGCAGCCGGCCCACGGAGAGGATCAGCGGCCGGTCCTGGCCGACGCCGAACTCGGCGCGGACGGCGGCCCGGCGGCGGCGCGGCGCGGGCAGTGCCGGCGCGGCGACCGGGGCGAGCCGGGCGTCCGCCGCGCCCAGCGCGGTGGCCCGCTCGACCAGGTCGGTGGAGGCGCCGAGCGCCACCCGGGCGCCCCGGGCGACCACCCGCTCGACGAGGCGCGACACGCCACCGCGCAGGCCGCCGGCGAGCACCGCGTTGTGCCAGGTGACCACGAGCGGGGCGGCGGGTCGGGCGAGCACGGCGACGAGCCCGGCGCGCAGGCCGTGGGCGTGCAGCACGTCGACCGGTTCGGCGGCGAGGGCCCGGCGCAGCGTGGTGACCGCGCGGGCGTCGGCCGGGGTCGGGCTGGCCGGGATCTCCACCGGCAGGAACCGGGCGCCGACGCCCGTGAAGTCGAACTGCTCCTGCGTCGCGGCGGGGCCGCAGACCAGCACGGAGGCGCCCGCGGCGGTCAGCCCCTCGGCCAGCGAGCGGACGTGCTGCCCGACGCCGCCGGTGCTGGAGGCGAGCAGCAGGGCCACCGTGCCGCGCCAGCCGGGAAACGGTGCCGGCTGCGTCACCGCGACCACCCCCGTTCGTCGGTAGTCGTCGGCCGGTCACCCGTCCTGCACCCGCTCACCGGGACACCGTCTCCTTCCCGCCACCCCGTTCCGGGGGGATGTCGCCCTCGCCCGTCCCATCGGCGGGGGCCGCCGGCCCACGCCGGCCCGCCCTGCCCAGCCGCCGGAGCACCCCGGCGAGCAGCGGCGTCACGTCCCGCCGGTCGACCAGCCAGACGACGGCGAGGAACACGACGCCGACCAAGGCTCCGGACAGCATGCCCTGCACGAGTGCACCCGGTGTCGTCGGGGTGCCGCCGGCGGCCGCGTCGAGCCAGCGGGCGAGGGCCGTTCCGGCGAGCGCGGCCAGGGCGCCGGCGAGCAGTCCGGCGGCGCCGGCCCGGCCCGCTCCGGCGAGCGCGGGGCGCCCGGCCGAGCGCCACACCGCGACGAGCAGCAGCCCGCCGAGCAGCACCATCCCGGCCGAGTTGGCCAGGGCGACCGCGAGCACCCGGTCCGTCACCGGCAGGAGGACTGCCAGCGGCACCGCCACCACCGGTACGGCCAGCCAGCCGGCGGTGATCGCGAAGGTCGCCGGGCGGGTGTCGCCCCGTGCGTAGAGGGCGCGGGAGAGCACCGCGAAGAGGCCGTAGCCGAGCAGCCCGGGGGCGAAGCCGGCGATGGCCGCGGCGGTGGAGGCCGGGTCGCCCGGGTAGAAGAACGCGGCGACCGGCGCGGCCGTGCCGACCAGTGCCGCCGCGCCGAGGCAGCTGAACAGCACCACCCCACGCACGGTCGAGGAGAGCGTGCGCCGGTACTCCTCGTCCCGCCCCGCCGCGGCGGCGGTCGCCAGCGTCGGGTACGCCGCCACCGCGAGCGGGACCGCGAGCACCGCCCAGGGCAGCAGGTACATCGTCTGAGCCAGGTTGAACACCTGCGGCGATCCGGTCGGGCCGCCGGAGACGCGGTTGAGCAGCACCAGGAGCGCGAGCTGCTGCGCGGTGACGGTGATCGCCCCGGCCATCGCCAGCCCGCCCACCCGCGCCCGGGCGTCGGGCGGGAACGCGTACCCGGGGCGTGGCCGCAGGCCCAACCGGCGCAGCGGGACCAGCAGCGACAGCGACAGCACCACGACGCCGAGCGTGGTGCCGGCCGACAGGAGCAGCTCGCCTCCACCGCTCACCTGCGCCACGCCGACGCTTCGTCCCTCCGTCCCGGCGAAGACGAGGTACACCACGATCACGGTGAGGCTGGACAGCAGCGGCGCGATCACCGGCCAGGCGAAGCGGCGGTGTGCCTGGAGCACCCCGGTGAGGACGATGCCGACGCCGTAGAGCGGCAACTGCGGGGCGAAGACCCGCAGCATCCGCGCCCCGGCCGCCAGCTCGGCCTCGGAGCGCCCCTCGCTGAGCAGCGACACGATCGGGCCGGCCGCCACCGCGACCAGGACGGCCAGCGGCACCAGCAGGGTGACCGTCCAGGTGAGCAGGGCCCCGGTGGTGGCGGACACCGCGCGCCGGTCACCGGCCGCGACCGGCCCGGCCAGCAGCGGTACGACCAGGCTCGCCAACGCGCCACCGGCCACGATCTCGAAGATGATGTTCGGCGCGGTGTTGGCGATGACGTACATGCCGCCGAGGTCGCTCTTCTGCACGACCCAGGTGAAGACGGCGGTACGGCCGAAGCCGGCGAGCCGGCTGAGGACGGTGAGTACGGCGATGAGCGCGGCCGCTCCGGCGACACGGCCGGCGCCGGCGAGGGGTGCCGGGGTCGTCACGTCAGTCGGCGCGCCGGCCCAGTGCGTCGAGCTCGCGCAGCCCGGGGGTGCGCTGGATGACCTGGGTGAAGCTGACCTTCTCGCTGGCCGCGGTGAGGCCGGCGAGCACGGCGAGCAGCCCGGCCCGCCCGACGGGCCCGGTACGCGCGGCCAGCGCCACGCCGAGCAGCGCGCCGAGCGCGTTCGCGCCGCTGTCGCCGAGCATCACGTCCTCGCCGAGGTCGGCGGGGAGCAGCCCGGCGGCGGCGCCGACGGCACCGGCGGCGATCCCGCCGTGCGGGCCACCGGCCAGCGGGGCGCCGAGCAGGAGGCCGGACTTCAGCGCCCGGCCGGGACGCAGGTCCAGCAGGTTGAGCAGGTTCGCGGTGCCGGCGATGACACCGGCGCCGAGCAGCACGTCGACGCCCCGGCCCAGCGGGCCCTGCCGCTGGCGACGCCGGTGCCCGGCGACCCGGGGGTCCGCGGCGAGCAGCGCGGCGGCGCCGAGGCCCGCGGCGCCCACCCCGACGACCTTGACCAGCCCGGCGGTGACCCGGCCCTCGCGCAGCGCGGCCAGGTGCCCCGCGAACCCCTTGGCCGCCTTCTGCTCCGGCCGGGTGCCGACCACGTCGTCGTAGAGCCCGACCGCCCCGGCACCCACCCCGGCGACCAGGGCCGCGGCTCCCGACGGGCCGCTGGAGGCGCCGAACGCGCCCGTCGCGGCGGCGCCTGCCGCGAGGGCGGGGCCGGCGGCCAGGCTCACCGTGCGGCCGCGGAAGTTGGTCCGCTCCAGCGCGGGCCCGGCCGGCGAGGTGCGCACCTCGCGCAGGGCGTAACGGGCGGCGGCGGCGCCCGCGCCGGCGATCAGCAGTCGACCGAGCAGGCTCACGCGTCCCCCTCCCGCCGTACGTGGGCGAGGCTGGATCCGGACACCGGGGTACGTCGTAGCATCACTGGGGCAGTCTAGGCAGCAGGGTGGCGTTGTCGGCGACGCCGTACTGACCGGCCTTCTTCTCGGTGACCTGTTGCACCAGCGCGAGGGCGGTGACCAGCTGGCCCTGGTTGGTGTTGGCGTTGTCGACGGTGGAGATGGTCTGCACCAGCACCGGGTCGCTCCGGACGGCGGCCACCAGGTTTCCGCCAGCCGAGCCGTTGCCGCCGACGACGATGGTGCCGGCCTGGTCGAACTGCTCGGCGACCTTGAGCACCGCCTCGTCCTTCTTCGCCGAGTCCTTGTCCACATACGGCTGCCCGCTGACCAGGACGACGGCCTCCGCCGGCGCGGTGACCGGCTTCTCGGTGGTCAGGTAGTTGGCGTTGACGTAGGCGGCAAGCACCGCCCGCCGGTCGGCCTCGGTGACGGGGGTGGCACCGGCCGCCCGGTCGATCAGGACGCTGGCCAGCAGCGCGCTGGACGTCTCGACACCGTTGCTGTTGCTCGGCAGGTCGGCGGTCGGCGCGCCGGTGGGGCGGGCAGCGGTGACCGCCAGCTCCAGCAGGTTGTTGTTGTTGTCCGGGTTGATGAACTTGTCCTGCAGGTCGATGCGACCGGTCACCTGGGCGCCGGCGAGCTGGAGCATCTTGACCACGCCCTCGGTGTGGTCGCGCCCGGTGGGCAGGCTGACGACCAGCACCCGCTTGCCGGTCAGCGTGCCCGGCAGGACGACCTCCGCGATCTGGGCGGCGAACTCCTCCTCGAGCTCGAGCTCCTTCTCCATGCTCTGGACCGCCTGGCGCATCAGCTGGTTGTCCTTGCGCAGCCCGTTGACGTGTTCCTTGAGCGAGTCGGCAACCGGGCCGTTGAGGGCGGCGGTGCCGACCACCAGGCCGATCGCCAACGCGAGGAAGACGGCGGTCAGGGACACGACGTGGTACCGGAAGTTGATCACACCTGCAGCCTCTTGATCGGTGGGACGCTAGAAAAGCTGTTCAAGCTGGAACACGAAATTGTTCCACCACTCGGAGACCACGCCCAAATACGCCTTGCCGACGGTGGAGACCGCCACGGCCGAGGCCATCGCCGCGATCGCGGAGAGCACCAGCAGCAGCAGCGACGACCCGGAGATGCTCTGCCGGTAGAGCCGGCTCACGCCCTTGGCGTCGACCAGCTTGCCGCCCACCTTGAGCCGGGTCAGGAACGTGGAGGCCATCCCGCCGCGGCCCTTGTCGAGGAACTCGACGAGCGTGGCGTGGGTGCCGACCGCGACCAGCAGCGAGGCGCCCTTCTCGTCGGCCAGCAGCATGGCCAGGTCCTCGCTGGTCGCCGCCGCCGGGAAGGTCACCGCCGGCACGCCGAGGCCGTTGACCCGGGCCAGGCCGGGCGCCCGGCCGTCCGGATAGGCGTGCACGATCACCTCGGCGCCGCAGCGCAGCACGTCGTCGGTGACCGAGTCCATGTCGCCGATGATCATGTCCGGCGTGTAGCCGGCCTCCACCAGCGCGTCCGCGCCGCCGTCGACGCCGATCAGGACCGGCTTGAACTCGCGGATGTAGGGGCGCAGCACGTCCAGGTCGGCCTTGTAGTCGTAGCCGCGCACCACGATCAGGCAGTGCCGCCCCTGCATCTCGGTCTGGATCTCCGGCACGCCGACCCCGTCGAGGAGCAGGTCGCGCTCCTGGCGGAGGTAGTCCATCGTGTTGGCGGCGAACGCCTCCAACTGGACCGAGAGCCCCTCCCGGGCGTCGGCCATCGACTTGGCCACCGACTCGGCGTCCTGGAGGCTGCCGTGCCCCACCGGCTCGTCGCCGAGGAAGACGGTGTTGCCCTCGATCCGGACGGTGTCGCCCTCGCGGATCCGCTCGAAGACCCCCTCCCCCAGGTCGTCCAGGAGCGGGATGCCGGCGGCGACCAGCACCTCGGGCCCGAGGTTGGGGTAGCGGCCGGAGACCGACGGCTTCGCGTTGAGCACGGCGCCGACGCCGACGGCGACGAGCGAGTCGGCGGCGACACGGTCGAGATCGACGTGGTCGATGACCGCGATGTCACCGGGGCGGAGCCGGCCGACCAGGCGTTTTGTCCGGCGGTCGAGGCGTGCGGTGCCGAGGATCCTGCCCGGTTCCGCGTTCCGGGTCCGGCGCAACGTGGGTAGACGCATCGTGACCATCCTGGCATGTGAGGCAGGCAATTCTGTCGCGACATGCCTGAGCAGGGCCGCCTACCCAGGGAAGCACACTAACGCGCAGGCCGGTGTGCCTGTGCTCACAATCGCCGACTCACGGGCGCCTTTCCCGGGCCGCCACGGCGAGAAGCTCCTCGGCGTGCGCGATACCCAGGTCCGAGTCGGGCAAACCCGCGAGCATCCGGGCCAGCTCCCGGGCGCGCTCGGTGTCCTCCACCACCCGCACCCCGCTGGTGGTGACCGCCCCGCCCGTGTCCTTCGCCACCACCAAGTGCCGGTCGGCGAACGCGGCCACCTGCGGCAGGTGAGTGACGACCAGCACCTGGTGGCTACGGGCCAGCCGGGCCAGCCGCCGGCCGATCTCGACCGCGGCCTGGCCGCCGACCCCGGCGTCGACCTCGTCGAAGACCAGCGTGGGTGGCCCGCCCGAGCCGGCGAAGACCACCTCGATGGCGAGCATCACCCGCGACAGCTCACCGCCGGAGGCGCCGCGCTGCAACGGCAGCGAGGGCGCGCCCGGGTGGGCCAGCAGGCGCAGCTCGACCTCGTCGCCGCCGTCCGGGCCGACGCCGACCTCGGTGCCGTTGACCGGCAGGGTCGGCTCGGCGCGCCCGGCGGCGCGGGGCAGCACCGCCACCTCGATCCGGGCGTGCGGCATGGCCAGCCCGGCCAGCTCGACGGTGACCTGCTCGGCGAAGCGGGTCGCCGCCTCCTGCCGCGACGTCGACACCCGGCCGGCCAGGTCGGCCACCTCACCGGCCAGCCGGGAGGCCTCCCGGTCCAACTCGTCCAGGAGGTCGTCGGAGGTGTCCAGGTCGGCCAGCCGGGTGCGGGCACGCTCGGCCCAGGCGATCACCCCGTCGACGTCGTCGGCGTACTTGCGGGTCAGCGCGCGCAGCGCCGCCCGCCGCTCGTAGACGGTCTGCAACCGGGCCGGGTCGGCGTCGAGCGCGGCGAGGTAGGCCGACAGCTCGGCGGAGACGTCCGTGACGAGAGTCGCCGCCTCCTCCAGCCGCCCCGCCAGCTCACCCAACGCCGGGTCCGTGCCGGCCTGCGCCTCCAGGGTGCGGCGGGCGGTGCCGAGCAGCGCCGCCGCGTCCGGCGTCTCGTCGGTCGCCTCCACGCCGCCGGCCACGCACTGGTGGGCCACCTGCGCCGCGGTACGCAGCCCCTCGGCGTGCTCCAGCCGCTGCGCCTCCGCCTTCAGCTCGTCGTCCTCGCCGGGCTGCGGGTCCACCCGGGTGATCTCGTCGAGGCCGAGCCGCAGCAGGTCCGCCTCCTGGTTGCGCTCGCGGGCGTTGCGCCGCCGGTCGGACAGGTCGTCGACCACCGCGCGCCAGCGGGCGTACGCCTCGCGCAGCGCGTCGAGCAGCTTCTCGTGCTCCGGGCCGGCGAAGCGGTCCAGCGCCGCCCGCTGCTCGGCCGGCCGCAGCAGCCGCAGCTGGTCGGACTGGCCGTGCACGGCCACCGCCTGCTCGCCCACCTCGCCGAGCATCGACACCGGCATGCTCCGCCCGCCCAGGTGCGCCCGGGAGCGGCCCTCCACGGTGACGGTGCGGCTCAGCAACACCGAGCCGTCCTCGTCGGGCTCGCCGCCCGCGTCGGTGATCCGCGCGTGCACGGTGGCGGCGACGCGGCCCGCGAGCCGCAGCCGGCCCTCGACCACCGCCCGGCCCGGCTGGGCGCGCACCCGCCCGGCGTCGGCCCGCCCGCCGAAGAGCAGGCCGAGGCCGGTGACCACCATGGTCTTGCCCGCCCCGGTCTCGCCGGTGATGACGTTCATGCCGCCGGTCAGCGGCAGCGTGGTGTCCTCGATGACGCCCAGTCCGGTGATGCGCAGCTCTTCCAGCACAGCAACCGACAGTAGACGCGGCCCCCGACACTTGACCAGCCGGCGTGCGCGCGCCGGTGCGTCCGCCCGCCGACACCTCGCCGGGGCGGCCCGTCGGCGCCGGCCGGGCCCGGGGTCAGCGGCGGTTGCCGCGCCAGCCGTGCACGGGCAGGTCGAACTTCGCCACCAGCCGGTCGGTGAACGGGCGGTCCCGCAGCCGCACGACGCGCACCGGCAGCGCGCCGCGCCGCACGGTGACCCGCGCCCCGGGCGGCAGGTCGTAGACCCGTCGGCCGTCGCAGGACATCACGGCGAGGGTGGTGAACGGGTCGACGGTGATGACGAACGTGGAGGTGGGCGCGGTGACCAGCGGCCGGCTGAACAGCGCGTGCGCGCTGATCGGCACCAGCAGCAGGGCCTCCACCTCCGGCCAGACCACCGGCCCGCCGCCGGAGAACGCGTACGCCGTCGAGCCAGTGGGGGTCGCGCAGACCACGCCGTCGCAGCCGTACCGGGACAGCGGGCGGCCGTCCACGTCGACCATCAGCTCCAGCATCTGGGCGCGCTCGCCCTTCTCGACGCTGATCTCGTTGAGCGCCCAGGACTCGATGGTCGGCCCGCCGTCGAACTCGGCGGTCACGTCGAGGGTGAGCCGCTCGTCGACGGTGTAGTTGCGCTCGACCACGTCGCGTACCGCGCTGTCCAGGTCGTCGATCTCGGCCTCGGCGAGGAAGCCGACCTTGCCGAGGTTGATGCCGATCAGCGGCACCTTCTCCGGGCGGGCCAGCTCCGCCGCGCGCAGGAAGGTGCCGTCCCCGCCGAGCGCGAAGACGATCTCCGCGCCCGCGGCCGCCTCGAGGCCGGTCACCGGGACCACTCCGGGCAGGTCGAGGTCGTCGGCCTCCTCGGCCACGACCCGCACCTCGAAGCCGGCCGAGATCAGGTCGGCGGCGACGGCGCGGGCGTGCTCGGTGCTGCGCCGGCGACCGGTGTGCGTCACCAGCAGCGCGGTGCGGCTCACCGGGACGGCCGTCCCGTCGCGCCCGCGCGGCATCCGCGCGGCACGCCCGCGACCGCGGGGCTCGCCAGTCCACTCACCCGGCCACCTCCTCCGTCGCCGCGTCCGGCTGGTCGCCGGACGGCACCGGGCCACCCGGCCCGGCGGTCACCACCGCGCGCACCCGCTCCGGGTCCGCCGGCGGTGCGTCCCGGCGTAACCATACGAAGAACTCGACGTTGCCGCTCGGCCCGGGCAGCGGACTCGCGGCCACGTCGGCCAGGCCGAGGTCGAGCCGGGCCGCCGCGGCGGCCACGTCGAGCACGGCCTCCGCGCGCAGCGACGGGTCCCGGACAACCCCGCCGGCGCCCACCCGCTCCTTGCCGACCTCGAACTGCGGCTTCACCATCAGCGCCAGGTCACCGTCGGGCCGGGTGCAGCCGGCCAACGCCGGCAGCACCAGCCGCAGGGAGATGAACGACAGGTCGGCGACCGTGAGGTCGACCGGGCCGTCGATGACCTCCGGTGTCAGCGTACGGACGTTGGTGCGCTCGAAGACCCGCACCCGGGGATCGTTGCGCAGCGGCCAGGCGAGCTGCCCGTAGCCGACGTCGACCGCGACCACCTCCGCCGCGTCGGCGCGCAGCAGCACGTCGGTGAAGCCGCCGGTGGAGGCGCCCGCGTCCAGGCACCGCCGGCCGGCCACTGTCAGCCCGCCCGGGGCGAAGGCGGCCAGCGCGCCGGCCAGCTTGTGCCCGCCCCGGGAGACGTACTCCGAGCCGGGGTCCTCGCCGGTGACCAGGAGCGGATCGGCGGGGTCGACCATCGCGGCGGGCTTACGGGCCGGCACGCCGCGCAGCTGGACCCGGCCGGCCTCCACCAGCGCGGCGGCCTGTTCCCGGGACCGGGCCAGCCCGCGGCGGACGAGTTCGGCGTCCAGCCGGTTACGACGTGCCATGCGTGGTTCTTCTCCGGTCGGTCAGGTCTGGTCGATGGTGGCGAGGGTCTCCCGCAGCGTCTCGTACGCCGCCTCGTACTGCGCGATCTGGTCGGCCGGGGCGAGCGTCGCGGCGTTGGCCATCGCCCGTACGGCGGCGTCCACGGCGGGATGCCGGTCGTCGCCGAGGTCGTCGGCGGACTCCGGCAGCGACGGCGGAGCCGGGCGCGGGCCCGGCCGGGCGGCGGGCGGCGGACCGGGGCGGAACGGGCCGGTCGCCGAGCCGTGTCCGGCGCCCGGCGGGCCGGGGCGGGCGCCGGGCGGCGGGCCGGGCCGGAAGGGGCCGCTCACGATCCGCTCCCCGCCGGGGCCGGGCGCATCACGCCTCGTCCTCCGGCGGCCGCTTGCGGGCCGGTGCCTTCTTCGCCGGCCGGACCGGCTCCGCGGCGCCCTCGGTCGGGGCGAGGGCCGACGGCGTCCGCTTGGCCACCGCCTTCTTCGCCACGGCCTTCTTGGCCAGTGCCTTCTTCGCGACGGCCGGCCTCGCCACCGGGGCGGGGGCAGCCGAGGTCGGTACGGCCGGCTCGGCCGCGCCCGGGGCGGGCGACGGCCCGGCGGCGGGCACCGGGTGCGCCGACGCCTCGGTGCCGGTGGGCAGCGGCGCCGGGGCGCCGAGGGTCGCCTTGGCGTCCCGGAGCTGGCGCTCGAGTTCGTGCACCCGTCGGGTCAGCTCGGCGACCTCGTCGGCGGTGGCGAGCCCCACCGCGCCGAGGGCCCGGTCCACTTCGAACCGCACCAGCTTGGTCAGCGACTCCCGGTTGGCCGCGCCCGTGGAGACCAACTCCTCGGCGAGGGTCTGCAGCTGGGCGGCGGTCGCCCCGCCCGAGCCGACGACCCGGCGAACCGCGTCCTGGGCCTTCTTCCGGGGCGCCTCCGTCAGGCCCATGGCCAGCTCGAGGTAGGCGCGCCACGCGTCCTGCATGCCTGTTTCCTTCCGCGGGGCGGGGGTGTGCAGGTGCCACGCTACCGGGCACCCCGCGACGCCCTGTGCGGTACGGTGCCGGGGACGGCGTGGCGAGCGGTGAGGGGGCGATGGTGGCCAGCGTGGACGAATGCCGGCAGGCGTTGCGGGATCTGGCGGCCCGGCTGGACCGCAACGCGGAGACGGTGCGCGAGAAGGTCGACTTCGACCGGACGCTGGCCTGCCGGATCACCGACTTGGAGACCGCCTTCCACGGCCGGCTCTCCGGCGGCCGCCTGGTCGACCTGGCTGACGGCGACGACCCGAAGGCCAAGATCGCGCTGAGCACCGGCAGCGACGACCTGCTCGCACTGGTCCGCGGCGAACTCGACATCACCCGCGCGGTCACGTCCCGGCGGGTGTCGATCAAGGCCAACCCGCTCGACCTGATGAAGCTGCGCAAGCTGCTCTGAGCCAACCCGCTCGGGGCCTGACCCGGGAATGCGGGCGGTCGTCGGCGGGATGAATTTCGGCGTCGGCGGCCCGTCAGCCGGATGGATTCGGCGTCGGCGGGAGCCAGTTCGGCGTCGGCGGCCCGTCAGGCGGACAGGCCGAGTTCGGCCAGTGCCTTCTCCGCCTCGGCCGAGCCGGGACGGATCCGCGCCGGCCGCGTCGACCAGACGGTCGCGCAGAGCGCCGCCAGGGCGTCCAGCGTGCGGCCCGACCCGGCCAGCTCCAGCGCGTCCTCCCGCGCGGCCACCGACCATCCACCGGCGTCCGCCGGGCCCGGGACCCGCACCACGGCCGCCGGGTCGAAGAGCCCCGCCAGGTCCATCGAGACGTACGTCGGCCTGCGGTGCGGCGGGGCGGCGAGCAGCTCGGCCGCGTCACTCACGCCGGTGAGCACCAGCAGACTGTCCAGTCCGGCCCGCCGGGCACCCTCGATGTCGGTGTCCAGCCGGTCGCCGACCAGCAACGTCCGGCCCTCGCCGGCACGTCGGGCCGCCGTGGTGAACAGGGCCGGCTCCGGCTTGCCGACGACCACGTCGGGATCCCGGCGCAGCGCGGTGCGCAGCACGGCGACCAGGGCACCGTTGCCCGGCAGTGGTCCACGATCGCTGGGCAGGGCCGGGTCGGTGTTGGTGGCGACCCAGGTCGCGCCGCCGCGTACGGCCACCGAGGCCTCGGCCAGGTCCGCCCAGCAGACCTGCGGGCCGAACCCCTGCACCACCGCGACCGGCGACTCGTCGGCCCGGGACACCGGGGTCAGCCCGACCGCGCGCAGCTCGGCCCGCAGAGCCTCGGTGCCGACGACCAGCACCGCGGCTCCGGCGGGAAGCTGGTCGCGAAGCAGCTCCGCGGCGGCCGCCGCCGAGGTGAGCACCTCCTCGGGCCGGGCGGGCACACCCATCCCGGTGAGCAGGTCGGCCACCTCGCTGGAGCGGCGCGAGGCGTTGTTGGTCGCGTACGCCACCGACCGGCCCTCGGCGTGCAGCCGGCCGACGGCCTCGACCGCGCCGGGGACCGGCCGGTCGATCAGGTAGATCACGCCGTCCAGGTCGAAGACGACCAGGGCGTACCCGTCGACCAGCCGTTCCCCGGCACCCGTCGTCATCGCTGCGCGGTGTCCGACCCGCCGGAGGCGGTGGGCTCGCCACCGCCGGTGGCGGCCCCGCTGTCGTCGCCGGGCGTACCGGCGGCGACGGTGCTTGCCTCGTCGTCGGTCAGCTCGTCGTCGGTCAGGTCGTCCGACGGCACCGCCGCGACCGCGGCCTCGTCCTGCTCGTCGTCCTCGTAATGCTCGTCCTGCTCGTCGTCCTCGTCACCTTCGTCGTCGTCTTCGTCCTCGTCGGCGTCGGCGTCGGCGTCGGCGGTCGGCTCCGTGTCGCCGGCGAGGTCGGCGTCCGGCCGGGCCGGTACCGCACCCGGGGCACCGGGGCCGGAGGCGATCGCCTCGGCGGACTCCTCGTCCTCCTCGTCGCCCTCGATCACCACACCGTCGAGCTCCAGCAGCCGCTCGGCGGCGTCGGTCTCGCCCTCGGTGTCGACGTCGGCGGCGCGGGAGAACCACTCGCGGGCCTCGTCACGACGACCGACGGCGAGCAGCGCGTCGGCGTACGCGTACCGCAGCCGGGCCGTCCACGGCTCGGCCGTCTCGCTCGTCAGCTCGGGAACCTGGAGCATGGCCACCGCGGCGTCCTTCTGGCCCAGGTCGCCGCGCGCCCCGGCCGCCACGATCAGCAGCTCGGTCGCCACGGCCTGGTCCAGCTTCTCCCGGTCCGCGCCACGGAACAGGTCGATCGCCCGCTCGGGCCGGCCCAGCGCCCGCTCGCAGTCCGCGAGCACGGCCAGGTGGCTCTGCAACCCGCTCATCCGGTGGTACGTACGCAGCTCCGCGATCGCGGTCTGCCACTCCCCCGCGTGGTACGCGGCCAGGCCGACCGCCTCGCGGACGGCCGCGATCCGGGACGCCAGCCGACGGGCCGCCAGCGCGTGCGCCAGCGCCTCGGCCGGGTCCTCGTCGATCAGCTGACCCGTCGCCACCAGGTGCCGGGCGACCGTCTCGGCGACCGGCTTCGCCAGCGAGAGCAGCTCGGCCCGGACGTCCTTGTCGAGGTCGGTCGCGACGATCTCGTCGGGCAGCGCGGGGCCCGCCGTACGCTCCCCCGCCGCCTCCGGACGCTCCCGCCGCTCGTCGCGACGCTCTCCGCCCCGGAAGCCGCCCTCACGACGGTCACCCTGGCGTTCTCCGCCCCGGTAGCCACCTTCGCGGTCACCGCCCCGGTAGCCACCCGGACGGTCGCCACCTTCACGACGGTCGCCACCACGGTAGCCGCCCTCGCGGTCGCCGCCACGGACACCGCCTGGACGGTCGCCACCCTCACGACGGAACCCGCCATCGCGGTCGCCACCCCGGTAACCACCCGGACGGTCGCCACCCTCGCGACGGTCGCCACCGCGGAAGCCGCCCTCACGCGGCGGGCCCGAACGGAAGCCACCCTCGCGGTCACCACCCCGGTAGCCGCCTGGACGGTCGCCGCCCTCGCGACGGTCGCCACCGCGGAAACCACCCTCGCGGTCACCACCCGGACGGTCGCCACCCTCGCGACGGTCGCCACCGCGGAAGCCGCCCTCACGCGGCGGACCCGAACGGAAACCACCCTCACGACGGTCCCC
>NZ_JBEYEU010000020.1:0-112049 GCF_040634035.1 Micromonospora sp. NPDC007220 | reverse complement strand
CGCCGCCGGTGAAGGCGAGCCCGGCAGCGGTCAGAGCGGTCTTACGCAGGATGTCGGTACGCATGATGGCAGCACCTTTCGATCGGGGGTACGCGACACACACCGCGGGGGACGGGTGGCGTCGCGGGCTGAGGAAAGGTCGAACCAGGTACGCCCTCGACGAGGGGTGAGGCGCGTCCGGGGATGTAACGACACGGGCCCGGCCGGCATTCCGACCGGCGACCCCGGCCATCCCGGAGGGCTCAGGGGTGGGGCCCGGGGTTACACGCTCACGGTGGTTACAACGACCCGGCCCCCCGACCCATGCCCACCGCATCCGTGGCGTCGGCCACCATGAAACGCCACGAAACGGACGATGATCTGATCGTCCCCGCCACCGACGCCGCCACGAACCGGACGCGCGCCCCAGACCGGCCGTCACTTCCGCCGAGCGCGCCGTGCGCCGGGCCGTCACCTGCCGGAGCTTCCGGAGCCCGCCCGGCACTCGCCGACGCTACCGACGACCGGACGCCTCAGTCGGGGACGCCGGCGTGGACGTCGGTCACGGCGGCGTTGACGGTGGGCGATCATGCAGGTGTGGTGGTGCGTAAAACGCCTGAATGGGTACTTACCCGGCACCACCACTGCATGATCGGCGCGGGCAGGGGGTGGCGAGGGTAGCCGCGGGCAGGGGTGGCGGGGGTGGCCGGGCCCGGGGCGGGCGGGGGTGTGGGGGGCGGGTGAGCGGGGGTGGGTGGAAAGAAGGCGGCGGCCCGGTGGCTGGTGCCACCGGGCCGCCGCCCTCGTGCTGTTTCGGTCCTACTCGTCCGCGCCTGCGGCGGCGGTGCCACCGAGGTCGGCCGGGACGGCGTCCGGCACGGTGGCCGGCCGGTCCGCGCCCGTGAAGATGAGCTTGGACTTGTCGATGTCCTCCGGATCGCCCTCGCAGTCCACCACCACGATCTGACCCGGGATCAGCTCGTTGAAGAGGATCCGCTCGGACAGGTTGTCCTCGATGTCGCGCTGGATCGTGCGACGCAGCGGACGCGCACCGAGGACCGGGTCGAAGCCCTTCTTCGCCAGGTACTTCTTGGCGTTGTCGGTCAGCTCCAGACCCATGTCCTTGTTCCGCAGCTGGCCCTCGATCCGCTGGATCATGATGTCGACGATCGACAGGATCTCCAGCTGGCGCAGCTGATGGAAGACGATGGTGTCGTCGATCCGGTTGAGGAACTCAGGCCGGAAGTGCTGCTTGAGCTCGTCGTTGACCTTCTGCTTCATCCGGTCGTAGTTGGACTCGGAGTCCTCCGACGCCTGGAAACCGAGCGAGACCGCCTTGGCGACGTCGCGGGTGCCCAGGTTGGTGGTCAGGATGATGACCGTGTTCTTGAAGTCCACGATCCGGCCCTGACCGTCGGTGAGCCGACCGTCCTCGAGGATCTGGAGCAGCGTGTTGAACACGTCCGGGTGGGCCTTCTCGATCTCGTCGAAGAGGACCACCGAGAACGGCCGACGCCGCACCTTCTCGGTCAGCTGGCCGCCCTCGTCGTAGCCGACGTAGCCGGGAGGGGCACCCACCAGCCGGGAGACCGTGTAGCGGTCGTGGAACTCGGACATGTCCAGCTGGATGAGGGCGTCCTCGCTGCCGAACAGGAACTCGGCGAGCGCCTTGGAGAGCTCGGTCTTACCGACACCGGACGGGCCGGCGAAGATGAACGAGCCCGACGGACGCTTCGGGTCCTTCAGGCCGGCCCGGGTACGCCGGATCGCCTTCGAGACCGCCTTGACCGCGTCCTCCTGGCCGATGACGCGCTTGTGCAGCTCGTCCTCCATGCGCAGCAGGCGCGAGGTCTCCTCCTCGGTCAGCTTGTAGACCGGGATGCCGGTCCAGTTGCCGAGCACCTCGGCGATCTGCTCGTCGTCGACCTCGCTGACGACGTCCAGGTCACCGGCCTTCCACTCCTTCTCCCGCTGGGCCTTCTGGCCGAGGAGCTGCTTCTCCTTGTCGCGCAGCTGGGCGGCGCGCTCGAAGTCCTGCGCGTCGATCGCGGACTCCTTGTCGCGACGCACCTGGGCGATGCGCTCGTCGAAGTCGCGCAGGTCCGGCGGCGCGGTCATCCGGCGGATCCGCATCCGGGCGCCGGCCTCGTCGATCAGGTCGATCGCCTTGTCCGGCAGGAAGCGGTCGGAGATGTACCGGTCGGCCAGCGTCGCGGCGGCCACGAGAGCCGCGTCGGTGATGCTGACCCGGTGGTGCGCCTCGTAGCGGTCGCGCAGGCCCTTGAGGATCTCGATGGTGTGGGCCAGCGACGGCTCACCCACCTGGATCGGCTGGAAGCGGCGCTCGAGGGCGGCGTCCTTCTCCAGGTGCTTGCGGTATTCGTCGAGCGTGGTCGCGCCGATGGTCTGCAGCTCGCCACGGGCCAGCATCGGCTTGAGGATGCTCGCCGCGTCGATCGCGCCCTCGGCGGCACCCGCGCCGACCAGGGTGTGGATCTCGTCGATGAAGAGGATGATGTCGCCGCGGGTGCGGATCTCCTTGAGCACCTTCTTGAGGCGCTCCTCGAAGTCACCGCGGTAGCGGGAACCGGCGACCAGGGCACCGAGGTCGAGCGTGTAGAGCTGCTTGTCCTTCAGCGTCTCGGGCACCTCGCCCTTGATGATCTTCTGGGACAGCCCCTCCACCACGGCGGTCTTGCCGACGCCGGGCTCACCGATCAGGACCGGGTTGTTCTTGGTGCGGCGGGAGAGCACCTGCATGACCCGCTCGATTTCCTTCTCGCGCCCGATGACCGGGTCGAGCTTGCCCTCGCGGGCGGCCTGGGTCAGGTTGCGGCCGAACTGGTCCAGCACGAGGCTGGTGGACGGCGCGGCCTCGCCCGGCGTGGCGCCCGCCGCGGCCGGCTCCTTGCCCTGGTAGCCGGAGAGCAGCTGGATCACCTGCTGGCGGACCCGGTTGAGGTCGGCGCCGAGCTTGACCAGCACCTGGGCGGCGACGCCCTCGCCCTCGCGGATCAGGCCGAGCAGGATGTGCTCCGTGCCGATGTAGTTGTGGCCGAGCTGCAGCGCCTCGCGCAGCGACAGCTCCAGCACCTTCTTGGCCCGCGGCGTGAACGGGATGTGCCCGCTCGGCGCCTGCTGACCCTGGCCGATGATCTCCTCGACCTGCTGCCGCACACCCTCCAGGGAGATGCCGAGGCTCTCCAGAGCCTTGGCGGCGACGCCCTCACCCTCGTGGATCAGGCCCAGCAGGATGTGTTCCGTACCGATGTAGTTGTGGTTGAGCATCCGGGCCTCTTCTTGGGCCAGGACGACAACCCGTCGCGCTCGGTCGGTGAACCGCTCGAACATGCCCTCGTGCTCCTCACGTGCCGTGCGCACTCGATCTTGATGGTCAAGAAGTCGTGGCGGGGCCGGTGCGCGGACGACCGGGACGGGCGTCCGTGCCTCCTTACTCTATCGCCGCGGACCGACTCCGCTGAGGTCGTGTGTCCCCGTCGGAAGCCGTGTACGCGTCGTTTTGCACAACCGTCCGCGCTCAGGGGGTGTTCCGGTACCCCTGCCTGTACGCGCAGAGCGAAATTCGACCCCGGTCCCGGACCCGTCGTGCGGGTCGCGCCGGTGCCGACGCGGCCCGGATCCGAGCCGTTCGGGAGTTGTCCACAGGCTGTGGACAGACTCTCCACCGGCTGTGGACAACGACCGTCGGGACGGAATTCTTCCCCCTCGGACGCGACCCCGGGCGGATACGGCGACGCCGGCCCGGAGTCGTGCTCCGGCCCGGCTTCGGTGTCGCCCGTCGGCGGTCCCGGTCAGTGACCGGCCTTCGCGTGGTACTCGTCGACGATCTCCTGGGGGATCCGACCCCGGTCGGAGATGTCCTTGCCGGCCTTCTTGGCCCAGGCGCGGATCGCCTTGTTCTGCTCCCGGTCGGCGGTGGCGCCACCCCGGCCGCGCGCGGCCCGGCCGCCGACGACGACGCCGCCCCTGCCCACCTTGGTGCCGTGGGCGATGTACGAGGCGAATACGTCGCGCAATTTCTCGGCGTTGGAGCTAGACAGGTCGATCTCGTACTGAACGCCGTCGAGCGCGAACTTGACCGTCTCGTCAGCGTCCCCGCCGTCCAGGTCATCGACCAGCTTATGAATGATCTGCTTGGCCACGTCCCACATTCCTTTCGAGCAGGGTGCTCCTGCAAACTGTAAGCACAATAACCCGCGCGGCGCTTGCCGCGTCAATAGGATGCGGTAACGACCCGGTGGAGATGCGCGGCTACTCCGGGCGAACCAGGGGGAAGAGGATGGTTTCCCGAATTCCCAGGCCGGTGAGCGCCATCAAGAGCCGGTCGATTCCCATTCCCATACCCCCGGCCGGCGGCATTCCGTACTCCATCGCCCGGAGAAAGTCCTCGTCCAGCCGCATGGCCTCGTCGTCGCCGCGGGCGCCGAGCTGGGCCTGGGCCACCAGCCGCTCCCGCTGCACCACCGGGTCCACCAGCTCGGAGTACGCGGTCCCCAGCTCGAAACCGAGCACGTAGAGGTCCCACTTCTCGGCCAGCCCGGGCTCGCTGCGGTGCGCCCGGGTCAGCGGGCTCGTCTCCTCCGGGTAGTCGCGGACGAAGGTGGGCGCCTGGAGGCTCGGCACCACCAGCTCCTCGAACAGTTCCTCCGCCAGCTTGCCCGGCCCCCACTTCGGGTCGACCGCCAAACCGACCTTGTCGGCGTACTCCACCAGGCGGGCGCGCTCGGTGCGTGCCGTGACCTCCTCGCCGAGCGCCTCGGAAAGCACCCCGAAGAGGGTCACCGAGGGCCACTCGCCGCCCAGATCGAACTCCCGGCCGTCGGCGTGCGTCACCACGGTCGAGCCGCTGACGGCGATCGCCGCCTGCTGCACGAGATTCCGGGTCAGCTCGGCCATGGTGTCGTAGTCGCCGTACGCCTCGTATGCCTCGAGCATCGCGAACTCGGGCGAGTGCGAAGAGTCGACACCCTCATTACGGAAGTTGCGGTTGATCTCGAAGACCCGGTCGACGCCGCCGACGACGGCCCGCTTGAGAAACAGTTCCGGCGCGATTCGCAGATACAGATCGGTGCTGAGCGCATTGCTGTGGGTCACGAATGGCCGGGCCGCCGCGCCGCCGTGCAGCAGCTGGAGCATCGGAGTCTCCACCTCGATGAAGTCCCGGCCGTGCAGCGTCTCGCGCAGGCTGCGCACGGTCGTGGCCCGGGTACGCACCATCTGGCGGGCCTGCGGCCGGACGATCAGGTCCACGTAGCGCTGCCGGACCCGCGCCTCCTCGCTCAGCGGCTTGTGCGCCACCGGCAGCGGGCGGAGCGCCTTCGCCGTCACCGCCCACTGCTCGACCAGCACGGAAAGCTCGCCGCGCCGGCTGGTGATCACCTCGCCGGTCACGCCGACGAGGTCACCGAGGTCGACCAGGCGCTTCCAGTCGTTCAGCCGGTCGGGGCCGACCCGGTCGAGGGAGAGCATGGCCTGCAACTCCGTGCCGTCGCCGTCCCGCAGGGTGGCGAAGCAGAGCTTGCCCGTGTTGCGTACGAAGATCACCCGGCCGGTGACCGAGACCTGGTCCCCCGTGGCGGTGTCGGTGGGCAGCTCGGCGTACTTCTCGCGGATCTCGGCCAGCGTGCTGGTCCGGGGGAATCCGATGGGGTACGGCTCGACGCCCTCGGCGAGCATCCGGTCCCGCTTCTCCCGGCGGACCTTCATCTGCTCGGGAAGGTCGTCGGCGGGATCGACTGGCACGGGGTTCTGCTCGGTCACGGCACGCTTCCTCAGAAGGAGATTTCGGGCGGGGTCAGGCCCCGAGCGTACTCAAGGCCCCAGCGAGGCGTTACGGGATAACCTGCCCGCCATGACGGACCCCACTCCCGCCCTGTCGTTCGGGGTCGCCGCACGCGAGTACGACCGGTTTCGACCCCGCTATCCGGAGGCCGCCCTGCGGTGGGCGCTCGCCGGGGTGGAGGCGCCCGCCCGCGTCGCCGACCTGGGCGCCGGCACCGGCATCCTCACCCGGGGCGTGCTCGCTCTCGGCCACGAGGTGGTGCCCGTGGAGCCGGACCCCGCGATGCGCGCCCAACTGGAGTTAGCCACCCCGGGCACGACTGCCCTGGCCGGCAGCGCCGAGGCGGTGCCGATGCCCGACGGCACGGCCGACGCGGTGCTCGTCGGGCAGGCGTACCACTGGTTCGACCGGGAGCGGGCGCACGCCGAGGTCGCCCGGCTGCTCCGGCCTGGCGGGACGTTCGCCCCGATCTGGAACACCCGGGACGAGCGCGTCGACTGGGTCGCCGAGTTGAGCCGGATCGCCCACCTCGGCGACAACGCGGGCAGCGTGGTGGAGAAGTACGGCGACTTCGGCTCCGCCTTCGAGCCGACGGAGCTGGGGGAATTCGCCCACACCACGACGCTCACCCCCGACGAGGTGGTCGCGATGCTGCACACCCGCTCCTTCTGGCTGACCGCGTCCATCGACGAACAGGACAGGATCGACCGGGAACTCGGCGAACTCTTCGCGAGCCACCCCGACCTGGCCGGTCGGGAGTCCGTCGAACTCCCCTACCGCACGTTCGTCTTCCGCGCCCGACGCCGCTGAGCCACCGCCACGCTCATAGGTTGCGCTCGTAGACCATCCGCAGGCCGATCAGGGTGATCATCGGCTCGTGGTGGGTGATCGTGTGGCACTCGTTGATCACCAGCGAGGCCAGCCCGCCCGTGGCGATCACCGCGCTCACCTCGCCGATCTCCTCGATCATCCGCTCGACGATCCGGTCCACCTGCCCGGCGAAGCCGAAGTAGAGGCCGGACTGGAGGCACTCGACGGTGTTCTTGCCGATCACCGAGCGGGGCTTGGCCGCCTCCACCTTGCGCAGCTGGGCGGCCCGGGCGGCGAGCGCGTCGAAGGAGATCTCGATGCCCGGGGCGAAGGCGCCGCCGAGGAACTCGCCCCGGGCGCTGATCACGTCGAAGTTGGTGGTGGTGCCGAAGTCCACCACGATCGACGGCCCGCCGTAGAGGGTGTACGCGGCCAGGGTGTTCACCACCCGGTCGGCGCCCACCTCCTTGGGGTTGTCGATGGCGAGCTGCACCCCCGTGCGCACGCCGGGCTCGACGATCACGCTCGGCAGGTCCGCGTAGTAACGGGCGAGCATGTTGCGCAGCGAGCGCAGCGCGGCCGGGACCGTGGAGCAGGCCGCGACCCCGGTGATCTCGACGGCGTCCGCGGCGAGCAGGCCCCGGAACTTCAGGCCCAGCTCGTCGGCCGTCGCCCGCGCATCGGTCTTGATCCGCCAGGAGTGCACCAGCTTGTCGCCGTCGAAGGTCGCCAGCACGGTGTTGGTGTTTCCGATGTCGATGCAGAGCAGCACGCTCGCAGCCTAGACAACGCCCGGCCGCCGGTTCACGCGGTGCGCAGGTCCATGGCGATGTCGAGGATCGGCGAGGAGTGCGTCAGGGCCCCGACCGACAGGAAGTCGACGCCGGTCGCCGCGTACCGCGCCGCCACGTCGAGGGTCAGCCCGCCGGTCGCCTCCAGCTCCGCCCGGTCCCCCACCAGGGCGGCCACCTCGGTGAGCATCTCCGGGGTCATGTTGTCCAGCAGCAGGAAGTCCGCCCCGGCCTCGACCGCCTCCACCGCCTCGGTGACCGTGTCCACCTCGACCTGCACGGGCACGTCCGGGAAGGTCTCCCGGACCCGGCGGAAGGCCGCCGTGATGCCGCCCGCCGCGAACTTGTGGTTGTCCTTGATCATCGCGACGTCGTGCAGGCCCATCCGCTTGTTCGTGCCGCCGCCCGCGCGGACCGCGTACTTCTCCAGGGCGCGCAGGCCCGGGGTCGTCTTGCGGGTGTCCAGCACCATCGCCTTGGTGCCGGCCAGGGCGTCCGCCCAGGCCCGGGTGTGGGTGGCCACCCCGGACATCCGGCAGAGCAGGTTGAGCGCCGTGCGCTCGGCGGTCAGCAGCAGCCGGGTGGGGCCGGTCACCGTGGCCAGCACGTCGCCGCGCGCCACCCGCTCGCCGTCGCGGGCCACCACCGACACCTCGACCGTACGACCGGCGCCGGTCGCCTCGCCGACCAGCTCGAACACGGCCGCCGCCACGGCCAGCCCGGCCACCACGCCGTCGGCGCGGGCCACCAGGTCGGCCGTGTCGGTCTGCCCGGCCGGGATGGTGGCGACGCTGGTGACGTCCAGGAGATCCGGGCCCAGGTCCTCGGCGAGCGCGGCCTCGACCGTCCGCCGCACCTGCGCCGGATCCAGGCCGGCGTCCCGCAGTGCCCGTTCCGTCGACTCCGTCATCGGGTTCCCTCCCACGTTTGCGTCAGCCGGCCCTGCGCCCCGACCGCGCCGACCAGGTGGCCGTGCCACCGCTCGTCGGCCGTCGGGAAGTCCTCCCGCCAGTGGCAGCCCCGGGTCTCCCGGCGGGCGTACGCAGCGGCGACCAGCGCCGACGCCACGGTGATCAGGTTCGTCGCCTCCCAGTCGGCCGTCCGGGGCCGGCCCCGGCCCTCGCCGAGCCCGGTCAGCACGCCGGCGGTCCCGGCGAGGGTCTCCGCCGAGCGGAGCACGCCCGCGCCCCGGGTCATCGCCCGTTGCAGCGTCGGCGTCGCCTCGGCCGGCACCACCCAGCCCTCGCCGCCCACCCAGGCGCCCGTCGCCGCCGGCTGGGCCTGCTCGGGCAGCCCGGCCGCGATGTCCTCGGCGATCCGCCGGGAGAAGACCAGCCCCTCCAGCAGCGAGTTGCTGGCCAGCCGGTTCGCGCCGTGCACGCCGGTGCAGGCGACCTCGCCGCACGCGTACAGCCCGGGGATGGAGGTACGCCCGCGCAGGTCCGTGCGGACGCCGCCGGAGGCGTAGTGGGCGGCAGGGGCGACCGGGATCAGGTCGGTCCCCGGGTCGACCCCGATGGCCAGGCAGGACGCGACGATGGTCGGGAAGCGCCGGGCCAGGAAGTCACCGCCCAGGTGCCGGGCGTCGAGGAAGACGTGGTCCGCGCCGGTGGCCAGCAGGACCCGGTGGATGCCCTTGGCCACCACGTCCCGGGGCGCCAGCTCGGCCAGCTCGTGCTGCCCGACCATGAACCGCTTGCCGTCGCCGTCGACCAGGTGGGCGCCCTCGCCGCGCAACGCCTCGGAGACCAGCGGCTGCTGGGCGTGCCCGGCGCCGGGCACGCCGGCGCCGGCCGGGGTGATCAGCGCGGTCGGGTGGAACTGGACGAACTCCACGTCGGTCACCGCCGCGCCGGCCCGCATCGCGAGGGCCACCCCGTCCCCGGTCGACACGGCCGGGTTGGTGGTGGCCGCGTAGATCTGGCCCATCCCGCCGGTGGCCAGGACGACCGCCCGGCCCAGGATGGCGCCCACGCCGTCCTCGCTGCCCTCGCCGAGCACGTGCAGGGTGATGCCGCAGGCCTGGCCGAGCCCCTCCGGGGAGTCCCCGGGGGCGCGCAGCAGGTCCAGCACCAGGGCGTGCTCCACCAGCCGGATCCACGGGTCGCGGCGCACGGCGGCGTGCAGGGCGCGTTGCACCTCGGCCCCGGTGGCGTCGCCGCCGGCGTGCACGATCCGGTCGGCCCGGTGCCCGCCCTCCCGGGTCAGCATCAGCGAGCCGTCCGGGTTGCGGTCGAACTCCGCCCCGATCCGCATCAGCTCGCGCAGCCGGGTGGGGCCCTCCTCGACCAGCACCCGCACCGCCGCCGGGTCGCAGAGCCCCACGCCGGCGATCTCGGTGTCCGAGGCGTGCGCGGTCGGTGTGTCCTGCGGGTCGAGCACGGCGGCGATGCCGCCCTGCGCCCAGCGGGTCGACCCCTCGTCTATGTCGACCTTGGTCACCACGGTGACGTGCAGCCCCGCCTCGCGCAGGTGCAGCGCGGCGGTCAGGCCCGCCACCCCGGAACCGACCACGATCACGTCGGTGGTCTCCACCCAGCCGGGCGCGGGGGCGGCCAGCAGTCTGGGCAGCGCCGGCAGGTCGACGGTCGGAAGGTCCATACCCACAGTCAACCCGAAGGGTCCTCGCGGGGGGCGGCGGGGGCGGGACGAGTGGTTTGGGCCATGGGGTCCCGAGCCGGGCAGGCCGGCCGGTGCCACGCGTGGGGCCGCCTGCGTGGGCCGGCGCGCTACCGCGTCCGGACCGGGAGGGCCGCCGGGCCCGCGCCCCGCAGCGAGCCGGTCACCGTACGGTCGTCGAGCCAGAGGTAGCAGCGGACGCCCCGGTCGCCGACGCGCCACCGGCCCGCTCCCGGCGGACGGACCACCACCCCGCTGCGGAAGCGCAGGTCGGCGTCGTCGGGCACCCCCACGTAGCGGCTGAGCACCGAGCGGCAACCGGCGTACAGCGGAGCCCAGTCGGCGGCCCGGGTCGGGTACGGGCGGTCGGGCGCCCGCCACACCCCGACGAACTCGGCGTCGTGCCGGGCAGCGCAGTCGACCGGGAGCAGCGTCCGCACCGACCCGCCCCGGGAGCGGGCCTGCTGGCAGCCGAGGCGTAGCGGGGACGGCCCGCGCAGCGCGTCCCGGAGGCTGCCGGTGCGGACCACCACCGTGGCGGCGGCCTCGACGGTGCTCACCTCGGTCAGGTCGCACCGGTACCAGCGGGCACCCGCCGTCCAGCCCGCCCCGGACGGCACCGCCACCGCCAGCCGCAGCCGCCCCGCCCGCCAGTCGGCGCCCACGTGACCGGTCGCCCGGGCGTCGCAGTCGGCGAAGGCGCCCCGCAGCTCGGCCGAGCCGCCCGGCGGCGGGGCGGGCCGCCCGGCCGGGAAGGCGCCCACGTGCACGGTCTCGACCCGGTGCGGCGCGGCGCAGTCCACCGGCGCGTACGCCGCCAGGGTCACCACGTCGACGAAGTCGGCGACCTGGCACACCCCGGCGGCCGGGTTGAAGGGCCCTGCGGCGGGCGGGGCCGCCCAGTCGTCGACCAGGTCACCGTCCAGCCCGCCGGCGTCGGCGCAGCCGGCCAGGAGCGCGGCCGTGGCGACGGCAGCGAGCAGGGTGGTCATCGCACGGCGCACAGCGGCCTCCCCCAGCCACCCGCGTCTCTCGACGGGCAACCAGACTACCCAGGGATGACCTTCCGGTGACAGACCGCACGCGCGGTCGCTTCCCGCACCGCCAGGGTCCTGCGGTCACGAAGGGCACGAAAGCCCACAGAATGCCGCCGGAGGAGCGGGCGGAGGCGGGAACGGGCGGGTCAGACGGCGGCGGCGGCGAGGGGATTGGGGATCGGGGCGCCGGCGGTGCCGGGTGCGGCGGTGGTCGGGTCGGCGTTCAGCTCGACGACCCGGTTGTCGGCGTCGACGTGTACGACCCGCGGCCGGTAGGCGCGGGCCTCGGCGTCGTCCATCTGCCCGTACGAGATGAGGATGACCAGGTCTCCCGGGTGCACCAGGTGGGCGGCGGCGCCGTTGATGCCGATCACGCCGCTGCCCCGCTCGCCCGGGATCACGTACGTCTCCAGCCGCGCCCCGTTGGTGATGTCCACGATCGCCACCTGCTCGCCGGGGATCAGGTCGGCGGCGTCGAGCAGGTCCTCGTCGACGGTCACCGAGCCGACGTAGTGCAGGTCGGCCTGGGTCACCGTGGCCCGGTGGATCTTCGACTTGAGCATGGTGCGCAGCATCGGGATGCCTTTCGCGGAAGGTGGCGGGGGCGGGGTTCAGGAACGGGGGGCGAGCCGGATCGCCGCGTTGTCGATCAACCGGGTGGCGCCCACCCAGGCGGCCACGAGCAGCCGCGCCGGCCCGGAGACCGGCCCCGGTTCCAGGTCCGGGTCGGTGAGCACCAGGTAGTCGAGGCGCGCGCCGGGCGTACCGGCGCCGAAGGCCGCGTGCGCGGCGGCGAGCACCGCCCCCGCGTCACCGCCCTCGTCGGCGGCCGCGGCCCCGGCCCGCAGCGCCGCGGACAGGCTCAGCGCGGCCTCCCGCTCGGCCGGGGACAGGTAGCGGTTGCGGCTGGACAGGGCCAGCCCGTCCGGCTCCCGTACGGTCGGCACGCCGACCACCTCGACCGGCACGTCGAGGTCCCGGGCCATCCGCCGCACCAGGGTCAGCTGCTGGTAGTCCTTCTCGCCGAAGAACGTCAGGTCGGCGCGGGTGAGCTGGAGCAGCTTCAGCACCACGGTGAGCACCCCGTGGAAGAACCCGGGGCGGCTCTGCCCCTCCAGGTCCTCCCCCAGCGGGCCCGGGTTGACCCGCACCCGGGGCTGGCCGTCCGGGTACATGTCCGCCACGGCGGGGGCGAAGACCACGTCCGCGCCCGCCCGCCGGCAGATCTCCAGGTCGGCGTCGAGGGTGCGCGGGTAGCGGTCGAAGTCCTCGTTCGGGCCGAACTGCAACGGGTTGACGAAGATCGTGACGAGCACGTGGTCGGCGCGCTCCCGGGCCGCCCGCAGCAGCGTCTCGTGCCCGGAGTGCAGCGCGCCCATGGTCATCACGACGCCCACGGTGCCCTTGAGCCCGTCGCGCGCCGCCGCAAGCTCGGCGCGGGTGTGCACCAGTTCCGTCACCTGTCCCCCTCCGTCCACCGTCGGCCCGGTCACGCCGCCACCTCGCGCCGGTCGCCGGCGAGCACGCCGAGCAGCGACTCCGCGTCGACCGGCCGCAACCGGCCCGCGGCGATGGCCCGGTCGGCCGTACGTCGGGCCAGGGCCAGGTAGGGCGCCACCGACTCGGGGGCAGTCGCGGCGAGCCGCGCCAGGTGGCGCTCGACCGTGCCGGCGTCGCCCCGGGACACCGGCCCGGTCAGCGCGTCGTCGCCGAGGCGCAGCGCGTTCTCCAGGGCGGCCCGCAGCAGCGGGGCGAGCACCTTCTCCGGCTGGGCCACCCCGGCGTCGCGCAGCCGGTCGGCCGCCTCGTTGACCAGGGTCACCAGGTGGTTGGCGCCGTGCGCCAGCGCCGCGTGGTAGAGCGGCCGGTCCGCCTCGCCGACCCACTCCGGCACCCCGCCGAGGTCGGCGACCAGCCGGGCGGCCAGGGGGCGCAGCTCCGCCGGGGCGGTCACCCCGTACGAGATGCCGGCCAGCCGGGCCAGGTCGTCCGGCGTACCGGTGAAGGTCATCGCGGGGTGCAGGGCGAGCGGGCGGGCGCCCGCCGCGGCGGCGGGGGCGAGCACGGCCAGCCCGTGCGCGCCCGAGGTGTGCGCGACCACCTGGCCGGGGCGCAGCGCGCCGCCGTCGGCCAGGGCGGCGACCACCCCGGCGAGCGCGTCGTCGGGCACGGCGACCAGCAGCAGGTCAATGGCCGCCCGCGCCACGGCGGCGGCGGAGCGGCGGGGCACGTCGGGAAGCAGCAGCGCGGCCCGGGCCCGGGAGGCGCCGGAGCCGGCCGTGAGGGCGACGACCCGGTGGCCGGCGGCGGCGAGTGCGGCGCCCAGCACGGTGCCGACCCGGCCGGAGCCGACGACGCCGACGGTGAGGAGACGGGGGGTGGCAGCCGGCGGTACGGCGGCCCCGTGGGGGGCGGCCGAACGCGGGCGCGGGGGTGCGCTCATGGGCGACGATCCAGTCCTCGAGAAGGGGTACCGGTCGATGGCAAGTATGCGCCGGGGTTACGGAAGCGGGACAAGGATGTGTGAAAACGTTCACCGGCGGCACCGGCGGCACACCCGGGGATGGAACGTCCGCTCCGACCGGCTGACCGTAGGGTCGGGCCGGTGACGCACGCCGTACGGCCGGCCGGTGGCGGGCAGGACAGGCAGCTCGGGAGGAACGAACTGATGCCGGAGCGCTGGCGGGACGCGATGGAACGGTCCCTCTACGGGCCGGGCGGCTTCTTCGTCTCCGGGTCGGGCCCCGCCGGCCACTTCCGCACCAGCGTGCACGCGTCTCCGGCCTTCGCCGACGCGCTGCTGCGGCTCGTCGAGCAGGTCGACGCCACCCTCGGCCACCCCACCGACCTCCGCGTCGTGGACGTAGGGGCGGGCCGGGGCGAGTTGCTGCGTGCGCTCTCCGCCGCGCTGGGGGTTGCCGGGGAGCCCGCCCGCTCCTGGCGGTCAGGCTTGATCCCTCCGCGGACGGGCTCCCCGGCAACCTCGACTCCCCCGGCCGCCGCCCGGCCCTCGGCCTCTTCCGGCCCGCCGGCCGCCGGTCCCGCGCCCTCCGCGTCGGTTCCGCTCGCCTCCCGGGTACGCCTCACCGCGGTCGAGAAGGCTCCCCGACCAGCCGACCTGCCCGACGGGATCGACTGGCTCGACGAGATTCCCGACGGGATCACCGGGCTGCTGATGGCCACCGAGTGGCTGGACAACGTGCCGCTCGACGTGACGGTGCACACCGCCGAAGGGTGGCGCTACCTGTTGGTCGACCCGGCCACCGGCGCGGAGACCGTCGGTGACCCGGTCGACCCCGCCGACGCGGACTGGCTCACCCGGTGGTGGCCGGTGCCGGTGGCCGGCATCGACGGGACCGGCCCGGCCGGGTCGGGGCTCCGGACGGCCCGATCGGCGGAGGGATCAAACCTGACCGCCCGGAGCGACCGCCTGGAACCCCTGACAGCAGTCAGAGCCGAGATCGGCCGGACGCGCGACGAGGCCTGGGCCGAGGCGGTGGGAAAGCTCGACCGGGGGCTGGCGCTGGCGGTGGACTACGGGCACCTGCGGGACGGCCGGCCCGTGGACGGGACGTTGACCGGGTACCGGGGCGGGCGGCAGGTGCCCCCGGTGCCGGACGGGAGCCGCGACGTCACCGCGCACGTCGCCGTCGACTCGGTCGCCTCCGCCGGCGCCCGGGTCGCGCGGTGCGCGTACGACCTGGTGTCGCAGCGGGAGGCGCTGCGGGCGCTCGGGGCCGACGGCGGCCGACCCCCGCTCAGCCTGGCCGCCAGCGACCCGGCCGGGTACGTGCGGGCGCTCGCCGCCGCGTCGGCGGTGGCCGAGCTGACCGACCCGGCCGGGTTGGGCGGGCACTGGTGGCTGCGGCAACCGGTCGGCGTCGACCCCGCGCGGTTCATGGCACGATGACGTCCATGACCACGGACGCTGGCGACCTCCGCGAGCTGACCGTCGGCACCGGGGCCGGCGGCGATCAGCTCGGCACCGACATGGTGCTCAACATCGGGCCGCAGCACCCCTCCACGCACGGCGTGCTCCGGCTCAGGCTGGTGCTCGACGGCGAGCGGGTGGTGGCCTGCGAGCCGATCGTCGGCTACATGCACCGGGGCGCCGAGAAGCTCTTCGAGGTCCGCGATTACCGACAGATCATCGTGCTGGCCAACCGGCACGACTGGCTCTCGGCCTTCTCCAACGAGCTGGGCGTGGTGCTCGCCGTCGAACGGCTGATGGGCATGGAGGTGCCGGAGCGGGCCACCTGGCTGCGGATGGCCCTCGCGGAGCTGAACCGGGTGCTCAACCACCTGATGTTCCTCGGCTCCTACCCGCTGGAGATCGGCGCGATCACGCCGATGTTCTACGCGTTCCGCGAACGGGAGACCATCCAGGCGGTCATGGAGGAGGTCTCCGGCGGCCGGATCCACTACATGTTCAACCGGGTCGGTGGGCTCAAGGAGGAGATCCCCGCCGGCTGGACCGGCCGGGCGCGGGCCGCCATCGCCGAGGTCCGCCGGCGGATGCCGGACCTGGACAACCTCATCCGGCGCAACGACATCTTCCTGGCCCGTACGGTCGGCGTCGGGGTGCTCTCCGCGGCGGACGCCGCCGCGTTCGGCGCGTCCGGGCCCGTCGCCCGGGCCTCCGGCCTCGACCTGGACCTGCGCCGCGACGAGCCCTACCTGGCCTACGACCAGCTGGACGTGCCGGTGGTGACGAAGACCGCCGGGGACTGCCACGCCCGCTTCGAGGTGCTGCTCGACCAGGTGTACGCCTCGCTCGACCTCGCCGAGCAGTGCCTGGACCGGGTGGACCAGCTCACCGGGCCGGTCAACACCCGACTGCCGAAGGTGCTCAAGGCCCCCGAGGGGCACACCTACGCCTGGACCGAGAACCCGCTCGGCATCAACGGCTACTACCTGGTCTCCCGGGGCGAGAAGACGCCGTGGCGACTGAAGCTGCGCACCGCGTCGTACGCGAACGTGCAGGCGCTGGCCACCCTGCTCCCCGGCTGCCTGGTACCGGACCTGATCGCCATCCTCGGCTCGATGTTCTTCGTGGTCGGCGACATCGACAAGTGACCCGGCCGCGTACGCCCGTCCGGTCGCGGCGGGCGGCGCGGCGGCTGCCGGTCGGAACCGCCGTCCGGGGTCAGCGCCAGCGGTCGGCGTTGCGGGCGCCGCCCGCGCGGGGCTCGTCGTCCTGCGGCGGGTAGCCGTAGGGCTCCTCCTGCCGCCGGCCGTACCGCTGCGGCTCGGGCTCCGCCCGACGGGTGCGGTGCGCCTCGGGCTGACCGGCGTCGTGCCGCGCCTCGGGCTGCTGTCCCCGCTGACGGGGCGCACGCCACTCGTCGGGCACCGGCACCCCGCCGGCCGGCAGGGCCGGGGCGCCGTCCGGCTCCGACCAGCCGCCGCGCCACCCGTCGTCCGCCCGGTCCGGGCCCCGGCGCGGCTCGTCCCGCCGGACCGACGCCCAGCGGTCCGCGACCCGGTACTCGGTGCCGGTGGCGTCCGCGTGCACCTCGGCACGCCGCTCCCCGACCCGCAGCTCCCGGCCCCGGTCGTCGTCGCGCACGGCCGCCCACCGGTCCCCGGCGCGCAACTGCGACCAGTACTCCCCGCTCTCCGCCCCCGCCTCGTCCGGCGGGTACGCCCGGCCGTGCCCGCGCGCTTCGACCGGCGCATCCCAGCCCGGTGCCCCCGCGCCGCCCCGACCCGGGTCGGCCCGCTGCTGTCCGCGCTCGTCGTGCCGCCCCGGCCACTCCCGCTCGTCGCGCTCGCCGGACCGCTCCCGGCCGCCGGGCTGGGCGGGCCGGGGCCGGTCGTCCCGGGCAGCCCCGGGGCCCGGCCGCGACACGTCGTCTTCCCGGCGTGGTCGGTCGTCGTGACGGGACCGGTCGTCGTGACGGGACCGGTCGTCGTGACGGGACCGGTCGTCGTGACGGGACCGGTCGTCCGGTTCGCCGCGCCCGTGACCGGCCCAGGAACGGTCGTCCGGCTCACCCGGCCACGGCCGCTCCTCCTGCTCCGGCGACCAGCGTCCCGCGTACCCGCCGCCGTAGCGGGCCCCTCGGTCACCGGGGACGGACGCGGCGCCGTCCACGATGGTGTGCCGGGTGGTGACGTGCACGGTCTCGGTGTGCCGCACCACCCCGAGCGAACGGGCCGAAGGCTGGCTCGTCGGCTCCGCCGGCCGGGCCGCCCCGTACACCCCGGCCGTTCCGCCGGCGGCCGGCCGGTCCGGGCCGTACCCACCGGCCGTGCCCGGGGCCGGCCCGTCCGTGCCGTACCCGGCGGCCGGGGCGGCCACGGGCCGCGCGGCACGCGGAGTCGGCTGCGGCCTGCCGGCGGGCTCCTCGTCGTCCCGGTCCGCGCGTCCCCGGCGGTGCACCGCGTCGTCCTGGTCCGGCACCTGCCGGCGGCCGGGGACCGCGTCGTCGACGGACGCCCGCGCCCGGCCGGCGCCGGCCGGGGCGTCGACGCCGGCCAGCGCGGCGCTGCTCGCGTCCAGCCGCCGACGCAGCGCGGCGACCTCGTCCTGCGCCCGCTGGGCGTGGTCGAGCGCCTGGTTGCCGCGTTGGGCGGCGGCCACGATCTCCCCGCGCAACTCGCGGCGGAGTTCCTCGATCTCGTCCAGCAGCTCGTCGGTGCGGGCCGGGCCCGCACCGTCGGCGCGCAACGCGATCGACAGGCCGATCAGGACGACGGCCAGGATGGCCAGCACGGCGGCGAACCGCAGCGGGCCGTTGCCGTCGGCGACGAGCAGGATCAACGCCGCCACCGGCGCCAGGGCGACACCGATCCAGAAGAGCACGGTAAGCAGTGACGGACTGCGCTTGTCGGCGGGGGCGACCGGGGCTGGCATGGGTCCGGAGCCTACCGAGAGCTGCCCCGCCCGGGAAAGGGTGAACGGGGCATCCGGCATCTTCGCCGCCGATCGCCCCACGCGCCGTCGACCGCTGACCGCGGCGGCCGCCCGTCGGCCGCCGGTGGCACGGGGCCACCGGCGGCCGGTCGGGCATCAGCCGACGGCCAGTGCGCCGTCCGAGGAGAACACCAGGCCCACGCTCGCGGCCCCGGTCTTCAGCGCGTTCTTGGTCTGCGGGCCGCCCTGGTCCAGCGAGCTGAACGAGCCGGCCTTGAAGTCGTAGACCTGGACGAGCCCCGCCTGGCACTTCGGCCGCTGCGGGCACTCCGGCGGCCCGGCCAGCACCGTGGCCTGGCCCGAGCACTTAGCGGCCAGCTCGGAGAGCGTACTGACGCCGTACTTGTCGGCGAACGCCTTCGTCACGGCGAAGGCGTTCTGGTCCTGCGCGGCGGCGGGCGTGCCGAAGACGAGGCCCGCCTTGTCGCCGGCCGCCTTGAGCGCCGCGACGGTCTTCTCCAGCTCCGGCGACGACACCGGCTGGGCGTCCTTGCCGTTGGCCTTGGTGTTGAGGAACTCGGCCATGGTCGCCGCGTACTCCGGGACGACCTGGATCTCGCCCTTCTCCAGGGCCGGCTCGTAGAGCTCGCGGTTGCCGATCTGCTGCACCTTGGCGTCGTAGCCGGCGGCCGTCAGGGCGATCTTGTAGAGCTCGGCCAGGATCTGGTTCTCCGTGAAGTTGGCCGCGCCGATCACGATCTGCCCACCGGGGCCCTTGGCGATGCCCGCGGTGACGCCGTTGGCCGCCGCGAACTCCTCGGCCGCCTTCTGGGCCGTCTTGCGGTCGACGTCGACGGCCTTGTTCAACTGGATCAGCTTCGGCGTGTCGAGCGCGGCCGAGACCTTGTCCAGCGCCGCGATCAACTGCGGGTTGGCCGCGTCGGCGTTGACCGCCGGAATGACGTTGTCGGTGTTCTGGAGCTTCTTGTCGTCGTCGAGGACGACGAGCTGGTCACCGGCGACCGGCGCGCAGCCGGCGCCCGAGGCCGCCTGCTCCGGGGCGTCCGTGCCGGAGGAGCCGGCGTCGCCGCAGCCGGTCAGCAGCCCCGCCGCGGCGAGGGCTCCCACCGCACCGACGGCCAGGCGTGTACGAGCGCGCATCAGTGCCCGCCTTCCGTGTCCCGGCGCGACCCTGCCGGGCCGGCCGCGTGTCCGACGGGCGATCTCCGTCCGGCCGCCCGCTGTGTCCCACGGGCGGCTCGCGTTGCGGCCGCCCGGTTTCCCACCCCAACATCTTCCACGCGGGACCGACAACCCGAGGCGAGGTTTGTCACCGGATCGTCACCGGAAGTCAGCCGCGCCACCCCGTCATCGAGGTGTTCCAGGGTCCGTGGCGTCCAGGCGTTCCGGTCCCCGCGCAACGGTGGCGGGTACGGCCACGCAACCCACCCGGCGCGGGAATCCGGGTGGGCGGCCGACGCTCAGCCGCCGGCCACGGCCTGCGCCGCCCGGCGGCGCGCCCGACGGCGGTCCGCCCGCAGCGGGCGCGGCGTGACCAGCCGCTCGACCAGGGCCAGCACCAGTTCCAGCAGCATGGCAAGCCCGGCCACCAGCACGCCGCCGGCGATGATCTGGCCGCCGCCGGCGGCGATGTCCAGGCCGAAGCCCGCCCGGATGATCTGGCCCAGTCCGCCGCCGTTGACGAAGGACGCCAACGCGGCGGTCGCCACCACCTGCACCGCCGCCGTGCGGAACCCGGCCGCCAGGTAGGGCACCGCCAGCGGCAGCTCGACGCGGCGCAGCAACTGCCACCCCGAGAAGCCCATCCCGCGCGCCGCGTCCCGGGCCTCCGGATCGGCCTGCCGCACCCCCGTGTACGCGTTGGCCAGCAGCGGCGGCACGGCGAAGACGGCCAGCGCGACCACCACCGACGGCCGGCCGAAACCGAGGAAGGTCAGCGGCAGGATGGTGAGCAGGGCGAGCGTGGGGATAGCGAGCGACACGTTGGACACCAGCACCACCAGGCCGCCGCCCCGGCCGGTGTGCCCGAGCCAGAGCCCGATCGGCCAGGCGACCAGGCAGCCGAGCGCCACCGCCGCCGCCGACATCGACAGGTGCTCGCCGAGCCGCTCCAGGACGCCACCCGGGTTCGTCCAGTTCAGCGGATCGTTGAGCCAGACCACCGCCGCCTCGACCGGATTCACGGAGCCAGCCTTCCGTTCGCGACTGCGGGACTCCGCTGCGCTGCGTTCCTCGCGCTCACCGAGCCAGCCTTCCGTTCGCGACTGCGGGACTCCGCTGCGCTGCGTTCCTCGCGCTCACCGAGCCGCCCTTCTTCTCAACCAGGGGGTCAGCAGCCGGCCCGCACCGGCCAGGACCAGGTCGAGCACCAGGGCGAGCAGGACGCAGAGCAGCGTCCCCGTCATGATCTGCGCCTTGTAGAAGTTGTTCTGGAAGCCGGCGAAGATGAGCTGCCCCAGGCCGCCGCGCCCGATCACCACGCCCACGGTCACCAGGGCCACCGTGGAGACGGTCGCCAGCCGCAGCCCGGTGAGGATGCCCGGCAGTGCCAGCGGCAACTCGACCCGGAACAGCCGGCCCCAGCGGCCGTACCCCATCCCCTCCGCCGCCTCGCGGACCTCGGGGGGCACCTGGTTGAGCCCGGCGACGGCGTTGCGGACGATCACCAGGAGCGCGTAGAGGACCACCACGCTGAGCGCGGTCGCCGCGCCGATGCCCAGGTAGGGGGCGACGAACGCGAAGAGCGCCAGCGACGGCACCGTGTAGAGCACCCCGGTGAGGGCCAGGACCGGCCCGGCGAGCGAGCGGTACCAGTAGGCGGCCACCGCCAACGGCAGCGCGATCAGGGCGGCGATCAGCACCGCGCGAGCGGTCAGCGAGGTGTGCTCACGCACGGCAGCGAGGATCGTGTCAGAGTTGTCCCGCACGTACTGCCAGGAGAACCACGGGTTACCCGGGTCGGCCCGGTAGCTCAGGCGGAAGGACATGTGTGGACGTTACCCCGGAGGGCACCGCCCCCGCCGAACCGCGCGCGGCGTCGATCACGCTCGAGGGCATCCGCAAGCAGTACCCGGACGGCACCGAGGCCGTACGCGAGCTGAGCCTGGACATCAGGGCCGGCGAGCTGGCGGTGCTGATCGGACCGTCGGGCTGCGGCAAGTCCACGGTGCTCCGGATGGTCAACCGCCTCATCGAGCCGACCGGCGGCCGGATCCTGCTCGGCGGCGAGGACGTCACCCGGGTCGACCCGGTCCGGTTGCGCCGCCGGATCGGCTACGTGATCCAGAACGTCGGGCTCTTTCCGCACCAGACGGTCAGCGCCAACGTCGCCACCGTGCCCCGGCTGCTCGGCTGGCCCCGTCAGCGCAGCCGCAGCCGGGTCGACGAGCTGCTGGAACTGGTCGGGCTCGATCCGGCCACGTTCGGCCGCCGCTACCCGCACGAGCTCTCGGGCGGTCAGCGGCAACGGGTCGGGGTCGCCCGGGCCCTCGCCGCCGACCCGGTGGTGCTGCTGATGGACGAGCCGTTCTCGGCCGTCGACCCGATCGCCCGGACCCGGTTGCAGGAGGAGTTCCTCCGGTTGCAGGCCGAGGTGCGCAAGACCATCGTGCTGGTCACCCACGACCTGGACGAGGCGGTCCGGCTGGGCGACCGGATCGCGGTGCTCTCCGAGGGCGGGCGCCTCGAGCAGTTCGACACCCCGGCCGCCGTGCTCGGCGCGCCCGCCACGCCCTTCGTGCGGCAGTTCGTGGGCGCCGACCGGGGCATCCGCCGGCTGGCGGTCACCCCCGTCACCGGCGAGGCCGTCGAACCGCTGCCCGAGACCGGGGTGGCCGAGCTGCCGACGATCCCGCTCGGCGGCTCGGCGTACGACGCGCTGGGTGTGCTGCTGACCTCGGCCGCGGACCGGGTCGTGGTGACCGACGGGGGGCGGCCCGTCGGCGTGCTCAGCCGGGCGCGGCTGCTCGAACTGGGCGCGCCCGAGCGGTGAGGCGCAGCCCGGTCAGGCGCGCCCGCCGAGGCTGGCCACGCCGATGATCCACCCGGACAGGAAACCGTAGGTCGCGCCGGCGCCGCCCGCCTGGATCGCCGTGAGCAGCGACGGTTCCGGGCCGAGGAAGGCGGCGATCAGGGAGGCGAAGCCGCCGGCCAGGACGTACGCGGCCCAGCCGGAGAAGAACTGCGTCCCCGACCCCTGCACCCGGGCCACCTGCGAGGTGGGCAGCAGGTAGAGGAAGAGCGCCGCGAGGATGACCAGCAGGACGGCCCGCAGGTTCGCCACGAGCAGGTTTCCGGTCGCCCCGTCACCGTTGAAGAGCCACGCCGGCCAGGAGAGCAGTTGCAGGTACCAGCCGCCGGCGGAGTTCGGGTCGGTGCCGGCGGCCCAGCCGACGTACGCCGGGCTGCCGCAGACCGCGACCAGGAGGAGCGCCGCGAGCGCGCCCGTGCCCGCCGCCGTCCCGTAGCGACCGCCGGTGCGTGACGGGTTGGTGAGCGCCATGATCGGCTCAGTTCCCGGCGGACCGCGGCGGGCAAACCTGCTTGGGGCCGGCGGTCGCCGTCACCGTCGCGGGTGCTTCATCAGGTAGTCGATGAACGCGGCCCGCAGCAGCGGCGCCGACTCCTCGTAGCCGTGCCCGGTCAGCTCGCGCCACAGCGCCGCGGCCTCGTCGATCGTCGGCCCGACCGAGTTGGGCGCGCCGTCGAGGACGGCGGCCTCGTCCGCGTTCGGCAGGTGCCGCAGCACGGACCAGAAGAAGCGCACGTCGTGGCGCTCCCGGGCGACCGCGAACGCCCGCTCCCGCAGCTCCTCGGTGGACAGCGCGTCGAGTTCCTCGAACGACGGGCCGGCGGAGGACGATGGTGTGTCGGTCATGCCGCCGAGCCTAACCGGCGAGATCACTCCCGGCCCGGTGGACGCGGCGCGGGCTCACCGCTCGCCGGCGTCCCACCGGCGCGGACCGTTCTCCCAGCCGGGGTCGCTCCACGGGTCCACCGGGCTCTCGGGGGACCGCCTCGGCACGGCGGGCGGCCAGTCGCCGACCGGGTCCGCCGGGGGCGCCGTCCAGCCCGTGCCGATCCGGCCGTCCCCGGCGGGGACCGGTTCCGCCGCCGCGCCGGTCGCCGGCCGCCCGTACGCCTCGACCAGCCGGGTGGCCAGCAGCCCGACGCCGAGCGCCGCCGCGCCGACCGCCCACCGGCTCACCGTCCAGCCCCGCGCCTGCGCGTACGCGGAGAAGACCGTGACCAGGCAGACCGCCAGCAGGGTGCCGAAGACGCCGCCCCGCCGGCCGTAGGCGCTGGTGCCGGCGAGCAGCGCCAGGCCGACCGCGAGCACCGTCCAGTCCAGCCCCGGGTCCGGCGCGACCGGGGCGGCGTCCCGGCTGGCCGTCAGCATGCCGGCCAGCGCGGCCAGGACCGTGGAGCCGACGAGCGCGCCGGAGGTGACCACCGCCGCCACCGCGCCCCGACGGCGGGCGGGATCCACGACCGGGCGGAACCGGCCGACCACCCGGCGGACGGCCCGCACCGAGCCGAACAGACCGCCGAGCACCGCGACGGCCGCGAACCCGACGAAGAGGTGCAGCGCGCCGCGCTCCGGGTCGTAGTCGCCCTGCGGCAGGACCGACGCCGAACGCTGCTGGATGTACACGACCACCCCGGCGGCGGCGGCGAGGGACGCGGCCCAGCCGGGCACGTGCAGCACCACCACGACCAGCGCCAGGGCGATCCCGCCCAGCGCGGCGACCAGCAGGGCCGGGCCGGCGGCGGCGCTGACGCCCCGGTCGCCCTGCTCGGCGACGTGCAGCGCGGCGGCGACCGCCACGGGGCCGACGGCCAGGTTCACGGCGGCCGTACGCAGGGTCAGCCCGGCGGCCAGCGCCAGCAACCCGAGCACGACCGCGTCGAGGAGCAGGGAACGCAGCCCGTCGCCGCGCAGCGCGGCCGGGTCCTCCCGCCAGAGCAGGTACGCCAGGACGACCGACGCCGCCAGGAGCAGCAGCTCCCAGACGACGTGCACGGCGAACCGGTCGCGGCCGGGCTCACCGTGCGCGGGGTCGTCGAAGACGTTCTCCAGGACGGAGGCGGGGATGCCGGACGAGGGCTCGGGGGACGGCTCACGCCCCGGTTCGTCGTACCGCATGACGCCGCCTCCCACGTGGCCGCCGTCCAGCCTGGCCCGACGCGCGGGCGGACCGGGGCGGCGTTGCTCTCCGGTCGCAGGCACCGTACCCGCGCGGGAGGCCGGGCGTAACCCCCCGGGATCAGCGCGGGCCGGGGCGGCCCTCCCGGCCGCCGGGCTCGCGGTCCTCGTCGTCCTCCTGCTCGGGAACCCGGCAGGAGCGCTCCAGCCAGAGCGCCGCCCCCGTCAGCGCCAACCCGGCGAGCAGGCCGGCACCGGCGATCGGCCGGTCGCCCATCGCGGCGTCGGTACGCTCCACGAAGAGCCAACCGGTCAGCCCGGCGTAGAACCCGGTGAAGATCGCGCCGGCCAGCGCGGAGGCCTTGGCGAGCACCACGAACCGGGCCACCAGCAGCGGATTGACCGGCTCGCGGCCCGGCCTGCGCTCGATGCGCCCCCGGGTGTTCACGGCGGCGTACGCCTCCAGCACGGCCAGCGCGGCGAGCGTGACCACCGGCAGCCAGGGCAGCTCCGGCAGGTAGTCGTAGTAGAGGGTGCTGATCAGCAACCAGGCCACCGCGGCGGCGCCGAGGGCGGCCACCACCAGGGTGGAGATCCGGGTGGGGCCCATCCGGGACCGCTCGGGGCCCGTCCCGCCCGGTCGCGGGGACTGCGCCTGCGTCATGCCGGCCGGCTCCACTGGGTCATGCCGTCGACTCTATCGCCAGATCCGGCCGGGGGCGCAGATCCAGCGCGTCGTCGGCCACCGGAGGAGCGTTGAGCAGGTCGGTCAGCCAGCCGTGCCCGGGCAGCCGCCCGTACGGCTGGAGGTCGATCCACGGCCGCAGCACGAAGGCCCGCAGGTGGGCCCGGGGGTGCGGCAGGGTCAGCTCCGGGTCGTCGCTGAGCACCGGCTCGTCGCCGTCGGCCCACACAGCGATGACGTCCACGTCCAGGGTGCGCGGCCCGAACCGCCGCTGCGGGTCACGGGTGCGCCCGGCGGCGCGCTCCGCCGCCCGGGCGCGCTCCAGCCAGTCGTACGGGGTAGCGGCCGGGTCCTCGGCGAGCAGCGCGGCGTTCAGGTACGCGGGCTGGTCCGCGTCCCCCCACGGTGGAGTCTCGTAGACGCCGGAGACCAGGAGCACGCTGTCGCCGAACGCCGAGACGGCGGAGCGCAGGTGGGCGAGCCGGTCGCCGAGGTTGCTGCCCAGCGAGAGCAGGGCGCGGGTCACCGGTCCCGCCGCCGCGTCATCGTGACGGCCACGTCGGTGAAGGCGTGCGGGACGGGCGCCTCCGGCTTGTGCACGGTGACCGTGGCGGCCTCGACGCGGGGGTCGGCCAGGCAGACGGCCAGCAGCCGGTCGGCGAGCGTCTCGATCAGGTTGACCGGCTCGCCGGTCACCACCGCGACCAGCCGCTCCGCCAGTTCGCCGTAGTGGACGGTGTCGCCCACCTCGTCGGAGCGGGCCGCCGGGGCGAGGTCCATCTCCAGGACGGCGTCCACCACGAAGTCCTGGCCCTGGGCGCGCTCGAAGTCGTACACCCCGTGCCGGCCGTGCGCCCGCAGGCCGGTCAGCTGGATCCGGTCGGTCATCGGTCTCCTCCGTGGTCGGCGGTGCGGTCCGCCCGGCCGGCGCCGGCGTGGGCCGCCCGGGCCCCACCGGTGGCGGCGGGCGCCAGGCGGGGCGCGCCCGTGGCCTGCCAGACGGCGAGGGCGTCCACGGTGGCCCGGACGTCGTGCACGCGTACGCCCCAGGCGCCGGCCGCCACCGCGAGCAGGCTGGTGGCGACGGTGGCCACGTCGCGGCCGTCCGTGGGGCGGGGGGTGCCGTCGGGGCCGGCCAGCAGCCGCCCCAGGTACGACTTGCGGCTGGACGCGAAGAGCAGCGGGAAGCCGAGGTCCAGCAGCTCGGACAGGCGGGTGCTCAGTTCCCAGTTGTGCGCGGCCGTCTTGGCGAAGCCGAGCCCCGGGTCGACGACGATGCGGTCGGCGGCGACGCCGGCCCGCAGCGCCTCGTCGACGCGGCGGCCCAGCTCGGCGCGCACGTCGGCGACCACGTCGGCGTAGCGGGCCAGCTCGCCCATCTCCCGGGAGTGGCCCCGCCAGTGCATGAGCACCCATGGGCAGCCGGCGTCGCGGACGACCCGGGCCATGTCGGGGTCGGCGAGGCCGCCGGAGACGTCGTTGACCACGGCCGCGCCGGCGGCGAGGGCCGCCTCGGCGACCCGTGCGCGGGTGGTGTCGATGCTGACCGGCACGCCGGCGGCGGTCAGTTCCCGGATCACGGGCACCACCCGGGCCGTCTCGGTCGCCGCGTCGACCCGGTCGGAGCCCGGCCGGGTGGACTCGCCGCCGACGTCCACCAGGTGGGCGCCGTCGGCCCGCAGCCGCACGCCGTGTCCGACGGCGGCGTCGAGGTCGGCGTACCGTCCGCCGTCGGAGAAGGAGTCGGGCGTGACGTTGAGGACGCCCATCACCACCGGGTCCGAGGCCCGTACCAGATCGGTCACGGCTAGACGGTACCGGTCGGCCGGAGCGCCCCGGACGGACCGGGTCGAGGGCGATGACATGCGCATTCGAACGGGTGTACGATCGGTCGTCCCGGTCGGATCGGGCAGACTCTTCGCGGCTTGTCGCAAACAGTGGGTGCCCGTACGCTTTGGAACTGCCCGGCATCGAGATGGCGAAGCCTGGAGGGAGGGCCGAAGCGGGAGAATCCGCCCAAAGCCCACCACCCTCCGTGGTGGGTAACGAACGCAGGGTCGCCGACGCTGCGCACAGGGAGCACCGTTCCCGCCAGGCATGACTACTGCACCACCGCGGCGCCGCCGGCCGCGACTTGGGGAGGTTCCAGTGATCGCCATCGAGCTGATGGAGACGGCGACGTCCGCCGCCGCCCACACGCTCTCCGCCCTGGCGTCGACTCCACTCGCCGAGCCTGCGCCCAAGGGCATCGACACCGAGGGTGTCGTCACGTTCTTCGCCAGCAAGATCGCTCCGATCCTGCTGGCCGTGCTGGGCGTCATCTTCATCGGGCGCGCCAGCCGGGGTGAGATCTCCAAGGTCCTCACCAGCTCGGCGATCGCGATCGTCGGGCTCGCCTTCATCGCCGGAGCCGCCACACTCTTCTTCATCGGCGACTACCTGATCGACCTGATCTTCGAATAGGCGCGGGCACGAGATGCGGCTGCGCACCGACGACGACATCTACCGGGCTCGCCTGGTCTACCTCGGGCCGCCCGGCTACACCCTTCCCGTCCACCTGCCGTACGCCCAGTACGGGCTGTTCATGCTGCTCGTTCCCCTCTACATGTTCATCCACTGGCTGTTCACGTTGCAGGTCGAGCTCTTCCCCGCCTGGGAGATCGCGCTCGCCATCGTGAGCACCTCGTTCATCTTCCGGTACGTCGACCCGGACCGGCCGGCGCGCATGGTGATCCGCACCGCGCTGACCGACTGGCGGCGGACCCGGGAGCCGGCCGCGGAGCAGCGGGACCCCCGCCTGGTCGGCAGTCGGATCAGGATCCGGGAGGAACTGGCATGACCGGTCGCACCCCGACCAGGCAGTCGAACGACGCGGATGAGGCGGTCGTATGAATCGCAGTTCCACGCCGGGTTCCCCGGCAGGGCGCCCGGCCGTCCCGCACGGTAACCGTGCGCGGTCGTTCGACTACCCGGATGATCCCGAGACGGACGAGGTCGCCCTCGACCCGGCCCTGGTGACGACACCCGGGCACGGTGGCGTGGGCGTCTTCCAGGCCCCCCGTCCGGCGCCACGCCGGACGCCGCCGCCTGAGCCGCAACCCGCCGACAGCGCCGACATCGACTCGCCCTTCCTCGACCTGTTCGGCGGTACGCGCCCCGGCGCGACCCGGCCGACGGCGCCCCCGCAGCGGGCCGGCGGGCGGGAGCAACCCGCCATCGGCCAGCAGCCGGCCGCCGCCGCGCCGGCCCCGGCGGCGCTCCCGCCGGCTCCCGCCCCCCTTCCGCCGCCCCCACGCGCGGGTCACGGGGCCGACGCCCACCGGACCGGCCACCCGGCCGACGCGGCTCCCCGGACCGGCCAGCCGGCCCACCGGACGGCTCCGGGGGTGACGGCCGCCGACCAGCCCCCGGCCGACGCGTACGAGCCGCCCGCCCGAGCGGCCAGGTCCCGGGTACCGCACCAGTCCGGGGACCGGCTGCCCACGCTCCGCCCACCGGCGGAGGCGGAGGACGTGCCGCCCGTCGCGGCGGCACGTCCGACGTCCCATCCGGCGCCCCGCCAGCACGCGGCACCGCTCGGCCCGCCCGCGCCGGACCCGGCGTCCGAGCCGACGTCCCGCCGCACCGGGGAGCGCCCGCCGGAGCGGGCCGGCCGGGAGGTGGCGCCGCCGCGCCAGCGCTCCGCCGGCCGGCGCGACCAGCCCGTCAAGCCCACCAAGCCCACCCGGGTCAAGCCGCCGAAGATCAAGTTCGGGGACCGGGACCCGGCGGTCGAGCTGGCCATCACCGAGATCGCCGGCCACCTGACCTTCACCCCCAACACCGTCACCGCCTGGTACTGGCTGCCCGAGGTGCGCTGGGCGTTCCGGCCGGACGCCGAACGGGAGGCGCTGCTCTCGGCGATCTCCGAGCAGTACGCCGGCCTGGCCGGCTTCCGCCTGCACCTGCGGCGCACCACGCGGCCCTTCCCGGCCGACGAGTGGGCCCGCACCATCGACGCGCACACCGCCGCGCCGCTGCCCGACGTGCCCGGCACCGCCGGCTGGGGCGACCACCTCGTGGCCGCGCAGCGGCACCTGCTCTCGGTCAACCACGCCGAGGGGCAGACCTACCTCGGCGTCACCTTCGCCCGGCGCGCCCTCGGCGACTCGCTCACCGAACGGCTGCTGCGCACCTTCGGCCGGGGCGTCGCCGAGGGCGAGCGCCGCAAGCTCGGCCGCACCGTCGAGCAGTTCGACGAGGTGCTGGGCGCATTCGGCATGCGCGGCCGGCGGGTCACGGCACAGGAACTGGAATGGCTGCTCTACCGCTCGGTGGCGCTCTGCATGGCGCCGCCCGGTCAGCTCTCCCCGCTCACCGACGGGCAGTGGGAACGCGGCGACCTGCTCGCCCTCACCGAGCAGGTCGAGCGCTACCGCACCCCGTACGGCTCGACCGTCAAGCTGGTCAACCGGATGACCGGCGAGGAACGGCACGTCGCCGTGCTGGCGGTCGGCCGGATGGAGCCCCTGGAGATCCCCGAGCGGCACGAGCCCTGGCTGCACTTCCACGAGCGGCTGCCGTGGCCGATGGAGCTCTCCACCCGCGTCGACATCCTCGGCTCCGGCGACTCCTTCCGTAACCTGGAGCACCGGCTGCGGATGATCCGCTCCCAGCAGCTCGACTACGCGGAACACGGCATCGACGCCCCGCCCGAGCTGGAGCGGCTGGCCAAGCGCGCCCTGGTCATCGGCGACGAGATGACCACCGGGCTGCCGGTCGACTCCGCCCGCGCGCACGGCTGGCACCGGATCGCCGTCGGCGGCCGCAACCGCGAGGAGTGCCTGGAGCGGGCCCGCCGGCTGATCCAGCTCTACTCCCGCGAGCTGCGGATCTCGCTGCAACACCCGAAGAACCAGGACTGGCTGGCCCGCGAGTTCATCCCCGGCGAGCCGATCGCCAACACCGGCTACGTCCGGCGGATGCCGGTCAACCTGCTCGCCGCCGCGCTCCCCCAGGCCGCCTCCACCGTCGGCGACCGGCGCGGCGACCTCATCGGGCGCACCGCCGGCACCTGCCGCCGGCCGGTCTTCCTCGACCTGCACTTCCCGATGGAAGTACGCGAACGCTCCGGGCTCGCCGTCTTCGTCGCCGAACCGGGCGGCGGCAAGTCCACCCTGCTCGGCGCACTCGGCTACCTCGCGGCCCGACGCGGGGTCCAGGTGACGCTGCTCGACCCGTCCGGCCCGCTCGCCCGGCTCTGCGCCATGCCGGAACTGCGGCCGTACGCGCGGGTGCTGAACCTGACCGGCTCCGAGCACGGCACCCTGGCCCCGTACTCGCTCATCCCGACGCCGCTGCGCAGCGAGTTCGGCACCGGGGCCTCGGGCGACCGGGAGTTCGAGATCGCGGTCTCCAACGCCCGCGCCGAGCGGCGGATGCTGGTGCAGGACATCTGCATGATGCTGGTGCCCCCGCAGGTCGCCCGGGAGGCGTCCACCGCCACCCTCTTCCGGCACGCCGTACGCCAGGTGCCGGCGGAGGAGACCTCCACCCTGGACGACGTGGTCGCCTGCCTCAGCCAGCTCGACGACGACGCCGGCAAGGAACTGGCCAACCTGCTGCTCGACACCGCCGAGATGCCGCTGGCCATGCTCTTCTTCGGCCGCCCGCCGGAGGGACTGCTCGGCGCGGACGCCGCCCTCACCGTGATCACCATGGCCGGGCTGCGACTGCCCGACCTGAAGATCGAGCGGGAGTACTGGTCCGCCGAGGAGGCGCTGGCCCTGCCGATGCTGCACACCGCGCACCGGCTCGCCGTACGCCGCTGCTACGGCGGCTCGATGTCGTCGCGGAAGCTGGTCGGCCTGGACGAGGCGCACTTCATGGAGGGGTGGCGCTCCGGACGGTCGTTCCTGGTCCGGCTCGCGCGCGACTCCCGCAAGTGGAACCTCGCCGCGCTGGTCGCCTCGCAGAACCCGCGGGACATCCTCGGCCTCGACGTGCAGAACCTGGTCTCGACCGTCTTCGTCGGCCGGATCGCCGAGGACGCGGAGATCGCCTCCGAAGCGCTCCGCCTGCTGCGGGTGCCGGTCAACGACGGCTACGAGGCCACCCTGGCCTCCCTCTCCACCGCCGACGCCACCAGTTCGAGCCGGCTCGGCTTCCGGGAATTCGTCATGCGGGACGTCGACGGCCGGGTGCAGAAGGTCCGGGTCGACGTCTCGTACGTCGACGGGCTGCTGGACCACCTCGACACCACCCCCGCCGCGATCGCCACGGCGGCCGGGGTGCTGCCGGCAATCCTGCCGAACATGGAGGCGTGACATGGCGCGGGCCCGGGCACGGTTGGCGGCGTTCCTGCTCGCGCTCGGCGTACTCGCCGGGGCCACGATCGGCTGGCCGGCCGTCGGCGCCATGGCGGCCGCCCCCGCACCGCTGACCGCCCAGGCAAAGGCCGAGCTCTGCACCACGCCGGAGTGGCAGGCCGACTTCCGCGCCTGCGTCGCCAAACTGAAGGACGTGTCAGCAGCCCGGGCAGAGTGTCTCGAGCCACCAACGCCTGGCGCTCCCGATGCAGGTCTGGCTGGCTGGTTCGCCAGCTCGCCGCCCGAAGCAACTACCGGCGTCACCGGCAGATACAGCCTCTATGGATACGCCGGGTACAGCTACACGACGTACGACATCGGTTGCGCCTCCACAGTCCTCCACCCGGATTACAAGTTCACGACCACCGTCGCAAACGGCGAATTCATGATTGCCACTGCGGTGATCGGCGCTTCCAACGCCCTGCGGGAACGCGCCTGGGACCCGCGCTCGATGTGGGGCTGGGCCGATCCGCTGGTGGACCAGGCGACCAAGGCCGTCTATCAGAAGGTGTTCAGCGTCTTCGGGATCGTCACCCTCTGCGTGGTCGGCCTGTACCTGCTCTGGCGCTCCCGCCAGTCGGACATGAGCAACGCGATGACCACGGCGGGCTGGGCCCTGCTGGTGATGGTGGCGGTGACCGCCCTGGCTGCCTGGCCGGTCAAGTCGGCCAACATCGCCGACGGCACCCTCGTCACCACCCTGGGCGTGGTACACGACGCCGTGGGGCCACAGATGAAGGAGCCTGGTCCAGGCCGGTGCATCGATCCAAACCCGGAACGGTGCAAGGACAACCGTAAGCCCGCCGTCCGAGCCAGCGACACCGCCACCGAATCCATGCTGTACCGGAACTGGTTGCGGGGAGTCCTTGGATCGGCGGACAGCGAGACTGCTAAGAAATACGGTCAGGCCCTGTACGACGCCCGGTCGTTGACCTGGGGCGAGGCGCAGTCGATCCGCGCCAATCCGGCGACACGTCGAGCCACCATCGAGGCGAAGCAACAGCAGTGGATGAAGGTTGCTGAGCAGATCAAGGAGGAAGACCCGGAGGCGTACGAGTACCTCCAGGGCGTCCGGGACATGGACCGGGTGGGTGCCGGATTCATCGCCGTACTGGCCGCGGTTCTCTTCGCGATGTTCGACCTGACCGCCTCGCTGCTCGTGCTGCTGGGCTTCCTGATCTTCCGCTGGGCGGTGATCGCCGCGCCGATCCTGGGCACGGTGGGCCTGATGCGGCCGGCCAGCGCCGGGTTGCGACGGTTGGCGAACGCGGTGGTCGCCGCCGTCTTCAACATCGCCATCTTCGGCACCGGTGCCGCCATCTATCTCTTCGCGGTCGACCTCATCATGAGCACGCCGACCCTGCCCGGCTGGCTCCAGGTGGTGCTGGTATGGCTCTGCGGTGTGGTCGGCTGGCTATTGCTGCGTCCCTATCGACGGATCACCCAGCTGGGCGGCAAGGACAGCAGCGAGGCGGTCAGCTCGGCTGGCTCGTGGCACCGGCGATTCTTCCGGGACATGCGCACCGCCGCCCGGCTCGACGTCGCTGAACCCGGCGGCACGGCCGAGCCGGCGATGGGCCGGCGTCGGGCTGTCGTGGCGGAGCAGCCCACCCTCCGGCCCGAGGCCCGGCGGGAGGATCCAGCGCACGCCGCCACCCGCGGTGGGCATGCCGCCAAACCCGGCGGGGAGGAGCGGCAGCGGCCCGACGGCCGCGAGTCGGCCGCCGAGAAGGGAGCCCCCTCCGAGGAGAGGGATGCCTCCCGCCCGGTCGCCCCTCGACCCCGGCGGCGGCAGCCGGCCACCTGGACGGAGCCGGACGTGCCGGACGAGAACCCCTCGTTCGTCATCTACCGTCCCGGGTCCACGGACCGCGAGCCTGACCGGCCCACTCCCCGGATCCGCTCAGAGGCGCGGTGAGCGCGGTGCGGCGGGCGATCGAATTCCTGGTGACCCGGGTCCTCCGGTCCCGGTTCGGCGTCGCCATCGGCATCGCCGTCCTCGTGTTCGGGATCATCGGAGCGGCACGGCTGGTCTCCGGGCCCGGTGACCCCACCTCCGGGCTCAGCAACCGCCCCAACCAACCGATCACCACGGTCGACCCGACCGCCGGCGACGACGGGGCGTTCTCCACGGGCGCTCCCCCCTCCCCCGTCACCCGCCCCGGCGAACTGACGCCCGAGCAGACCGCCGAACGCTTCGTCGCCGCCTGGCTTGGCAAGCCGGGCACCACGGCGGAGCAGTGGCAGGAGGGCCTACGTCCCCTCTCCACCCCGGTGCTGACCGACAAGCTGGCCGGCGCCGACCCGTCCGGGGTGCCGACCGGTCAGGTCGACGGCGACGTCACTCTCCGGTCCCGGGCCGAGAACTTCGTCGAGGTGCTGGTTCCGCTCGACACGGGTCAGCTCCGCCTCGAACTCGTGGCGCCCGACGGGCGATGGCTGGTGGATGCCGTGGACTGGGAGCAGAAATGAGCGACGGGACGCGACCGCGCGGTCGGCAGCTCCGACTCGGCGCACTGGCCGCCGCGTTGACGGCGACGCTCGCCCTGCTCTGCTGCACCGGCGGTGCTGGGGCCTTCTTCCTCACGGAACTGGGTGGCGAGGCGGGCAGCGGTATGAAGTTCGCCAGTCAGGACTGTAAGGAGGAATCCCAGGTAAACGTGGTGGGCGACATGCCCCGGATATCCCAGTACGGCGAGCGTCAGCTCCGCAATGCCGCGAGGATCATCAAGGTAGGGCAAGAGATGAAGGTGCCACCCCGCGGGTGGGTAATCGCTGTGGCGACCGCCATGCAGGAATCCAGACTTCTCAACCTGGCTAACCGGACCGTCGCCGAGTCCGGGAATCTGCCGAACGAAGGAATTGGTGCCGACCACGACTCGGTCGGTCTCTTTCAGCAGCGAGCCGGCTGGGGCACCGTGGCGCAGCGGATGACGCCCGAGTACGCCTCCCGGAAGTTCTACGAGAAGCTGGTCAAGGTGCAGGGCTGGGAGACGATGCCGCTCACCCGGGCCGCGCAGGCCGTGCAGATCAGCGCCTTCCCGGACGCGTACGCCAAACACGAGGACGTGGCCAGCCAGATCGTCAACGCGCTGGCCGGCGGAGCTGCCCGGATCGCGCTGATCGACGGTAGGAAGGCCTGCGACCGCGCCGCCGGAGGACAGATCGCCGCCTCCGGCTGGACGGCTCCCATCCCCGGCGGCGTCGGCTCGGGCTTCCAGACGGCGAGCCGTCCCACGCACAACGGGGTCGACATCGCCGCGCCGAAGGGCACCGATATCCGGGTAGCGGCCACCGGACGCGTCCTGATCTCCCGGTGCGACCCGGACAAGAGCGGCCGGCGCACATGCAACGTCGACGGCTGGCCGAACAAGGGCGGCTGTGGCTGGTTCGTCGACGTCCTGCACGCCGGTGGGTTCATCACCCGCTACTGCCACATGGTCAGCAAGCCCCGGGTCAAGGTCGGCCAACTCGTCGAGGCCGGTACGGTCATCGGCGAGGTGGGCAGCAGCGGCAACTCCTCCGGCCCGCACCTGCACTTCGAGGTGCACGAGGATGAGGACCGGAGCAGCCGCGGCGCCATCGATCCGGTGCCCTTCATGCGCTCGCGTGGCGCGCCACTCAAGGGCGCGGGATGAGACGCTCGCCGTCATGAGCGACCCGCTTCCCGACCCGTTCGCCGACCATCCGGACTGGGCGCCCCGACCGCCCCGACCGATCGAGATCGTGCCGGCCACCGGACGCGTCGAGCTGCGTGGGCAGCGCGTGCTGGTCGGCCTGCCCGGGCTGGGCTGGCGCGCTGATCTTCGGGCCGACGACCGGGTGGTACAGGGCAGTCGAACCTACGTGCCGGTCATCCCCGAGCACGAGTGGTACAGGGCGGAGTTCGACCAGGTAGAGGTCTTCGCCCCGCTGGTCCCGGTCGAGCGGGTGTGGGTGGAGACGGTGGGAGCCCGGCGACCGGACGCGTCGATGGATCGCGAGACGGGCGTCCGCCTGGTCTCGCTGGACGCCCCGCCGCACCGCGCCCCGACCCCGGTCTTCGAGTCGCACGCCGTCACGGGCCGCCGAGTGGTGCACGTCGTCGACTCCGTCGAGCACCGGGACCTGCGAGCCGTCACCGAGACCTACTCCGGCGCGGAGGGCGACATCTGCGTCCGGGTTGCGCCGGAGGTGGAGTGGTACCGCTGGGCCTGGCGGGGCCAGTCACCCACCACACTGGAGGTTCCAGTGCATCTGCTCTGGATTGAGTGAGGACTCAACTCTCCGGCGTTCCGGCGCAGACCCGCCACCCGTCTTTGTCCTGTGCCTCGAAGCGCCAAGGGTCGGTCAGGCTCTGTTGCACCCCGTCTACGGTGGCGCTACGACGAATGACGGCCGTCACCGTGGCCGCTGACGAGCCGTTCATGACCACTACGATGTTCTCGATATTGATCGAAAAGCTTGTACCGAGTTCCCGTTCACGTCGCTCGATCTGAGTCCGCAGATCCTCGATCGACTGTAGTGGGCCGGCGCAGGTGAAGAGCAGAGCTCGATTCTGGTCACGCGAAACAAGCGCGGCCTGCAAGTAGCTGACGACAGCAACGTCCGGCGATCCACGGTCCGGGGCCGCAGCCCGGTTGTAGAGCACGAATCCGGCGGCCACTCCGCCGAGGCAGAGTGCCGCGACGACGCTCGCGACCACGGTGACCATGGTGCGCAGCCGCCGCCGTGGCCGCTCCGGCACCGGGGCCGGCGAGGGCGGCGCCAGGTGGTCGGAGGGGGGCCGTTGCGCCGGTACGCGGGAGACCTGGGAACCGGCGGGGGGCTGCACTGATTCCACCCTCTGAGGCTAGCGGCTGGACGCGGTAGACCCAATGCCCCAGATCCAGCGGATCGTGACGGACCACTCCCCATCGGTGAGTTCCACGACATCCCCGGCGCAGTGCCGCCGCGCATCCCGGACGAGTCGGCCCGACTGGGTTACGGTCTCTGCGCGGGGAGGGGTTGTCGACCTCGGGCGGAGGGGGTGGACGCGGTGGCCGGTCCGAAGGCACGCACCAACCGCGCCGCCGCACTGCACCGGCGGGCCGCCGCCACCGCGACCGCCGCCGCGAGCGTCCTCGACGACACCCGGCCCGTTCCCGCCGACCAGCGCCGCCAGTACGAGTTGGCCGACCGCCTCCGGTCCGCGGCGGCGGTGCTGGCCCCCGGCTGGGCGGGCGCTCCCCTGGAGACGGTGGCACCGGCCACACCGGCCGGTGAGGGGCCGCCTCCCTTCGTCCGGGTCGGTACGGCGGCACCGCTGGACGACGCCCGGTTCCCCGCGCTGGTGCCGTTGCTCGGCACGGGTCACCTCTCGGTGGACGTGGACGCCCGGGATCCCCGGGTGGCGGGGCTGCTGCGGGGCGTACTGCTGCGGCTGTTGGCGGCGACCCCGGCCGGGGCGCTGCTGGTCCGCGCGGTGGACGCGACCGGCTCGGCCCTCGCGCCGTTCGCGCCGCTCGCGGACGCGGGCCTGCTGCCGCCCCCGGCGGTGGACGTGGCCGGGCTGCGGGCCGTGCTCACCGAGGCCGAGCAGTGGGTGGCCCCGGGGTCGAGCGGGCGACGCCGGCACGACCGGACGCTACTGCTGGTGATCGCCGCGCTGCCCGAGTCGACCGGTCCCACCGACCTGGCCCGGATCGAGGCCCTGGCCGAGCCGGGCCGGTCCGCAGGGCTGCACCTCGTGGTGGCGGGCTGGCCCCCGGCAGGCGACCGGGAGCCGCTGCCGCGCGCGACGGCGCTGGCGGTCCGGACCGCGTACGCGCTGCTGGGTGACCCGCCGGGCGGGTCGTTCGCCGGCCCGGGCGCCGAGCCGCCGGGGGGGCTGAACTCGCCGGTCTTCATCGAGGCGGATCCGCCGGCCGAACTCGTCGACGCGGTCTGCCATCGGCTGGCCGCGCAGGTGGAGGCGGGTTCCCGGCTGGCGCTGACCGATCTGCTGCCGGTGGCCGACGAGGAGTTGTGGACGGCGAGCGGGGTGGGCGGGCTGACCACGACCGTCGGGGACGCCGGTGGCCGTCCCGTGTCGCTCGGCTTCACGGAGCTGACGCCGCACTGGCTGGTCAGCGGCCGCTCGGGCACGGGTCGCTCCACGTTCCTCACCACCGCGTTGCTCGGCCTGACCGCCAGGTACGGCCCCGAGGAGCTGGCTCTCTACCTGGCGGATCTCGCCGACGCCGAGTCCTTCGTGGAGTTCCTCCAGACCGAGCGGGACCGGTCGTGGATCCCGCAGGTGCGGGCTGCCGCGATGGCCGCCGACCGGGAGTACGTGCTGAGCCTGCTGGACGAGCTGGTGGCGGAGGTACGCCGTCGCGAGGAGGCGGGCGCCCGGGCCGGCGGGCAGCGCTTCGCCGAGCTGCGGCAGCACCAAGCCATGCCCCGGATCGTGTGTGTGCTCGACAATCTCCCGTTGCTCTTCGCCGAGCGGGACCGGCTGGCCGCCGACGCCGCCGCCCGGCTGGACGCGCTGGCCCGCACCGGGCGCGCGTACGGGGTGCACCTGGTGCTGGCCGGCGAGGGCGACCTGGGGTTGGGCTCACGTACGGACCGGGATTCGGTGCTGGGGCAGTTCCCGGTGCGGGTGGCGCTGCCCGGTGGGGGCGCCGTGCTGGAGCCGACGAACGACTCTGCCGCCGGGCTGCCGGTGGGCAGCGCGGTGGTGAACACCGCAGGCGGGCTCGGCGGGCCCCGGGGCGCGATCCGGGGGCACGAGCGGATGGTCCGGTTCCCGGATCCGCAGGACCACCCCGACACGGTGGAGGCGCTGCGGCACCGGCTCTGGTCGGCCCGCCCGGAGGGGGCCACCCCGCCGGTGGTCTTCGCCGGCTACGCCCGCCCGCTCCTGCGCAACGATCCCCGGCACCGGGCCGCGCTCGCTGGGCAGGCGCCCGGTCCCGCCGCCCTGCTGGGTCGGGCGGTGGACGTGCCCCGGAGCACCGTCGCCGTGTCGCTCGGGCCGGCCCCGGGGCGGAACCTGGCCGTGCTCGGTCCCGGGCCGGAGGCGGCCCGGCTGCTGGTCACCGCGGCGCGCAGCGTGGCGGTGCACCACGCGCCGGGGGCCGCCCGCTTCGTGCTCGCCGCGCCGGACGAGGAGTACCGGCCGGTGGCCGAGGCGTTGGCGACCGAGCTGGCCGGGCGGCATCCGGTGGACACCGTGGACCTGACCGGCCTGCTCGCCGCCGTGGACGACGCCGTGCCGGCCTACCTGGTGGTCTTCGGGCTGGACGTGCCGACCCCGGAGCAGCTGCCTCCGGAGCGGCTGCGCGCGCGGCTGCTGGAGGGTCCGCCCGCCGGCCGGCACCTGCTGGGCCGCTGGCGGACGGTGCCGTCGTTCGCGGCGCTGCTCGAACCCGAGGGCGAGGTGGACAAGCTCGCCGCCGTGGCCGTGGTGGACCTGCCGGGTGCGCAGCTGACGTCGGTCTTCGGGCGGCAGGTGCAGTGGCGGCCCCGCCCCGGCCGGGCGGTGCTCTGGGACGGTCCCGGCGAGCAGGGCACCGTGCTGGTTCCGTTCGGCGAGGAGGGGGAGCCCGGATGACCCGTGGCGGGGCACGGACCACGACGGGGCACGCCGCGCCGGGGCGGCAGCGTTCCGGCGCCGGCCCGACGCCGGAACGCGCCGACGCTGCCGGGCAGGCGGAGAGCGTCGGGGGCGTCGACCCGGTGCGGACCGCGTGGACCGAGTACCTCGCCGCCGCCCGCCAGCTCGACGGGGTACGCCGCGACGCGGCCACCGCCGCCGGCGAGCAGGCCCGGTCGGTGCAGGCCGCCCGCGAGGAACTGACCGCCGTACGCACCCGGCTGGCGTCGCAGGAGGCCCGGCTGCACGAGCGGGGCGTACCGCCGATCTCGCTGGTCCCGACGCCGCCGGAGCTGACCGAGGCGACCCGGGCGATGGCGGGCGGGCCGGCGGCGGTGCTGGCCGCACTGCGCACCGCCCGGGGCCGGGCGGACGCCGCGGACGCGACGCTCGCCGCGCGTGGGCTGCCCCGCCTGGCCGCCTGGCCGCCGCGCCTGCGGAACCTGCTGGTGTACGGGCCGCTGGCGCTGCTGGTGCCGGCGATCCAGCTGGTGTTGTTCGTGGCGACCGGCACCGGGGCGGCGAGCGTGGCCGCGCTGGTCTGCGGGCTGCCGATGCCGGCGGTGGCGTTCGTGGCGGGCTGGATCGGCGTCGGGCGGCTCTTTCCGCCGCCGGCGGGTGGCCGGGTGGAGCGCACGGCCCGGCTCGGCGCCCTGGTGTGCCTGGTCCCGGCGGTACTGGTCAGCGCGGGCCTGTTGCTCGCGATGCTGGCCGGCTGACGCGCGACGGCCGGCCGACCCGGGTGTGGGTTCGGCCGGCCGGTCTGTCGCAATCAGCGGGGGATGATCAGCGCCATCGCCTCGGCGCGCGACTTGGCGTCGCGCTGGAGGGTGCCCCGTACGGCCGAGGTGATGGTCTTGGCACCCGACTTCTGGATGCCGCGCATCGCCATGCACATGTGCTCGCATTCGAGCACCACCACCACGCCGCGCGGCGCGAGCCGCTCCATCAGCAGGTCGGCGATCTGCGAGGTGAGCCGCTCCTGGACCTGCGGCCGGCGGGCGAAGACCTCGACCAGCCGGGCCAGCTTCGACAGGCCGGTGATCCGGCCGTCCGGCCCGGGAATGTAGCCGATGTGGGCGCTGCCGCGGAACGGCAGCAGGTGGTGCTCGCACAGGCTCATCACGTCGATGTCCCGGACGAGCACCAGCTCCTCGTGGTTGGCCTCGAAGGTGGTGCTGAGCACCTGGGCCGGGTCGACCCGGAGGCCGGCGAAGAGTTCGGCGTACGCCCGGGCGACCCGGGCCGGCGTCTGCTGGAGCCCGTCGCGGTCCGGGTCCTCCCCGACGGCGATGAGGATCTCGCGGACCGCCTTCTCGATCCGCCCGAGGTCCATGGTCTCCTCGACGGGCCGACCGGTGAGCTTGCCGCTGATCAGGCGCGCGGCGACGTAGTCGAGGGTGTCGTCGCCGTCCGGCTCGGTCGCGGAGACGGCCAGTCCCCGGTGCTCCCGGGAACTGGCCGTCGGGTCCGTGCTCAGTGCGTACCGTCCGAGTTGTTGGAGTTGTTCGAGGTGCCGCCGCCCACCGTCGCCTGGGCGCCGTCGGCCTGGGCCTGCACCTTGAGCGCGTCCTTCTCCGCCGGCGTGAGCACGGGCGGCTCGGTGGAGGGCTGGCGCTTGCCGAAGCCGTTGTACGGCGCCATCGGCGGCCGCTTGGCCACCCGGGCGCAGATCCGGGCCATGTCGGCGGTGGAGAGGGTCTCCTTCTCCATCAGCTCCAGCACGATGTTGTCCAGGACGTCCCGGTATTCCACCAGGATCTCCCAGGCCTCGTCGTGGGCCAGCTCGATCAGCGCCCGCATCTCGCCGTCGATCTCGGCGGCGACGACGTCGGAGTAGTCCCGCTCGTGGCCCATGTTGCGGCCGAGGAACGGCTCGTCGCCGCTGGTGCCGTACTTGATCGCGCCGAGCTTGGAGCTCATGCCGTACTGCGTGATCATCGCGCGGGCCAGCTGGGTGGCCTTCTCGATGTCGTTGCCGGCGCCGGTGGTCGGCTCGTGGAAGACCAGTTCCTCGGCGGCCCGGCCACCCAGCGCGTACGCCAGGGTGTCGACCATCTCGGCGCGGGTCTGGGTGTACTTGTCCTCGGTGGGCAGGACCAGGGTGTGGCCCAGCGACCGACCGCGGGACAGGATCGTCACCTTGTGCACCGGCGCGGCGTGCGGCAGCGCCCAGGCGACCAGCGCGTGCCCACCCTCGTGGTACGCGGTGATCTTCTTCTCCTGGTCGCTCATCACCCGGGTGCGGCGCTGCGGACCGGCGATCACCCGGTCGATCGACTCCTCCAGGGAGTCGTTGCTGATCGCCCGCTGGTCCTTGCGGGCGGTGAGCAGCGCGGACTCGTTGATCACGTTGGCCAGGTCGGCACCGCTGAAGCCCGGGGTACGCCGGGCCACCGCGTCGAGGTCGACGTCGGGGGTGAACGGCTTGCCCTTGGCGTGCACCCGCAGGATCGCCTTGCGGCCCTCCATGTCGGGGGCGTCCACCGGGATCTGCCGGTCGAAGCGGCCCGGGCGCAGCAGCGCCGGGTCGAGGATGTCCGGCCGGTTGGTGGCGGCGATCAGGATGACCCCGCCCTTGGTGTCGAAGCCGTCCATCTCGACGAGCAGCTGGTTGAGGGTCTGCTCGCGCTCGTCGTGACCGCCGCCCATGCCGGCGCCGCGGTGGCGGCCGACGGCGTCGATCTCGTCGACGAAGACGATGGCCGGGGCGTTCGCCTTGGCCTGCTCGAAGAGGTCGCGGACCCGGCTGGCGCCGACACCGACGAACATCTCCACGAAGTCCGAGCCGGAGATCGAGTAGAAGGGCACCCCGGCCTCGCCGGCGACGGCGCGGGCCAGCAGCGTCTTACCGGTGCCGGGCGGGCCGAAGAGCAGGACGCCCTTCGGGATCTTGGCGCCCAGGGCCTGGTACTTCGCCGGGTTCTGCAGGAAGTCCTTGATCTCGTGCAGCTCCTCGACGGCCTCCTCGGCGCCGGCCACGTCCGCGAACGTGGTCTTCGGCGTGTCCTTGGTGATCATCTTCGCCTTGGACTTGCCGAAGTTGAGCACCCGGGAGCCGCCGCCCTGCATCTGCGACATGAAGAAGAGCAGCAGGAGCACCAGCAGGGCGATCGGGAGCAGGTTGACCAGCAGGCTCACCCAGATGCTGTCGGACGACACCTCGACGTTGGCCGGGCCGGTGACCCGGTTGTTCGCCTTGGCCTCGAGGACCTCGTTCCAGACCTCGTCGCCGACCTCGTAGGGGAACTGCGCCTCGATCCGGTCGGTGTCGGTGTCACCGAACTTGGCCTTGTCCTTCAGGTCGAGCCGGAGCGTCTGCTCCTTGTCCTGGAAGACGACCTTGTCGATGCCGCCCTTGTTGAGCTGGTCGAGCGCAATGGAAGTGTCCACCCGGTGGTAGCTGGGACCAGCGGTGAACAGTTGACTGAGCACAACGGCGCCGAGGATGACCAGGATGATCCAGACCACCGGTCGGCGGAAGAAACGCGTACGTTCCATGCTGTTGTCGAGCGCCGAGGCGCCCGCATCCTCCTGATCGACGTCCTGACCGTCTGATGGTGTCGCCGCCTGTGGCGGCGGCCGGAGCCGCCGTGCGGGCCGGCTCGACCCCGAGGCACGAAACTGCCGCGCCGCGGTCATTCGACGGTACACCGTGCACGCGAGGAGTGAGCTTGCGAGCCCCGCAGTCGCGCACAAAGGGAACAGCTGTGCGCGCACCGAGCGAGCTTGCGAACCCCGACATCGCGCACGATCCGATCATCGTGCGCGCGTGGAGCGCGCTTGCGAGCCCAACAATTACGCGTAGGGCGAACCGGGTCCAGCCGGCGTGACGGGAGCTCCGCGCCCGGCCTCCCGTCCGCCCGGTCCCGCGGTTCGAGGGGTCGGGCGTGGAGGATGCCTCCACGCCACCGGCCTCTACCGTAGTCCGAATCGCTGAGAGCCCGCTGAACGTCCGCTCGACCGGTGCCGATGTGACCGGGCCGGCGAGGGCTCAGGTGCGGGCGTACACCTCAGGCTTGAGCACCCCGACGTAGGGCAGCTCGCGGTAGCGCTCGCCGAAGTCGAGGCCGTAGCCGACGACGAACTCGGTCGGGATGTCGAAGCCGACGTACTTCACCGGCACCGGCACCTTGACCGCGTCCGGCTTGCGGAACAGCGCCACCACCTCGACGCTCGCGGCCGAGCGGGACTCCAGGTAGCGCAGCAGCCAGGACAGGGTCAGGCCGGAGTCGACGATGTCCTCGACCACGACCACGTGCCGGCCGGCGATGTCCCGGTCGAGGTCCTTGAGGATGCGGACCACGCCGGAGGAGGTGGTGCCCTGGCCGTAGGAGGAGATGGCCATGAAGTCCAGCTCGGCGGGCGGCCCGCTGCGGCCCAGCGCCCGGGCGAAGTCGGCCATGAACATCACCGCGCCCTTGAGGACGCAGACCAGCAGGAGCCCGTCATCGACGTCGGCGTAGTCCGCCGACACCTGCTTGGCGAGTTCCGCGGTCTTCTCGCGGATCTGCGCCTCGGAGATGATCACGTGGTCGATGTCGGCGTCGTACCAGGAGCCGTCAGCCATGGCTCCTAGCCTGCCGTACGCCGGATGGCCTCCGTCGGCGGGGCCGCCCCTTCTGGGCGCGGTCCCACCCCGGACGAACCCTGACGAAGGCCGCGAACCACCTCAGCAGGCACGCGACCGCCAGCGGCGACCGTCGTCGGACGGCTTCCAGTCGGCCGAGTCCCGGCTGTCGACGGTGAGGCCGGCGGCCGAGGCCAGGGCCAGGAGGACGAAGAAGAAGAGGAAGAGCAGGATCTCCATGGCGGCGCTCGCTTTCGCATGGTTGCTGTCGGTTTCGCCGCCGGTGCGCACCGGACTGGAACCAGTCTCCGCCGGCCACCGCCACCCGGACAGTGGCAGGAATGCCACGCACCCTCGATTTCCTGCCACCCGTGCGGTTACCCTCGTCACATGCTCAGATCGGTCGCCGTCCTCGCCCTGGACCAGGTCGCCACGTTCGAGCTCGGGGTCCTCGCCGAGGTCTTCGGGACCGACCGCACCGCCGACGGGTTCCCCGACCACCGCTTCCACGTGTGCAGCCCCGACGGGGCCCCGGTGCGCACCTCGTCGGGCTTCCACCTGACCCCGCACGCCGACCTCGGCCCGATGGAGGAGGCCGACCTGGTCGCCGTCCCGGCCCATCACGGCACCGTCGTGCCCGGCACGGTGCTCGCCGCGCTGCGCCGCGCCGCCGACCGGGGGGCGTACGTCTTCAGTGTCTGCTCCGGCGCGTTCGTGCTGGGCGAGGCCGGCCTGCTCGACGGCCGGGAGTGCACCACCCACTGGCGGTACGTCGACGAACTGCAACGCCGTCACCCGACCGCCAGGGTCCGCTGCAACTCGCTCTACGTGCAGGACGGCCGGCTGCTCACCAGCGCCGGCACGGCCGCCGGCATCGACGCCTGCCTGCACCTGATCCGCCAGGAGCACGGCTCGGCGACGGCCACCCGGCTGGCCCGCCGGATGGTGGTGCCCCCGCACCGCGACGGCGGACAGGCGCAGTACATCGAGGCACCCATCCCCGAGACCCCTGAAGCGCCGACGCTGGAGCCGGTGCTGGAATGGCTGATGGGGCACCTGGACCGCCCGGTCACCGTTGACGAGCTGGCCGCGCGGGCGGAGATGTCGCCGCGCACGTTCGCCCGGCGGTTCCGCGCCGAGACCGGCACCACGCCGCACGACTGGCTGACCAACCAGCGGGTGCTGCTGGCCCGGCGGCTGCTGGAGGAGACCGGGCTCAGCGTCGAGGCCGTCGCCGACCGGGCCGGCTTCGGCGACTCGGCGGCGCTGCGGCACCACTTCGCCCGCCGGGTCGGCGCCACCCCGCACACCTACCGGACCACGTTCCGCGAACGCGTGGAGGCCTGAGCCCCGGACCCGCGACGTCGGACCGCGGCACCGGGAGCGGGGCCGACGGCACGCCCGGGGGCTCCGGTCACCAGCCGAGCATCCCCCCGCCCACCCGGGGCTCCGAGCCGACGACGTAGCCGCCGTCCGGCAGCCGCCAGATCGCCTGCCCGTGCCCGAAGACCCCCGGCTCCTCCGCGACGGCGATCTCGTGCCCCCGGACCCGCAGCTCGTCGACCGCGGCCCGCCCCTCGGCGGTGGCGACCAGCTCCGACTCGACCAGCACCGACCGGCCTGCGTGCCAGTACCAGCGCGGCGCGTCCAGCGCCGCCTGCGGGTCGAGCCCGCCGTCCAGGGTCGCCGAGACGAGCTGCACGTGCCCCTGCGGCTGCATGTGCCCGCCCATCACCCCGAACGGGCCCACCGGCCGCCCATCGCGGGTGAGGAAGCCGGGGATGATCGTGTGGTAGGGCCGCTTCGCCGGCCCCACCACGTTGGGGTGGGCGGGGTCGAGGCGGAACCCGAGCCCCCGGTTCTGCAGGGCGAAGCCATGCCCGGGCAGCACCACGCGGGAGCCGAACGCCAGGTAGGTCGACTGGATCAGGCTGACCATCATGCCGCCGGCGTCGGCGGTGCAGAGATAGACCGTGCCGCCGCGCTCCGGGTCGCCGGCGGCCGGCTCCCCCGCCCGCTCGGTGATCAGCGCGCGGCGGGCCGCCGCGTACGCCGGCGAGAGCAGCGCCTCCGTCGGCACCGGCACCCGCTCCGGGTCGGCGACGTGGGCGTGCGCGTCGGCGAAGCCGAGCTTCATCGCCTCGATCTGCCGGTGCAGCCGCTCGGCGAGCGGCAGCCCGGCGAGGTCGGCCCCGTCGAGGATGTGCAGCGCCAGCAGCGCCGCCAGGCCCTGCCCGTTGGGCGGCAGCTCCCAGACCTCGTGCCCCCGGTAGCGGGCGGACACCGGAGTCACCCACGTCGAGGCGTGCCGGGCCAGGTCGTCGCCGGTGATCAGGCCGCCGGTGCGGGCGGCGTGCGCGGCCAGCGCCTCCGCGATCCCGCCCCGGTAGAAGTCCTCCGCCCCGGTGTCGGCGATCAGCCGCAGGGTCCGCGCCGCGTCCGGGTTGCGCCAGCGCTCCCCGGCCCGGGGCGCCCGGCCGCCGGGCGCGAACACGCGGTCGAACTCGGCGAACTCCGCGCCGGTCGGGCCGGGCGCGGCGAGCGCACGCGACCAGATCCCCGACACGCCGGGGGAGACCGGATGACCGTGCTCGGCGTAGCCGATCGCGTCGGCGAAGAGATCCGCGAAGGGCAGCGAGCCGAACCGGTCGTGCAGGTCGCGCCAACCAGCCGGGGCGCCGGGGACGGTCACCGGCAGCCAGCCCCGGGCGGGCATCGCCGGCCCGGCCCGCTGCGCGCCGCCCAGGGCGTCGACCGGGGCCGCGCCGGACCCCCCGGTCGCGGCGAGCACCAGCTCGCGGGTCAGGGCCGCCGGGGACCGGCCGGAGGCGTTGAGGCCGTGCAGCCGCTCGCCGTCCCAGACGATCGCGAACAGGTCACCGCCGATGTCGTTGGACGGGGGCTGCACCACGGTCAGGGTGATCGCGGTGGCGAGGGCCGCGTCGACGGCGTTGCCGCCGCGTCGCAGCACGGCCAGGCCGGCCGCCGCGGCCAGCGGCTGGCTCGTCGCCACCGCGCCGTGCGGCGCGAAGAGCGGCTGTCGGGGGTACGCCATGCGCCATGTCTACCGCCTCCCGGCGGATCCCGCGGCCCCGGAACCGGGCCCCGGGCCGACGGACCGGCGCCCGGGCCACGGGGTCACCGTCCGGCGGAGCGGATCAGCGGGAGCCGATGGCGGCGAGCCGGCCGTCGCGGCGCAGCACCCGCAGCCCGCCCGGCAGGTGCGCCGCCCCCTGCCCCCGCCAGCCGGTCACCAGCGTGTCCAGCGCGGTCACGTGCCGGTGCGACAGGGCGGCGGGTGAGGCGCCCAACTCCCGGGCCCAGGCGTGCAGCACCCGGCCGCGTACCGCCGGCGGGAGCTCGGCCAGCGCCCGCACCGCGAGCCCGCCGTCGGGATGGCGGACGTCGGCCAGCGCGGCGTCGGCCAGCTCGTCGAGGACGGCGTTGTCCGCCGCCACCAGCCGGGCGGTCCGGGCCAGGTTGTCCAGCACCCCCGGCCCGAGCGCGCGGACCAGGGCGGGCAGCAGGTCGGCCCGGACCCGGGCCCGGGCGTACGACGGATCGGCGTTGTGCGGGTCCTCCCAGGGGTTCAGCCCGAGCACCGCGCACGCCGTGCGGGTCTGCTCCCGGCCGACCTCCAGCAGCGGGCGCAGCAGCGGCACCCCGTCGAGGTCCCGTCGGGCGGGCATCCCGGCCAGCCCGCGCGGGCCGGCGCCCCGGGCGAGCGCGAGCAGCACGGTCTCCGCCTGGTCGTCGCGGGTGTGCCCGGTGAGCAGGGCCATCGCCCCGAGCCGGCCGGCCACCTCGGCGAGCGCCAGGTAGCGCGCCTCGCGGGCGGCCGCCTCGGGCCCGCCCGGGCGCCCGGCCACCTCCACCCGCACCGACTCGACCGGGGCCAGGCCGACCTCGCGGGCCCAGGTCACCACCGCCGCGGCCCGCCGCGCCGAGCCCTCCTGGAGGCCGTGGTCGACCGTCACCAGGCCGGCGGCGCGACCCAGCCGGGGCGCCACGAACGCGGTGGCGGCGGCCAGCGCGAGCGAGTCCGCGCCGCCCGAGCAGGCGACCAGCACCGGCCCTCCGGGCGGCAGGTCGGCCAGCGCCCGGCGGACCGCGACCCGGATCGCGGCCACCGGCGGAGCGAGCGCGGCCACGGGCGTACGGTCAGCCGGCGGTCGGGGCCGGGCCGACCGGCCCGTGCACCCGCGCCACCCAGGCGTCCGGGTCTCCCAGTTCCTCCAGCCGGGGCAGGGTGAGCGGCGAGTCGAAGATCTTGTTGAAGCCCGCCATGCCTACCCGGTCCACGACGCCGTGCACGAACTTGCGGCCCTCGGCGTACTGACGCATCTTGACCTCGATGCCGAGCAGCCGGCGGATGGCCTTCTCCAGCGGGTTGCCGGCCTCCCGGCGCCGGTTGAACGCCGCCCGGATCCGATCCACGCTCGGGACGACCTGCGGCCCGACGCCGTCCATGACGAACTCGGCGTGCCCCTCCAGCAGGGTCATCAGCGCGGTGAGCCGGTCCAGCACGGCCCGCTGCCCCGGGGTCTGGACGATGTCCAGCACGCTCGTGCGGCTCTCCGGGTCCTTCACCGCGTCCGAGAGCGTGGCGACGCCCCGGCGCAGCCGCTCCAGCAGGTGCTCGCCGCCGCTGGACGACGCGTCCACGAAGGCCTGCACCTCGCTGAGGAAGTACGCCCGCATCCACGGCACGGCGGTGAACTGGGTGCGGTGGGTCACCTCGTGCAGGCAGACCCAGAGCCGGAAGTCGCGCGGGTCGGCCCCGAGCTTGCGCTCCACCTCGACGATGTTCGGCGCGACCAGCAGCAACTGCCCCGGGTCGGCGGAGAAGACCTCGTACTGGCCGAGGACCCGGCCGGAGAGGTAGGCCAGCACGGTGCCGGCCTGTACGCCGGTGACCCGGGAGCCGATCGCCTCGGTCAGCGCGCTTGGCTGCTTGTCCTTGGTGAGCCGGCCGACCAGGGGGGTGATCACCTCGCGCAGCCCGGCGATGTTGGTCGCCGCCCAGTCCCGCCGGTCCACCACCCGCACGGGCGGGTGCGACACCTGCGAGCGGAGACCCGTGTAGTCCGCGACGTGCCCCGCCGCCTCGTCGGTCAACCGCCGCAGGTCACTGACCACGTCGGTGGCCTCGGTGTACGAAACCCGGGGGCCCGACTTGCTCAGCGCCCCCGCGGTCGCGGCGGCCAGATCCCAGTCCACGAACTGCGCCATGCACCCCACCGTACCCGCGCCGCGACACCCCGGCCCGGGCTCGCGCCCGGCGATCGACGCCGGTCCCGTCCGACGCGGTCCCCGTCCGGCCCCGGCACTACGTGACGCCGGTCCCGCTCAGGCCGGCACGCGCCGCCCGTCCCGCCAGGCGGCGGTCAGCGGCAGCCGCAGCCGGCCAGGGCGGCGCCGATCTGGTCCAGCGCCCCCCGGGCGGCCGTCAGCCCGTCGGGGGGCACCGCGTCGGTGAGCACGGCGAAGGTGAGCAGCCGACCGTCGGCAGTGCTGACCAGGCCGGCGACGGCGTGCACCTTGGTCAAGGTACCGGTCTTGGCCCGGACCACCCCGGCGCCGGCCTTCGTCGCCGCCGTCTCGTAGCGGTCGGCGAGGGTGCCGGACCAGTCGGCGACGGGCAGGCCGCCGAAGATCGCGGCCAGCTCGGGGCGGCTGCCGTCGCCGGCGAGCGCGATCAGGTCGGTGAGCAGCGAGGGGCTGATCCGGTTGCTGCGCGACAGGCCACTGCCGTCGGCGAGGGTGAGTTCGTCGGCCGGCAGGCCGAGCTCCCCGGCCACGGCGTCCATCGCCGCCCCGGCGCCGGCGAACGAGGCCGGCTGGTTGCGGGCCAACGCGACCTGCCGGGCCAGCGCCTCGGCGACGATGTTGTCGCTGTCGCTGATCATGATGTCGACCAGCCGGACCATCGGCAGCGACTCCACCCTGCCCAGCTCCGCGCCGGGCCCCGGGGCGGCCGCGGAGGTGGTGCCCGCGTCGGCCGCAGGGGTGGAGCCGGCGGGGGCGGTGCCGCGGGCGACCGCGCCGGCCGGCACGCCGAGCAGCCTGGCGAAGGCCCTGCCGGCCGCGAGGTCGGGCTGGGACACCCGCTCGGCCCAGTGGTTGCCGGCCGCCTCGTCCTTCTTCGCGCGGGTCACGTCGCTGCGGGCCCCGTCGGTCATCAGCGCCGAGATCGCCCCGCCGTAGCCGCCGGTGGGGATGTCGTCGTCCCAGCCCGGCTCGAAGAGCGGACCGGAGTAAAGGGACGAGTCGACCGTCACCTTCGTCGGCTTCGTGCCGCCGAGGGCGTCACGCGCCTGGTTGGCGAGGTCGTCCAGGCGAGCCGCGCCCGGGTAGAAGCCGTTCTTGTCGACCGCCAGCGTGGGGTCCCCGCCGCCGACGATCACCACCTCGCCCGGGGACGCGCCGGCCACCGCCCGGGTCGGGATGCGGTACGCCGGACCGCGCGCGGCGAGCACCGTGACCCCGGTGACCAGCTTGGTCACCGAGGCGGGCACCGTGCCGTCGTCCTCGCCCCGGCCGAAGAGCGGCTGGCCGGTGGTCACGTCGGCCACCGAGACGTGGACCCGGTCGCCGAGGGCGGGCACGCCGACGAGGGGGGCGAGCGCGGCGCGTACGCCCTCGGGGGTGGGCATCGGGGCGTTCGCGTCCACGCCGGCCAGCACCGCCACGGGCGCCGGTTCCGCCGCCGTCTCGGCGGCCCCCCGCTCGGCGGGCTCGGTGCCCAGCCAGTCCGCCACCGGTCCCGGACGGACCACGGCGATCCCGACGGCGGCCAGCACCAGCACGAGCACCGCAGCCAGCACGACGGGCAGGGTCCGGCGGCGGCGGGAGGCCGGCGCGGGCGACGCGTCGGGGCCGCCGGGGCCGGATGGACCACCGGGGCCGGATGGACCACCGGCGGATCGGTTCGCGGCGGCGGCCCAGAGGTCGGTCGAGCCCGACGAGGCATCCGGACCGGCCGCGCCGGTCGGGCCCGTTGCGCCGGGCTGGCCGCCCGGACCGGCCGGGGCGCCCGGACCGGCCGGACCGGCCGAGGCGCCGGGACCCGTCGGACCGTCAGGACCGGTCGCGGCGTCGGCACCGGCCGGGGCGTCGTTGCCCGGGGACGGGACCCGCGTCACAGCAGGGTCGCCCGGGGACGCGGGCGGGTGGGGAAGGTAGGCGTCGGGCACCGGGAACCGCCCGGTCGCCTCGCCGGAAGCAGATCCCCCGGTACCCCGTCCAGCGTCGGCATCCGGACGGTAGTGTGAATCTTCCCTCCCCACGGCCCCCTCCTCGCCCCGTGAAAATCTGCTTGGGTGACACTACTTCGGTCCGAACACTATGCGGCGGCCGGAGCCCGCGGGTGGGCATTCACCCGTGCGGGAGCGGCGTGCCGCTGGTTTCCGTTGGCCAGCGTGGGCAAACGAGGGAGCGTGCAGATGGATTTCGACGTGACGGTTGAGATCCCCAAGGGTCACCGCAACAAGTACGAGGTCGACCACGCGACCGGCCGGATCCGGCTGGACCGTACCCTCTTCACCTCCACGCAGTACCCGGCCGACTACGGCTTCATCGAGGGGACACTGGGCGAGGACGGCGACCCGCTGGACGCGCTCGTGCTGGTCCCCGAGCCCACCTTCCCGGGCTGCCTGATCCGGTGCCGCACCATCGGCATGTTCCGGATGACGGACGAGAAGGGCGGCGACGACAAGGTCCTCTGCGTGCCCTACGAGGACCCGCGCCAGGAGCACCTGCGCGACATCCACCACCTCGGCGAGTTCGACCGGCTGGAGATCCAGCACTTCTTCGAGGTCTACAAGGACCTGGAGCCCGGCAAGTCGGTCGAGGGCGCCACGTGGGTGGGGCGGATCGAGGCCGAGGCGGAGATCGTGGCGTCGTACCAGCGCGCCCGGGACGCCGAGGCGCGCGGCGAGTCCACGCACTGACCCGGCACAGACCACCGACGGGCCCGGGGGCCGCTCAGCCGAGCAGCCCCCGGGCCCGTTCGTACAGGTCGAGCACCGCGCAGGCGACGGGCACCACCGACACCACCAGGGCGGTGTCGGTCAGGTCCGCGATCCGGCCGACGTACGGGGAGACCGGGCGGCGGGCGTACGTGGTGCCGGCGACCACCGCCACCAGGGCCAGCGCCAGCCCGCCGACGACCAGCGTGAGGCGACCGGTCGGGCCGGAGCGCCCGACGAGCACGGCGCCCAGCACGGCGTACCCGGCGAGGCCGGCGACGACGGTCGACACCCGATGGCGCAGGGACACGAACAGCCGGGAGCGGAGCAACAGCACGGCCGCGGCCACCGCCACCAGCAGCCGGCCGGCCGTCCCGCCGGAGAGGCCCAGCACCACCGCGGCGGCGACCGCCAGCACGGCGTGCCCGAGCAGCATCCCGGTGAGCATCTCCTCGGTGCGGGCCACCGCCGCGTAGACCCGGTCCCGGTCCGGCAGGTCGCGGACCCGGTCGGCGTCGCCCGGCTCGCCGGTGGGCAGGGTGATCGGGGGCAGCGGCACCTTCCCGAGCCGGATGGCCAGCAGCGGCACCGCCCCCACGGCGAAGACCAGCACGCAGAGCAGAATCGCCGCCGTGCCGGCCGGGCTGAGCAGCAGTCCGCCGAGGGCCGCCAGCGCGCCCACGAACCCGGCGGTGGCGCCCGCCACGAAGACCCGCAGCCGGGTGGCGACGCCGACCAGCCCGAGCACCGACACCAGCAGCAGCGCCACCGACCCGGCGAGCAGCTCGGGCGCGCCGACCCAGCGCAGCCCCGGGACCGGCCCGACCGGATCGCCGGAGCTGACCGCCAAGGCGCCCGCCGCCGCCGCGTACGGCAGGGCGTAGCCGCCCAGGGTCGCGCCGGCGGCCCCGTCCGCGTGGGCACGGGACGCCACCACCCCGGCGAGGGTGAGCAGGAGCGCCACCACGGCGGCGGCCGGCCAGGCCGTCCCGTACGCCGGACCGCCGGCCGTCACGGCGAGCAGCCCGACGGCCAGCGGCACGGCGGCCCCGGCCAGGGCGGCGGCCCGGGTGGCGGCCGGTGACCACGCCCCGCCGCGCCGCCGGGCGCCGTCGGCGATCGCCTCGACCACGTCGTCGTACTCCAGCTCGGGCCACTGCGCGCGGGCCGGCACGAGGTGCAGCACCTCGCCGTCGCGGACCCCCTGCGGCAGCAGGGCCTGGGCGGTGGTCAGCACCGCGCCGTCGGTGCGCCGCAGCACCCAGCCGCCGTGCCGCTCGCCGTCGTCGGCGAGCCCCTCGCCGGCGTGCCGCAGCACCTCGGGCAGCAGCTCGGCCAGGGGCACCTGCTCGGGCAGTGCGACGTCGACCCGCCGCTGGGGGGCGCTGATGGTGACCCGGGCCAGCCCGATCGTCATCGACTGATCTCCATGTTCGGCGGGGTTGGTGGCTGCGCGGACGACAGGACTTTACCTACCATGAGCCAGGCTCGGGTTACCGAGCGCTGTCAGGAGGTCGAGTGTCCACTGTCGTCATCAAGCGGCCGCCCCGCCGACCGGCGCCGGAGATCCCGGTGGGTGAGCTGCCGGTGGACGCGCCGCCGGAGATCCCCGCCGTGGCCGGCGGGCGCTGGCAGCAGCTGCTCATGGTGCTGCCCATGCTCGGCGGCACCGTGGCGATGGCGATGATGTTCGGCCGCGGCGGGGGCGCCTACTCGTACGTGGTCGGCGGGATGTTCGGGCTCTCCTCGCTGGCCATGCTGGTGACCTCGTGGGGCAGCGCCTCCGGCACGCCGAAGAAGTCGGAGATGATGGCCGCCCGGCGGGACTACCTGCGGCACCTGACCGTGCTGCGGCGCCGGGTCCGGCAGACCGCCGGGCAGCAGCGTGCCGGGCTCTACTACCGGCACCCGGATCCCGGCCGGCTCTGGTCGACCGTCGACAGCCACCGGGTCTGGGAACGCCGCCCCACCGACCCCGACTTCGGGGTGGTCCGGGTCGCCGTCGGCCCGCAGACCCTCGCCACCCCGCTGGTCCCCCCGGTCACCCGCCCGCTGGAGGAGCTGGAACCGATGACCGCCGGCTCGCTGCGCCGGTTCCTGGACGCGTACTCCGTGGTGCCGGACCTGCCGGTGGCGCTCTCCCTGCGCAGCTTCGCCCGCGTCTTCGTACGGGCCGCCGGCCCGGCCGACGACGGCGACGGACCCGCCGCCCAGGCCCTGGCCCGGGCGATGCTCGCCCAGCTCGCGGTCTTCCACGCCCCGGACGAGCTGCTCGTCGCCGTCTGCGCCGGGCCGGAACGGCGGGCCGCCTGGGAGTGGGTCAAGTGGCTGCCGCACGCCCACCACCCCACCCGCACCGACGCGCTCGGCCTGATCCGGCTGGTCACCAGCGCGGGAGCCGAGCTGGAGGGGCTGCTGGACGAGGTGCTGGCCAGCCGGTCCCGGTTCAGCCCCGCCGGCCCGGCCACCGACGGCCCGCACGTGGTGGTGGTGCTCGACGGGGGCGACCTGACCGGCGCCACCGACCTGACCGGCGACGGCGGCATCGACGCGGTCACGATCATCGACCTGGACACCCCGCCGCCGCGCCTGCTGGACCGCTTCGCGCTGCTGCTGGAGCTGCGCGGGGGCCGGCTGCACTCCCACTCTGCCGACGGGCACGCCGAGGTCGGTACGGCGGACCGGCTGGACCTCGTCGACGCGGAGGCCGTCGCCCGACGGCTGGCCCCGCTGCGGCTGGCCACGGCGGCACGCGGCCCGGACGCCCCGCCGGGCGCGGAGCTGGGCCTGCCCGAGCTGCTCGGTCTCGGCGACCCGGAGAGCTTCACCGCCGAGCAGGGGTGGGCGCCCCGGTCCGCCCGGGAGCGGCTGCGGGTGCCGATCGGGGTGGGCACCGACGGCGGCGCCATCGAGCTGGACCTCAAGGAGTCGGCGCAGGACGGGATGGGGCCGCACGGCCTGCTGATCGGGGCGACCGGCTCCGGCAAGTCCGAGCTGCTGCGCACGCTGGTGCTCGGGCTGGCCGCCACGCACAGCTCGGAGCAGCTCAACTTCGTACTGATCGACTTCAAGGGCGGCGCGACCTTCGCCTCGTTCGACCGGCTGCCGCACACCGCCGCGGTGATCACCAACCTGGCCGACGCGCTGCCGCTGGTCGACCGGATGGTCGACGCCATCAACGGCGAGCTGGTCCGCCGCCAGGAGCTGCTGCGCCGGGCCGGCAACTTCGCGAGCCTGCGCGACTACGAGCGGGCGCGCGCCGCCGGCACCCCGCTCGCCCCGCTGCCGTCGCTGCTGCTGATCTGCGACGAGTTCTCCGAGCTGCTCTCGGCCAAGCCCGACTTCATCGACCTGTTCGTGCAGATCGGCCGGCTGGGCCGGTCGCTCGGCGTGCACCTGCTGCTGGCGAGCCAGCGGTTGGAGGAGGGGCGGCTACGCGGACTCGACACCCACCTGTCGTACCGGATCGGGCTGCGGACCTTCTCGGCGCTGGAGTCCCGCACGGTGCTCGGGGTGCCGGACGCGCACGAGCTGCCCCGCTCCCCCGGCCACGGCTACCTGCGCTTCGGCACCGAGCCGCTGGTGCGGTTCAAGGCCGCGTACGTCTCGGGGGCGCTGCGCCGGCGCGGTGCGGCGCCCGGCGCGGGCGGCGCCGGGGCCCCGCGCCTGCTCGCCTTCTCCACCCACCTCGTGCCCAAGCCGGAGCCGGTCGGGCCGCCCGCCCTGCCCGCGACGGCCGACGAGGGCGGCACGGAGAGCCTGCTGGAGCTGATGGTCGACCGGCTCGCCGGGCAGGGGCCGCCGGCCCACCAGGTCTGGCTGCCCCCGCTCGGCCGGGCGCCCGCGCTGGACGAGCTGCTCGGGCCGGTCGGCGTGGACCCGGCGCGCGGTCTCACCTTCGGCAACCCGGAGCTGCACGGCGCGCTCCAGGTGCCGGTCGCGGTCGTCGACAGGCCCTTCGAGCAGCGCCGCGACGCGCTCTGGCTGGCGCTGGACGGCGCCGCCGGCCACGTCGCGGTGGTCGGCGGCCCGCAGAGCGGCAAGTCGACCGCGCTGCGCACGCTGATCTGCGCCCTGGCGCTCACCCACACCCCGGCCGAGGTACAGGTCTACTGCCTCGACTTCGGCGGCGGCGGGCTGGCCGCGCTGCGCGACCTGCCGCACGTCGGCGGGGTCACCGGTCGCGCCGACCCGACGGCCGTCCGGCGTACGGTCGGCGAGATCGCGACCCTGCTGGTCGACCGGGAACAGCGCTTCGCCGAGCTGGGCGTGGAGTCGATGGCCGCCTGGCGGCAGCGCCGGGCCGCGCTCGCGGGCACCGGCCAGCCCGGGGCCGACCCGTTCGGCGACGTGTTCCTGGTGGTGGACGGTTGGGCCACGCTGCGCGGCGAGTACGACGACCTGGAGCCCCTCATCACCGACCTGGCCACCCGGGGGCTGTCGTACGGGGTGCACGTGGTGGCGACGGCGGTGCGTTGGCTGGACTTCCGGCCGGCGATCCGGGACCTCTTCGGTTCCCGGCTGGAGCTGCGCCTCGGCGACCCGGCCGACTCGCTGGTGGCCCGCCGGGCGGCGGCGAACGTGCCGGAGAAGACCCCCGGCCGGGGCGTCACGGCGGAGAGCCTGCACTTCCTCACCGCGCTGCCGCAGCTCGCCGCCTCCGGCGGGGACACCACGGATCTGGTCAAGCAGTCCGCCGGGGGCTGGGCCGGCCCGGTCGCGCCCCCGGTGCGGCTGCTCCCGCCGGTGCTCCCGTACGCCGAGCTGGACCTGGCCGCGGCCACCGGACTGCGCATCCCGGTGGGGATCGCCGAGGCGGACCTGCGCCCGGTGGTGCTGGACTTCGGCACCGAGCCGCACTTCGTGGTCTTCGGCGACGCCGAGTGCGGCAAGTCGTCGTTCCTGCGCGCGCTGGCCACCTCGATCATGACCCGGTTCACCCCGGAGCAGGCCCGGGTCATCCTGGTCGACTACCGCCGCAGCCTGGTGGACCTGACCGAATCGGCGTCGCCGCACCTGATCGGCTACGGCTCCGCCGCGGCGCACACCACCGACCTGGTCGAGTCCGCCGCCGGCTACATGGCGGGGCGGGTGCCCGGGCCCGACGTCACGCCGGCGCAGTTGCGGCAGCGGTCGTGGTGGTCCGGGCCGGAGCTGTTCGTGCTGGTCGACGACTACGACCTGGTCGCCGGCGGGCCGTCCAACCCGCTGCGCGCCCTGGAGGAACACCTGCCGCACGCCCGGGACGTCGGGCTGCACCTGGTGCTCGCCCGCCGCTCGGGCGGCGCCGGACGGGCCCAGTACGAGCCGCTCGTGCAGCGCCTGCGGGAGCTCTCCACCTCGGGGCTGGTGATGGCGGGCAGCCCGGAGGAGGGGGCGCTGGTCGGCCCGGTCCGGCCCGGTCCGCTGCCCCCGGGGCGCGGCCGGCTCGTCACCCGGCGCGAGGGCGTACGCCTCGTCCAGTTGGCCCATCTGCCGCCGCCGTGACCGGTGTCCCGGGAACGCCCCGCAAGGCGGCGAGGAACCGGTAATCTCCGATCGTCATGTTTGCGTCGTGATGAATCCCTGAGGATGTGACGACCGTGCGGCACAGCTGTCCGCCAGCGGCTCGGCGGATCGCCGGACGTACGTTGCTCGGTCTGGCGGCCGCCGTCGTGTCGGTCGCGGGTCCGGTCACGGCGGCCGACGCCGCCCCTCCGCAGCCCGCCGCCCGGCCGGTCCTCGACCCGCCGGCCGCCGTCGTCCCGGTGGCGCTCGCGGCGCCCGACAGCAAGAACCGCCCCGACCAGGTCCGCGACGAGCAGTGGCAGCTCGACGTGTTGCAGGCGAAGACCGCGTGGCGCAGCTCGACCGGGCGGGGGGTCACCGTCGCGGTGATCGACTCCGGCGTGGACGCCGCCCATCCCGACCTGGCCGGCCAGGTGCTGCCCGGCCTCGACCTGGTCGCGCCCCGGGGCGCCGCCGGCGACCCCGATCCGGTCGGCCACGGCACCACCGTGGCCGGGCTGATCGCCGGCCGCAACGACGACGCGCGGGGGGCCGTCGGCCTGGCGCCGGACGCCCGGATCCTCCCGGTGCGCGTCCTCGACGCCGAGAACCGCTACGACGACGCCCTGATCGTCGCGAAGGGCGTGCGCTGGGCCGTCGACAACGGCGCCCGCGTGATCAACCTGTCCCTCGGCGGCAGCGGCGACAGCCCCGCCCTGGCGGCGGCGCTCGACTACGCCTTCGCCCGGGACGTCGTCGTGGTCGCCTGCACCGGCAACCTGGGCAACTCGGCCAACGCGAAGGTCTGGTACCCGGCCCGCGAGCCGGGCGTCATCGCGGTCGCCGGGTCGGAGCGCGACAGCGACAACCTCTGGTCGGGTTCGATCACCGGGCGGGCCACCGTGCTCACCGCCCCCGCGACCGGCCTGGTCGGGGCCCGGCCGGGCGGCTACTGGCGGGTGCAGGGCACCAGCTTCGCGGCGCCGCTGGTCGCCGCCACCGCCGCGCTGGTGCGGGCCCGCTACCCGGAGATGTCCGCCGGCGACGTCGTCAACCGGCTGCTCGCCACCGCCCGCGACATCGGCCCCACCGGCCGGGACGACCGTTTCGGGTACGGCATGGTCGACCCGGTCGCCGCGCTGGACGCCGAGGTGAGCTCCGTGGGCCGCAACCCGCTGGACGACGAGTCCTCGCCGGGCGTGGTCGGTTTCGGCCCGGCCCCGGGGGCGACGCAGCCCGACGTCGCGGGGGTCGGCGGCGACCCGCGCGGCTTCACGGTGCCGCGCCAGCAGTCCCGGTGGGCGGCGCAGCCGGCGGGCGCGCAGGAGGAGACCACTCCGGAGCAGCTGTGGACCGGGGCCGCGTTCTTCGTCGCCCTGCTGACCGGGGCCGCGTTGATGGTGCGCCGGTTCCGCCAGTGGACCCCGCTGGCCTCGCCCCGGCGCAGCACCGGGACGTGGCGTCGCCCGCCGGCGCCCTGACCGGCCGGCCCGGTCGTCGTCGCCCTCGCGGGAGGAACCGCCGGCGCCCCGACCGGGCAACCGGCCCCGGGTGGACGCCCCGGATCGGGTCTGACCGGGCCGCGTCCCGGGTAGGAGCACTGTCATGAGCCCGTCCGGCCCGCGTACCCTCGCCGCCCCGCCGCGCTCCTCGTGGCGGGGCCGCCGACTGCACCCGGACCACGCCCGGGGCCTGCGGCTGACCCTCGCCGCGGCGGCCGCGTTCCTGGTGGCGGTGCCGTTCACGCTGCTGGCCGTCCTGGTCCTGGGAGACTGGTCCCCGCTGCGCCGGCTGGACATGGCGGTCACCGACGCGCTGGTCGGCTACGCCGCCGACCACCCGGCGTGGGTACGCCTGATGACCCTCTGGACCGACGTGTTCGCCCCGATGCCGCTGCGCGTCGGCGCCCTCGTCCTGGTCCTCTGGCTGGTCCGCCGGGGTGCCCGGCAGCTGGCGGTCTGGGTGGCCGTCACCATGACGGTCGGCGGCCTGCTCAGCCCGCTGCTCAAGCTGCTCGTCGGCCGGCCCCGGCCGGACCTGCCGGACCCGGTGGCCGAGGCGCCCGGCCTGGCCTTCCCGTCCGGGCACGCGCTCAACGCCGCCCTGGCGGCCGGGGTGCTGCTGGTGGTGTTCCTCCCGTACGCCCGGCCGGCCGGGCGCCGGGTGGTGTGGACGGCCGCCCTGCTGCTCGCCCTGGTGACCGGGTTCAGCCGGGTGGCCCTCGGCGTGCACTGGACCAGCGACGTGCTGGCCGGCTGGCTGCTCGGCGCGGCCGTGGTGGCCGCGACCGCCGCCGCCCTCACCGTCTGGCGGGCCGACCCGCCGGGCCGCCCGACGCCGCCCACGGGTCACGGGCCGGCGGCGGGTACGGGGAGCTGACCGGTCAGGTGCACTCGCCGGTGCCGACGGCGCGGGTGCGCTCGGCGCCGGCCAGGGCCACCGGGCGGGCCTCGGCCGCGGTCACCGCGAAGCCGGTGTTCGGATCGTCGGCCACCGCCGCGAAGATCACCCCGAGCACCAGCCCGTTCGACGAGACCAGCGGGCCGCCGGAGTTGCCGCTCTGCACGAGCGCCCGGATGGTGTAGACCTCCCGGGTCACGTTGCCGGCGGAGTAGATGTCCGGCCCGGTGATCCGGTCGACGTCCCGGATCCGCGCGGACTGCGCGTTGTACGGCCCGTCGAGCGGGAAGCCCAGCACGATCGCGTCCGCGCCGCTGCCCGCGTTGCCGGCGGCGAACCGCATCGACGGGCCCGGCAGCCCGGGCACGTGCAGCACGGCCAGGTCCCGGTCGGGGTCGTAGACGACCACCTTGCTGTCGTACCGCTCGCCGTTCAGCTCGACGACGGTGGACCGGGTCCCGGCGACGACGTGCGCGTTGGTCATCACCCGGTCGTCGGCGTAGACGAAGCCGGAGCCCTCGATCCGGCGCGAGCAGCTCGGGGCGGAGCCGAGCACCTTGACCACCGAACGCTGGCTGTTGACCACCACCTGCGAGCCGGCGAGCGCCGGATCCGGCGGGGACACCTGACGGGCGCGGGTGGGTGCCAGGTCGCCGAAGACGTCGGGGAAGCCGTTGGTGTCGACGGTGTCCCGCAGCGCCGTGGAGAGCTGCTGCGCCTGGTCGGGCAGGACCCGGTCGACCACCGTGAGCAGCGCGCTGTTGCGCACCGAGGAGGCCAGCCAGGGCAGCGACGACGAGCCGAGCGGCACCGCGACGAGCCAGGCAACCAGCAGCACGGCGAAGAGCGAGACGAACGCCCCGCCGACGTCGTCGACCCGCTTGGCGACGTCATTGGTGATCGTCTTGCGCAGGTGCGAACCGAGCCAGCCGGCGAGCGCCTGGCCGACCACCGCCAGCCCGAAGATCGCCACCAGGGAGATCAGCACCCGGGTGCCGCTGTCGACGAACTGCTGTGCCAGCAGCGGCCCCAGTTGGAGGCCCACCAACGCGCCCAGGAAGAAGCCGGAGAACGACAGCACCCCGATGACGAAGCCCTGGCGGTATCCGCTGATCGCGAACACGAGCATGAGCAGCAGCAGTACGAGATCCACGGCGGACACGCGTCAAGCGTACGGGCACCGGGCTCGCGAGATGACCATCGCTTGCGGAAGGTGACCGTCCGGTCAGCGCACCGGGGTCTCGTCGACCGCGTCGGTGCCGGCCGAGGGCGCCGGGGTGGCCCCGGCCGGCGGCAGGTCCACGACCCGGTCGCGGGGCCACGGCCGGGCCCAGCCGCCCATGTCGAGCAGGGCGGCCAGCACCCCGGCGGTGAAGCCCCAGACCAGCATCCCGCGCGCCGAGAAGGCCGGGCCGATCCAGCCGCTCGGGTGGCGGACCCGCATCCGGTTCGCCGGGTCGACCAGCTCGGCGACCGGCAGCCGGGCCACGTGCGCCACCTCGGCCGGCTCCCGGGGATGCACCGGGTGCGGCGCGTGCCACCAGGCGAGCACCGGGGTGACCACGAAGTCGCTGACCGGGATCCAGAGCTTCGGCAGCTCCGCCAGGACGGTGACGCTGGTCGGGTCGAGGCCGACCTCCTCGTTCGCCTCGCGCAGCGCGGTCGCCCGGGCGTCGGCGTCCTCCGGGTCGGCCGCGCCGCCGGGGAAGGCGGGCTGCCCCGCGTGGTTGCGCAGGGTGGCCGCCCGCTGGAGGATCAGCACGTCCGGGCCGGCGCCGGGCTCCTCGCCGAGCAGCACCAGCACCGCGCTCTCCCGCCCCCCGCTCTCCGGGGTGACCAGCCGGGTGAAGTCCTCGCTGCGCGCACTACCGAGCCGGGTCAGCAGCGGGTCGAACCAGCCCGGCGGACGCCGGTTCACGCCGACACTCCCGCGTCCTGCCGGTGGCCCGTGCCCGCACCCCCGCGCCCCGTCGCGCGTGCCGGACGGCTCACGCCGGCACCGTCACGCCGAGGTGCTGGCGGACCAGGTCCGCCAGCCGGGCGTCGTCGAGGGCGCCGCTGGAGTCCACGTGCCGGATGCGGCCCTGCCCGTCGACGAAGACGGTCAGGGGGATGGCCTTGCGGTTCAGCTCCCGCTTCAGGCGCTCACCCTGGTCGACCAGGACCGGGAAGCGGACGCCGAAATCCTCGCCGATGGCCTGGGCCGCCTCGCGGCCGTCCTGGTTGTTGACCCCGACCACCTGGAGCTGGCCGGCGGCCCGCTGGCTGAGCCGCTGGAAGGCGGGGAGTTCCTTGCGGCAGGGCGGGCACCAGGACGCCCAGACGTTGATCACCGCCGGGCCGCGCAGGTCGCGCAGGGCGACCGGGGCGCCGTTGGTGAAGCAGTTAAGGGTCAGCTCGGGCAACGCCTGGCCCCCGCCCCCGGCCGGGGCGGCGGGTGCGGCGGACGCGGGCGGCGTACCGAGGGCGGAGCAGTCCTGGAAGGGCGACGGCCGGCTGGCGGCGGCCTTCTGCCGGTCGGTGGGGCCCGGGTCCTTCTCCTCGGTGCCGGCGGTGCACCCCGCGACGGCCAGCAGCACGGGTACGAGCAGGGCGACGAGCCGGCGCTTCACCGGTCGCGACTGCGGGGCTCGCAAGACCGGCTCACTCCTCGCGCTCACGGCGATACCTCGGTTCGCGACTGCGGGGCTCGCAACACCGGCTCACTCCTCGCGCTCACGGGGCCTCCGCCACGACGGCCTGGACCGGCACCAGCTCCGGGTCGACCCCGGCCGCCACCGCCAGGTCCCGGGCCCGGGGGCCCTTGAGCAGCTTCGCGGCCGCCGCCGGCTCGGTCGGGCCGGTGCCGTACGACGGGCACAGCTTCACCAGGGTGCACGCCCCGCAGGCCGGCTTGCGGGCGTGGCAGACCCGCCGGCCGTGGAAGATGATCCGGTGCGACAGCATGGTCCAGTCGCGCCGGGGGAAGAGCGCCCCGATCGCGTGCTCGATCTTGACGGGGTCGGTCTCGGCGGTCAGCCGCCAGCGCTGGACCAGCCGCTGGAAGTGGGTGTCGACGGTGATCCCGGGGACGTCGAAGGCGTTGCCGAGGATGACGTTGGCGGTCTTGCGGCCGATGCCGGGGAGCGTCACCAGGTCGGCGAGCCTGCCGGGGACCCGGCCGTCGTACCGCTCCACGAGGGCCTGGCCGAGCTTGATCAGCGAGTCGGTCTTGTTGCGGTAGAAGCCGGTGGGCCGGATCAGCTCCTCCAGCTCCGTCCGGTCCGCCCCCGCGTAGTCGGCCGCGCTCGGGTAGCGGGCGAAGAGCTTCGGGGTGACCTCGTTGACCTTCTTGTCCGTGCACTGCGCGGAGAGGATCGTCGCGACGGCCAGCTCCAGGGCGTTGGAGTGGTCCAGTTCACAGTGCGCGTCGGGGTGGGTGTCGGTCAGCGCCCGGCCGATCCGCCGGGCGCGACGGGTGCGCCCGAGGTCGGTCTCGGTGAAGCCGGAGGAACTCGTGGTCACGCCGGCCAGCCTACGTCGCCCGGCCGACGGTCGGCCGGGTCCACGCGCCGTGCCGCCCCGGTCAGCCGCCCTGCGGCGCGCTGATCGCGCCCGAGTCGTCGAAGTCGGCCCCGGTCTCCGGGAAGTCGCTCTTGGTGAGCTGCTTCATCAGGCCCAGCCCGCGGTCGTCCTTGTCCATGGTCGGCTTGCCGATGGAGTTCATGTACGTGGAGACGAACGAGCCGCCGGCCCAGCTCCCGTCCGGCTTCAGCGAGACCTTCAGCACCCCGCCCCAGCCGAGCCGGCCGGCGTTGCTCAGCGAGTTGCCTCCGCCAGCGAAGTTGCCCAGGCTGTACGCGATCAGCCGGCCCTTGTAGAACTCCATGCCGCGCAGCACGTGCGGGCCGTGCCCGACGATCAGGTCCGCCCCGGCGTCGATCATCGCCTTCGAGAACTTGACCGGGTCGCCCCGGTTCTCGCCGAGGAACATCTCGGTGCCGGGCCGCACCCGCGTCTTCTCGGAGCCCTCGCCGCCCATGTGCACCTGCACCACCACGATGTCGGCCATGCCGGCCGCCTTGGTGATCACCTTCTTCGCGGCGGCGATGTCGGTGAGGCTGTTGGACCAGACGTACGACGAGAAGCCGGCAACCGCGACCTTGACCCCCTTGACGTCGACCACGGTGATCTGGTCGGGCGCCCCGGTGTGCGCGAGCTCGTACTTCTCCAGCGCCTTCTGGGTGTTCTCGTAGCCCCTCGGCCCGAAGTCGTAGCCGTGGTTGTTGGCCTGGTTGAGCAGGTCGAAGCCCGCGTCGCGCAGGTGCGCGGCGTACTCCGGCGGGGCCCGGAACTGGAAGCAGCGGGTCGAGTTCGGGCCGCACTTGCCGGTGCCGGTGTCGACGGTGAGCGGCTCCTCCAGGTTGCCCATCACCAGGTCGGCGGCGAGCGCCTTCTCGACCGAGTCGAAGAAGCCCTTCCCGCCGTTGGGGGGCAGCCGGTTCGGCGCGTTGCCCATGATGATGTCGCCGGTCGCCGAGAGCGAGATCGCCTGCTCGGCGGGCTGGGTGGTGCTCGTGGGCTCGCCGGAGCGGACCGGGGCGCCGGTGTTGCCGCCGCCCGCGCCGGGCTGCCAGACCGCGTCGGACCCGGATCCGGGACCTCCGCAGCCGGCGGTGAGCAGGACGGCGAGGAGTCCGCCGAGGGCGAGTGCGGCCCGGCGACGCGGAGAGGAGGCGGCAGCGTACATCGAGCGCGACCTTATCGGCTGGGCAACGCCGAAACGAGGGCCGATCGGACGGAGTCTCAGCCCGCCAGTCGGTCCGACCACGGGACCACGGTGCCCGCCCCGCCGGCCGTCACGGCGGCGTGCACGGCCCGGGCCAGCGGGGCGCCCCAGGTGGAGCGCGGTCCGCCGTACGCCGACTCGGGGCCGTCGACCGGGCAGAGCACGGTGACCGCGTCCGTCGGGGTGCCGGTACCCGGCACGCCCAATTCCGCGATCGCCTGCGCCTTCGCCTCGGTGGCGGTGGCCACCGCGTTGACGAGGGCGGCGTCGCCGAGCCGCGCCGGGACGTACACCACGATGTTGACGGTGCCGACCCGCTGGGCCAGCGCCGCCGGGGCGGGCTCCGCCGCCCAAACGGGGGTGCCCAGGCCGACCGTCGCCCAGGCCCGCACGCCGGTGTCCGTCCGGGCGACCACCTCGGCGACGTCCACCCCGGTCAGCAGGCCCACCCCGGGCCCGTCGAGGTCGAGCCGGTCGGCCAGTTCGGCCAGGTGGTCGGCGGGGTCGTCCCGGTCGTACGACATGGGCACGGTCGCGTTGACGACCCAGTGCCGGACGCCGATCCCGCCGCCCAGCGGCGCGGAACTGACCGCGCGCAGCGGGCGGTCGGCGCGCCAGAACAGCAGCGGGACGTCCCGACCGTCCTCCTGGCGGGCGGTCAGCACGGGTTCACTCAGCACGTGGTGACCCTACGACCCGGGTGTCGGGGGCCGGATCGGCGTTCGGGAGGGCGCGCGATTTTACTGCTTGATCAGGCCCGGCAGGTTACGCCCAACGATCAAGTTTCCAGGGGTGCACCTCTGATTGCTGCTCACGTGCGCCTAGACTGGCGACGCGCGAGGGATCAGCGGACGGCGGACCCGGCCGACGGACGGCACGCGCAGGCGGAGGTGCGCGATGGACGAGGTACTGGCCCGCAGCGGGATCTTCCAGGGCGTCGACCCGGAGGCTGCCGAGGCGCTCGCCAAGGAGATGGAGACGCTCGAGGTCCGCAAGGGCGAGATCGTCTTCAACGAGGGCGAGCCCGGCGACAGTCTCTACATCCTGCTGTCCGGCAAGATCAAGGTGGGTCGGCGGGCTGCCGACGGCCGGCAGAACCTGATCGCGGTGATGGGCCCGTCGGACATGGTGGGCGAGCTGTCGCTCTTCGACCCCGGCCCCCGCACGGCGACCGCCACCGCGGTGACCGACACCCGGCTGGTGCGGCTGCGCAAGCAGGCCCTGCGCCCGTGGCTGAACAACCGGCCGGAGATCGCCGAGCAGCTGCTCCGCGTGCTCGCGCGCCGGCTGCGGCGGACGAACGACTCGCTGGCCGACCTGATCTTCACGGACGTGCCCGGCCGCGTCGCCAAGAACCTGCTCCAGATGGCCGGCCGCTTCGGCACCCGCGACGGCGGCGTGCTGCGGGTGACCCACGACCTCACCCAGGAGGAGATCGCCCAGCTCGTCGGCGCCTCCCGGGAGACCGTCAACAAGGCGCTGGCCGACTTCGCCTCGCGTGGGTGGCTGCGCCTGGACGGCAAGAGCATCATCATCCTCGACCCGGAGCGCCTGGCCCGCCGCGCCCGCGTCTGACGCACCCGCTGATCTGCCCCGGGCCCTGTCTGCCCGGGGCAGAACCGCTGGACACCGGCACGGGCCGGTGGGCACGGTGGAGCGATGCTGAACCGGGTCGCCGTTCTCTCCGACATCCATGGTGCGCTGCCGGCGCTGGAGGCCGTGCTGGCCGAGCCGGACGTCGCCGCCGCCGACCTGATCGTGCTCACCGGCGACATCGCGGCCGGCCCACAGCCGGTCGAGGTGCTGGACGTGCTCGCCGACCTCGGCGACCGGGCCTGCTGGGTCCGCGGCAACGCCGACCGTGAGCTGGTGGAGGCCCGGGCCGGGCACCTCTCCCCGGTCGACGTCTCCAACTGGGCGGCCGAGCAGTTGCGCGACGACCAGCTGGCCCGGTTGGCGGCGCTGCCGCTGACGGTCACCCTGGAGATCGCCGGCCTCGGTCCGGTGCTGTTCTGCCACGCCACCCCCCGCGACGACGAGGAGGTCGTGCTCGTCGACTCCCGGATGGAACGCTGGGCGGAGGTGCTCGCCGACGTCCCCGCCGAGGTGGGAACGGTGGTCTGCGGGCACACCCACATGCCGTTCACCCGGCTGGCCGACCGCCGGCTGATCGTCAACCCGGGCAGCATCGGGATGCCCTACGGCGGCCCCGGCGCCTTCTGGGCGCTCCTCGGGCCCGGCGTGGACCTGCGGCGTACCCCCTTCGACGTGGACGCCGCCTGCGCCCGGGTGGCGGCCGAGTCGGGCTTTCCCGACGCCGCCGACTGGGCGGACGAGTACCTGCGCTCCCGACACAGCGACGCCGCGGCCCTCGCGGTCTTCGCCCCGCGCGACGGCCGCTGAGGACGGCGGGACGAGGGACGCGGAGGGCGACGGGACGAGGGACGCGGAGGGCGACGGGACGAGGGACGCGGAGGGCGACGGGACAAGGACGCGGAGGATGAACGGAGGAAGAACCCGGCCACCGCCCTGTCGAACTGAATCGCCTACGACATCAGAGGAATCCGGCGCCGCGTCTCTACGGTCGCCGCAGGAAGGCGCGGTCGCGTGAGTCGGCTACGACATCAGTTCGACAGGGCCGCGTAGGTCATCCGCCGCCCTGCCCGGCGCCCTGCCCGCCACGTTGTCCGCGGGCCATCGCGGTGGCGCGGATGGCGGGCTTGCAAGCACCGGGACCGGCGAGGCATGCGGTCGAGTCGCCCGCCGAGAAAAAGTCAGTCTTGACTGTTTGTTTCTGCGGCGGCACGCTGTCTCCATGTCCGCATCGACCCGCGTCCCTCAGCAGGAACGCAGCCGCGCCACCCAGGCGCGGCTGCTGGAGGCGACCGTCGAGTGCCTGGTCGAGCACGGCTGGTCCGGCACCACCACCACCGTCGTCGCAGCCCGGGCCGGCGTCTCGCGCGGCGCCCAGCTGCACCACTACCCCACCAAGGCCGCGCTGGTCACGGCCGCCGTCGCCCACCTCGCGGAGCGGCGGGCGGAGGAGCTGCGCACCGAGGCCGAGGCGCTGCCGCCCGGCCCCCAGCGGCTCGACCGGGTGATCGACCTGCTCGGCGCGGCCTTCACCGGCCCGCTCTTCGTCGCCGCCCTCGAACTCTGGGTCGCCGCGCGCACCGACCGGGAGCTGCGCGAGGCCCTGGTGCCGCTGGAGGCCCGGGTCGGCCGCGAGATGCACCGGCTCACCGTCGCGCTGCTCGACGTGGACGAACGCCGTCCGGGCGTACGCGAGGCGGTGCAGGCGACCCTCGACCTGCTCCGCGGGCTCGGGGTGGCCAACCTGCTCAACGACGACTCGTCCCGCCGCGCCGCCCTGCTGCACACCTGGAAGCGCCAGCTCGCCACCCTGCTCACCCCCTGACCGCCCGCCCCGACCGGCCCGCCCTGGCCGCCCGCCCAGCCCCCGGAGGCACCATGGTCGACCTCAAGGACCTGCTCGCGGACCTGGCCGACGAATCCCAGCAGCTCGACGACCTGGTGACCGGCCCGCCGACCGACTGGGAGCGCGCCACGCCGTCCCCGGGCTGGAGCGTCGGGCACCAGATCGCCCACCTCGCCTGGACCGACCACGTCGCACTGCTCGCCGCCACCGACGCCGAGGCGTTCCTCGCCGTCGTGCTCGCCGCCCCCGACCCGGCCCGGCTCGTCGACGTCGGAGTGGCGGAGTTCCTCGCCCCGCCGAGCGGGTTGCTTCCCCGCTGGCGGGCCGGCCGGGCGGCGCTCGCCGACGCGTTGGCACGCGTGCCGGCGGGCGGGAAGCTGCCCTGGTTCGGCACCCGGATGTCGGCCGCCTCGATGGCCACCGCCCGGATCATGGAGACCTGGGCGCACGGCACGGACGTGGCCGACGCGCTCGGCGTGACCCGCCCCGGCACGGCCCGACTGCGGCACGTGGCGCACCTCGGCTTCCGTACCCTCGGCCACAGCTTCGCCGCCCACGGCCGGCCGGTGCCCACGGCGCCGGTGCGGGTCGAGCTGGCGGCGCCGGACGGCGACACCTGGGCGTACGGCCCGGCCGACGCCGCCGACCGGGTCACCGGTCCCGCGCTCGACTTCTGCCTGCTGGTCACCCAGCGGAGGCACCGCGCGGACCTGGCGCTGGCGGCGACCGGCCCGGTCGCCGACGCCTGGCTGGACGTCGCGCAGGCCTTCGCCGGCCCACCGGGTCCCGGCCGCCCGCCGACGGCTCCCGCACCCGACACGGCCGACACGGCCAACGCACCCGGCACGGCCGACACGGCCGACGCGGCCAACACGACCGACGCGGTCCCCGCTGCCGGGGCGGCCGGCTGGACCGGCGTGGCGGGCGGGGTGCCGGCGTGAGCGACGTGCTGCGGGTGGGCAACGCCTCCGGCTTCTACGGTGACCGGTTCACGGCGTGGCAGGAGATGCTCGACGGCGGCGAAGTGGACGTGCTGACCGGCGACTACCTCGCCGAGCTGACCATGCTGATCCTCGGCCGGGACCGGCTGCGCGACCCCTCCCTCGGCTACGCGAAGACCTTCCTCCGCCAGCTGGAGGGCTGCCTCGGCACGGCGCTCGACCGGGGCGTACGGATCGTGACAAACGCCGGCGGGCTGAACCCGGCCGGCCTGGCCGCCGCCATCGGGTCCCTCGCCGACCGGCTCGGCCTGACCGTCCGGGTCGGGTACGTCGAGGGCGACGCCCTCGCCCGCCCGGACGCGCTGACGGCGAACGCCTACCTGGGGGCATACGGCATCGCGGCCTGCCTCGACGGCGGGGCGGACGTGGTGGTCACCGGCCGGGTGACCGACGCGTCACTGGTGGTCGGGCCGGCGATCGCCCGGTTCGGCTGGGGGCGCGACGACCTGGACGCGCTGGCCGGGGCGACCGTCGCCGGTCACCTGGTCGAGTGCGGGGCGCAGGTGACCGGGGGCAACTTCAGCTTCTTCACGGAGCTGCCCGACGGCGGGCGGCGCCCCGGCTTCCCTGTCGCCGAGCTGCACCCCGACGGCTCCTGTGTGATCACGAAGCACCCGGGCACGGGCGGCGCGGTCACCGTGGAGACGGTCACCGCCCAGCTGCTCTACGAGGTCGGCGGCCCGGCCTACCTCGGGTCGGACGTGGTGACCCGGCTGGACACGGTCACCCTGAGCGCCGACGGGCCGGACCGGGTACGGGTGAGCGGCGTCCGGGGTACGCCCCCGCCAGCCACCCTCAAGGTGGGCGTCAACAACCTCGGCGGCTTCCGCAACTCGATGACCTTCGTCCTGTGCGGGCTCGACATCCCCGCCAAGGCGGCCCTGGTGCGGAGCCAGGTCGAGGCGGCGGTCGGCACGGAGGGGCTGGCGTTCACCCTGGCCCGCACCGACCACGCCGACGCGGTCGACACCGAGGCGGCGAGCGCGCTGCTGCACGTACACCTGCGCGACGGCGACAAGGCGCGGGCCGGGCGGGCCTTCTCGGCCGCCGCGGTGGAGCTGGCCCTGGCCTCCTACCCCGGCTGCACGCTGACCACGCTGCCGGGCGACGCGACGCCCTACGGGGTGTTCACCGCCGACGCCGTGCCGCAGGACGCGGTGCCGCACGTCGCGGTGCTCCCCTCCGGCGAGCGGGTGTCGATCCCGCCGCCAGCGCGGACCGCCGGCCCGCCCGACGAGCCGGGATCCCCCGCCGGCCCGCCCGACGGGCCGGCGCCCGACAGACCGACGCCCGACGCAACGGCGTCCGACGGACCGACGCCCGACGCAACGGCGTCCGACGGGACAGCGCCCGACGGGACGGCCCCGGCGGCCGACCGGCCCGTCCGGCGCGCGCCGCTCGGCGAGCTGGTCGGGGCGCGCTCCGGCGACAAGGGCGGCGACGCCAACCTCGGCGTCTGGGCCCGCACCGATGCCACCTGGTCGTGGCTGCGCGGCTGGCTGACCACCGCGCGGCTGCGCGAGCTGCTGCCGGAGACCGCGCCGCTGACCGTGGAGCGGTACGAGCTGCCGAACCTGCGGGCCGTCAACTTCGTCGTCCGGGGCCTGCTCGGGCAGGGGGTGGCGGCCTCCACCCGGTTCGATCCGCAGGCCAAGGCGCTCGGCGAGCTGCTCCGGTCCCGGCTCGTCGACCTGCCGGCGGAACTCACGCCCGGCCCGGACTCCCCGGCCGTAGGCGCGACGCCCCGGGAGGGCCGATGACCATCGTGGACACGCCGGAGCGCCGGCAACTGCGGGAGCTGACCCGGGCCTTCGTCACCCGAGAGGTGCTGCCGCACCTGGACGACTGGGAGCGGGCCGGCGAGATCCCCCGGGAACTGCACGCCACCGCCGCCAAGCTCGGCCTGCTCGGCATCGGCTTCCCGGAATCGGTCGGCGGCAGCGGGGGCGACCTGCTCGACTCGGTCATCGTCACCGAGGAGATCATCCGCTCCGGCGGCTCGTCCGGGCTGATCGCGGCGCTGTTCACCCACGGCATCGCCCTGCCGCACATCGTCGCCTCCGGCGACGCGGAGCTGATCGACCGGTACGTCCGGCCCACGCTGGCCGGCACCATGATCGGCGCGCTGGCGATCACCGAACCGGACGGCGGCTCGGACGTGGCGAGCATCCGCAGCCACGCCCAGCGCGACGGCGACCACTACGTGGTCAACGGGTCGAAGACCTACATCACCAGCGGCGTACGGGCCGACTTCGTGACCACCGCCGTCTGCACCCTGCCGCCGGGCACCGGCGCCCTGACCCTGCTGGTGATCGACAAGGGCACGCCGGGCTTCACGGTCGGGCGTCGGCTGGAGAAGCTCGGCTGGCACTGCTCCGACACCGCCGAGCTGTCCTTCGTCGACGTCCGGGTGCCGGTGGCGAACCGGGTCGGCGCGGAGGACACCGCCTTCCTGGCGATCATGCAGAACTTCGCCGCGGAGCGGCTCTCCCTCGCCACCCAGGCGTACGCCATCGCGCAGCGTTCCGTGGAGCTGGCGGTGCGCTGGTGCCGGGACCGGTCCACGTTCGGCCGCCCCCTGGCGAGCCGGCAACTGATCCGGCACCGGCTGGCCGAGATGCACACCCGCACCGAGGCGGCCCGCGCGTACGTGCACCAGGTGGCGGCCCGGGTGGCGGCGGGCGAGCCGGTGGTGACCGAGGTGGCGATGGCGAAGAACGTCGCGGTGGCCGCCTGCGCCGAGGTGGTCGACCAGGCGCTCCAGTTGCACGGCGGCTACGGCTACCTGCGCGACGCCGAGGTGGAGCGGCACTACCGCGACGCCCGGATCCTCGGCATCGGCGGCGGCACCACCGAGATCATGAACGAGATCATCGCGAAGGGCATGGGCCTATGACGACACTGCGCAGCGCGGTCGACGCGTCCTCGCCGGGGTACCGCGCCAACCGGGAGGCCCTGCTGGAGCGCCTCGCCGAGCTGGACGCCGCCCTCGACCAGGCCCGCGCCGGCGGCGGCGAGAAGTACGTGACCCGGCACCACAAGCGGGGCAAGCTGCTCCCCCGGGAGCGGATCGAACTGCTGCTCGACCCGGACAGCCCGTTCCTGGAACTGTCGCCGGTGGCGGCGTACGGCACCGACTTTCCCGTCGGCGCCAGCGTGGTGACCGGCATCGGCGTCGTCGAGGGCGTCGAGTGCCTCATCGTCGCGAACGATCCGACGGTACGCGGCGGCGCGGTGAACCCGTGGTCGCTGGCGAAGACCCGCCGGGCGGGCGAGATCGCCCTGGCCAACCGCCTGCCGATGGTGAACCTGGTCGAGTCGGCGGGCGCGGACCTGCCCACCCAGGCGGAGATCTTCATCCCGGGCGGGCGGGTGTTCCGCGACCTGACCCGGCTCTCGGCCGCGAAGATCCCCACGGTCAGCGTGGTCTTCGGCAACGCCACCGCCGGGGGCGCGTACGTGCCGGGGATGTCCGACCAGGTGATCATGATCCGGGACCGGTCGCAGGTCTACCTGGCCGGGCCGCCGCTGGTGAAGATGGCCACCGGCGAGGTCACCGACGACGAGTCCCTCGGCGGGGCCGCCATGCACGCGAGCACGTCCGGGCTGGCCGACTTCCTCGCCGAGGACGAGCCCGACGGCATCCGGCTCGCCCGGCAGTGCGTACGCCGGCTGAACCGGCGCAAGCAGGGCCCGCCGCCGCGCAACCCGTTCCCGGCTCCGCCGAAGTACGACCCGGAGGAGCTGCTCGGCATCGCCAGCGCCGACCTGAAGGTGCCGTTCGACCCGCGCGAGGTGCTGGCCCGGGTGCTCGACGGCAGCGAGTTCGACGAGTTCAAGCCGGCCTACGGCACCGCCCTGGTGACCGGCTGGGGCGAGCTGCACGGCTATCCCGTCGGGGTGCTGGCCAACGCGCGGGGCGTGCTGTTCAGCGAGGAGGCGCAGAAGGCGGCCCAGTTCATCCAGCTCGCCAACGCCGCCGACACCCCGCTGATCTTCCTTCAGAACACCACCGGCTACATGGTCGGCACCGAGTACGAGCAGCGCGGCATCATCAAGCACGGCGCCCTGATGATCAACGCGGTGTCGAACTCGACCGTGCCGCACCTGACGGTCAACCTGGGCGCCTCCTACGGCGCCGGCAACTACGGCATGTGCGGGCGGGCGTACGAGCCGAGGTTCCTCTTCACCTGGCCGAACGCCAAATCGGCGGTGATGGGGCCGGCGCAGCTCGCGGGCGTGCTGTCCATCGTGGCCCGGCAGGCCGCCGCCGCCCGGGGCCGGGACTACGACGAGGACTCCGACGCCGCGATGCGGATGATGGTCGAGCAGCAGATCGAGTCGCAGTCCGGCGCGCTCTTCCTCTCCGGCCGGCTCTACGACGACGGGGTGATCGACCCCCGCGACACCCGTACCGTCCTCGGGCTCTGCCTGTCGGCGATCCACACCGGACCAGTCAGGGGCGCCGACGGCTTCGGCGTCTTCCGCATGTGAGCGCGAGGAACGCAGCGAAGCGGAGTCCCGCAGTCGCGAACGAAAGGCAGACTCAGTGATCACGAGACTTCTGGTGGCGAACCGGGGCGAGATCGCCCGCCGGGTCTTCGCCACCTGTCGGACGCTGGGCGTCGAGACGGTGGCCGTGCACTCCGACGCCGACGCCGACGCGCCGTTCGTCGCCGAGGCCGACCAGGCGGTGCGGCTGCCCGGGAACACGCCCGCCGAGACGTACCTGCGGATCGACCTGATCCTCGACGCGGCCCGCCGGGCCGGTGCGGACGCGGTCCACCCCGGCTACGGCTTCCTCGCCGAGAACGCCGAGTTCGCCGCGGCGGTGACCGACGCCGGGCTGACCTGGGTCGGCCCGCCGGCCAAGGCGATCGCCGCGATGGGCGACAAGGTGGCGGCGAAGGCCCTGCTCGCCGAGGCGGGCGTGCCGATGCTGCCCACCTGGACCGACGCCGACGCGATCACCGACTTCCCGGTGCTGGTGAAGGCGTCCGCCGGCGGCGGCGGGCGCGGCATGCGGATCGTCCGCGACGCCGCCGACCTCGCCGAGGCCGTCGCCTCCGCGCGCCGCGAGGCGGCTGCGGCGTTCGGCGACGGCACGGTCTTCGTCGAGCGGTACGTCGAGCGCGGCCGGCACGTCGAGGTCCAGATCTTCGGCGACACGCACGGTACGGTGGCCGCCCTGGGCGTGCGCGAGTGCTCGATCCAGCGCCGGCATCAGAAGATCGTCGAGGAGGCCCCCGGGGTCCTTCCCGCCGAGGTCCGGGAACGGCTGCACGAGGCGGCGGTGGCCGCCGGCCGGGCGGTCGACTACGTGGGCGCCGGCACGGTCGAGTTCCTGCTCGCGCCCGACGGGGAGATCTACTTCCTGGAGATGAACACCCGCCTCCAGGTCGAGCACCCGGTCACCGAACTCTGCACCGGGCTGGACCTGGTCCGGCTGCAACTGATGGTCGCCGAGGGCCAGCCCCTGCCGGAGAACGCCATTGACCCGAACTGGATGCGTGGCTACGCGATCGAGGTGCGGCTCTGCGCCGAGGACCCGGCGCAGGGCTGGCTTCCCGCCACCGGCACCCTCCACCGGTTCGCGGTCCCCGGGGTGGCGCGGGAGTTCGGCAACCTCCGGGCGATCGGCCTGCGGCTGGACTCCGGCGTGGTGGACGGCTCGACCGTCGGGGTGCACTACGACTCGATGCTGGCGAAGGTGATCGCCTGGGGCCAGACCCGCGCCGAGGCGATCCGGCTGCTGGCCGACGCGCTGACCCGGGCCGAGCTGCACGGGGTGACCACCAACCGGGACCTGCTGGTCCGCATCCTGCGCAGCCGCGAGTTCGGCGCCGTGGAGATCGACACCGGTTTCCTGGACCGGCACGGGGAGGTCTTCGCCCCGCTGCTGCCCACCGACCAGCTCCCCCTGGTGGCCCTGGCCGCCGCGCTGGCCACCGCCGCCGCCCGCCGCGCCGCCGCGCCGGTGCTCGCCGGCCTCCCATCGGGCTGGCGCAACGTGCCCGCCTTCCCGCAGGTCACCCGCTACGCGGGACCGGACGGCGAGATCGAGGTCCGCTACCGGCTGGACCGCTCGGGCGGCCTCGCCGAGTGGTCGGCCTCGCCGGGCGCCGGCTCCACCGCCCGCACCGACGGTTTGGCCCCGGACGGAGCGGCCCCGGCCAGCGGGTCGTCGTCGGACAAGGCGGCCCCGGCAGGCGGGCCGACGCCCGTGGTGAGCCTTGTCCAGGCCACCCCGGACCGGGTGGTGCTCGACGTCGACGGGGTGCGGCGGGCGTACCGCGTACACCGGGTGTCCTCGGAGGTCTTCGTGGACGGCCCGGACGGGGCAGCGAGCCTGACCGAGCTGCCGCGCTTCCCCGAGCCCACGGCGGAGCTGGCGGCCGGGTCGCTGGTCGCGCCGCTGCCCGGCGCGGTGACCCGGGTGCACGTCGAGGTCGGTCAGCGGGTGGCGGCCGGCGACCTGCTGCTGACCCTCGAAGCGATGAAGCTGGAACATCCCGTGCTCGCCCCGGCCGACGGCGTGGTCGCCGAGCTTCCGGTCGCGGCCGGCGGGCAGGTCGACACGGGCGCCGTGCTGGCCGTGGTCAACCCCGAGTGATCCTGGAGGCCCCCCGATGAACTTCGACCTCACCCCCGAGCAGGACCAGCTCCGCGACGCCGTGCGCGCCCTGGGCCGCCGGTACGGCCACGAATACTTCGTCGCCAAGGCGAGATCCGGCGAGCACACCACCGAGCTGTGGGACGAGGCCGGCCGGCTGGGCTACCTCGGGGTCAACATCCCCACCGAGTACGGCGGCGGCGGGGGCGGGATCACCGAGCTGGCCATCGTCTGCGAGGAGCTGGCGGCGGCCGGCTGCCCGCTGCTGCTGCTGGTGGTCTCCCCCGCCATCGCGGCCACGGTGATCGCCCGGCACGGCACCGAGGAGCAGCGCAAGCGCTTCCTGCCCGGTTTCGCGGACGGCTCGCTGAAAGTGGTCTTCGCGATCACCGAGCCGGAGGCCGGCTCCAACTTCCACCGGCTCGGCACGGTGGCCCGCCGCGACGGCGACGACTGGCTGCTCTCCGGTCGCAAGTGCTACATCTCGGGCGTCGACGAGGCGTCGTACGTGCTGGTCGTCGCCCGCGTCGCTGTCGAAGACGGCCAGGCCGGCACAGGGGATGCCACGCCGCAGAAACTAAAGCCGGCGCTGTTCATCGTGCCGACCGACGCGCCGGGGCTGACCCGCTCCAAGCTGGACATGGAGATCGTCTCCCCGGAGAACCAGTTCCTGCTCTACCTCGACGACGTGCGGCTGCCCGCCGACGCGCTGGTCGGCGAGTCGCTGGACGCCGGCCTGCCGGCGCTCTTCGCCGGGCTCAACCCGGAGCGGATCACGGTCGCCGCGATGGGCGCCGGCACCGGCCGGTACGCGATCGAGCGGGCCAGCGAGTACACCGCCACCCGCAAGGTCTGGGGCGGCCGGACCATCGGCTCCCACCAGGGCGTGGCCCACCCGCTCGCGCACGCCGCCGTGCAGGTCGAACTGGCCCGCCTGATGATCCACAAGGCGGCCACCCTCTATGACGCGGGCCGCGACCTGGAGGCCGGAGTCTCCGGCAACATGGCCAAGTACGCCGCCGGGGAGGCCGCCGCGCTGGCGGTCGACACGGCCGTCCAGGTGCTCGGCGGGGCCGGCATGACCACCGAGTACGGCGTGGCCACGCTCCTCGGCGCGGTGCGCGCCGGCCGGATCGCCCCGGTCAGCCGCGAGATGATCCTCAACTTCGTCGCCCAGCACGTCCTCGGTCAGGACAAGTCCTACTGACTCCGGCTCGCCCCGTGTCAGGTACGGGATCCACCCGTTGAGGCAGGCTCTGACGGCGGGGAGCACCGCTCATCGTGGATGGGCGGTGTGGGTCTTCAGTGCTCGGCGCCAATGATGGTCAGGAAGGGTGGTTCCCAGGGCATCGTCGAGCCATCGGCTGGCTGGTTGGCTGAGAAGCGGCAGGGCTGCGGCGAAGTCGATCTCATCCTTGGCCAGTTGGTTTGCCGGCTTCGCCTTGTAGTGAAGCTGGACCTCTGGAGCAAGGTACGGCCAGCCATCGCGGGTGCGTCGACCGAGGCGGTCGACAGGAAGTGTCACCGCCGGGTGGCGTCGCGAGTGCCAATGCTGCCCTTCGGCGTTGTCGATCATGAACTGGATCCGCCAGGGCGAGGTGGGACCTTCTCGGCACCAGATGTCGTGGACGTGTTCGGGAAGCAGCTCCCCCTCTCTCCAGGGACGCAGCTGCCCGGGCGGATCGGCGGCTTGGATGTCCCAGCCGGGTAGGACGTGGTGGACCATCCACTGATCACGTCGAAGGATCAGGACATCGATGTCACCGTGGGGGCGAAGACTGCGGCCGGCGAACAGTTCGATCGCGTAGCCGCCGGCGATCCACCACGGCTGTCGGACGTCGCTGCGGCGGAACCGGTCCACGACTTGTCGAGGAGTCTCCGGCTCCCATCTTCCGAGATCGCTCATCGGTCCATCGTTCCACTCAGCAGGGCTGACGCAGCGGGCCATGTTCCGTCCTGCAACCCTGGCCGGGCGACGGAGCTGTCCGGTAGCCGGGTGCAGCCGGTGACCACACTCGACATCGTCGCTCAGGCGTCGGACCTGCCGCCCTTGATGTCCTGGACGAAGCTGGCCCACTGGCCGCCGGTGAAGGACGACACCTCCGCGTGAGCGCCCGCCCCGGTGATCAGGACGCCATGGACCTCAAAGCAGCCGGATGACGTCCATAGGATCCTGATCACCCGCCCCGCGCCCCGGCGCGACTGGGCGGCGGCCGGCAGGTCAGCCGCGACGGCATCCGGCCGATGGCGTAGTGCTAGCGCAGGACGTTGGCGATGTGGCCGCCGGCCTGGATGCTGGGGGCCTGGAACGAGGAGACGACAGCGTTCCACGGCTCGGGATGGGGGCCGGACGGCGGATTCGGCTTCGGGATGCGGATCTGCCACGCCAGGCTGTTGCCGCACCAGTCGCCGTCGAGGTGGTCGCCGTGGATGGTGGCGGCGATCGGCTTTCCGGCGATGGCGACGCCGGATGCGGTGGCTGCCGTCGGCTCGTGCCAGGTTCCGGCGACGTTCGAGGTGGCCCGGACGGCGCCGTCGTGGCCGGCGAACATGACGATGGCCGGGCCGCCGGCGAACTGGGCCGCGGCGAGGTGCGCCCCGGCCGGTGCGGTCCCGGCACCGGCGACGGCGACCGGTTGCCACGGGTCCGGTATCGGGCCGCCGGTCAGCCTCACCTGCCAGATCCGTCCGTCGAGCCCGGTGACGAACCCGGCGAGGGCGGAGATGGCGGCGAGCCCGCCACCGGGTGTGGCGAAGTTCGGCGGGCTGGCCGGTGCCGTCGTCCAGGTGCCGGTGCTGTTCGACCGGACCACGCGGAGTGCGCCGTCGGTGCCGACGAACGCCACTCCGGGAGTGGTCCCGGGGATCGCGGCGACAACCGCGCCGGGTGGGGCGATGCCGGCGACGGTGATCGGCCGCGGCCCGACCGGCGCGCTGCTCAGGTATGACCTGTTGAAGACCGCGCCGTTGCGGCCGACGAAGAAGACGTCCAGGCCGGCGGCGGCTGTCGGGGCCCCGGGTGGGGCCAGGCCGGAGGGGCCGTCGATGGTGACGGCGGGGCCGGGGCCGAGCGGCAGGGTCCGCGACATGACGAGACCGCCGTTCAGGCCGATCGCGAACGCGGTGACGCTGCCGGATGCGGGCCGGATGGTGGCGATGCCGGCCCCGGGCGGCGCGACGTGCTCACCGTGCACCAGGGCTGGTGCGCCGCCGGTGGACTTGTAGAGGCCGTAGCCCGTGCCGATCGTGTACGCCTCGACCTGGCTGTCGGCGTACGCCGGTGGGGTGCCGATCGGCGCGGCCGCGAGGATCAGCGCGGCGCCCATCGCGACTGCGGCGCGTCGATGTCCGGCGCGGATCTGGATCATGCGTGCCCCCTGCGGGTGATGGAACCGGTAGGGACAGAGTCGCCGCAGGACCACAAATCGCATAGGGATTCGTCGATCGATTTCGGGTGTCGGCATTTTCGGCACGACGATGAGGATCCTCAGCCGCGTCGCCGAGCCAGCCCATGTCGACCACGACCTGCCGCGGTTCCTCCTCGCTCGGGCATCTCCTGCGCGCGCTGTCGCGGGGCGGGGTGCGGCGGGCGCCCGATCGCCCGCCGCACCCCGGGTCCTCAGCGGACGGTCAGCGAGCCGACCGCCGGCAGCGGGGCGACCACCGGCGGGAGCCGCTTCGGCTCACCCCGCCCGGGGGCGCCCTCGGCGGCCAGCACGCCCTTCGACGCCTCCGCCCGCCGGGTCGCCTCCGGCTCGGCCGGCAGCTCGGCGAACGGCTGGACGTCGCCCACACAGACCTTGCCGTTGGCCGGCAGCGCCCCGCGCAGCAGGTACGCGTCGACGGCGCCGGTCACGCAGGCCGACGTCCCGTACGCGGTGTGCCCCCAGCTGTCGCTGCTGAGCAGGCGGCTGTTCGGCAGCAGCCGGGCCGAGCTGACCGCGCCCCGGTAGTTGGTCGCCGGGTCCCAGTAGTTGCCCAGCACCAGCACCGGCGCGGCGGTCCGCCGGTTGAACGGGCCGGTGTAGGCGTCCTCGTCCCGCACGGTCCAAGTCTTGCGGGCGCACGGCGAGGTGCCCCACGTCCACAGCCGACCGAAGTACGGGTCGCGCTTGTCGGCGTTGGCGGCCAGCGCCGGGAACGAGCCGGCGTCCTTCGGGTGGTACGCGTCGGTGCAGTCCACGCCGAGGAAGGTCTCCAACCCGTTCTCGTACGGGAAGTCGTACCGTCGGGCCTGCTCGCGGGCCTTGGCGGCCTGGCGGGTCACGTCGGCCGTCGCCGGGCGGCGGGCGGCCGGCGACGACGCCGGGTCGGTGAGCACCAGCAGGGCGGCGGTGAGGTCGACGACCTCGGCGTAGCCCGTCGGGCCGTAGAGCATGCTGAGGTTGGCGGCGACGAAGTCGGCGTACGTGATGGTGACCGGGCCGAGGTCGGGGTCCTCGATGACCACCGGCTTGGCCCGCAGCCGCTTCGCGACCAGGTCGAACGACGCGACAGGATCGCCCTCGGCCAGCGCACACGCCTCCGCGCCGGCCTTGTCGCAGCGCACCAGGATCTCCCGCAGCGCCTTGTACGCGCCCTGTGCGCTGCGCATCCGGTCCTCCTGGGACAGGTTGCGCGCCCTGCCCTGGCCGACCCACTCGTTCGGGTTGAGCACGCCGTCGATCACCAGGGCGCGGACCCGGTCCGGGAACATGTTGGCGTAGTACTGGCCGAGGATGCTGCCGTAGCTGAAGCCGAGGAAGGTGAGCTTCCGGTCACCCACGGCACGGCGCAGCACGTCCATGTCGCGGGCGACCTCGGCGGTCGACATCGCGCCGGTGAGCGGCTTGCCCGTGGTGGAGCAGCCCTTGCCGACGGCCTTCGAGGAGGCCACGTAGGCCTTCTCCTCGGCCTTCGTCCACGGGAACGCCACGTTCAGCCCGGCGTACGCCCGGGTCTGCTCCTTGACGGAGGGGAAGCATCTGACCTGCTGGCTGGCGGCGACGCCGCGCGGGTCGACGCCGACGATGTCGAAGCGGTCCAGCACCTCGTCACCGAGGAAGTACGGCGCGGCGAGCGCGACGTCGGTGCCGGAGCCGCCGGGGCCGCCCGGGTTGACGAAGAGGCTGCCGATCTTCCGCTGCTGGTCGCGGGCCTTGACGCGCAGCACGGCGACCTCGGTCGTCGGGCCGTTCGGCTTGTCGTAGTCGCGGGGCAGCCGGACGGTGGCGCACTCGGCGTAGCCGTAGCAGGCGTACCAGTCCAGCGCGGGCGTGGGCACCCGGTCGACCCGGCGGGCCTCCTGTGGGCTGGTCCGGTCGGAGGTGACCGGACGGTCCCCGCCGGCGGGGGACGGTGCGGCGGCGGCGGGTGCGACCGCGGCGCCGGCGAGGAGGACGCCGGCGATTCCCGCGGCGGCGAGGGACCGGTTTCGTCGTGGCATGTGGACGCCTTCCGGTGGGCGACAGGACGGTCGAGCGTGGCTCGACCTCCGTCACTCTAGGAACGGCGGACCAGGATTACCGGCCGGCGAACGGCCGCATATCCGACAAACCGCTGATCGATGTAACGAATTGTTCACCGTCGACGCTTTTGGCGGCGGCCAGGCGCAGTGGCCCGGTGTCAGCCCGCGCGCCGGCTCACTGATGCCGGCCATCCACACCGGCGGTCATCCGGTGCCGGCGACCCGGTTGACAGCGGGCCCCGCTCGGACATCCTGGACGGGTGAGACTTGCGAGGCCCGATGCACGGGCGAAGGCGGTGGCGGCCGCGCTGGTGGCGGCCTCCCTGCTGGTGACGCTGATCGTGTGGGGGCGCCAGGATCTCGTCGGCGTGACGTTGGCGCTGCTCTGCGTACTGGCGACGATGATCGCGGCGGTGTCCGTGGCGGCGGCCCGGCAGGATGACGGCCCGGAACCGGCGGTCACGCCGAACGGCCCGGGGCAGCCCGTCGGGGGACTGTACGGCGTCGACGCCGACACGCTGGAGTCGCTGGACCACCGGGAGGCCGTCCGCGCGATGCGCGAGCGCCACCGGGGACGCGGCGGCTCAGCGGCCCGTGAGGGTGGGTGAGACGAGCGCGTCGAGCCCACGCCCGGCCAGGCAGCGGTACGTCCGGTCGGCGTCGGCCGGGGGCAGCACCTCCAGGTTCCAGCCGTCCGCGTAGCTGATCCCGCTGGTGAGCCGGAAGGTGGTCTCGTTGCAGACCCCGCGTACCGCCGCGTCCGCGCTGACCTGGTCGTGGCCGGCGCCGACCAGGGTGTCGGGGAGCTTGCCCTCGGCGTAGCTCTCCCAGGTGTGCTGGCCGTCGCAGGGCACCCGGGGCGCCCGGGTCCGCGCGCCGCGCACCTCCATCGGCCCGAAGCACTCCAACTCGTCGGCGCAGCCCGCGCCGGCCGGCAACGCGGTCGTCAGGGCGCAGGCGGGCAGCACCGTGCTCGTCGCCGCCACGCCGGCGGTCGGCGACGGGCCCGGGCTGGAGACCGCGCCGGCCAGCCAGGCACCGGCGCCCGCCGAGGCGGCCAACGCGACCATCCCGGCGCCACCGAGGAACCAGCGCCGCCGACGCCGCTGGCGGGCGGTGGGCACCGTGGGGTGGAGGTCCTCCACCGGCGGTCGCGGAGCGGGCCGGGAGACGTGGTCCACGCCGTACGGGCCGACGGGGCCGGGCACGCCGCTGACCGGACCCGGGATGCCCGTGCCGCCCGCCTGGGCGCCGGCGGGACCGAGCGGCAGGCCGACCAGCAGGTCGCGCAGCTCGACAGCCGAGGGACGCTCGCCGGGATCGTTGGACATCCCGGCCCGGAGCACGTCGATCATCTCGGCCGGCACCCCGGGCAGGCCGGGAACCGGCTGGTGGAACATCTCCAGCACGGTGACCAGGCTGGGGTTGCGTTCGGACTGCCAGCGCGGCGGGCGGCCGTGCATCACCGCGTAGAGGGTGGCGCAGAGGGCGTAGACGTCGACGGCGGGCGACGGCGGGCTGTGGTTGAACATCTCCGGCGGCGCGTAGGCCGGGGTGAGCACCTCCAGGGCGACCGAGGCGTCACGCATCTCGGCCACCACGGCCAGCCCGAAGTCGGCCAGCACCGCCGAGTTGAAGTGCGAGTAGAGGATGTTCGCCGGCTTGACGTCGCGGTGCAGCACGCCGGCGGCGTGCGAGTGGGCGACGGCGTCGGCGATCTTGACCCCGAGGTCGCGCGCCTCGGCGGGCCCGAGCGGCGAGGTCCGCATCCGCTCGGCGTACGAGCCGTCGCAGAGCTCCATGATCAGATAGGGATGCTGGTCGACCGTGACCCCGACGTCGAAGAGGTCGACCACGTGCGGGTGGGACGACATCCGCCCGGCGGCCCGCGCCTCGCGCAGGAAGCGGGCCTGGTCGTGCTCGCTGTCGAGGGTGCGATTCTCCACCTTGACCGCGACCTCTCGCCCCACCGAGATCTGGGTCGCCTTGTAGATCGTCGCGTAGCCTCCCCTGGCAAACACGCGCAGATCGGTCAGACCGGGCACAATGGGCGCCGGCAGGGCGCCGGGCGGGGTCGCGGTCACAGCTCGAAAATACCCAACCGGACCGACGGCTCAGTGAACCGCATCAGCGGCCGGAACGGCACCGGCTGCGGAATCGCCTCCGCCGCCCACCGCCCCCGGGCCCGCGCGACGGTTGTCCCACCAGAGCCCGACGGCGGTCGCCACCGCGCCGAGGCCCTCCCAGGCGGCCACCCCGAAGAACCTCCCGGGCGCGATGTCGGCCAGCACCGCGATGCTGAACACCGTGAACGTGACCAGCCGGAACACCACCGTGAAGCGGAAGAACGACCGCCATTCGGTGGCGGTGGCGAGCAGGTAGTAGACCCCCATGTTGAACGAGGCCATCGAGGAGGCGATCAGGAAGGTGCCGGTGTGGTCGCCGGCCGCGCGCGTCGCCGGCACCTCGAAGCCGAGCATTCGCAGCAGCGCCTCCGGCCAGACCAGCCCGACCGCGCCCATGAGCAGGGCCAGCACGCCGAAGACCGCGATCGTCCATCCGGCGGCCGAACGCGGCAACCTCATCACGGCCCTCCCCAGACCCGACGCGGTCGCACGACCGACCGCCCCTCGGACCTGACACGCTATCGGCCATCCCCGACACACCGCATCCCCAGAACCGCCAGACCTTCCGGTTCCGGGGTTCGCGGGACTAGGGGGTGGTCAGGCGCGCCCGCAGGGCGTCGGCGGCGGCGCGCTCGCTGCGCTGCTCTGTCGCGTACGCCAGGCGGACCGCCTCCTCGGCGCTGGCGAGCGCCTCCACGGGCCGGCCGCAGGCCGCGAGCGCCTCGGCGAGCACCCGGGCGGCGACCACCTGGCTGCGCACGTCCTCCGCCGGGGCGGCGACGGCCCGCCGGGCCCAGTCCAGCGCCTGCTCGCACTGGCCGTGGGCGAGCAGGGCGGACGCGTACCGGGCCATGGTCTGGCGGCGGGAGAAGAGCAGCGAGGGCACGGTGGCGGCGGCGGTGGCCACCGGGGCGAGCAGCCCCACGGCGGTCGCGGAGTCGCCGGCGGCCAGCCGGGCGGTGGCCAGCAGCACCCGGGGCCCCACCTGGGCGGGTGCCTGCGGGTTGTGCGGCTCGACGGCGGTCAGCACCGACCGGGCGTCCCGCTCGGCCGTGTCGCAGTCACCCAGGTCCAGCGCCACGAACCCGCGCAGCGTGCCGGCCATCCCGGTGAGCAACGGGTGCGACGTCCGCTCCGCGTACGACAGCGCGTCGGTGAGCAGGTCGGCGGCGTGCCCCGGCTCGCCCAGCCCGCGCGCCACGACGCCCCGGACGACCAGCGCGAACCCGCGCCCCCAGTCGTCGGAGGCGGCGGCGAACTCGCGGTACGCCCGACGGGCCCCCCGGTCCGCCTCGCCCAGCTCGCCCAGCTCGGCGGTGGCGAACGCCTCGACCGCGCGCAGCGTGCCCACCGCCCACGCCTCGCCGACCCGCTCGCCGAACGGCAGGAAGACCTGCGCCATCCGGCACGCCTCGCGCAGCCGGCCGGCGAGCAGCCGGGCGAAGGCGGTGGTGCCGCGCAGCCAGGCCCGCCCGTACGGGTCCTTCAGCTCGGCGAAGAGCCGGGCGGCCCGGCCGAGCACGGCGTCGGTGCCGGCGAAGTCGCCCCGGGTCGTGGTCACCCAGGCAAGGTTCTGCAACGACCACGCCTGCCCCCGGCGGTCCTGCGACTGGAGGCTCACCTGGTACGACGCGGCGAGCCGGCTGCTGGCCTGCCCCAACCGCCCGGCGACGAAGTCGGCCATGCCGAGGCGGCGCATCGCCGAGGCGCGCAGCGTCGGCAGCCCGCCGGCCGTGGCCACCTGCAACGCCTCCTGCCAGCAGCCCACCGCGCGCGCCTGGTCGCCCATGGTCTGGTGGGCCTGCCCGGCGAGCAGCAGCGCGCTGGTCCGGACGGCGGACTCGTCGCCGGCGTTGGCGGCGATCTTCTCGGCGAAGGCGAGCGCGTCGGCGGGACGTCCGACCTGGAGCAGCGCCCGGGCGTGCACCACCCGGTCGGCCGCCGGCACCCCGTCCCGGGCCAGCTCGGCCGCGCGTTCGGCGTACTCCACGGCCAGCGCGGGCTCACCCGCCTGCAACGAGCGGCGCGCGGCCCCGCCGAGGGCGGTGACGCCCAGACCGACGACGGCCCGCGCCGGCGCGTCCGGCCGCAGCCCGACCGCGTCGGCCAGCGCGGCGGCCCGCTCCACGTGCTGGGCCACGAAGACGTCGCGGGCCGCCTCGGCGAAGCCGCCCGGCGCGCCCGCACCTGCCGACGGGCCGGCCGCGGCCCACCGGGCCAGCGCCGCGTGCCGCTCGGCCAGCTCGGCCTTGCTCACCCCGGCGTACGCGGCCTCCCGCATCAGCGGGGTCGCGAAGGCGTACCCGGCGCGGGTGCGGTGCAGCATCCGGCGTTGCAGCAGTTCCTCCACCGCCCGTTCCAGCTCGACGGCGACCACCGCCGCCGGGCGGCCGTCGCGGCCGGCCCGCTGCTCGCGCAGCGCCTCCAGCGCACCGTCCGGCACCGTGTCGCCGACGACGGCCGCGTCCCGCAGCACGGAGCGGGCCTCCGCCGGCAGCGCGTCGATGCGCGCGGCGAGCACCGCGGCCAGGTCGCGGGAGAGCAGGCGGCTGCCGAGCGAGCCGGGCACCAGTCGCCAGCCGCCCGGACTCGGGGAGTTCCGCTCGGCGACGGTGGTCAGCGCGCCCCGCTCCATCAGCAGGGTGACCAGCTCGGCCAGGTAGAACGGGTTGCCCTGGGCGGTGGCGAGCAGCCGGTCCGCGTCGGACTGCGGCAGCCTGCCGCCGCCGAGGTAGGTGGTGAGCAGCCGGGCCGCGTCGGCGCCGCGCAGCGGCGGCAGCGCGTGCACCTCGGCGTCGGCGACCCGGGTCAGCGCCCCGGCGGTACGCACCAGCTCGGGCCGGCCGAGCAGCAGCACCAGCACCGGGCCGGCGAGCCGGGACAGGGTGATCCCGAGCGCCTCGATGGTCTCGGCGGTGGCGTCGTGCAGGTCGTCGACGACGACCACCAGGGGCGCCTCCCCGGCGAGCGCGGTGAGCAGGTCCGCGACCGCGTTCGGCACGGTGTCGGCGTCGGCGGGCTGGGCGGTGCCCCACTCGCCCTGGTCGGCCGGGCCGCCGCCGGGCAGCTCGGCGTACCCGAGCAGGGCCAGCAGCTGGTCGATGGCGACCGGCGCCGGCGTGCCGGTGCGGCTGAGTCGCTGGCCGAGCCGGCGCAGGCGTTCCTCGACGGCCGGGCGGGTGAGCGCGGTGGCGGCGTCGTTGGGCAGGCCGACCGCCGCCCGGACCAGGTCGGCCAGGGGCGCGAGCCGGCGCCGCTCGCCGAACGCGGCGCAGCGCACCGACAGCACCCGGGCGCCGGTGTGCGCGGCGTACCGGCCGGCGCCCACGTCGTAGCCGGCGGCGAGGCGTTCCACCTCGGCGGCGAACCGCGACTTGCCGATCCCGGCCTCGGCGGTCATCAGCAGCACCCGGGGCTCGGCGCGGTCGATCACCTCGGCCAGCCGGCCGGCGACCCGGCCGATCTCGGTCTCCCGCCCCACGAAGGGGGCCTCGTCGCCGAGGCCGGACCGGGTGCCCGGGGCGTCCAGGAGGCCGAGCAGCTCGTACGCCTCGACCGGCTCCCGCTTGCCCTTGAGCCGCAGCGGGCGCAACGCCCGCCAGGAGGCCACGTGCCGGGTGGCGGCGGAGGTCCGCGCCCCCGCGTAGACCGCGCCGACGGCGGCGGCGTCGGCCAGCCGGGCGGCGGTGTTGACGGTGTCGCCGATGACCGTGTACTCGATGGCGGCCTGGATGCCGGCGATCACGTCGCCGGTGTTCAGCCCGACGCGCAGGCCGAGCGGCGCGCCGCCGCCCCGCTCGTCGTCGAGCACCCGGCGGACCGCCCGCTGCATCGACAGCGCGGCCCGCACGGCCCGCTCGGCGTCGTCCTCGTGCGCGACCGGCGCCCCGAAGACCGCCATGATCCCGTCGCCGGTGAGCTTGTCGACGTGGCCGCCGAACGTCTTCACCGCGCCGGCCAGCGCGGCGAGCACCCGGTCGGTGACCGCGCCGACGCGTTCCGGGTCGAGGTCCTCGGACCAGGAGGTGAAGTCGGACAGGTCGCCGAAGAGCACCGTCACCACGCGGCGTTCGGCCGCGGGCAGCGTCGCGGCGGCCGGCAGCGCGGCGCCGCAGTTGTGGCAGAACCGCGCGCCGGGCACGGCGACGGTTCCACACACCGGGCAGGTCACGCTTGCTCCAACCCCGCGGCACCTCCGCCGGATTCCCGGCCCAGGTACTCCAGCTGGGCCCGGACGGACCACTCGGCGGCCCACCACAGCGACCGGTCGACGTCGGCGTAGACCGTCGCGACCACCTCGGCGGCGGTGGAGGCGCCCGCGGCGACCGCCGCCCGGACCTGGTCGAGCCGGGCCCGGCGGTGGGCCAGGTAGAAGTCCGCGGCGACGCCGCAGTCGGCCAGTGCCGGACCGTGCCCCGGCAGCGCCGGGATCCCCCGGTACGTCGAGAGCAGTTCCAGGCTGGCCAGGTAGTCCCCGAGGTGCCCGTCCGGGTGGGCGACCACGGTGGTCCCCCGGCCCAGGATCGTGTCGCCGGTCAGGACCACCCGCTCGTCGCCGTGCTCGACCAGGAAGCAGACCGAGTCGCCGGTGTGCCCGGGGGTCGGCACGAGTCGGACGCCCAGCCCGTGGCCGTCCAGCTCCCCGCCCGGCCCGGTCAGCGGCTCCCCGGCGATGGTGTGCGCCGGGTCGGCGGCGCGTACGGGCACCCCGCCGAGCAGCTCGTGCAGGCGGCGCGAGCCGTCGGTGTGGTCGGGGTGGCCGTGGGTGATCAGCACCAGGCCGATCGGCCCCTGCGCGGCGATCGCCGCCAGGTGCCCCTCGTCGGCCGGGCCCGGGTCGACGACGACGGCGTGCTCCCGGCCAGGGGCGCGCAGCACCCAGGTGTTGGTGCCGTCGAGCGTCATCGGCCCGGGGTTCGGGGCACGCAGCAGCGTCACCCAACCCGGCAACCCGTCGGCGAGCGCCGCCGCCGGCGCGGTGAAGTGCCCGGTCATGGCTGCGATCGTACGGCCCCGCCGGCCACTCCCCGCGATCTTGCAGGCTCCGCCTCTGATACGTACCGGTTCACGGCTTTTGCCGGGCACCGAACGCAAGATCGCGGGGAGGTGGTGCGGGTCAGGAGACCTCGACGACGACCTCGACCTCGACGGGGGCGTCCAGGGGCAGCTCGGCCACGCCGACGGCGCTGCGCGCGTGCCGGCCGGCCTCACCGAAGACCGCGCCGAACAGGTCGGACGCGCCGTTGATCACGCCCGGGATGGCGGTGAAGCCCGAGGAGGCCGCGACGAAGCCGGTCAGCTTGACGACCTTGACGACGTTCTCCAGGCCGACCAGCGAGTCGATCGCGGCCAGCGCGTTAAGCGCGCACTGCTGGGCCAGGTCCTTGGCCTGCTCGGCGGAGACGCCGGCGCCGACCTTGCCGGTGGCGAGCAGCTTCCCCTCGACCATCGGCAACTGCCCGGAGACGTAGACGTGCTGCCCGGACTGGACGGCCGGCACGTAGCTGGCCAACGGCGGGACCACCTCGGGCAGCGTGTGCCCGAGCTCGGCGAGTTTCGCGTGCGGACCGTTGCTCATGCCGCCACCTCGCTGCGCTCGGCGGCGTCATGAGCCCTCGACGCGCCGGTCAGGATGATTCGCTCGCTCCGCTCGCTCATGCCTTCGGCCGCTTCAGATAGGCGACGAGCTGCTCCGGGTTGGGACCGGGAACCACGGAGACGAGTTCCCACCCGTCCTCACCCCAGTTGTCGAGGATCTGCTTGGTCGCGTGGACCAGCAGCGGGACCGTGGAGTATTCCCACTTCTGCATCGGTGGAGGGCTCCCTTGGCTGGAGTTCGACTTCTCGACGCACAGCCTACGGTCCGGCGGACGGGCGGGGCGCGGGACGCTGCTCCGGGGGCGCCGGCACCTCCCCGCAGGAGCCGCCGTGCTCGTACGGCTGGGGGCAGCGGGAGCGGTCCGGCAGCAGCAGGTCGCAGAAGACCCGGTGCCGGTTGTTCTGGTCGTCGGTGCTGGAGACGGTGGTCTCGCCGGCGTCCAGCTCGCTGAGGAAGCTCAGCGAGGTGGCGACCGTTCCGGCCAGCGCGGTGGCCGCCCTCAGGTCGGCGACCCGGATCGGCAGGTGGATGACGAAGCCGGGCTCCTCCTCGTCCCGGGCTCCCGGCCGGGAGGGCACGCGCACCACCTCGACGGGTTCGGCGAGCCGCCGGTACGACCGTTCGTTGACGGGCAGGCCGACGCCGCCCTCGGCCTCCCCCGGGAAGCCGGGCCGCCGCGCCCGGTCGCCCACCGGGAACTGGGCCCGAGGATTGTTGTCCACGTCGCGCATGCCTTGCCTCCGGACGTCGTACCTGGTCAGGTCATCGCTTGCGGGTCCGGGCCCTCCGCCCGGCCCGCCCCCCGCGCCGCTGAGAACGTAGGTCGGCGGCGACAGACACGCCAACCGGACGCGCACAGACGATCACCCAAAGTCACATATACGACACACCATCGGTAAGGAACCTGACGGCACCCGCCGCCCCCCGGAGCGGGGAACCGACCGTTACCCTTCCGGTCGGACGGGCGCTCCGCCGGCTCGCCGCCAGCTCGATCACGCTCGTCGCCCGGTCAGGCGGCGACGCCGCAACCCGGGGGATGAGATGACCCAACCACCCAGCGGTGGCCCCGTCGGACCGCCGGCCGACCAGCCCGGCTCCCCGGCGGCTCCCGGCCCGGCCGCCGCACCCGACCCGGCGACCCCATCCAGCCCGGCAGTCCCATCCGACCCGGCCGCCGGGCCCCACCCGGCCACCCCGTCCGGCCCGGCCGCCGCTCCTCCGCCCGGTCCGGCCACCCCACCCGGTCCCGCCACCCCACCCGGCCTGGCTGCCGCCCCTCCGCCCGGTTCGGCCGTCGCTCCTCCGCCCGGCCCCGCCGTCGCCCCGGACCCGTCGATCCCGCCGGCCCCGGTCGGGTACCCGCCCTACCAGCCGCCCGCCGCGCCGAAGAAGAAGCGCGGCGTGCTCATCGCCTCCATCGCCCTGGCCGTGATCCTGCTGCTCTGCGCCGGCGGCGGCGTCGTCGCGTTCCTGACGCTGCGCGACGCCGACAGCGGCACGGGGGCCAAGGAGCCGACGGTCGCGGTCGACGAGTTCCTCAAGGCCGTCTACCAGGAGCGCGACGCGGACCGGGCGGCCGGCCTGGTCTGCTCGTCGTCGCGGGACGAGAAGAAGATCGCCGCCAAGGTGGCCGAGGTCGAGAAGCACGTCTCGGCCCACCAGAACCCGCGGTTCCGGTGGAGCACCCCGAAGGTGGACAACCAGACCGGCGACCGCGCCACGGTCACCACCAAGGTCACCATGACCACCGCGGACGAGAAGGTGGCCGACCAGGACCTGCGGTTCACCGTGGTGAAGAAGACGGGTTGGTGGGTCTGCGAGGTCGCCTGAGCCCACGGCCTGGATAGGCTCGACGGGTGCGCGCAGCAGAGTCGCCGGCCGACCCGGCCGGCACCCAGTGGCCGGCCCGCCTCCACGTCGTGACCGGCAAGGGGGGCACCGGCAAGACCAGCGTCGCGGCGGCGCTGGCCCTCGCGCTGGCCGCCGGCGGCCGGCGCACGCTGCTGGTCGAGGTCGAGGGACGGCAGGGCATCGCCCAGCTCTTCGGCACCGATCCGCTGCCGTACGAGGAGCGGCACCTGACCGACGCGCCGGGCGGCGGGGAGGTGCGGGCCCTGGCGGTGGACGCCGAGGAGGCCCTGCTGGAGTACCTCGACATGTTCTACAAGCTCGGCGCGGCCGGCCGGGCGCTGCGCAAGCTCGGGGCGATCGACTTCGCCACCACCATCGCCCCCGGCCTGCGGGACGTCCTGCTCACCGGCAAGGTGAAGGAGGCGACCACCCGCACGTCCGGCCAGCGGCGCGCGTACGACGCGGTGGTGCTGGACGCGCCGCCCACCGGGCGGATCGGCCGGTTCCTCAACGTCACCGCCGAGACGGCCCGGCTGGCCAAGGTGGGCCCGATCAAGACCCAGAGCGAGGGGGTCGCGGCGCTGCTGCGCTCCCCGATCACCGCCGTGCACGTCGTCACCCTGCTGGAGGAGATGCCGGTCCAGGAGACGGTCGACGCGATCGCCGAGCTGACCCAGCTCGGCTTCCCGGTGGGACGGGTGATCGTCAACGGCGCCCGCCCCCCGCTGCCCGCGGGGCGGGTGGTGGCCGCCACCGAGCTGGAGCGGGGGCTGCGCGCCGCCGGGCTGCCGACCGACCGGGACACCGTCGCCGGGCTCGTCGCCGAGGCGCGCGACCAGGCCATCCGCCGCGAGCTGGAGGATTCGCTCCGCGCCGACCTGGTGGAGCTGGGGCTGCCGATGACCGAGCTGCCGCTGCTGCCCGACGGGGTGGACCGGGCCGGCCTGGACCAGCTCGCCGCGACCCTCGTCCGGGCGGATTGACTCACACCTGCGACCGGCCCGGGCGCACGGACCGACCCGGCCCGATACGCTCGATTGGTGCCTTCCGAAGACGCGGCGCCGCAGCTGGACGTCGACCAGATCCTCGCCGATCCGGGCGTCCGGATCGTGGTGTGCTGCGGGGCGGGCGGGGTGGGGAAGACGACCACGGCCGCCGCGCTCGCGCTGCGCGCCGCGGAGCGACACGGCCGGCGCACGGTGGTGCTCACCATCGACCCGGCCCGCCGGCTGGCCCAGTCGCTCGGGCTGACCGAGCTGGACAACACCCCCCGCCAGGTCAAGGGGATCGACGTCGAGGCCAGCGGCGGCGAGCTGCACGCCATGATGCTCGACATGAAGCGCACCTTCGACGACGTGGTGCTCCAGCACACCGACCCGGCGAAGGCGGCGGAGATCTTCGCCAACCCCTTCTACCAGGCCATGAGCTCGACCTTCGCCGGCACGCAGGAATACATGGCGATGGAGAAGCTGGGCCAGTTGCACGCCCGGGGCGAGTGGGACCTGATCGTGGTGGACACCCCGCCGTCCCGCTCGGCGCTCGACTTCCTGGACGCACCGGCCCGCCTGTCCCGCTTCCTCGACGGGCGGATGCTGCGGCTGCTGCTGGCCCCGGCGCGGACCGGCGGGCGGAGCATGTTCAGCCTGGTCACGGCCTCGTTCGGGATGTTCTCCAAGGTCGTGCAGAAGGTGCTCGGGGCCCAGTTGCTGACCGACCTCTCCGGTTTCGTCGCCGCGTTGGATTCGATGTTCGGCGGCTTCCGGCAGCGCGCCGAGCAGACGTACCGCATCCTCCAGGCGCGGGAGACGGCGTTCCTGCTGGTCGCGGCGCCGGAGCCGGACGCGGTCCGGGAGGCCGCGTACTTCGCGGGCCGGCTGCGCGAGGAGAAGATGCCGCTGGCGGGCCTGGTGCTCAACCGGGTGCACCGCTCGGCGGTGCCCGGGATCGACGCGGCGGAGAGCCTGGCCGCCGCGGAGCGGCTTGCCGGCCTCGGCGGGCACGAGGGCACCGTCGACGTGCTGCGGGCCCACGCGACGCTGGCCCAGCAGGCGGTACGCGAGCGGCAGGTGGCGGCCCGCTTCACCGAGGCGTTCCCGGCGGTGCCGGCGGTGTCGGTGACGGCGCAGCCCGCCGACGTGCACGACGTCGACGGGCTGCGGACGATCGGCGCGGCGATCAGCCGGCCGTGACGGTGCTCAGCCGGCGGTGGTGACGAGGATCTTGTCCTTGCCGGTCTTGTCCTTGGCGTTCTTCTTCATCGCGGCCTCGAACATCTTGCGCCAGCTCGCCACCTGTGGGTGACGGCGCAACAGCGCGCGACGTTCGCGTTCGGTCATGCCGCCCCACACTCCGAACTCGATCCGGTTGTCCAGCGCGTCGGCCAGGCACTCGTACCGAACTGGGCAGCTCCGGCAGATCCGCTTCGCCACGTTCTGTTCGGCGCCCTGTACGAACAACGCGTCCGGGTCCCCGTTCTGACACGCCGCCAGCGACGGCCAGTCAGTGATCATGCCCATCTGTACACGTCCCCCCTTGCAGTACCTACCGACCCCGTCGCGGACCAGCCGGCAATCCCCCCGATCGCCCTGCCCGCCTTCCCCAAGGCGGCACGGACGACATGTGGCGCTGTCGCCGCCACCATCATGCTCTGTAGTCGCCTGATTACGCAACGTTGTCGGCGAAATCCATCATTCCGGACACTCCCGGCTTCCCGGGCTTCGCGACCGCCGGTTACCCCGTCGGGGTCCGTGAAAACGCTGCGGGCCCCCTCCGTCAGGAGGGAAACTCGGCGGCGGATTCACGCAACCTCGCACCGGGGGTCGTGCGTTTAGCACAACGAGGTCGGCGCGCGCAGGAAATGGGGAAAGAACGCCCCGGCGCCCCTCGTTCCCTACTCGCGTACCCTGTCGAGGTGACCTGGATGCGGAAACGTGACCACAATGTGCTGACCAACGCCGCATCGCTACTCATCTGTGGCCTGTTGGCCGGCGTGGTGGTCGCGGCGGCGGCCTTCCCCGCAGTGGCGATGTCCGGACTGGCCGCGAAGGCCGGCGCCGAGACCTTCGGCGCACTGCCCAAGGAGCTGACCGTGGCCCGCGCGCCGCAGATCAGCTACCTTCTCGCCTCCGACGGCAAGACACCGCTGGCGACCATGTACGACGAGAACCGTCGCGACGTGAAGCTGGCCGACATCGCGCCCGTCATGCAGAAGGCGATCATCGCCGCCGAGGACCACGACTTCTACAAGCACAACGGCGTCGACCTCAACGGCATCGCCCGGGCCTTCGTCAACAACCAGTCCAACGCGTCCAGCCAGCAGGGCGCCTCGACGCTGACCATGCAGTACGTCCGCCTCGCCATCGCCTACTCGGCGAGCCACCCGGCGGACGTGGTCGCGGCCACCGAGGACACCAGCGCCCGGAAGCTGCGCGAGATGCGCTACGCGATCCAGATCGACAAGGAACTCTCCAAGGACGAGATCCTGGAGCGCTACCTCAACATCGCCGCGTTCGGCAACGGCGCGTACGGCATCTACGCCGCCAGCCAGGTCTACTTCAACAAGCCGCCGAGCAAGCTGAAGCTCGAGGAAGCGGCCATGCTCGCCGGCATGGTGAAGGCGCCGAGCACCAACGACCCGACCACCAAGAGCGGCCACGCGGCGGCCCTCGCCCGGCGCAACTACGTCATCCAGAACATGGTCGAGACCGGCGCCGTCACCCAGCAGGAGGCGGACGCGGCGAAGGCCACCAAGCTCGTGGTCACCGGCAAGCGGGCCCCCAACGGCTGCGTCTCGACCAACGAGAAGGGCTGGGGCTTCTTCTGCGACTACTTCTACCGCTGGTGGATGGGGCAGGAGACGTTCGGCTCGACCTCGTACGACCGGGAGCGGCGGCTGAAGAGCGGCGGCTACACCGTCATCACCACCCTGGACCCGCAGGCCCAGCGGGGCGCCGACAAGGCCGTCCGCAAGGCCAAGTCGGAGAAGAGCAAGGAAGCCGCCATGGTGGCGGTGGTGGAGCCGGGCACCGGCCGGGTGCGGGCGCTGGCGGTGAACCGGAACTTCAAGCTCGACGACCCGAAGAAGCCGGCCAACAAGGAGCACAGCGACCCCAAGCAGCGCAAGAAGGGCAAGCGCGGCAACTACCCGAACACCGTCAACCCGCTGCTCACCGGCGGCGACGGCATCACGGGCTACCAGGCCGGCTCGACCTTCAAGATCTTCACCATCGTGGCGGCGCTGGAGAAGGGCATCCCGCTCGGCTACACGATCAACGCCCCGCAGGCGTTCAAGTCGGAATACATCGTCGAGGCGGGCAGCCAGGCCGCCTGCCCGGGCACCAACAAGTACTGCCCGACCAACTCCGGCAAGAAGGCCGGCGGCGTGCAGAACATGTGGAGCGCCTTCTCCTCCTCCATCAACACCTACTTCGTGCCGCTCCAGCAGCAGGTCGGCGCGGAGAACGTGGTCGACGTGGCCAAGCGGCTCGGCATCCAGTTCCGGGTCAGCAGGGAGAACGACTGGGCCAACAACAAGGCGGCCGCGCACGACTGGGGCGCGTTCACCCTGGGCGTCTCGAGCACCACCCCGCTTGAGCTGGCCAACGCCTACGCCACCCTCGCGGCGGACGGCAAGTACTGCGAGCCCATCCCGGTGCAGATGATCAAGGACCCGGAGGGCAAGAAGCTCGACATCGCCAACCCGCGTTGCGAGAAGCGGGTCAGCACCGAGGTGGCCCGCGCCGCCGTCGACGCCGCCCGCTGCCCGGTCGGTGACAACTCCTCCACCAGCAAGTGCGGCGGCAGCCGTACGGCGGCCGAGGTCAAGCAGGTCGTCGACGCGCCGGTGGCCGGCAAGTCCGGCACCACCGACTCGGAGAAGAGCGCGGCCCTGGTCGCGATGACCAAGCAGTACGCGGTGGCCGGCATCATGGCCGACCCGGACTGGCCGCAGACCAACGTCAAGATGAAGCACAAGCAGAAGGACGGCATCAACCCGCCGGTCTACGAGACGCTGCGCGACGCCATGAAGGGCAAGGACCGGAAGAACTTCGAGCCCCCGGGCAAGAAGATCTCCGAGGGCGACCAGCGCCGGATCCCCGACGTGAAGTGCCTCGACCCGGAGCAGGCGAAGTCCCGGATCAAGGCGGAGGGCTTCGACGCGATCATCTCCGACATCAAGGTCCCGTCGAGCTGCCCGGCCGGCAAGGCCGCCGGCACCAGCCCCGACGGCCGGACCATCAAGGGCGGCGTGGTCACCATCCAGATCAGCTCCGGCGGCGGCACCGCCCCGGGCACGACGCCCGACAACAACCGGCCGAACACCCCCGGCCGACCGCCGGGTCGATCCGGCGGCTGAGCCGGCCGGACGAACGCCACGGGCGGGCACCCTTCGCGGGGTGCCCGCCCGTTTCGCGTACGCGGGTCGGTGCGGCCGGAGTCAGAGGCCGAGCTGTCGGCGTACCTCGGCGGCGACGCGACCGCCCTCGGCCCGGCCGGCCACCGCCGCCTGGGCCGCCTTCATGGCCGGGCCCATCTGCGACTTGCCGGTGAAGCCGCCCGCGGCGAGCGCCCCCGAGACCAGCTCGGTCAGCTCGGCGTCGGGGAGCTGCTTCGGCAGGTAGCGCTCCAGCACCTCGCCCTCGGCGATCTCCTTCGTGGCCTGCTCGGTGCGGCCGGCGTCGCCGAAGGCGGTGGCGGCCTCCCGACGCTTCTTCGCCTCCTTGGTCAGCACCGCGAGCACCTCGTCGTCGGTGAGCTCGCGCTTGGCCTTGCCGGCGACCTCGGCGGTGCCGACGGCGGCCAGCGCCATCCGCAGCGTGGAGGTGGTCAGTTCGTCGCGCGCCTTCAGGGCGGCGCGCATGTCGGCGGTCAGACGGTCCTTCAGCGTGCTCATGGTCGGTGAAACTACCCTGAACGGCATGCGAAAGCGCACACTATTCCGGCTCGCGACCGGGACCGCCGCGCTCGGCGCGGCGACCCTGGCCTACGCGTCACTCGTCGAGCGCAACATGTTCACCCTGCGGCGGTACGACGTGCCGGTCCTGCCGGCCGACGCGGAGCCCCTGCGGGTCCTGCACCTGTCGGACCTGCACATGATGCCCGACCAGGGGCGTAAGCAGCGCTGGGTGGCGTCGCTGGCCGCCCTCGACCCCGACCTGGTCGTGGTCACCGGCGACAACATGGCGCACCCCGGCGCCGTGCCCGGCGTGCTGCACGCCCTCCAGCCGCTGCTCGACCTCCCGGGGGCCTTCGTCTTCGGCTCCAACGACTACACCGGGCCGGTCTGGAAGAACCCGTTCACCTACTTCCTGCCCGACCGGGAGTACACCGAGGGCGTCGAACTGCCGCACGAGGAGCTGCGGGACGTCTTCGTCGGCGCCGGCTGGGCGGACCTGAACAACGCCCGCACCACCGTCAAGGCCGGCGGCCGGGTCGTCGAGCTGCTCGGCGTGGACGACCCGCACGTCGAACGGGACGACTACGACTCGGTCGCCGGGCCGGTGTCGCCCACCGCCGACCTGTCGATCGCGCTCACCCACTCCCCCGAGCCGGCCGTCCTCGACCGGATGGCCGCCGACGGCTTCGGGCTGATGCTCGCAGGGCACACCCACGGCGGCCAGGTCTGCGTACCGGGGGTCGGCGCCCTGGTGACCAACTGCGGCCTGCCCCGCTCCATGGCACGCGGCCTGCACCGTTGGCCCGGCTCCGACTCGTGGCTGCACGTCTCCGCCGGCCTCGGCACCCACCCGACCGCGCCGGTCCGGTTCGCCTGTCCGCCGGAGGCGAGCGTGCTCACCCTGATCCCTCGCTGACCCTTGCGCCGGTGATCCGCCGGGCTGCCGCCTACGGCCCGGCGGCCCGGCGGCTCGGCGGCTCGGCGGCTCGGCCGGTTGACGAGCGAGGCGGAATTGGCTGCCGGCAGGCAGCCGTGCAGGGTGAGCGTCGGATCCGTCCGGGGACCTGGCTGTGTTCGCCCTGTCGAGCTGAGTCGTTCACGACATCAGGCGCCAGACGGGGTCGGCGCCCGGCGGGTACCGCACGGTCCGGGAGGACCCGCAGGGCGGTGGGGGTACCGAGTTGGACCACCGACGGGGGTGGGCTACTATTTGTCGGCACGCCTCGGGGTGTGGCGCAGCTTGGTAGCGCGCTTCGTTCGGGACGAAGAGGTCGTCGGTTCGAATCCGGCCACCCCGACCAGAGGTAAGAGCAGGTCAAGGCCCCTCCAACGAGGGGCCTTGATTCGTTTCTGACGATCATTGCTTTCTCGAAGGCAGCGAACGACGCGAGCACCCTGCGATCCCGGTCTCGAGTCGAGTGCGTGTAGCGGTCCAAGGTGAGCCCAAAACGGGACGTGACCAGCGCGGCGACCAGGCTGCCGCAGGCCACGGCAGGGCGCACCTGAGTTCCGCTTCAACGTCTGATGGTCGCCGGTCTTTGCGGTTGTGCCACGGAACCGGGAGCAGGGGGATGTGGTTGTCACGCTCCGAATCGTCGACTGCGGGCCGAGTAGGAGCGCAGGGCGCGCAGGAAGTCGATCTTCCGGAAGCCGGGCCAGTACACGTCGCAGAAGTACAGTTCGGAGTAGGCGGCCTGCCAGAGCAGAAACCCGGACATGCGGCGTTCTCCGCTCGTGCGGATGACCAGATCAGGGTCGGGTTGGCCGCCGGTGTACAGGTGCGCCGCGAGAGCCTCGGCGGTTAGTCGTTGTGCGACGTCGTCGAGTGTGGCGCCCGCTCGTGCCTCCTGTTCCAGCAGGGAACGAACTGCACTGACGATTTCCTCGCGGCCGTCGTAGCCGATGGCGACTGTGAGATGGAACTCGGCACCGCGTTCGCGGGTGGCGTCTTCCGCGAGTTTCAGGGCGTGGCGTGTCGAGTCGGGTAGGACGTCGGCGCGGCCGGCCAGGTGAAGCTGCCAGGGATTGGCCGGGCGGAGGAGCGGCTCCGCGACGACCTCCTCGATCATCCGCATCAGGTTCTCCACCTCTTCGGATGCCCGTTTACGCATGTTGTCGACGGAGGCGATGAACAGAGTGACGTGATGGATGCCCATGTCGGCACACCAGCCCAGTACCTCGTGGACGTGTTCCGCGCCGTACCGGTGGCCTATCCCGGGGTCATCGAAGCCCGCCTGCCTGGCCCACCGGCGGTTCCCGTCCATCACCATTGCTACGTGCCGTGGCAGCGACTTCCCGGCCAGCTGGGCGCGGAGGCGGCGGGTGTAGAGCCGGTAGGCGCCACGGCGTATGGGCTGCACCATGATCGAATGAAATCACCTCATCGGCGCTGGCGTTGGCCCGCGCGGACTGTCGACAGCAACGGTGACAGCTACGAGCCGGAACAAAGACGCCCACGCCCGGCGTCGCGTGGACGGTCGGTCGAGGCGGGCGACGGATGCGGACGCAGGCAGACGAACCGCACGGTTCTTGTAAGCGAGGCGTCGTGCCTCGGAAAGCGACCCCGGCTTACCGGGGAAGCGGGTTGGCGACGTAGACGCCCTTGCCTTGTCGGCCGTCGATCAGGCCTTCGGCCTTGAGTAGGAGCATGGCGGCGCGAATAACGGTGTTGCTGACCTTGTAGTGCTCGCAGAGGGCGGCGAACGAGGGCAACTTGTCGCCCGGCTTCAACTGGCCGGAGCTGACCTGCTCGCGGATCTCCCGGGCGACCTGTAGGTAGGCAGCTTCAGACATAGGTGGTGCTCCCAGCTTGGCGGCTGGTGCAAGCAGACCACACCTCCGGCTCGACTTACAACGCTATGTGTCGTAGCTGTTGACCCTGCGCACATTGCGTCTTAAGTTGCTGGTGGAGCTACCCAGCTTGGCGGCCGGGTCGTCCTGCCGTGGGTGCCCTGTCTCCGGACACGGCTGACCGGGCACCCACGGGACCCCAGCGTCGGCGGGAGGCGTGATGACCAGACCGAACGATGCAACTGGTTCGACCGCAGGTCCCGTGCGGGACACCGGCTACCACCAGAGGCAGAACAACAGCCGGCGACGCGTGTCCTACGACGAGTACGTCTTGGCGGCGGCGTTGACGCTCGCCCGCCGGCACCGGCCTGTCTGGTCATGGCGGCACTGGCGGCGTATCTGCCGCTGTGGAAGCGACCTGCCGTGCCGAAGCCGTCATCCCATCCCGATCAACCGGGGCCACTGGCCGAGCCAGGATGCGCCGCGATGACGACACACCTCCCGGTCACACCGGCTTGGACGTGCTGCGGCTGCGGTGCCGACTGGCCCTGCCAGCCCAGACGGCGCGAACTACGAGCGGAGTACGACCGCGCCCCGGTGTCGCTGGCCCTCTACCTCGCCGCCCAGCTCGTCGACGCCGCCCAGGACCTGGCCCACATCCCCGCCGGAAACCTGCACCACCGATTCCTCGGCTGGACCCGATGAGCATCCTGCGGCCCGGCGACGAGAAGTTCCACTACAGCGACGGCTCCCACAAGTGGATCCCACCCGACCCCGACTACGACCAGGAGGTCTGGAACGAGCAGGTCCGCCAGCACAAGGAAGGCCACCTGAGAAACGAGCAGCCCAAGGTCCGCATCCAGCGCCTCATCTGACGCCAGCAGTACAGCAGCGAAGTACAGCAACCGTGTCAGCCGAACCAGGCCAAGCCGAGCCTCAGCAGAGCCCGTGACCTCGGGAGCAGCCTGACCCGACCACGATGCAGCCAGTTCGGGACGAAGAGGTCGTCGGTTCGAATCCGGCCACCCCGACCGAGATGGGCAAGGCCAGGTGAGATGTCATCTCACCTGGCCTTTTGCCACATCCGGCTTGATCTAGCTCGTTGAGCTACGCCACTGTCGTCCCGCCGCCTTGGTCGTCGTTCTCGTCGGGAGTCAGCGAACGACTCCCGCACCCGGTCCGCGCCGGCCTCGAACGCGTGCGTGTAGCCGGGCCGCGCGGGACTTCGGGTAGGGCTTGAAGGTTCTCCGCGATGATGCGATCCCGCACGGCCAGCGCCAGCACAGCCCGCAGCGGCGGCAGCACTTCCGGACGGTCGCCGGGGCCAAGCGCTGGTCCAGCTCGGTTGCCCACGCCACCGCGCCGTGGCCGCCCGGTACGACAAGTTAGCCGTACGTTACGAAGCCACCATTCACGTCACCGCCATCAACAAATGGCTACACGCACTTCGAGACACGCCCTAGCCGCGGGCGGGCGAGTCCAGGTGCTCCCCGAGCAGGCGCTGGGCGGTGACCCCTTCCGTGACCGCTCGCTGACCGGCGTAGCAGACCCAGTGCAGCCCAGTGGCGTCCACACCCTTGCATCCGCCCGCGATATTGCCCTGATCGTCAACGAACGCGTGCTTGACGTCGGTGTAATCGGTCGCTGCGGGCCGAGGTGCCGTCTTTACCTTCTCCCGCTTAGCAGGATTGGGCAGCACGTCTGACTTCGGCGCGCGGCTGAGAGTGCAGTCGAAAACGACGTGGTCGGTCGTGGTGCACGACGGGTCGGTGCCCTCGAAGATCACGGCAGCGCCGGGCATGCCGCTGGACACGGTTTCCTCGGTGAGGTATGCGACAGCGGCCGCCGTACCGGCACCGGCCGCAACCACTCCGGCGGTAATCGCTGTGATCAACCCGGCCCGCGACAGTCGGCGACGACTCCTGCTGACCGGGGCAATCTGCGGAGTTCGTTGTTCATTCATTGGCACGTGAACCTCCAGGTCGTGGCGCTTGCACCTGGTCTATGCCAGAAACCCGGTCCGATGTTTCACCGGAGGAAGACCACAGCCCACAAGGGTGTGGTTTGAGCGTCAAGGCGGGCAATCGACCGGCTTTCCAGCGGAGCAGAAGCGGCATCGACGGCTGGGCTGGTCTCAGTTGTGGCCTCATCCGCCGATTGGGGATCTCACCCCCTGTAACACCGGCACCCGATGATGCTGCGGACGGCCCCCTGCCTGCTACTGCGATCAGCGGCAACCGGACCGGCCATGACCTCACCGGATCGACCATGACCAAGACGTCTGGGGCGTGCAGCAGCGCCCGAAAGGCTGTTGCCGCCCATCGAGCCTGCACGATTTGATGTCCACAACTTTCCGGCCGGACGATCCCGGCTGGATACGGGGAGGGCCATCCACTGTGATAGTTACCTGGCCACGTCGTGGCCTCATCGGCGCGCTCGCGCTGACGCTGGGCGTCAGCGGGCTCGCCCTCGTCGCGACCGGCAGTCCCGCCGTCGCGGCACCGCACTACGAAAGCGCTCCGTCGATCCAGATCGGCTGGACCGACTCCGCCACGCCGCGCAAGGCGTACGGGTGGAACGACGAGACACACATGCCGCTCGGCACGTCCGTGGACGACGCGGGTGTCAGCCACACCTCCCGGGTCTACGCCACCTTCGATCTGTCCGCCTACGAGGGCCGGAAGATCTACGGTGGGACGGTCTTCATCGAGGAGTACAGCGCCGCCGACTGCGGAAAGCGGGCGATCGAGATCTGGCGCACCAAGCCGGTGAGCACCACGCCCACCTGGAACAGCGCTCCTGAGCCGCTGACCAAGCTGGACGAGGTCCTCACCCCGGAATGGTGCCCGAAGGCGACCCTGTCGTTCGACGTCGGTGCCGCCGTGCAGGACGCTGTGGCGCGCAAGCAGCGCCGGATCACGTTCGAGATCCGCGTCCCGGAAGCCAACGAGAGCGACCCGGCCTACGGTCGTCGGCTCAACTGGTACCGCAGCGTCGGCCTGACCACGCAGTACAACTCGGTGCCGAAGGGCGACAACGCCCACCTCTACAACGGCGGGTTCCCGTGCACCCAGTTCCGTCCGTACCCACGGCTGGCCGGCTTCGCCAACGTGCTCCAGGCCCTCGGCACCGACGCGGACCCGGATGACGAGTACCGCCTGACCAGTGAGTTCGCAATCTGGCCGACGGGCGATGCGGCGGCCCGACAGGTCTTCACCAGCCAGCACGCCATCTCGGGTCGGGTGCACACGGCCAACCTGCCGGCGGGCACGCTCGTCGACGGCAAGTCGTACGCCTGGCAGGCCCGGGTGGGTGACGGGGCGGACTTCTCGGCCTGGTCGAAGAAGTGCTTCTTCACCTACGACGACACCAGCCCCACGGCACCGACGGTTGCCTCCGCGAACTACCCGGCCACCGACACCGGCCAGCAGGCCCCGGCGGGTGTGCCGGGCGTCTTCACCTTCTCCGGCGGCGGCAACAAGGACGTGGCGGGCTTCCAGTACTCGTGGAACGGCCTCGGGGTGAACACGTGCGCGGCCACGGGCGACCTGGGCCAGTTGGTCTGCCGCGATCCGTTCAGCCTGCCCAACACGGTCAGGGCGGACGTCCCTGGCGGCTCGGCGACCGTGACGCTGAACCCGACCGGGGCCGGGCCGCAGCAGTTGACCGTGCGTTCGCTCGACCTCGCCGGCAACATCTCGGCTCAGACCGTCTACAAGACGATGGTTCCCTGGTCCGCGCCGGATGTCCGGGTCGAGAACGGAGATCCGCAGTGGGGACAGGAGGTGGTGCTGAAGTTCGCCCCGGCGGCCGGCGTCACCGGCGTCCGCGAATACGAGATCGTCCTGGACAACGGGGATCGCGAGACGAGGCAGGCCGCCGAGGACGGCACCGCGCACTTCAGCTTCATCGCCGGCAATCCGCATGGGCACTCGGTGCGGGTACGCAGCAACAGCGACAACGGCTTCGTCTCCACAGAGGCCAGTTGGTCGACCTACTTCTACCCCGGCCCGGGCGTCAAGTCGGATGTCTACGTCCAGCCGCCGGACGGTTCGCCGGTCGGCGGAGTGGGAGTCGCAGGCACCTTCACCTTCTCCCCGCCGCCGGGCTGGACGGACACCGTGGCCTACCGGTACTCCTTCGTCGACGGCGAGGAGCTGACCGAGATCGCGGCTGATGCCAATGGTCGCGCAACGGTCACCTGGACGCCGACGACGAGCGGTTGGGTGCTGTTGACCGTGTACGCCGTCAAGCCCGACGGCACCTTGAGCGAGTACGGCAACTGGTACTCGTTCGAGGTGGCGGCCAGTTCCTGAGCCCTGCTCCTAGGTGACGGAGGGCCTGGCACCTGCCGGGCCCTCCGTCACGTACGACGGCGCCGGTCAGTCCTGCTGTTCGGTGCGGGCGATCTCGGCGAACGCGTCGGTCAGGTAGCCCTCGACGGGCCGGCCGGTGACGGCGAGCAGGTCGGCGACGAGCAGCGGCGCGTGCCGCACCACGGCGGGCGGGTCCGGCGGCGACTCGTCGCCGTCCGGGTCGTAGACGCCGAGGGCGCCCGCCAACAGCACGAGCACCACGTGCGGGTCGACGTCGGGCTGCCACTGCGCGGCGTCGCGGACGCAGCCTTCGAGCACCTGGCGGACGTCGTCGCCGTCGAGGCCGTCGGGGTGGGTCTCCTCCAGCAGCAGCCGGACCACCGCGCCGAGCACCAGGCCCGACCGTTCGGCCGCCGCGAGCCGGGCCACCGCGACGTCGTACGCCTCGGGGGCGCGCTCGCGGGCGGCGGCGACCGCGTCGGTGGTGGCGGCGGCGATCTCGCGGGCCGCTGCGGGCAGGTGTCGCCAGGCTGTGGTCATCCCGACCAGGATCGCAGAGAGGTACGACGCCCCGCCGCCGCGCCTGCGGTGTGACCCCGCGCACACGGCGAACGGGAAACTCGGCGCGAAAAGGCCTCGCGCCGTGTCACACCCAGCACACAGAATCGGGGGATGCTCAGTCGCGCCCTGCCCCGCCGTTCCGAAGCCCGGCGGATGCTCATCGGCACGCTGTTGTCGGCGATCGGGCGCGGCCTCACCCTGCCGTTCCTGTTCATCTACCTGACCGACGTCCGGGGTCTCACCGACACCCGCGCCGGCCTGGTGATCGGCTGGTACGGCGTGATCACCCTGGCGCTCTCGCCGATCGGCGGTGCGCTCATCGACCGGTTCGGCGCCCGCCGGATCCTGCTGTCGGGCCTGCTGATCGAGGCGGTCGGCACCGGGTCGCTGGCCCTGGTCGACTCGAGCGCCTCGGCGTTCGGGGTGATGACGCTGGTGGCGATGGGCAGCTCGGTCATCTGGCCGGGGCAGAACACGATCCTCGCCTCGCTCACCGACGCCGACGAGCGGCAGCGGGTCTTCGGGCTGAACTTCGCCCTGCTCAACCTCGGCATCGGCGTCGGCGGCCTGACCTCCGGCGCGATCGTCGACACCGCCCGCGAGGTCACCTTCCAGGCGATCTACGTGCTCGACGCGATCAGCTACCTGATGCCCGCGCTGATCCTGCTGACCCTGCCGCACGTGGGCCACCGGCTCGCCGCCGGACCGGCCGGGGAGCGGACGTCGGCCGGCGGCTACCTCACCGTGCTGCGCGACCGTCCGTTCCGGCGGCTCGTCATCTTCGGCCTCGTGCTGACCACCTGCGGCTACGCGCAGATCGAGGTCGGCTTCACCGCCTACGCCATACGGGTGGCCGAGGTGACGCCGCGCGTGGTCGCCTGGGCGCTGGCCGGCAACACGGTGATGATCGTGCTCTCCCAACTGCTGGTCCTGCGGCGGATGGAGGGGCGCAGCCGCACGGGCGGGCTGGCGGTCGTGGGCGGGGTCTTCGCGATCGCCTGGCTGGTCCTGGGGGCCGGGGGCGTGGTCGGACCGGGCAACGCGCTGCTTGCCGCCCTCTGCGTCGTGGCCTGCTCGGCGATCTTCGGCTTCGGCGAGACGCTGCTGTCGCCGGTGATGCCGGCGCTGACGAACGCGCTCGCCACGGACGCGCTGCGCGGCCGGTACAACGCCATGAGCTCGATGATCTTCGGCATCAGCGGCGTGATCGGCCCCGTCACGGCGGGCCCGCTGCTCGGTGCGGCCGACGGCCGGATCTGGGTCGTGGTGGTCGTCAGCGGCTGCCTGGTGGCCTCGCTCATCGCGCTCTCCCTGCGCCGGCTGCTCACGCCGGCCCAGGACGGCCGCGCGCCGGCCGCCCCGCCGGCCACCGAACCGGCCCCCGTGCAGGCCTGACCGCACCGCCCCGCCGCGCACGCGGACCGTGGACGGCGGGCACCGAGCGTCCGGTCCCCGGCGCTGCTAACGGCGACGGGCCCCGGAGAATCCGCCAGGGATGCTCCAGGGCCCGTCAGGTGCGTACCGCTGCCGTCAGGCGGTGGGGACCTCCGCGGTGGTCCGGATGCGGTCCAGAGCCGGCGCCGAGACCGGGGACTCGGCGGTCAGGTAGGCCACGAACGCGTCCAGGTCGATCATGCCGGTGACCGCGTTGGTGCCGCCGGTGAGGACGGTGAAGCCGTCGCCGCCGCCGGAGAGGAAGTTGTTCACCGTGACCCGGTACGTGGCGTCGGCGGTTACCGCCACCCCGCCGAGGGTGAGGCTGCCCCGGACGACCCGGGTGCCCGTGCAGGCGTCGGCGACGGTGCCGGTGGTGCCGGCCGGGTCGACGACGTAGCGGACGGTCGACGACGGGTAGAGCGTCCGGCCGGTGACGAACTGCTGCTCCAGCATGCAGTAGAGCTGGGCGCCGGTGAGGTCGAGCGTCACGAGGTTGTTGCCGAACGGCTGCACCGTGAACGCCTCCTCGTAGGTGACCGGGCCGGCGTCGAGGTCGGCGCGTACGCCACCGGGGTTCATGAAGGCGGCGACGGCGCCCTGCTCGTCGTCGGTGGCGGCGAGCTGCGCGTCGGCGATCACGTTCCCCAGCGGGGACTCGCCCAGGGTCGTACCGAAGAGGGTCTCCTGGGTCTTCTTGATCTCCGTGGTGGTCTGGCCGACCTCGCGGCCGGCCACCGGGCCGAGCACGGTCTTGTAGCGGTTGATCAGCGCGGTCTGCGCCGGGTCCTTGGGGAGGTCCCGGGTGACCACCACGTTCTCGGCCTTGGCGCTGATCACGTCGCCGGTGCGCCGGTCGATGGAGAGGTCGATGTCGGTGACCAGGCGACCGAAGGAGCTGGCGCTGGTGACCAGCTTGCCGGCGATGTCGCAGTTGTACGCCTGGTGGGTGTGGCCGCTGACGACCACGTCGATGGACGGGTCCATCCGGTTGGCGATGTCCACGATGGGGCCGGAGATGCCCTTGCAGTCGTTGATGCCGCCGGTCGCGTCCTGGGTGCCGCCCTCGTGCAGCAGCACGACGATGGTCTCGACGCCCTGGCGGCGCAGCTCGCGGGCGTACCGGTTGGCGGTCTGCGCCTCGTCGGCGAAGGTCAGGCCGGCGACGCCCTGCTGGCTGACGATCCGCGGGGTGCCCTCCAGCGTCATGCCGATGAAGCCGACCTTGACGCCCTGCACCTTGTGGATGGCGTACGGGGCCAGCAGCGGCTGGCCGGTCGCGGTCTTGAACGCGTTCGCGGAGAGGTACTGGAAGCCGGCGCCCTCGTACGGGGTGCCGTCGACGCAGCCGTCGACCGGGTGGCAGCCGCCGTTCTGGATGCGCAGCAGCTCGTCGGCGCCCTCGTCGAACTCGTGGTTGCCGACGCTGGCGTAGTCGAGCCCGGCCAGCGAGAGCGCCTCGATGGTCGGCTCGTCGTGGAACGCGGCGGAGAGCAGCGGGGAGGCGCCGATCAGGTCGCCGGCCGCCACGGTGATGGTGTTCTGCTTCTTGGCGTGCCTGCGCAGCTCGGCGAGCTGGGTGGCGAGGTGTTCGGCCCCGCCGGCGGGCTGCCCGGCGATGCTGCCGCTGGAGCCGGACGGCGGTTCGAGGTTGCCGTGGAAGTCGTTGAGGGCGAGCAGCTTGACGGCGACCGGCTTCGGGCCGGCGTCCGCCTGGTCGGGGGTGGTCGTGACCGCGCCGAAGGCGGTCACGGCGAGCGCGGTCAGGCCGATGGCGGCCCGGCGCATCCCGGGGATGGACATGGAACTCCTCGTGGGAAGCCGGCGCGGGCACCCGGGTGACGGTCCACCCCGGGGGCGGGCCGCGCCGTCGACAGGTTCGGTCGCGGTGGCGAGGGTGGCCGAGCGCCGCCGCGTCGCGGACAGCCTCTCATCGTCGCCCGCCCCGGTCGACCGGGGCGGGGGTGCAGACCTGCGCAAACTCGCGGCCGGCGACCGTCCGGACGGGCGTTTCCGACATGCCCGGCAGCCTGGGCGCCGGCCGGCGGAGGGGTGCCGCCGGCCCCGGCTGCCCGGGGCCGGCCGCCCGCCTCAGCAGTACGTGTAGCTGCCCTTGCTCCCCCACGAGCAGGAGTCGATCAGGGTGCCGGACGAGTTGCGCAGGGACGCCTTGTCTCCGGTGTTGTTCCAGATGTAGGCGCCCGAGCCCCAGTAGCGGTGGGTCGAGCTGTTGGTGCCCTTCCCGGTGTGCACGAAGACGCTGGCGCCCGGGGCCAGCCGGAAGTCGCCGGAGAACTTGTAGACGTGGTTGGACTGGTCGCGCAGCGTCCAGTACTTCAGGTTGACGGTGGTGGAGCGCCGGTTGGTCAGCCGGACGTACTCGGCGTTCAGGCTGGAGTTCGAGCGGTTGTCGGCGCCCGGCGAGTTGTAGTAGGCCTTGGTGATCTGGACGGCCGGGGTGGCGGCCTGGGCCGGGCCGGCGGTGGTCAGCGACACGCCCACCGTGACGGCGAGCGCCACCGCGAGACCGATCAGCCTTCTCCTCATGCGATTCCCCCACACAGACGGCCGGTCGTGGTGCCGGCGGATGAGCCGTACCCGCGCACGGCCGGCCGAGGTTATCGATCTCCTGCGGTGATTGTGGACGGTGAAACGGCCGCCCCGGGCGATTGCGTCCGCCCGGTTGATCCGCTGTCGGCCGGCGGGACGTGCGCCGCTCGTCCGACCGACCGCCGGGGTCACCGTGCGGCGCGACGGCGGCCACCGAGCGTCCCGCCCCCGCCCGCGTTCGGCGTCGGAGGCCGTACGGTGCGTCGGTCAGCCCGGCACCTCGGGCAGGTCCGTGGTCAGCCCGGCACCCTCGCGCCCGTCCGTGGTCAGCCCGGCCCCCTCGCGCCGGTGCGTCCCGGCGAGCAGCGCCGCGACGGCTGCGGCGTCCCAGGCGCCGGCGACCCCCGGCCGAGCCAGCAGGTACTGGGCGATCCGGTCGGCGTCCCAGCCGTGCGACTCGCGCAGGCCACGGGCGATCATGTTGAGGTAGGCCGGGGCCGGGGCCTGCCACGGCACCTCGGACGCCGCCCACGGGGCGGTGAAGGTCAGCAGCGGGAGCCCGTCGAGCCGGCCGGGGCAGAGCAGGGTCTCGTACCGGCCGGGGCCGAGGGTGGCCCTCCCGGTGGCGACGGCCTCGGCGATCAGGCCGGCGTCGGCACCGGGTTCCCGGTACATCTCTGGGCGGCCACGTCGGCGAACTGCCCGACGTCGAGCAGGTAGGCCCGGGCCGCCGCCTCGCCGGGGAGCGCCGGGTCGTAGAACGCCATCCCGCCGGTCCAGGCCCGCGACTCGCCGGCGAAGTAGACGCCGCCGGGCAGCGACACCGGCACCGTACGCCTGGGGGGTCGCGGGTCCCGGCAGCCCGGATACGTCCGCCGCCCGCCGGGCGGGCAGCCTCCCGCCAGGTAGAAGCCGAGCCGGGCGGCGTGCATGTTCGACCCGTACGCGACGTACCAGACCTCGCCCACCACGGCCGACCGGTCCCGGCGGTCAGAAGCCGCAGGTCATGCCGGCGGCGTGGCTGGCCTGCACCAGGTGCGTGGCGCAACCGCTCCCGGTGACCTTGTGCAGCAGGAAGCCGGTCGGCTCGACGACCCAGCCGAACTGGTCGTCGGCGCTGGTGGTGAGTGAGCTCTGTCGCCAGGTGCTCGGCGCGGTGGTGAGCACCGTGCCGGCGAAGGTCACGGTGACCGGGCGGTGGACGTGCCCGGCGACCACTCGGACCACGTGCGGGTGGCGGGCGATCACCTCGGCCAGCTCGTCGCCGTCGGTCAGCCGGATGTCGTCGAGGAACGGGATGCCGACCGGTGCCGGCGGGTGGTGCAGGCAGACCACGGCCGGCACCTCGGGTCGACCGGCCAGCACCCCGTCCAGCCAGCCGAGCTGGTCCTCGCCGAGGCAGCCGGCGTCGCCCCCGCCCGGCATCAGGGAGTCCAGCACCACGACAGTCGCCTCCGGGTGGTCCACGTGGTAGTGCGCCGAGAAGCCGCCGCCGAGCCACGGCGTGCCCCCGAAGGCGTCCAGCAGCGACTCCCGGTCGTCGTGGTTGCCGGCGACCAGGTGCACCGGCAGCGGGAACCGGCCGATGACCTCGCGCAGGGTCGCGTACTCGTCGGGGCGGCCACGGTCGACCAGGTCGCCGGTGATCACCACGCAGTCGGGCCGTGGGTTCAGCGCCAGCACCCGGCCCAGGGCGCGGTGCAGGCCGGCGGCCGGCTCGGCGGCGAGCACGCCGGTGGTCAGGTGCGGATCACTGAGCTGGGCGATGAGCATCGGTGCCTCCACTCGACCGGGACCCTCACGCTATCGCCGCGGGCCCCGGCGCGCGGCCCGCCCGTACCCACAGGCCCTGTCCACAGCCTGTGGATGGCACATGTGTACGAAAGTCTCGACGATCTTGAATCCCGCTGGTCCCGCGCCTGCCTGAGTACGCTTGATCGCGGGCCCGCCCGCCGGTCGCGGCCCTCCCTACCTGGAACGACGTGCCGAGTGGATCACGAGCGAGTCATCCGTGACGTCACGGTCCGCCTCCCCATGGCGTCGACCGTCGTCGAGGCGTGCCGGTGGACCGTCACCGCGCTCGCCCGCCACGCGCCGGCCACCATCTCCGTCCTGCTGCACGTCCACGACCGGCTCCGCTGCGTCGCGGCCACCGGCTCCTGGCAGGTCTTCTCCACCGTGCCGCCGAAGACCGGGATCGTGGGCCGCGTGTACGCCTCCGGCGAGACCGCCGTGGTGCCCGACGTCGCCGCCGACCCCGACTACATCCCGGTACGCCCCGACGTCACCGCCGAGGTGTGCGTACCGGTGCTGGACCCGGCGGGCCGGCCCATCGGGGTGCTGGACCTCCAGTGGTGCGGCCCGGCCGACCTCGGCCCGTGGCGCGACACCGCCGAACGGCTGGCGGCCCGCCTCGGGGCCCGGATCGTGGCGCTCGGCGGGCCACCGCCGGAGAGCCGCAGCGAGAAGCTCCTGCGGCACGCCGCCGCGCTGACCTCCGCGTCGACGGAGTGGGACCTGTTCGCCGCCGCGATCGCCGCCGCCCGGGACGTGTCCACGCTCTCCGCGGCGGTACTGGTGCTCGCCGGCCCGGACGGGCCCCGCCTGGGTACGCCGCCGGCCACCCCCGGCGAGCTGGAGGCCCGGATCCGGGCGGAGCTGACCGAGGCGGACCCCGCCGCGCTGGACGGACTCGTGGCTCGCGCCCACCGCCACGGCGTGGGCTACACGCTCGGCGAGGCGGGACACCCGCCCGTGCCCGACCACCGGCCGCTGACCCGGGCCGGGGTGCGCACGCTGGTCGCCGTGCCCGTCGGCCGGCCCGACGACGGCGGGGTGCTGCTGGTGGCCGACGAACGACTGCTGCGCCCCGACCCGACCACCGTCAACCTGCTGGAGCTGCTCGCCGGCCAGGCGTGGAGCTGCCTCGACCGGCTGCGTACCCTGGCCCGCCTGCGCGAGCAGGCCAACTCGGACCCGTTGACCGGGCTGCGGCACACGGGGCCGTTCGGCCAGCGGATCGCCGTGGCCACCCCGGGGCGTACGGCCCTGCTGGCGATCGACGTCGACGGCTTCAAGGCCGTCAACGACACGTACGGCCACCAGGCCGGCGACCGGGTGCTCGTCCGGCTGGCCCGGGCCCTGGAGGGGGCGCTGCGGCACGGCGACGAGCTCTACCGGATCGGCGGCGACGAGTTCGTGGCGGTGATCGAGGTGGGGCGCCCCGAGGAGGCGGTCCGGATCGCCGAGCGCCTGGCCGAGGCGGCGCGGCAGATCGGCCGCACGATCAGCGTCGGGGTGGCCCTTCCCCGCCCGGGAGAGTCACCCGAGGCCACGCTGCGCCGCGCCGACCAGGCGCTCTACGCGGTGAAACACCACGGCCGCGACGGCGTACGCCTGGCCCCCGCCTGACCGCCTCCGTCCGGTCACCGTCGGCGGCGGGCGACGTTCACCGGCTTCTGCTCGTTCGGGGGCATCTCGACCCGGGCGACGCCGGCGTGCCACCGGGTGTGCAGCGCGGTGTCCGCGATCCACGCCCCACACCGGTGGCAGACCTCGACGTCCTTCGGCCGCCGCCCCGCGGGCAGCAGTTCCCCGCCGGCGTTGTCGGTCCCCGTGAGCGGGTTGGCCTCGTTGTCGGCGAGCATCCAGAGCCGGTGCCACGTGGTCTTGATGTCCTCCCGGGAGACCCCGAGCGCGAGCAGCAGCTCGGTCAGGTTCTCCCACTTCGGCGGCTTCCTGGCGGTGAAGATGCGGCTGATCGTGGAGGTCGACAGGCCGATCGAGGTGGTCCGGATGATCGTGCGGTAGGACGGGTTCCCCGCCTGCCGGTAGGTCAGCTTCAGCTGACGGACGAGTTCGGTGAGGTGAGGGCTGCCGGTCTCGGAGCCTGGGCCCTCACGCCCGGCGTTGTTCGTGTTCGTGGACATCGGCGGCGCGCCGTGGTCGCCGGTGCCGGACGCGGGTCCGGCACCGGCGCGCTTCGTCGGCGCTACACCCCCCACCGAGGGCCAGGCGCCCCGAGCAGCCAGGTGGAGACCCGGCCGGCGACGGCGCCGGTCAGACAGACCGCCAGCGCGACCTCGGTCGGTGGCCGACCGGTCAGCAGCACCGCACCCGCGAGGACGGCGACCGCCGCAGTCACGAGTGCCGTGGGCAGCGGCCCGTGGACGCCAACGGTCCGGCGGGCCACCTCGCCGGCCAGCAGGACGACCGCACCCGCCGTCAGCAGGGTCTCGTCCAGGGCGCGCCCCGACAGCAGCAGGGCCACCGACGTGGCGATCACGATCACGATCACGATGACGCCGGGCCACCAGGCCCCCGGCTGCGGGGCCGGTTGCCGGGTTGCCGGGAGGCCGCATGGAACGGCCGCCCGGCGGGGGTCGAGGGATGGTTGTTCGGTCATCCGGCTCGGAACTCCTTCGGTCGTGGCGGCCGCGCGGCCGCCCCCCAGATGAGCGGGGCGGGCGTGCGCCCCCGCGGGAGGGGCGGGGGGGGCGGCCGCGCCCCCCGGGGGGGGGTGGCGGGCCGCCGGGG
>NZ_JBEYEU010000019.1:0-116135 GCF_040634035.1 Micromonospora sp. NPDC007220 | reverse complement strand
GTGCGGCGGTTGCCCGACGGGGCGGTGGAGTTCGTCGGGCGGGTCGACCACCAGGTGAAGATCCGCGGCTACCGGATCGAACTCGGCGAGATCGAGACGGTCCTGGAGGGCACCGACGGCGTGGCCGACGCGGTCGCCCTGGTCTCCGGATCGGCCGCCGAGGGCGACGCCCGGCTGGTGGCGTTCTACCGCCCGGCCGCGCCGGCGACGCCGGGCCTGCTGGACCGGATCCGGCAGCGGTGCGCGGAGCACCTGCCGGAGTACATGGTCCCGGCCGAGTTCGTCGCCGTGGAGGCGATCCCGCTCAACGCCAACGGCAAGGTCGACCGCGCCGCCCTCTGGGAGGCGGCGGTGCCCGTCGAGCGGGCACACGTCGCCCCGGAGACCGAGCTGGAGAGCCGGCTCGCCGGGATCTGGGGCCAGGTGCTCAACCTCGAACAGGTCAGCACCCGGGAGAGCTTCTTCGACCTCGGCGGCGACTCGCTGCGCGCGGTCGCCCTGGTCGGCGCGCTGCGGGCGGCCGGCTTCGGGGTGGCCGTCCGGGACGTCTTCGTGCACCGCACGGTCGCCGCCCTGGCCGGGCACCTCTCCGCCAAGGACGCCGCCCCGGCGGCCCCGGCCTTCCAAGCCGTCGCGCCCTTCTCCCTGTTGACCGCCGCCGACCGGGCCGCGCTGCCCGCCGGCCTCGTGGACGCCTACCCGGCCGTGCAGGCGCAGGTCGGCATGGCCGTGGAGATCCAGAAGGACCCCGGCAAGTCGCTGTACCACATCGTGCGCTGCTTCCGGGTGCACAGTGGCCGGCCGTTCTCGGTCGACGCGCTGCGGGCCGCCGTGCGGGACGTGGTCGGCCGGCACGAGACGCTGCGTACCTCGTTCGACCTCACCGGCTACTCGGTGCCGCTGCAGCTCGTGCACGCCGAGGCGCCCGTCGACGTACGGGTGACGGAGCTGACCGGCGACGACGTCGAGGCGCGGCTGCGGGCGTACGTCGACGCGGAACGGGCCCGGCCCTTCGCGCTGGACCAGCCGGCGCCGCTGCTGCGGGTCGCCGCCCACCGCACCGACGAGCGGGGCTGGTGGCTCACCGTCGCCGTCAGCCACCTGGTCACCGGCGGCTGGGACCTGAACACCCTCCTGGTCGAGCTGATCGGCTGCTACGAGCGGCGCAGCGCCGGCATGGTGCCCGAGTCGCCCGAGCCGACCGCCGTCCGGTACGCCGACTTCGTCGCCGCCGAACTGGCCGCGCTCAAGGGCGGCGAGGACGAGGCGTACTGGCGGGGCATCGTCGACACCTACGCCGGCTTCACCACGCCGGACGGCTGGGGCCGCACCGACGGCCCGCGCGAGAGCCTGCGGACCCGGGTCAGCTACCAGGACCTGGAGCCGAAGCTGCGCGCGCTGGCGTCGACCCTCGACGTGTCGCCCAAGTCGGTGCTGCACGCCGCGCACCTGAAGGTGATGAGCCAGCTCACCGACCAGGGGCGGTTCTACACGGGCCTGGTGTGCGACGCGCGGCCCGAGGTGCGGGGCGCCGAGCGGGTGCACGGCATGTACATCAACGTGCTGCCGTTCGCGCACGCCCGGGGTGCCGGCACGTGGCGCGAGCTGGTGCGGTCGGTCTTCGACCGCGAGGTGGAGCTGTGGCCGCACCGGCGGTACCCGCTGCCGGCGGTGCAGCGGATGGCCGGCGCCGGGTCCCGCCCGATCGACGTCGTCTTCGACTACACCGAATTCCGCCGGGCCGGGGCGGTCGCCGACGAGTCCGTCGACTTCGAGGCCATCGCCGGGGAGGGCGGCACCGAGTTCGCCCTCCAGGTGACCGCCGCCGGCGGCTTCCTCGACCTGGTCGGCGACAGCCACGCCTTCGGTCCCGCCGCGCTGGCCCGGGTGGGGGCGATGTTCCGCGAGGTGCTGGCGGCGATGGTGGCCGACCCCGAGGGCGACGCGGTCGCCGTCCGCCTTCCGGCGGCCGAACGCGACGAGGTCGAGGGCTGGTCGTCCGGCGGCACCGCCGAGGTCGGCGGGTACGCCCCGGCGGCGTTCGAGGCGCAGGCGGCGCGGCGGCCGGACGCGGTGGCGATCACCTGCGACGGCACCCGCGTCAGCTACCGGGACCTGAACGCCCAGGCGAACCGGTTGGCGCACCACCTGCGGGAGCTGGGGGTGGGGCCGGAGGTCCTCGTCGGGGTGTGCGCCCACCGGTCGGTGGAGCAGGTCGTGGGGATGCTGGCGGTGCACAAGGCGGGTGGGGTGTACCTGCCGTTGGATCCGTCGTACCCGGCGGAGCGGCTGGCGTTCATGCTGGTTGACGCGGCGGCCCCGGTGCTGCTCACCACCGCCGAGCTGCGCGGTCAGCTCCCGGCGGCCGAGGCGGCCACCGTGCTGCTCGACGAGCCGGACGCCTGGGCGGGCCAGCCGGCCACTGACCCCGAGCCGGTCACCCACGCCGACAGTGGCTGCTACGTCATCTACACCTCCGGCTCGACCGGCCAGCCCAAGGGCGTCCTCGTGCCGCACCGGGCGCTGGTCAACCGCTCCGCGTACGCCGGCCGGCGGATCAACCGCCTCGACGAAGAAGCGGTGCTGCTCCAGAAGACCGAGATCGGCTTCGACGTCTCCCCGGCCGAGGTCTACGCGGCCCTGTCGGCGGGCGCCCGGATCGTGGTGGCCCGCCCCGGTGGGCACCGCGACCCCGCGTACCTGCGGGGGCTGATCGTCCGCGAGGGCGTCACCGCCGTCGAGCTGGTGCCGAGCATGCTGTCCGCGCTGCTGGCCGAGGGGATCGGCGGCTGCCGGTCGCTGCGGTCGGTGGCCGTCGGCGGCGAGGAGATCGCCGTCGACGTGGCGCGGGCGTTCCTGGCCGCGCTGCCCGGCTGCGAGCTGCACAACACGTACGGCCCGGCCGAGACCACGGTCGACGTCACGAGCTGGCTCTGCACCGCCGACGCCCTGGCCGGGCTGACCCGGGTGCCGCTCGGCACCCCGTTCACCAACCTCACCGTCCGGGTGCTCGACGAGCACCTGCAACCGGTGCCGGTCGGGGTGCGCGGCGAGCTGTGCATCGGCGGGACGGGGCTGGCCCGGGGCTACCTCGGGGCGCCCGGAACGACCGCGCAGCGGTTCGTGCCGGACCCGTACGGCGCGCCCGGAGCGCGGCTGTACCGCACCGGGGACGCGGCGGCGTGGCGGCCCGACGGCACCGTCGACTTCCTGGGGCGCATCGACTCGCAGGTGAAGCTGCACGGCGTACGCATCGAGCTGGGGGAGATCGAGACGGCCCTGCGCGGCTGCCCCGGGGTGACCGACGCGGTCGCCGCGGTCCGGGAGCAGGACGGCCGGCGCACCCTGGTCGGCTACCTCGTCACCGACGGCGGGCCCGCGCCCACCCCCGGTGAGCTGCGCGAACGGCTGCTGGCCGAGCTGCCCGAGGCGACGGTGCCGGCCGCGTACGTCACGATCGACGCCGTTCCCGTGGACCCGCACGGCAAGGTCGACCGGCGGCAACTGCCGGCGCCGGACGCGCGGTCCTACGCCCGGGGCCGCTACGAGCGGCCCAACGGCCCGGTGGAGTCGGCGATGGCCGGCGTCTGGTCCTGGGTGCTCGACCTCGACCGGGTCAGCGTCACCGAGAGCTTCTTCGACCTGGGCGGTGACTCGATGACGGCGGTGACCCTGGTCGGGTCGCTGCGCGCGGCCGGCCACGACGTCACCGTGCGGGACATCTTCGCGCACCGCACGATCCGCCGTCTGGTCACCGCGCTCGCCGAGGCCGACACCCCCAAGGAGGGGGCCTTTCGTCCCGTCGAGCCGTACGCGCTGATCGACGCCGCCGACCGGGCCAGGCTGCCCGGCGGCCTGGTCGACGCGTACCCGGCGACGCAGGCGCAGGTCGGCATGGCCGTGGAGATCCAGAAGGACCCCGAGAGGTCGCTGTACCACATCGTGCAGTCGATCCGGGTCGACGACGGGCGGCCGTTCGACGCCCGCGCGCTCCAGGCGACGGTCGACGCGCTGGTCGCCCGGCACGAGACGCTGCGCACCTCGGTCGACCTGACGGGCTACTCGGTGCCGATGCAGCTGGTGCGCGCGAGCGTCGCCGTGCCGGTCGCCGTGCACCCGGCCGCTGATCACGAGGAGCACCTGGCCGCCGAGCGGCGTACCCCCTTCGACCTGGACTCGGCCGCCGCGCTGCTGCGGGTCGCCGCGCACGCCGACGACGCCGGCGCCTGGTGGCTGACCCTCGCCGTGAGTCACCTGGTGACCGGCGGCTGGGACCTCAACGCCCTGCTCGCCGAGCTGCTCGGCGAGTACGCCCGGCGCAGCCGCGGCGGGGCGCCGAAGCAGGACGAGCCCCCCGCCGTCCGGTACGCCGACCACGTCGCCGGGGAGCTGGCGGCGCTGCGCTCGCCGGAGACCGCCGAGCACTGGCGGGCGGTGGTGACCGGGCGGCCGAAGCTGACCCTCCCGGACGCCTTCGGCGACCGGTCCGGCGCGGCGGCGGTCTGCCGGTACACGGTGGACGTCAACGACCTGGACGCGGCGCTCCGACGCCTCGCCAGCGACACCAACACCTCGGTCAAGGCGGTGCTGCACGCCGCGCACCTGAAGGTGATGAGCCAGCTCACCAGCGGGTCCGCCTTCTACACGGGCCTGGTGTGCGACGCGCGGCCGGAGGTGCGGGGCGCGGAGCGGGTGCACGGGATGTACATCAACGTGCTGCCGTTCCCGCACGCCCGCTCGGCGGGGACATGGCGGGAGCTGGTGCGGTCGGTCTTCGACCGCGAGGTGGAGCTGTGGCCGCACCGGCGCTACCCGCTGCCGGCCGTGGCGCGGCTGGCCGACGCCGGGTCCCGGCCGATCGACGTCGTCTTCGGCTACGTGGAGACCCGGCAGGACGGCGGCGCGGCGGCCGGGGCGCCGGGCGCTGGCACGGACCTCGTCGAGGTCGGCGGGCCCGGGGCCACCGAGTTCGGCCTGTCGGTCGGGGCGGGCGGCGGCACCGTCCGCCTGGTCAGCGACAGCCGGACCGCCGACCCGGCCGCCCTGGTGCGGATCGGGGCGATGTTCCGCGAGGTGCTGACGGCGATGGTGACCGACCCGGACGGGGACGCGGCGGCGCCGCGCCTGCCGGCCGGGGAGCGCGAGGAGATCGCCCGGTTCGCCCCGGGCCGGACCGTCGAGGTCGGCGGGTACGTGCCGGCGGCGTTCGAGGCGCAGGCGGCGCGGCGGCCGGACGCGGTGGCGATCACGGCCGAGGGCGTGTCGTTCTCGTACGGGCAGCTCAACGGCCGGGCGAACCGGTTGGCGCACCACCTGCGGGAGCTGGGGGTGGGGCCGGAGGTGCTGGTCGGGGTGTGTGCGCACCGGTCGGTGGAGCAGGTCGTGGGGATGCTGGCGGTGCACAAGGCGGGTGGGGTGTACCTGCCCCTGGACCCGTCGTACCCGGCGGAGCGGTTGGCGTTCATGCTGGCCGACGCGGCGGCCCCGGTGCTGCTCACCACCGCCGAGCTGCGGGCGCAACTGCCGCCGGTCGACGCCACGGTGGTGCTGCTCGACGAGCCGGACGCCTGGGCCGACCGCCCGCCGACCGACCCGGAGCCGCTCACCGACCCCGACAACGGCAGCGTCGTCATCCACACCTCCGGGTCCACCGGCCGCCCCAAGGGCTCGCTGCTGTCGCACCGGGCCCTGGTCAACCGGACCGGGCACGTCGGCGCGCAGGTCTACCGGCTGGACGGCGACGCCGTCGTGCTCCAGAAGACCGAGATCGGCTTCGACGTCTCCCCGGGCGAGGTCTACGCGGCCCTGTCGGCGGGCGCCCGGATCGTGGTGGCCCGCCCCGGCGGGCACCGCGACCCCGCGTACCTGTGCGAGCTGATGGCCCGCGAGGGCGTCACCACCGTCCACTTCGTGCCGTCGATGCTCCCGGCGCTGCTGGCCGAGGGGCTGGCCGGCTGCCGGTCGCTGCGGTCGGTGGCGGTGGGCGGCGAGGAGATCGGCGTCGACGTGGCGCGGGCGTTCCTGGCCGCGCTGCCCGGCTGCGAGCTGCACAACACGTACGGCCCGGCCGAGGCCACCGTCGACGTGAGCAGCTGGCAGTGCACCGCCGACGCCCTGGCCGGGCTGTCCCGGGTGCCGCTCGGCACCCCGCACCCGAACCTGCGGCTGTACGTCCTCGACGAGCGGCTCGACCCCGTGCCGCTGGGCGTGCCCGGCGAGCTGTGCATCGGCGGGACGGGGCTGGCCCGGGGCTACCTGGGCCGGCCGGGGCTGACCGCCGAGAGGTTCGTGCCGGACCCGTACGGCCCGCCCGGGTCGCGGCTGTACCGCACCGGGGACGCGGCGGCGTGGCGGCCCGACGGCACCGTCGACTTCCTGGGCCGGCTCGACTCGCAGGTGAAGCTGCACGGCGTACGCATCGAGCTGGGGGAGATCGAGACGGCCCTGCGCGGCTGCCCCGGCGTGGCCGACGCCGTCGCCGCCGTACGCGAGCACGACGGCCGCCGCACCCTCGTCGGGTACGTGCTGCCGACCCCCGGCGACGCACCGACCCCGTCCGGGCTGCGGGAGCGGCTGCTCGCCGCGCTGCCCGAGGCGATGGTGCCGGCCGCCTACGTCACCCTCGACGCCATCCCCAAGGACCCGAACGGCAAGGTCGACCGGCGCCAGCTCCCGGCCCCCGAGGCCGGCGCGTACGCGACCGGGGACTACCAGGCCCCGACCGGTGACGTGGAGGAGGAGATCGCCGGGATCTGGGCGCGGGTGCTCGGCGTGGCCCGCGTCGGCGTCACCGACAGCTTCTTCGACCTCGGCGGCGACTCGATGCTCGCGGTCACCCTCGTCGGCACGCTGCGCGCCGCCGGGCACCCCACCAGCGTGCGGGACGTCTTCGCCCACCGCACCGTACGCCGGCTGACCGCCGCGCTGACCGACGCCGACACCGACGAGTTCCGCCCGGTCGCCCCGTACGCGCTGATCGGCGCCGCCGACCGGGCCAGGCTGCCCGGCGGCCTGGTCGACGCCTACCCGGCGTCGCGCACCCAGCTCGGCATGCTTGTCGAGTCGGCCGTCAGCGGCGACCGCGCGGTCTACCACAGCGTCCTGGCCCACCAGGTCCGCGACGGGCGGCCGTTCGACGCCGGGGCGCTGCGCGGCGCGGTCCGCGCCGTGGTCGCCCGGCACGAGATCCTGCGCACGTCGTTCGACCTGGTCGGCTACTCGGTGCCGATGCAGCTCGTGCACGCCCACGCCGAACCCGACGTGCGCGTCGAGGACGGCCGGGGCGTCCCGGCCGAGCGGCACGCCGCGCTCTTCGCGGAGTTCATCGCCGTCGAACGGGCCCGCCCGTTCGACGTCGCCACCGCGCCGCTGCTGCGGGTCACCGCGCACGTGGACAGCGACGAGAGCTGGTGGTTCACCTTCACCATCTCCCACACCGTCACCGAGGGCTGGAGCAGCGCGCGGCTGGTCACCGAGGTGCTCGACTGCTACGCCGAACTGGCCGACGGCCGCACCCCGGCGTCGGCCGACGTGCCTCCCGTGCGCTACGCCGACTTCATCGCCGCCGAGATCGCCGCGCTGGAGTCGACCGCCGACCGCGAGCACTGGCGGTCGGTGTGGGACGGGCGTGCCCCGTTCACCCTGCCCGCCGGCTGGGGCGAGCCGGACGCGCCGGACGCCACGGTGGACGCCACGGTCGACTTCGCCGACCTGGACGAGGCACTGCGCGCCCTGGCCCGCGACACCGACGTGTCGGTGAAGGCGGTGCTGCACGCCGCGCACCTGAAGGTGCTCAGCCAGCTCACCGGCGAGCCGGGCTTCCACGCCGGCCTCGTCTGCGACGCCCGGCCCGAGGTGCTCGGCGCCGACGAGGTGCACGGCATGTACCTCAACACGGTGCCGTTCCCGTACGACCGGTCCGCCCGCACCTGGCGGGACCTCGTCGCCGCGGTGTTCGACCGGGAGGTCGCGCTGTGGCCGCACCGGCGGTTCCCGCTGGCCGAGATGCAGCGCGAGGCCGGCCACCGGCTGCTGCACGTCCTGTTCAACTACCAGGACTTCAGCCGCGCGACGCAGGGCGGCGACGGGTCCGGCCCGGTGATCACCGGCGCCGCCGGCGAGGGCGCCACCGAGTTCGACCTCTCCTGCTTCGCCCAGCGGGGCCGCTACGCGCTCTCCGCGCGGGCGGGACTGGTCAGCCAGGCCAACCTGGACCGGATCGCCGGCATGTACCGGGCGGTGCTGGAGGCGATGGTCGCCGACCCCGACGACGACTGCCAGGCCGTCTGCGTGCCCGGGGGCGAGCGCGACCGGCTGCTCGGCGTCACCGACCAGGGCGCCGACGAGCCGGTCACGGGCACCATGGTCGAGCTGTTCCAGGCCCAGCTGGCCCGCGATCCGCAGGCGGTGGCCGTGGTGGCCGGCGCCGTCGAGCTGACGTACGCCCAGGTCGACGCCGCCGCCAACCGGCTGGCGCACCACCTGCGCGCGGCCAGCGCCGGCCGGGAGACCGTCGTCGGGGTCTGCCTCGACCGGGACGCGGACCTGGTGCCCGCGCTGCTCGGCGTGCTCAAGGCCGGCGCGGCGTACCTGCCGCTGGACCCGGCCCAGCCTGCCGAGCGGATCGGCTACATGCTGGCCGACGCCGGGGCGCGGACCGTGGTGACGACCTCCGCGCAGGCGGAGGTGCTCGCCGGCTTCGACGGGCGGCGGGTGCTGCTGGACTCCGGCGACCTGGCCGGGCACCCGGAGACCGATCCGGGGATCGCCCGCGACCCCGACGACCTCGTCTACGTCATCTACACCTCCGGCTCGACCGGTCGGCCCAAGGGCGTCTGCGTGAGCGACGCCAACGTGCTGCGCCTGCTCGACGCCGCGCAGGAGCACTACGCGGTGGACGAGACCGACGTGTGGGCGCTGTTCCACTCGTACGCCTTCGACGTCTCCGTCTGGGAGCTGTGGGGGGCGCTGCTGCACGGCAGCCGGCTGGTGGTGGTGCCCCGCGAGGTGGCCCGCGTGCCGCAGGACCTGCTGGACCTGCTGGTGACGCAGCGGGTCACCATGCTGGCGCAGACCCCGACGGCGCTGCGCGGGCTGGTCCGGCTCGCCGCCGAGGACGCCCCCGGGATCCGGGAGCTGTCGCTGCGGGCGGTGGTCATCGCGGGGGAGAAGCTCGACTTCGCCGACCTCGCCCCGTGGGCGTCCCGCCTCGGGCTGGCCCGCACCGCGCTGGTCAACATGTACGGGATCACCGAGACCACCGTCTACTCCACCTACCACCGGATCACCCGGGCCGACCTGGCGCCCGGCGTGGGCAGCCGCATCGGCCGGCCGCTGTCCGGCGTGCGGATGTACGTGCTCGACCAGTACGGCCACCCGGCGCCCATCGGCGTGCCCGGCGAGGTGTACCTGGCCGGGCACGGGGTGGCCCGCGGCTACCTCAACCAGCCCGACCTGACCGCCCGGCGGTTCCTGCCCGACCCGTACGGCCCGGCCGGCAGCCGGATGTACCGCACCGGCGACCTGGCCACCCGGCTGCCCGACGGCAGCGTGGAGTTCCTCGGCCGCCTCGACGACCAGGTGAAGCTGCGGGGCTACCGGATCGAGCCGGGCGAGATCGAGGCGGCGCTGACCGCGCTGCCCGGTGTCGCGGAGGCGGTCGTCGTGCTGCGCGCGGACGACCCGGCCGACCCCCGGCTGACCGCGTACCTGGTGGCCGGCGACGGGGAGCCGCCGCAGGTCGCCGCGCTGCGCGAGCGGCTGGGACGCAGCCTTCCGGAGTACATGGTCCCGTCGGCGTTCGTGCTGCTGGAACAGTTGCCGCGCAACAACAGCGGCAAGCTGGACCGGCGGGCGCTGCCCGCCCCCACCGGCGCGACGCTGGCGGGCCGGGACTTCGTCGCCCCGGCCGGTCCGCTGGAGGAGCGCGTGGCCGCCGTCTGGGCCGACGTGCTGGGCCTGCCGGCGGTCGGCGTCACCGACGGCTTCTTCGACCTCGGCGGGCACTCCATCACGGCGCTGGTGCTGGCCGGCACGATGCGCGCGGCCGGGCTGGACGTGACGGTCGCGGACATCTTCCGGCACCCGAGCGTCCGGGCGCTCGGCGAGGTGCTGGCGAGCCGGGACGCGCCGGCGCCGACCGACCGCCCCGTCGAGCCCTTCGAGCTGGTTGCCCCCGCCGACCTGCCGCTGCTGCCGGCCGGGCTGGACGACGCGTACCCGCTGTCGCGGGTGCAGCTGGGGATGCTGCTGGAGATGCTGGCCGACAACGGCCAGAACCACTACCACAACGTCGTCTCGTTCCTGATCCCCGACGACGAGCCGTTCGACCTGGCGACGCTGCGGACCGCCGTCGCCGAGGTGGTGGCCCGGCACGACGTGCTGCGTACCTCGGTGGACACGAGCGGCTACTCGGTGCCGATGCAGCTCGTGCACCGCACGGTGGACGTCCCGGTCCGCACCCGCGACCTGCGCGGGGTCGCCGAGGCGGACCGGACGGCCCTGGTGCGCCGGCTCGTCGGCGAGGAGTACGCCGAGCTGTTCGACGTCGAGCGGGCGCCGCTGCTGCGGTTCACCGTGTGCCTGGAGACCGACCGGAGCTGGCGGCTGGTGCTCACCATCTGCCACGTCATCATCGAGGGCTGGAGCCTGCACGCCCTGGTGATGGAGATCCTGGACCGGTACCACGCGCGGCGGGCGGGCGCGGAACCCGACGTCACCGCCCCGCCCGGGGTGCGCTTCGCCGACTTCGTCGCCGGCGAGCTGCGCGCCCTGGACTCGGCGGCCGACCAGCGGTACTGGCAGGACGTGGTCGAGCGGCACCCGAGGTTCCTGCTCCCCGCCGCGTGGGCGCCGCCCGCGCCGGCCACCCGGGAGCCGTACACCGAGGTGGTGTCCTACGCGGACCTGGAGCCGCGGATGCGGGCCCTGGCCTCGGCGGCCCGGGTCTCGCTCAAGGCGGTGCTGCACGCCGCGCACCTGAAGGTGCTCAGCCAGCTCACCGACGAGCCGGCCTTCTACAGCGGGCTGGTCTGCAACACCCGGCCGGACGTGGTGGGCAGCGAGCGGGTCTACGCCATGTCGCTGAACACCCTGCCGTTCCCGCACGACCGGACGGCGGGCAGTTGGCGGGAGCTCGTCCAGCGGGTGCACGCCCGCGAGGCCGACCTGTGGCCGCACCGCCGCTACCCGGCGCCGGCCATCCGCACCCCCGGCCGGGGCGCCGGCCTGACCGACGTCTACTTCAGCTACCTCGACTTCACCGAGGTCGACGGCGGGCGCACCGCGCCCGTGGAGCGGATCGGCGCGAGCACCTCCGAGTTCGCGCTCGCCGTCGCCGCGGGCGCCGGCAGGCTCGAACTGAGCACCGACAGCCACGCCATGGGCCGGGCCGACGCCGCGCGGCTGGGCGGCATGTACCGGCTGGTGCTGGAGGCCATGGTGGCCGACCCCGACGGCGACCCCCGGGCGGCGTACCTGCCCGCCGGGGAACGCGACGACGTGCTGGTGGGCTGGAACGCCTCGGCCGTGCCCGGATGCGTCGACCTCGTCCCGGACCGGGTCGCGGCGCGGGCCGCCGCCACCCCCGACGCGGAGGCCGTCGACGGTACGACCTACGCCGAGCTGGACACGGCGGCCAACCGCATCGGCCACCACCTGCGCGGGGCGGGGATCGGCCCGGAGCGGGTCGTCGGGGTGCTGCTGGACCGGGGCGCCGACCTCGTCGCCGCCCTGCTCGGGGTGTGGCGGGCCGGCGGCGCGTACCTGCCGATCGACCCGGGGCACCCGGCCGAGCGGGTCGCCGCGATGCTCGCCGACGCCGGGGCGACGGTGGTGGTGACCTCGACCGGCCACGCCGACCGGCTCACCGGCGTCGAGCTGGTGCTGCTCGACCGCGACGCCGAGCGGATCGCCGCGCTGCCCGCCGACCCGCCGCCCGGCCGTCCCGACCCGGAGCACCTCGCGTACGTCATCTTCACTTCCGGCTCGACCGGCCGGCCGAACGGCGTGCAGATCACCCACGGCAGCCTCGCCAACTACCTCGGCTGGGCGGCCGAGGAGCTGATCGGGGACCGCACCGGCGGCGCCGCGCTCTTCTCGTCGGTCGCGTACGACATGGTGGTGACCAGCATCTGGGCGCCGCTGGTCACCGGGCAGCGGCTGTGGCTGCTGCCGCCCGGCGCCGGGCTGGACGAGCTGGGCCCGAGGCTGGCCGACGCCGGCCCGTTCAGCTTCGTCAAGCTGACCCCCGGCCACCTCGACCTGCTGACCCGCCAGCTCGGCGCGGAGCAGGCGGCGGCCCTGACCCCGCTGCTGGTCCTGGGCGGCGAGGCGCTGACCCGGCAGGTCTGCGACCGCTGGCACGCGCTCGCGCCGGGCAGCGTGCTGCTCAACGAGTACGGGCCGACGGAGGCGACGGTGGCCGTCAGCCGGTACCCGGTCACCGGGCCGCTGCGGGGCGACGTCGCGCCGATCGGCCGGCCGATGGCCGGGATGCGCACGTACGTCCTCGACGCCGACCTGCAACCGGTGCCGGTGGGCGTGGTCGGGCACGTCCACCTCGGCGGCCCCGGCCTCGCCCGGGGCTACGCCGGCCGGCCGGACCTGACCGCCGACCGGTTCGTGCCCGATCCGTTCGCCGCGGACGGCGGGCGGCTGTACCGGACCGGCGACCTGGGCCGCTGGCTGCCGGACGGGCAGCTCGACCTGCTCGGCCGGGTCGACGACCAGGTGAAGATCCGAGGGCACCGGGTGGAGCCCGGCGAGGTCAGGGCGGTGCTGGTGGCGCATCCGGGCGTGCGGGACGCGGTGGTGACCGTCGAGTCGACGGGCGCCGGCGGACCCCGCCTGGTGGCCTACCACGTCGGCGACGCGCCGGACCTGGCCGCGCACTGTGCCCGGTGGCTGCCCAGCCAACTGGTCCCGAGCGTCTTCGTCCCGGTGCCGGCCATCCCGCTCAACGCCAACGGCAAGGTCGACCGTCGGGCGCTGCCCCCGGTGGACCTGGCCGGGGCGGCCGACCACACCCCGCCCCGCCCCGGGCTGGAAAAGCTGATCGCCGACATCTGGGCCGGGGTCCTGGAGATCGACCGGGTGGGCCGGCACGACCGCTTCTTCGCCCTGGGCGGGCACTCGCTGCTGGTCGTACCGGTGGTCACGGCGGCCCGGCAGGCCGGAGTTCCGCTGACGCTGCGGGCGGCGATGCTCGACCGGACCCTGGCCGAGCTGGCCGCCTCGCTCGCCCCGACCGGGGCGGCGGCGTCCGTCGAAGCGGCGGATCCGGCGGTACGCGCCGGCGTGGCGCGGGCCGTGCCGGTGCTGCCGGCTGTCGAGCCGCTGCTCGCCGCCCACCGGGTGCCCGGCGCCTCGCTGGCCCTGCTCGCCGACGGCGAGGTGGTGGAGGTCCGCGCCGCCGGGCACCGCGCGGCCGGCGGCGACGCCCCGGTGACCCCGGCGACAATCTTCCAGGTCGGCTCGGTCAGCAAGCTGGTCACCGCGGTGGGCGCGCTGGTCCTTCTCGGGCGGGGGCAACTCCAGCTCGACACGGACGTCAACGCGTACCTGAAGGGCTGGCAGCTGCCGGCCGATCGACCGGTGAGCCTGCGGCAGCTGCTCTCCCACGTCGCCGGGCTGACCCCGACGGGCAGCACCGGGCACCCGCGTGGCGGCCCCGTGCCGAGCCTGTCGGACGTGCTGCACGGCCGGGGCGTGCCCACCGGTCCGGTCCGGGCGCTCGACGCGCCCGACGCGGTGGCGGTGGAGCGCAACAGCCACTTCGTGGTGGTGCAGCAGCTCATGGAGGACGTCACCGCGACGCCCTTCGCCGACCTGATGGCCGAGCTGGTCTTCGGACCGGTGGGGATGACCGGCAGCAGCTTCGACCAGAGCTTCCCGGAGACGTCCGGCCGGCCGGTGGCCGTCGGGCACGACGAGCGGGGCGAGCCGCTCCCGGGCGGCTGGCAGGTGCGTACGGACCTGGCGGCGGCCGGCCTCTGGACCACCGCCACCGACCTGGCCCAGCTCGTCAGGGAGATCCACCTCGCGTACCGGGGCGACCCGGCCCTGCTGAGCCGGGAGCTGGCGGTGGCGCAACTGACCACCGGAACGGGCGGCGTCTTCGGACTCGGCTGCATGGTGGACCGCATCGACGGGCCCGCCGGGACACGGGTGGAGTTCACCCACCGGGGCCGCATCCCCGGCTACCAGGCGCTCACCGCCGGCCGGGTGCCCGACGGCTCCGGGCTGGTGCTGCTGACAAACGGCGACCAGGGCCACGAGGTCGTGTCGCGGCTGGCGTCCGACACCGCACTGACGGAGGAAATGTGATGACGACCGTACCGAGCAGCCTTGCCACGGTCACCGACCCACCGACCCGGCAGGTGCGGCACCTGGTGTCGATCCGCGACCTGACCGACGACGACCTCTACTCGATCGTGGCGCGGGGGGCGAGGTTCGCCGCCGGCGAATCCGCCAGCCCGCTGGCCGACCGGGTGGTCGGCACCTACTTCGTGAAGACGTCGACCCGGACCCGGACCGCGTTCACCGTGGCCGCGCTGCGGCTCGGCGCGAGGACCATCCAGTACGGGCCGAACGACCTCCAGGTCAACACCGGGGAGTCCAGCGAGGACACCGGCCGGGTGCTGTCGGGCATGCTCGACGTGCTGGTGGCGCGGACCGCCGCCGACCCGGGGGAGATGCGCGACTGGTCGCGCCAGCACCGGATGGCCGTGATCAACGCGATGAGCGCCGAGGAGCACCCGACGCAGGCGCTGGCCGACCTGACCACCCTGCTGCGGCGCTTCGGCCGCATCGAGCGCCTGCGGCTGCTCTACCTGGGCGAGGCGAACAACACCGCGACCGCGCTGGCCCTGGCGCTGACCCGCTTCCCCGGCGTCGAGCTGGAGCTGCGCACCCCGGCGGGGTACGGGCTGCCGGCGGAGATCGCGGCGGTCGCGCGGGAGCAGGCCCAGCGCTGCGGCGCCCACCTCGTCGAACGGCACCACATGGACGACCTGCCGGGTGACCTGGACGCCATCTACACCACCCGGTGGCAGACCACCGGCACCAGCAAGCCCGACCCGGACTGGCGGCTGCGCTTCGCCCCGTTCCAGGTGGACCGGGAGCTGTGGCGGCGCAGCCCGCACGCGGTCTTCATGCACGACCTCCCGGCGCACCGCGGGGAGGAGGTGACCGCCGAGGTCCTGGACGGGCCGGCCAGCATCGCCTTCCAGCAGGCGGAGAACAAGCTCTACAGCGCCATGGCCGTGCTCGACTGGTGCCGGGCCACCCCCGCCGGGTCCGCGTCGTGAGCGCGGTCGGGCACCCGGCGGACACGTCCCGGCAGCCGGGCCGCCTGACCGGCAACCGCGATTTCCTGCTGCTCTGGGTCGGTTCCGGGGTCTCGGCGCTGGGCTCCCGGGCCACCTCGATCAGCTACACCCTGCTGGTCTTCTGGTCGACCGGTTCGGCCACGGCGGCCAGCCTGGTCACCTTCGCCGCGCTGCTGCCCAACCTGGTCACCCAGTTGCCGGCCGGCGCGCTGGTCGACCGCTGGGACCGCCGGCGGACCATGGTGCTCTGCAACGTCGGGCGGATCGTCGCGATCGGCAGCGTCGCGGTCGCGGTGGCCCGGGACTCGGTGTGGCTGCCGCACCTGATGGCTGTCGCGTTCGTGGAGGCCAGCCTGGGCATCTGCTACGCCCTGGCCGAACGCGCCGCGGTGTTCAACGTGGTCCCGGCCGACAGGTATGGTGCCGCGACGGCGGCGAACGAGTCGCGGGCCAACGCGGCCAGCATCCTCGGCCAGCCGGCCGGCGCCGGGCTGTACGCGCTGACCCGCTGGGCGCCGTTCGGCTTCGCCGTGCTGATGCACGTGATCTCGCTGGTCACCCTGCTGTTCGTGCGGCGGGACCTGCAGGCGCCGAAGGCGCGCGCGGACGAGCCCGGTGGCCTGCTGACCCGGGTGCGGGAGGGCTTCGTCTTCGTCTGGGGCCAGCTCTACCTGCGCCGCGCCCTTGGCCTCTTCGCGGCGAGCAACATCCTGTTCCAGGTGCTGGGCCTGGGCCTCGTGGTGATCGTCAAGAACCTGGGCGGCTCGTCAGCCACGGTCGGGATGCTGCTGATGGTGAACAGCGTCTTCGGCATGGCCGGCGCGATGACCAGCAACTTCTACCTGAGTCGCTGGGGGATCCGCCGGATCATCATGGGGGTCAACATCGCCTGGGCGGTGCTGATGCCGCTGCTCGCGCTGGCACCGGGACTCGCGCTGGCACCGGGACTCGTCGTCCTCGGCGCGATCTTCGCGTTGATCCACTACGGCGCCGGCATCAGCAACGTGGCCGGGATGTTGTACGTGCTCCAGAGCGCACCTGACCACCTGCGCGGGCGGGCCGGCTCGATCGTCATGCTGCTCAGCTCGGGAGCCAACTCGCTGGGGGCGCTGTTCGCGGGCTTCCTGCTCGACTCGACGAGCTTCACCAGGGCCATGCTGATCGTGGGCGGGGCGATGGGGGTGATCGCGGTGCTCGCGGTGCTCGGCTTCGGCGGTCGCGCCCGGGCCGAGGCGGAACGGGCGGAGGCCGCCGAGCGGGCGGGCCGCGCAACCCCGGATGGTGGCGATATGGACGGAATATAGCGGAGCGGCAGAGCCTGGGAGGGATCGCACAGCTTGGGACGGTGAGGAGCCCCGGAATGAACGAGCACGCGAGCTGGAAGCCGTTGGAGATCACCCCGGAGAGCGCCGGCTGCGCGCCGAGCGCCGAGGGACTGGTCGACCACCTGCGCGAGCTGGACCTGGCGGAGGTGCTCACGGCCGAGAAGGCGCTCGTCTTCCGTGGCTTCGGGGTGCGGCCGGAGACCCTGGACCCGGTGATGGACCTGCTGCTGCCGAGGCGACTGGCGTACGTGCACGGCAACTCGCCGCGCACCAAGGTGGGCCGCAACGTCTACACGTCCACCGAGTACCCGTCCCGGTACACCATCTCCATGCACAACGAGCTGTCGTACGCGGCGCAGTGGCCGGCCCGGCTGCTCTTCTTCTGCCAGATCGCCGCCGAGACCGGCGGCGCCACCCCCGTCGTCGACGCCGAGCTGTGGCTCGACTCCCTGGACCCGCAGCTGCGCGCCGACTTCGCCGGTGGGCTGCGCTACCAGCAGAACCTGCACGACGGCATGGGGCTGGGCAAGAGCTGGCGGGAGACGTTCGAGACCGACAGCCGCGAGGAGGTCGAGGAGTTCCTGGCCGGCGCCAACGCCACCTGGGAGTGGACCGCCGACGGACTGCGCGTGGTCCAGCTGCGGGAGTCCACCCTGCGGCACCCGGTCACCGGGGCCGAGGTGTGGTTCAACCAGGCCGACCAGTGGCACCCGGCCGGCCTGGACGACGACATCGCCCGGGTGATGACCCAGGTGATGGGCCCGGACGAGCTGCCCCAGTCGGTGACCTTCGCCGACGGCTCCCCGATCCCCGACGAGTACGTCACCCAGATCCGCGACCGGGGCCTGGAAGCGGCGGTCGACGTCGACTGGCGGGTCGGCGACCTGCTGCTGATCGACAACGTGCTCACCGCGCACGGCCGGCGCCCGTACACGGGTGACCGCCGGGTGCTGGTGGCGATGTCGGACTGAGCGGCGCGACCGGGAAGTGCCCCAGATGTCCCTGTCCCGCCCGAGCGGCGGCGATCCCTGGCTGCGGGTGTTCCGGGGCGGCGCGCACGCGGGTCTGCGGTTGGTCTGCCTGCCGCACGCCGGCGGCTCGGCCGGGTTCTTCCAGACCTGGGCGGCGCGGCTGCCGGACTCCGTCGACGTGCTCGCCGTCCGCTACCCGGGCCGCCAGGACCGGCTCTCCGAGCCGTGCGTCGACCGGATGGACGTGCTCGCCGACCGGGTCACCGAGGCGCTCACCGGTTACCTGGACCGTCCCCTCGCCCTGTTCGGCCACAGCATGGGCGCCTCGGTCGCCTACGAGGTGGCCGTCCGGCTGGAGGAGCGGTTCGGCGTCGTGCCGGAGTTCCTGTTCGTCTCGGGGCACGGGGCGCCGCACGTCACCCGGATCGACCAGCATCCCGACCACCTCGACGACGAGGAGTTCCTCGTCCGGATCGCCGCGCTCGGCGAGGTGGATCCGGTGGTCTTCCGCTCCCGGAAGCTGCGGGAACTGGTCGTACCGGCGCTCCGGGCCGACCTGCGGCTGATCCACGGCTACCTGCCGCGCGCGCCGCGGACCGTGTCCGCGCCGATCACGGCGTACCTCGGCACGGGGGATCCGGCCTGCGACCGGGAGTCGGTCTCCGCCTGGGCGGAGCTGACCACCGGCGGCTTCCGGCTGCGGGCGTTCCCCGGCGACCACTTCTATCTCGTGCCGGCGCGGGCGGAGCTGCTCGCGGACCTGACCGCGCAGCTCGCCGGCCGGCCGACCGTACCCCGTGCCGCGGCATCCGTGGCCGCGCACCTGATCTGACCGGCACCGCCGGACTCGCACCTGGAGGGCGCATCGTGACCGCACCGGACGTCGAGGCGACGCCGCAGCCGCTCGTGGACGTGGACCAGGAACGCCACGCGCGGTTCCGTACCTCCTTCGAGGCGGTGACGGACTTCGGGCGGCGGTTGCTGGCGGCCCGGTTGGCCGCCGCGGGAGTCCTGCCCGCCCCCGGTGCCGTCGCCGGCCGGGAGGAGATCCTGGCCCGGCTCGCGGTGGCTCCCGGCTACCAGCGGCTCGGCGACGCCCTGCTCGACCTGCTGGCGGACGCCGGCCTGCTGCGTCGGCAGGGCGACGGGCTCGCCGTGACCGGACGGGTCGCCGAGGCGGCCGGGTTCGCCGGGGACGACGCGGTCGACGCGGCGGCGGCGACGCTGCGCCGGGAGCACCCGGAGGTCGCCGGATACGTGCCGCTGCTGGTCGCCTGCCAGACGCAGCTCGTCGAGGTGGTGCGGGGCGACCGGCCGGCGAACGAGGTGCTCTTCCCGGGCGGCTCCGCCGACCTGGTCTCCGCGATCTACCGGGACAACGTCCAGCTGGACTTCTACAACCGGCTCTGCGCGGCGCGGGTGCGGGAGCACGTCCGGCAGTTCCTGCGGCGCTATCCGCGGTCCTACGTCCACGTCATGGAGGTGGGTGCGGGGACCGGTGGCACCAGCGGCCCGGTGCTCGACGCCCTGACGGACCGGACGGAGCGGCTGCGGTACTTCTACACCGACGTGGGGCCGGCGTTCCTGCGGCTGGGACGGCAGCGCTTCGGCGCCGACCGGCCGCACGTCGACTTCGCCCGTTACAACGTGGAGGGCGCGCCCGAGGACCAGGGCTTCGAACCCGGTTCGATGGACGTCGTCCTGGCCAGCAACGTCCTGCACGCCACCCTGCGGATCTCCGTCGCGCTGCGGCACTGCCACGCGCTGCTCAAGCCGGGCGGCATTTTGGTGATCAACGAGATGACCAGCCGCCTCGACTACAACACGCTGACCTTCGGCCTGGCCGAGGGCTGGTGGCGGCACGCGGAGGACGAGCCGCGGGTGCCGGCGTCCCCGCTGCTGGACGTGGCGGGCTGGCGCGCCGCCCTGGGCCGGGCCGGCTTCGTCGACGTGCGGGCGCACGCCGTGCCCGGGCTCGACGCCGCCGAGCAGGTGCAGACCATGTTCGTGGCGACGGCCACCGGTGGGGGCGACTCGTCCCGCTGAGGTTCCACCCCGTCCGCGTACGCCCCGACCGGGTCGCGTCCGCCGGGCCGCGCGACTCGCGGCACCGTGCGGTCGGGACCCCGGTCCGGGCGCACGCGACCCCTGCCGGCGCACGTACCGGTACGGGAACCCGGTAGGTCTTTACCGGCACCCCTAAATGTTCCGGCAAGATCTTTCGTGGACGAATATTCGGTGATATCAATCTCGCACTCGATTCCTCTACCCCCGGAGTGCGACGTGCGGAGAACCCGTCTCGTTTCCCTCGCCCTGAGCCTGGCCACGGCTCTCGGCGTCAGCCTCACCCTGTCCGCGCCCGCCCAGGCTGCGCCCGCCGACCGCTACGTGGCGCTCGGCGACTCGTACGCATCGGGCGTGGGTGCCGGCAGCTACACCAGCGAGAGCGGTTCCTGCCAGCGCAGCACCAACGCCTACCCGGCCCTGTACGCCGCGAACATCAAGCCCGCGTCGTACCGCTCGGTCGCCTGCTCCGGTGCCACCACCACCAGCCTGATCAACACGCAGCTGTCGGCGCTGAGCTCCACCACCACCCTGGTCAGCGTCACGATCGGCGGCAACGACGTCGGCTTCGGCAACATCATGTCCACCTGCGTGCTCCAGGGCACCACCCAGTGCGTGGCCGCCGTGCAGGCCGCCCAGGACAAGGCCCGGGCCCAGCTGCCCGGCCTGCTGCGCAACGTCTACAACGGCATCAAGACCCGGGCGCCCTCGGCCCGGGTGGTGGTCGTCGGATACCCGGTCTTCTACCAGCTCGGCACCACCTGCATCGGGCTGAGCGCCACCTCCCGGGCGAAGATCAACGAGGGCATCAACCTGGTCGACGACCTCACCCGCACCGCCGCCGTCGCCGCCGGCTTCAAGTTCGCCGACGTGCGGTCGCAGTTCGTCGGGCACCAGCTGTGCAGCTCCGGCACGAAGTGGCTGCACGCCCTCAACTTCGCCAACCTCGGCATCTCGTACCACCCGACCGCGGCCGGCCAGTCCGGCGGTTACTACCCGGTCTTCCGCTCCGTCGCGGGCTGACCGACGCGTTCTCCGTCCGGACGCTCCCGGTCCCGCCCCCCTCGGGGCCGGGAGCGTCCAGGGCGGGAGGACGGGCACGGTCGCCCGCGCGGCGTCCGTGCCCGTCCGACCATCCGGCGTCCCGGTCGACCGCGGCGCCGGACGGCCGGAGCGACCCCGGCGAGCGTGCCGGGGCCGCCCGGTCAGCACCGGACGATCGTGGAGTTGCTCAGCCCGACGTTGCTGATGGTCAGGTTGTCCGCGCAGGGGTTCTCGACGATCCGGCTGTTCACCAGGGTGAAGTTGCGCAGCGTGATGTCCCGGTTGCCGGGGAACTCGGTGCGCTCGGCCAGCCGGATCTCGCCGCCGCCGCTGATCGTGCCGCCGCCGGCGGCGATGTTCACGTTCTGGCAGTTCTCGATCAGGACCGCGTTGTTGCCGGTGTTGGCGATGTCCACCCGGTCGACCGTGGCGCCGCCGGACTCGGAGACGCAGAAGATCCCCCGGCCGCCGCCGCGTGCCCGGACGGTGCCCACCCGGACGTTGGTCGGGTAGCCGGAGCCCACGCGCCCGTTGCGGTTGGCCATCCGGAAGGCGGCGTACCCGGTGCCGGCGCCGGCGTTCTCGGCGTCGACGGTGGTGACCGTGGCGTTGATCGTCTGGTTGAGCAGCAGGCCCGACTCGCCCACGTCGCGGGCCGTGACGGTGCCGATGGTCAGCCCGTCCACGCCGTACGTCTCGACCGCGTGGGAGCTGGCGCCGGAGACGTACGCGCTGTCGATCCGGACGTTGCGGGTCCACTGGCTGGTGTCCCCGCGGTTGTCGATGCGGATCCCGAGCCCGCTGCGGAGCCGCATGTCGATGCGGCCGAGGACGACGTCCGTGACGTTGCGCAGGAAGATCCCGTAGAGCGGGGCGCCGGTGACGGTGAGGTGCCCGACCTCGATGTTGGTGGTGCCGCGGGAGTAGATGGGCGCCTGGTCGCCGCTGCCCGAGCCGGTGACGTCGATGGTGCCGCAGACGTCGATCGCGGTGTAGCTGGGCAGGGAGATCCGTGAACCGGCGCTCATCGAGCCGGAGCCTCGTACGACGACGCGCTGCTTGCTGGTCCGCCCGGCGCTGAGGCTGTTCACGGCGGCTTGGACGGCAGCGCGCATGTCGCTTCCGGTGTAGACCGTGCTGGCGCCGTTGCGGGCGGTCCAGGTGCCGCCGCTGAGCACCGCCTCGGCCTGGAACGCGCCGCTGCCGCAGGCGGTGCCGCCGGAGCCGAGATTGACCAACTGCCACTGCTGGTTGGCGCCGCCGAGGTCCTGGTACTGGGAGATCATCGCGCCGTCGGCGGTCGACCACTGCCACACGTCCAGCGCCTTGTTGGAGTGCCGGTTGACGAGGCGGACGTGGCCGCCGTCGGCGTCGGCGAGCCGGAAGTGCTGCCGGGTGTTGCCGCTGGCGGCGGTGTTCTGGACGAGTTGGACCCCGTCCTCGGCGCTCGGCAGTTCCAGCACCTTGCCGCTGTGCGCCGAGCGGATCTGGTGGTATCCGCCGCCCACGTCGACGAACCGCCACTGCTGCACGGCCAGGTCGTTGCGGGTGAACTGGTTGACCGGCGCGCCGTCGGCGGTGGACCAGCCCCACAGGTCCATGGCCTTGCCGCTGTGCCGGTTGACGAGGACGTAGGTGGCGCCGGGGTCGACCGTGGCCGCCGCGGCGGGCTGCGGACCGACGGCCACGGCGGCGCCGACGAGCGCCAGCGCGGCCGCGGCCACCAGGCCGAGGCGTCGACGGGTGGGATGTCTGTGCGGGTCGGGGGACGTCATGTGGCTCCTTCGGCTGGCGCGGGGCGGCGGGAGGGGTGCGCGACCACCCCGTCGAGGCCGCCAGCGATCCAATCCCGTCGATGCATAAGAGATGGTAAGCGCTTTCCCGTGCCGGCGCGAACGCCGTCGGCGCGGTCGGCCGCCGGCGGTCGGGGGAGCTGCCCGATACCTGACAGTCGTTCGGTGGCCACATCGGACCCGTTGATCGCGCGGTGGGAAGTCTGCCGTGGTGAGGCCCGTCGGGGCGCCTGATCACCCGCGGGAACGGCCGAATCTGGGATTCCATGCGGGCGCCACTCGTGTCCCGGATTCTGGGAGACATCTTGGCAGTGGAATCGGCGGTCGTGGACTCTCTCTGCGGAGAGCGATGGCTCGGTGGCTCATGGTCACGATGCGTCATTGTCTCCGGTCGTCGACCTGGCAGCGGGCGCGCGACCGATCACCGTCGGTAGTGGGGGGAATGCTCGGTGGGACGCGCCATGCCAGCTTGCGGTTCGCGGTGAGCGCACCCGCGCGCCCCGCCGGGCCGGTCCGTCGGCCCACCCCGTCCCGTCGCCCCGACGTCCGACCGCCCGCCGTCGACACCCTGCACCGGATGGTCGAGGCCCAGGTCGACCGGACCCCGGACGCCGACGCCGTGTGGTGCGACGGGCAGGTTCTCACCTACGGCGAGCTGGACGCGGCGGCCAACCGGTTGGCCGCGCTCCTCGTCGACCGGGGGGTGCGCCAGGGCGACCGCGTCGGCGTCTGCCTGCCCCGCAGTCCCCGGCTCGTGGTCGCGCTGCTGGGCGTGCTCAAGGCCGGTGCCTGCTACGTGCCGCTGGACCCGGCCTACCCGGCCGCCCGGGTCGCCTTCATGACCGAGGACTCCGGGGCCCGACTGGTGCTGACGGTGGCCGACCTCGCCGACCGGTTCGCCGACGCCGCGCTCCGTCTCGACGACCTCGACCTCGACGCCCGCCCGGCGGCCCGCCCCGGCCTGCCCGGCGACCCGTCCGACCTGGCGTACGTCATCTACACCTCCGGCTCGACCGGCCGGCCCAAGGGCGTCGCCGTCGAGCACCGCTCGGCCTCCGTGCTCATGCACTGGACCCGGGAGACCTTCACCGACGTCGAACTGGGCGGCGTGCTCGCCGCCACGTCCGTCTGCTTCGACCTGTCCGTCTTCGAGCTCTTCGGCCCGCTCTGCTGGGGCGGTCGGGTGGTGCTCGTCCGCGACGCGCTGGCGCTGGCCGCGCCGGACGCCGACCGGCTGCCCGTCGCCCTGGTCAACACCGTGCCGTCGGCGATGAGCGAGCTGCTCGCGGCCGGCGCGCTGCCGGGCAGCGTCCGCACCGTCTGCCTCGCCGGCGAGCCGTTGACCGCGGCGCTCGCCGCCCGGGTGCTCGCCCGGCCGCACGTACGCCGGCTCTGCAACCTCTACGGGCCGTCCGAGGACACCACCTACTCGACCTGGGCGGAGGTGCCGGCCGACGGGGGAGCCCCGCCGATCGGCCGCCCGTTGCCGGGCACCCGCGTCTACCTGCTCGACGCGGACGGCCGGCCGGTGCCGCCCGGAGAGCCGGGAGAGCTGTACCTGGCCGGCGCCGGGCTGGCCCGGGGCTACCTCAACCGGCCGGACGAGACCCGGGCGCGTTTCCTGGCCGATCCGTTCCGCCCGGGGGAGCGGATGTACCGCACCGGCGACCGGGTCCGGCTGCGCCCCGACGGGCAGTTGCAGTTCCTCGGCCGGATGGACGACCAGGTGAAGCTGCGCGGCTACCGCATCGAGCTGGGCGAGGTGGCCGCGCGGCTGGCCGCCCTGCCCGGCGTACGCGAGGCGACCGCCGCGGTGCGGACCGGGCCGAGCGGCGACCCGCTGCTCGTCGGCTACCTCGTCGGCGAGCGCCGCGACGACGTGCGGGACCTGCTGCGGGAGACGGTCCCCGCCCCGCTCGTGCCGTCCGCCGTCGTCTGGCTGGACCGCCTGCCGACCACCCCCAACGGCAAGGTCGACCGGGCGGCGCTGCCCGCCCCGGAGGTCGCCGTCGCCGCGATCGACGGCGACGGCGTGCCGCTGGCCGGCTCCGTCGCCACGGTCGCCGCCGTCTGGCGGGACGTGCTCGGCCGGCCGGTGGACCGGGCGGAGGCGGACTTCCTCGCCCTCGGGGGCGACTCCCTCCTGGCCGTACGCTGCGCCACCCGGCTCGCCGCCGCGACGGGCCTGCCGGTCGCCCCGGCGGCGCTGTTCGCGCACGCCACGGTGGAGGCGCTCGCCGACCACCTCGACGACCTGCGCCGAGCCGCCGGACCCGCCGCCGCGCCCGCCGGCACCGCCGCGCCCGCCGGGACCGCGACCGCCGGAGCCGCACCCGGGCCGGGGCACCCGTCGGCCGGCGGTACGCCACCCGCGGCGCCCGTGGACACGGCCCCGCTCTCGGCCGCGCAGACCCGGCTGTGGTTCCTGCACCAGCTGGACCCGGCCGACACCTCCTACCTGGTGTCGTTCGCGGTCCGGCTGCCGCCGGGGACCGACCCGGGAGCGCTCGGCCGGGCACTGCGCCGCGTGGTGGCCCGGCATCCGGCGCTGCGCACCGTCTTCCCGTCGACCCCGGACGGTCCGGTGCAGCGGGTCCGCGACGACCTCGACGTCCCGCTGGTCGTCGCCCCGCCCCGTGCCGGGGTGCCGCTGGACGAGCAGCTCGACCAGCTCGCCGCCGCCGACGCGCGTACCCCCATGGACCTCGCCACCGGCCCGCTGCTGCGCGCCCGACTGGTCGCCGCCGACGACGGGCGGGCGGCGCTGCTCCTGGTCGCCCACCACATCGTCTGCGACGACTGGTCGTTCAGCGTCATCGTGCGGGACCTGGGCCGCGCCTGCGAGGCCGAGTCGGCGGGCGCCGGGGCGGGCCCGCCGTGGCCGGCCGGTCCGGCGACCGGCCCGGCGGAACTCGCCGTGGCCCAGCGGGACTGGCTGGCCGCCCCGGCCGGCCGGGAGGCCGTGGCCGCCGTGGTCGCCGCGCTGCGCGGCGCGCCGACGGTCCTGGACCTGCCGGCCGCCGCACCGGCGCGCGCCGCCGGCACGTCGCCCCGCGCGGACCGGTCCCCGGCCGGGGCCGCCCTGCGGACCCGCATCGACGACGACACCGCCGCCGTGGTCCGCGACCTCGCCCGCGCGAGCCGCGCCAGCCTGCACATGGTCGGGCTGGCCGCCTTCGCCGCGCTGGTCGCCGCGGAGACCGGCCGCACCGACGTGCTCATCGGTGTCGCCTTCGCCGGCCGGACCAGCGTCGCCGCCGAACAGAGCGTCGGCTGCTTCGTCAACACCATGCCCCTGCGCCTGCGGCCCGGCCCGGACCGGTCCTTCGCCGACCTGGTGGACGAGGCGCGCCAGGTGACCCTCTTCGCCGCCGCCCACCAGGACGTGCCGTTCGACGTCGTCGTCGAGCGGCTCCGCCCGGCCCGGCAGCCGGGCCGCAACCCGCTGGTCCAGGTCGCGTTCGGCGTGCAGAACGCTCCGGCGGCCCGGCACGTCGACGCCTCCGGCGGCGAGTTCGTCGGGGTGGAGCTGACCCCCGACACCGCCCGGCTCGACCTGACCCTCTGGCTCGACGAGCGCCGCGACGGGCTGGCGGCGCTCTGGACCTACCGCACCGACCGCTTCGACGGCGAACTGGTCGACACGTGGCACCGCCGCTTCACCGCACTCCTACGCGGCGCGGCCGCCGATCCCCGGCGCAGCCTCGCCCGATGTGCCCACACCCTGGGGGGGAACGAGAGATGAGTGAGCAGACCCCGGTCGCGCCGGTGATCCCGCGCCGCGGCCGCGAACGGTCCCTGGTCGACGTACGCCCCGACTGGCCCGGCGGGCCCCTGCCGGCCCTCGTCCGGGCCAACGTGCCCGACGTGGACCTGGCCGCCTGGCTGGCCGGCAACCGGTCCACCGTGGACGAGCTGGCGCGCCGCGCCGGCGCCGTGCTGTTCCGTGGCTTCGCGGTGGACGGCGCGGCCGACTTCCGCACCGTCATGGCCGCCCTCTCCGACGACGTGCTCAGCTACGGCGAGCGCTCGTCGCCGCGCAGCGAGGTGACCGAGGGCGTCTACACCTCCACCGAGCACCCGGCCGACCAGCCGATCGTGCTGCACAACGAGCAGTCGTACACGGTGAACTGGCCGCTGCGCATCGTCTTCCACTGCGAGACCGAGCCTGCCGCCGGTGGGCGCACCCCACTGGCCGACAGCCGCCGGGTGCTCGACCGGCTGCGGCCGGAGACGGTCGCCGGATTCGAGCGCCGGGGCGTGCTCTACCGGCGCAACTACCTGCCGGGGATCAGCCTGCCGTGGCAGACGGCCTTCCAGACCGACGAGCGGGCCGACGTGGAGGCGTACTGCGCCCGCGCGCTGATCGACGTCGAGTGGGTCGGCGAGCAGCAGCTGCGCACCCGGCAGGTCCGCCCCGCCGTGCGGGAGCACCCGGTGACGGGGGAGCGGACCTGGTTCAACCACGCCCTGTTCTTCCACGTCACCTCGCTGCCGGCGGAGGTCAGTGCCGGGCTGCGCGCGTCGCTGGCCGAGGAGGACCTGCCCTACCAGACCGCGTACGGCGACGGCACGCCCATCGGCGACGACGTGCTGGCCGAGCTGCGCGCCGCGTACGCGGCCGAGACCCGCTCCTTCGCCTGGCGGCGCGGCGACGTGCTGCTGGTGGAGAACATGCTGGCCGCGCACGCCCGGGAGCCGTTCACGCCGCCCCGCCGCATCCTGACCGCGATGTCCGACCCGGTCGCCGCGCCCGAGCTGACCGCCGCCACCGTGACCTCCACGGGGGTGCGGTCGTGACCGGGCCGGCGCCGCGCCGGCGCGGCACCGGGGCGGTCACCTCGCCGGTGTCCCGCCGGGTGCTGGTCGACGACACGTTCGTGCTGCTGGTGGAGGCCGCCGTGCCGGACCTCGACCTGGCCGGCTGGCTGGCGGGGCGCCGCGACGAGCTGCTGCGCGACCTCGACGCCCACGGGGCGGTCTTCTTCCGGGGCTTCGAGGTGGCCACGGCCGACGACTTCAGCCGGGCCGCCCGCGCGGTCAGCCCGGACCTGCTCGGCTACCTGGAACGCGCCGCGCCCCGGCACGAGGTCGCGGAGAAGGTCTTCACCTCCACCGAGTTCAACGCCGAGCAGTGGATCCCGCTGCACCACGAGATGTCGTACTCGCACAACTGGCCCACCCACCTCTACTTCTGGTGCGCCCAGCCGGCCACCGGCAGCGGCGGCGCGACCCCGCTGGCCAGCGAGCGGGTGGTGAGCCCGCGCATTCCCGCCGAGGTACGGCAGCGGTTCCTCCGGCACGGGGTCAGCTACGTGCGCAACTACGGCCCGCACCTGGACCTGCCCTGGCAGGAGGCGTTCCAGACGACCGACCGCGCCGAGGTGGAGAAGTACTGCGCCGACTCGGCCACCGAGTACACCTGGCTCGACGGCGACGGGCTGCGGACCCGGGCCCGCCGGCAGGCGGTGGCGACCCACCCGCGCACCGGCGAGACGGTCTGGTTCAACCACGCGCACCTGTTCCACGTCTCCAACATGCCCGCCGAGGTGTCGGCCGCCCTGCTGCGCGAGTACGGGCCCGAGGGGCTGCCCCGCAACGCCTACTACGGCGACGGCGAGCCGATCCCCGACGAGGTGGTGGCCGGCATCCGGGACCTGTATCGGGAACACGCGGTGTCGGTTCCCTGGCAGCGCGGCGACGTGCTGGTGGTGGACAACTTCCTCGCGACCCACGGTCGCGAACCCTTCAGCGGCGACCGGCAGATCCTGGTCGCCATGTCCGACCTCTACCTCAACCGGAGCGTGGTGTGAACGGCTACCGTCTGTCCCCGATCCAGCGGCTGGCCTGGTCCGGGGCGCAGGACCTGGTCCGCGCCCGGGTGCTGCTCGACCGCCCGCTGGACCGGGCCCGGTTGCAGACCGCCCTGGACGCGGTGGTCGCCCGGCACGAGGCGCTGCGCCTGACCCTGGTGCACCACCCCGGGCTGCGGGTGCCGTTGCAGGACGTCGACGACGGCCGCAGCGTCGTCGTCGGCGCCCAGGGCGAGCTGTCGGTGACCGTCACCGACGACGCCCTGGAGCTGGCCGCCACGCCGTTGATCGCCGACCCGGCCAGCCTGCGGCTCGTCCTCGCCGACCTGGCCCGCGCGTACGCCGACGGCCGGCTGGCCGACGACCCCGACGCCCTGCAGTTCCTCGACGTCACCGAGTGGCAGCTGTCGCAGCGGCAGGAGGCCGACCCGTTCGGCGCACCCGCCGCGCCGGCCGCGCGGCTGGTCACCCCGCACGGCGACGACCCGGCCGAGGTCGGCACCGCGACCCTGCCCGCCGCGGCGCTGAGCGCCGCCGCGCGGGAGGCCGGCGTCGGCGTCGCGAACCTGCTCTTCGCCGCCTGGGCGCTCGCGCTGTCCCGCCGGGCCGAGCCGCCCGCCGGGGTCGACGACGCGGACCTGGTGCTGGCCCGGTGGAGCGACGGGCGGCAGGCCACCGGGACGGCCGGTGTCGTCGGCCCGCTGGGCGGCCACGCGCCGGTCCGGCTGGGCCTGCCCCTGCCGGCCGCGCCCAAGGCGCTGCTCGACGAGGTACGCGCCGCCGAGTCCGCCGCCGAGGAGGCGTTCCACCTGGTCGATCCGGTCGGCGAACACTCCGACGCGGTCGCCGGTTTCGCCGTCGTACCGGCCGGGGACCCGGCGGCCCTGGGTGGCCTGGGCGCCACCGCCGTCGAGGTCTCCGCGCCGCCCGCGACGGCCGGCCCGCAGCTGACCGCCGTGGTCGGCGACGACGAGGTGACCCTGCGGGTCGTCGGGGGCCGCTGGTTGCTGGAGGGTCTGCTGGCGATCCTGGGGTCGCTGCCCCGGGCGCTGGCCGACGGCACGCCGCTGGTGCTGACCGGCGAGGGGGAGGCCCGCTGGCTCGCCGAGGCGGCCGGCCAGCCGTCCCGCGCCGCGGTGCGCACCCTCGTCGAGCTGCTCGAGGACGGGCTGGCCGGCGCCGACCAGGACAGCCCGGCGGTGGTCGCCGCCGACGGCACGTACACCGTCGGCGAGCTGCGCGACGTCGCGGCCCGGGTCGCCGCGGGCCTGGTCGAGCGGGGGCTGCACCGCGCGCGGGTGGGCGTGCTCGCCACCCGGTCCCGGGACACCGTCGTCGCGTTCCTCGGCGTGCTGCGGGCCGGCGCGGTGTACGTACCGCTGGACCCGGCGGCGCCGGCGGAGCGGCTCGCCGCGCAGGTCCGCGCGGTCGACGCCGGGCTCGTCGTCGGCGCGGGCGGCCCGGCGGGGCTCGCCGGCGCGACCGTCGCCGAGTTGGCCGCCGGCACCGCGACGGTGGCCGTGCCCCCGGCGGCGCCCACCGATCCCGCCTACGTCATCTTCACCTCCGGCTCCACGGGCACGCCGCGACCGGTCCAGGTCCCGCACGGCGCCGCGGCCCACCTGGCGTACGCGCTCGAGGAGACCGTGTACGCGGGCAGCCGGGCCGGGCTGCGGGTGGCGGTGAACGCCCCGCTCACCTTCGACGCCTCGGTCAAGCAGCTCGTGCAGCTGGCCCACGGCCGCAGCCTGTACCTGGTGCCCGAGGACGTCCGGCGCGGCGGTGCCGAGCTGGCCGTGGCCCTCGCCGACAACCGGGTCGACGTGCTCGACCTGACCCCCTCCCAGCTGCGCATCCTGCTCGCCGGGGCCGGCGACGCCCGGCTGCCGGAGCTGCTGCTGGTGGGCGGCGAGGCGATCCCGCCGGACCTCTGGGACACCCTCGCCGCGCTGCCCGGCGTCCGGGCGGTCAACCTGTACGGGCCCACCGAGTGCACCGTGGACAGCACCGCCGCCGAGATCCGCCCCGCGACGGCGCCGACCATCGGCCGTCCGCTGCCGGGCGTCGGCGTGTGGGTCCTCGACGAGCGGCTGCGGCCGGTGCCGCCCGGCGTGGCCGGCGAACTCTGCGTCAGCGGGCCGCAGCTGGCCGACGGCTACCTGGGCGACCCGGAGACGACGGGCCGCCGGTTCGTCCGGGCCGCCCTGCCCGGCGGCCGGACGGAGCGGGTCTACCGCACCGGCGACCGGGTGCGCTTCGACGCCGAGGGGCGCCTGCGCTACCTGGGCCGGCTGGACGACCAGGTGAAGATCCACGGCTTCCGGGTGGAGCCGGGCGAGGTGGCCGCGACGCTGCGGGCGCACCCGGAGGTCGCCGACGCGGCGGTCGTGGCCCGCGACGACGACGGGCACGGCGACCGCCTCGTCGGCTACGTCCGCCCGGCCGCGCCGGCCGTCGACGTCGACCTGGACCGGGTCGCCGGGATCAACCCGCACGAGACCCGCTACCTGTACGACGAGATCTTCACGCAGCGGGTCTACCTGCGCGACGGCATCGTGCTGCGCCGGGGCGCGACGGTCTTCGACGTCGGCGCCAACATCGGCATGTTCTCGCTGTTCGTCCACGCGGCCTGCCCGGACGCGACCATCCACGCCTTCGAGCCGGTGCCGTCGGTGGTGGCGGCCCTGCGGCGCAACGTCGAGGAGTTCGGCGTGCCGGCCACCGTGCACCCGGTGGGCCTGTCCACCGCGCCGGGGCAGGTCTCCTTCACCTACTACCCGGGCTACTCGATGATGTCCGGCCAGGCCGCGTATGCCGACCCGGCGGCCGAGGTCGCCGTGATCAAGCGGTTCCTCGCCAACGAGCGCGACCGGGGCGAGTCCGACCGGGAGACCCTGCTGGAGCGGGTCGACGAGCTGTTGGCGGAGCGCTTCGACGGCGCCGAGGTGACAGTCGACGTGCGCCCGCTGTCGGAGGTCATCGACGAGGTCGGGCCGGAGCGCATCGACCTGCTGAAGATCGACGTGCAGCGGGCCGAGGCCGACGTGCTCGCCGGCATCGAGGAGCGGCACTGGCTGCTCATCGCGCAGGTCGCCATGGAGGTGCACGACGCCGTCGGCACCGACACCGAGGGGCGCCTGGACGAGCTGATCGCCCTCTTCGAGGACCGCGGGTTCGACGTGGTCACCCGCCAGGACGACCTGCTCACCGGCACCGACCGGCACACCCTGCACGCCGTGCGCCCCGAGTACGCCGCCGACCCGCGGCCCGCGGTGGCGGTCCCGGACGGCCCGGCCGCCGGCCCGCTGGAGGCCCGGTTGACCGACTGGCTCGCCCAGCGGCTGCCCGCCCACCTGGTCCCCGCGGCCGTGGTGCTCCTCGACGACCTGCCGCTGACCCGCAACGGCAAGCTCGACCGGGCCGCGCTGCCCGCGCCGGAGCTCGACCGGGCCCGGCGGGAGCCGGCCGTGGCGCCGGCCAACCGGGCCGAGGAGATCCTCGTCGAGGCGTGGCGGGAGGTCCTGGGCACGCAGTCGGTCGGGGTGACCGACAGCTTCTTCGCCCTCGGCGGCGACTCGATCCGCAGCATCCAGATGCAGGTCGCGGCGAACCGGCGCGGCCTGTCGTTCCGGCTCGGCGACATCTTCGTGCACCAGTCGATCCGGGAACTGGTCGCGCACGGCGAGATCACCCTCACCGGGCCCGGCGCCGACGCCACCGACGCCTCCGGGGCGGCGGAACCGTTCGCCCTGGTCGCCGCCGCCGACCGGGACCGCCTGCCCGCCGGGCTGGCCGACGCCTACCCGATGACCGCGCTGCAACAGGGCATGGTCTACCACTGCGAGCTGACCGGCGACCCGGCGATGTACCACAACGTCACCGCGCACCGCGTCGACGCGCCGCTGGAGGCGGAGGCGCTGCGCGCCGCGCTGGCCGACCTGGTCGCGCGGCACCCGGTGCTGCGGACCGGCTTCTCCCTCGGCACCCACACCGAGCCGCTGCAACTGGTGCACGCCGAGGTGCCGGTCGAGGTGCCGGTGACGGAGCTGACCGACGCCGACGAGGCCACCCGCCGGGCCCGCGTCGACGAGCTGGTGGCGGCCGAGCGGGTGCGGCCCTTCGACTGGGACCGGCCGCCGCTGCTGCGGCTGCACGCCGTGCGCGACGACACCGACACCTTCACCCTGATCGTGGCGGAGTGCCACGCGATCCTCGACGGCTGGAGCCTGCACCTCCTCCTCGGCGAGTTGCTGGCCGCGTACGACCGGCGCCGCGCCGGGCTGTCCGTGCCGCACCGCCCGACGTTGCCCTTCCGCGCGTACGTGGCGGCGGAACGGGAGGCCGTGGCGGACGCCGGGTCACGCCGGTTCTGGCTCGAGGGTGCCGGCGGCGTGCCGCCGCTGCTGCTCGGCGGGGCGGAGCCACGGATCACCACCACCCGGCGGGTGCCGCTGGCGGCGTCCACCACCGGCGCCGTCACCGCGGCCGCCCGGGCCGCCGGCATACCGGCCAAGTCCTGGCTGCTCGCGGTCCACCTGCGGGTGATCGGGGAGGTCGCCGGCCGGGACGAGGTGGTCACCGGGCTGGTCGTCGGCGCCCGGCCCGAGGCCGAGGGGAGCGACGCCACGCTCGGGCTGTTCCTCAACACCCTGCCGGTGAGCGCCGTGCTGGGCACCCGGTCGCTGGCCGAGCTGGCCGCCGCCGCCTGGCAGGCGGAGCGGTCGCTGATGGGCCACCACCGGTTCCCGCTCGCCGAGATCGTCCGGGCGGGCGGGGCCGGGCCCCGGTTCGACCACTTCTTCAACTGGACCCACTTCCACGGCGGCGCCGACGAGGGCGAGGGCGGCGGGGGCCGTGGCAGCCGCATCGTCGACAGCCGGGGCATCACTGTCGACGTGGCGTTCAGCCTCGCCGTCGACGTGGAGGTGGACCCGGCCACCGGCCAGCTCGCCCTGACCCTCCAGTACGACGCCCGGCACGTCGACGAGGCGCGGGCCGACCGGCTGGCCGAGGCGTACCGCCGGCTGCTGGCGACCGACCCGACGGTGCCGCTGCCCACCGTCGGACCGGCGGGTCCCGTCGTCCCCGCCCCGCGCGACGGGGACGCCCGGGACCGCTGGGCGGCCCGGGTGGCGTCGGTCTGGCAGGAGGTCGTCGGCGTGGCGCCGCGCGGCGAGCGGGCGGAGTTCCTCGCCGCGGGCGGCGACTCGCTGCGCGCACTGCGCCTGGTCACCGCGCTGCGGCAGCGCCACGGCAGCAGCATCACCCTGCCGGAGTTCGTCGCGCTGGGCAGCTACGGCGCCGTCGTCGAGCGGGTGAGCCGCGATGGCTGAGAACCCGTGGCTGGTGGTCCGGGCGCCCGTCGCCCGGCCCGCCCTGCGCCTGTTCTGCCTGCCCTACGCGGGCGGCAACGCCGGGGCCTTCGAGACCTGGCGGGCGGGGCTGCCGCGCGCCGTCGAGGTGAACGCGGTGCAGTACCCGGGCCGCCGCGAGCGGGTCGCCGATCCCGCGCCACGGCGGATGACGCCGCTGGTACAGGCCCTCGAGGCGGCCCTGGCCCCGCACCTGGACCGGCCGTACGCGGTCTACGGCGACTGCCTCGGCGCGTACGTCGCGTTCGAGCTGGTCCGCCGGCTGGAGCGACGCGGGCACCGGCCGGCCGATCTGCTGGTGGTCTCCTCGGCCGTCGCCCCGCACCGCGCCGAGGTCGAACCGGACCACTCCGGCGCCGACGACGCCACGTTCCTCGCCGAACTGGTCGCGCTGGGCACGATGCCGGCGGCCGTCGCCGCGCACCCGGAGCTGGCCGCCGCCGCGCTGCCGGCGGCCCGCGCCGACTTCGAACTCGGCCGCAGCTACCGCTACCGCGACGCCGGCCCGATCGGCGTGCCGGTCACCGCGATCCGCGGCGACGCCGACCCGCACGTCGACGACGTCGGGACGGCGGCGTGGGCCGACCTCACCACCGCCGGCTGCACCACCGTCACCGTCCCGGGCGGGCACGACCTGCTCGCCCGGGCCGACCCCGGACTGCTCGGCGCCGTCCGGTCCGCCCTCCTCGGCAAGGAGCCGTCTTGACCGTCACGTCACTGCTCTGCTTCCCGTACGCCGGCGCGGGCGCCTCGGTGTACCAACCGTGGCAGCGGGTCGCACCGCCCGACCTGGAGATCCTCCCGGTGCAGTTGCCGGGCCGGGAGAAGCGCTTCGTCGAGGAGCCGTACCGCCGGATGGACCAGGCCGTCGACGGGCTCCTCGACGAGGTGCTCGAACTGGTCGCCGGCCGCGACCGGGTGGCGCTGTTCGGCCACAGCATGGGCGCGGTGCTCGCGTACGAGATGGCCGGCCGGCTGGCCCAGGCGGCCGGGGTACGGCTGGCGCACCTGTTCGTCAGCGGCTCGCCCGACCCGTGGTCGGGCCGCGACCACACGGCCGCCGACCTGCCCGACGACGAGTTCGTGGCGCGGGTGGAGGAGTTCGCCGGCTACACGCATCCGGCGCTGGCCGACCCCGACATGCGGGAGCTGCTGCTGCCGACCCTGCGCGCCGACGTGGAGCTGCACGAGGGCTACCGGCCGGGCGGCGACAAGCGGCTCGACGTGCCGGTGACCGCGCTGCGCGGCGCCGACGACACCCTGGTGGCCGCCTCCGCGCTGGCCGGCTGGGACCGGGTCACCTCCGCCGGGTTCGCCTCCCTCACCGTCGCCGGTGGACACATGTACCTCGCCGACGATCCGGCCGAGCTGCTGGCGCTGGTGCGACGGAGGCTGGCCGGTGCCTGAGCCGACGCCGGGCCGGCTGGCCGGCCGGACCGCGATCATCACGGGCGCCGCGCGGGGACTCGGCCGGGCCTGCGCGACCGCCTTCGCGGCGCAGGGCGCCGACCTGGTCCTGGTGGACGTGGCACACGACCTGCCCGACGTGCCGTACCCGCTCGGCTCGGCCAGCCAGCTCACGCACACCGCCAAGCTCTGCGCGGAGCTGGGGGTGGCCGCGTACCCGGTCGAGGCCGACGTGCGGGACCTCGACGCGGTCCGGGCCGCCGTCGCGCTCTGCCTGGACCGGTTCGGCCGGATCGACGTCCTGGTGAACAACGCCGGCATCGCGGCGCCCTCCGGCAAGCCGGTGCACGAGATCAGCGAGGCCGAGTGGCAGCTCATGCTCGACGTCGACCTCTCCGGCCCGTGGCGGATGATCAGCGCGGTCGGCGCGGTGATGTGCCGGCAGCGCGCCGGGAGCATCGTCAACGTGGCGTCGACCGCCGGCCTGGTCGGCTACCGGCACTTCGCCGGGTACGTCGCCGCCAAGCACGGCCTGGTCGGCCTGACCCGGGCCGCGGCGCTGGACTACGCGCCGCTGAAGGTGCGGGTCAACGCCCTGTGCCCCGGCTCGGTGCGCGACGACCCGTACGTCGAGGGTCGGATGCTGGCCGAGATCGCCCGGTCGCTGGAGGTGCCGGTCGCCGAGCACGAGGAGACGTTCGTCCAGGCCCAGCCGATGAATGCGCTGATCGAGCCCGACTCGGTGGCCCAGGCCGCACTGTGGCTGGCCTCCGACGAGTCGTCGCAGGTCACCGGCTCGGTCATCACCGTCGACGGAGGATTCACCACCCGATGAGCAGCCGTCCACAGCCCACCCGACAGCACTCCGACCCGGGCCGCTCCTGCCACGCGGCGGCGGTGGCCGTCGCCGGCGACCCCGACGAGGTCGCCGCCCGGTTCGCCGCCGCGCTGGCGCGTCGGGGCCTCGACGCCGCTCGGCTCTGGGTGGACCGGATGCCCGCGTCGGCGGCCGCCGCGCGCCGCGCCGTGGAACTGGCGCGGCCGCTGCCCGCCGACGGTCCGCCGGTGCGGGCGGTGCTGCTGCGCCACGACGCCGGCGCCGACCTGGTGCTCGTCGCCCGGCGTGGCCCGCTCACCGGCCGCGCGCTGGGCGAGCTGGCCGTCGAGGCGGCCGGTATCGCGTCGCCGGCCGGGGCGGAGCCGACCGCCGGCCCGGAGCCCGGGGACCGCCCCGAGGGTGTCGCGCCGGACCCGGCCGGGCAGTCTCAGTCGGCCGGGCAGGCGGAGTCGCCGGGGACCGCCGCCGGGGAGACGGCCGGGACCGGGGCCGCGGACGACGGGGAACACGAGGGGGACACCGCCTGGCGGGGCGGGAACCCGCGCGCCGACCGGACCGCGTCGTACGCCTTCGCCGTGCCCGCCGGGACCGACCTGCTGGCGCTGACCGGCGCGGTCGGCGCGGTGCTGGCCCGCTTCGGCGGCGTGCGCCGGGTGCGGGTCGGCACGCTGCGCGACGAGGGGCCGGCGGTCGTGCCCGTGGCGGTGGACGGCACTTTGCGCGCCCTCGCGGCCCGGCCCGCCGAGCCGGCCCCGTGGCTCGTTGCCGGGCGGACGCCCGACGCCGGGCCGCCGGAGGCCGCGGTCGGCGTGCTGACCGCCGACAGTCCGGCCGACACCTACCTGCCCAGCCTGACGCCGCCGTGGCCGCTCACCCTGACCCTGCGCGGCAGCACCGTCACCTGCGACTTCCGCACCGGCGTGTGGTCCGCCGACGTGGTCGCCACGGTGGCGGGCTACGTCACCCGCGTCCTCGGCCAGCTCCTCGCCGACGGCGACCGGGCGCTGGCCGACTGCGACCTGTTCGACGACGCCGAGCGGGACCGGGTCGCGGCCCTCGGCGGGGCGGCCGTCGACCTGCCCGAGCCGACCGGCGGCATCCACGAGCGGGTGGCCGGGTGGGCGCGGGCCACCCCGGACGCCCCGGCGGTGTCCTACGGCGACGACCGGCTCACGTACGCCCAGCTCGACGCCCGCGCCGGGCGGATCGCGGCGGCGCTGCGGGCGCGGGGCTGCGGGCCGGGCACCCGGGTCGGCGTCTGCCTGGAACGCTCGGTGGACCTGGTGGCGGCGCTGCTCGGCGTGCTCAGGGCCGGCGCCGCCTACGTGCCGATCGACCCCACCTACCCGGCCGAGCGCATCCGCTACACCGTCGAGGACTCCCGCGTGACCCTGCTCGTCGGCGCCGACGGCGTGGAGGTCGACGAGCTGCTCGCCGACGACCCCGACGACCCGGCGGGCACCGGGGCGGCGACGGCCGGCCCGGACGACCCCGCGTACGTCATCTACACCTCCGGCTCCACGGGCCGGCCGAAGGGGGTCCAGGTCCCGCACCGCAACGTGCTGGCCCTGGTCGCCGCGACCCGGGACGAGTTCGGGCTCGGCCCGGCGGACACCTGGACGATGTTCCACTCCAGCGCGTTCGACTTCTCGGTCTGGGAGATCTGGGGCTGCCTGCTCACCGGCGGGCACCTGGTCGTCGTTCCGCACCTGGTGGTACGCGACCCGGCCGAGTTCCACGCCCTGCTGCGCGTGGAGCGGGTCACCGTGCTCAACCAGACCCCGTCGGCGTTCGCGCAGCTCGTCGACGCCGACCGGCGGGCCGCGCACCGGCTGGGGCTGCGCCTTGTGGTGTTCGGCGGCGAGCCGCTGGACGCCGGCATGCTGACCGGCTGGTTCGACCGGTACCCGGAGCGCGACTGCCGGATGGTCAACATGTTCGGCATCACCGAGACCACCGTGCACGTCACCGCGCAGACCATCGACCGGGGCCTGGCCCTGGCCGCCACCCGCTCCGTGGGGCGCCCGCTGCCCGGCTGGTACGTGCACGTGCTCGACCCGGCGGGGCGGCTGCTGCCGCCGGGCGCCGCCGGGGAGATCCACGTCGGCGGCGCCGGGGTGGCCGACGGCTACCTGCACCGCGACGAGCTGACCGCCCAGCGCTTCCTGCCCGACCCCTGGCGGGGCGGGCGGATGTACCGCAGCGGCGACCGGGGCCGGCTGCTCCCGGACGGGCGGCTGGAGCACCTGGGCCGGCTCGACGACCAGGTCAAGATCCGTGGCTACCGGATCGAGCTGGACGAGATCCGCCAGGTGCTGCTCGACGACCCGGATGTGCTGGCCGTGGCGGTCACGGTGGACACCGCCGACGCCCGGCTGCACGCGTACGTGGTGTTCGCCGAGGGGGCCGACCCGCCCGCCGAGCTGCGCCGCCGGGTGGCCCGGATCCTGCCCGAGTACATGGTGCCGGCCACGGTGACGCCGCTGCCGGCGCTGCCGCTCACCGCCAACGGCAAGCTCGACGCCGCCCGGCTGCCCGCGCCGGCCGCCCGGCCCCTGCCCGCCCCCCGGGAACCGGCCGACCCCGGGGCGGGGCCCGGCCGCGCCGAGCGGATCCGGGCGGTCTGGGAGCGGGTGCTCGGCGCCGAGGTGGGGCCGGAGGACAACTTCTTCGACCTCGGCGGCAACTCCCTGCTCGCGTTGCGGCTGCTGCGTGAACTGCGCGCGCAGGGCCTCGGCGAGTTCACCCCCCGCCACCTGTACGTGCACCCCACGGTGCGCGCCCTGGTCGGCGCGACCGGTACGGAGCGGTGATGGCCGACGTCGACACGCTGACCCGCCTCTGGCCCCAGGTACGCGAGGTGGCCGTCAAGGGCGGCTGCGCGTACGTGGTGGCCGAGGACTACCTCGACCCGCTGCACCTGCGCGGCCTGCTCGCCCGGGAACTGCCCGACGCCGACCTGCCCCGGCACATCGTGCAGGTCGACTCCCTCGACCCCGCCGACCTGGTGGAGCCGGACGACCGGTTCGGGGCGTACCTGCCGCCGCGCGACGACACCGAGCGCGTCCTGGTGCGCATCGCGGAACGCCTGCTCGGCATGCCGAAGCTGGGCGTGCTCGACGACTTCTACGCCGCCGGTGGCGACTCGCTCGCCGCGACGGGACTGGCCGTCGAGGCGCAGCGGGCCCTCGGGGTGGGCGTCTCCCTCGCGGCGGTGCTGCGCCACCCGACGGTGGCCGGTCTCGCCGAGGAGATCGGCCGGGCCCGGGCGGCCGTGCCGCTGCCCCGCGCCGAGGCGGCGGACGCCTACCCGCTCTCCCCGCAACAGCGCCGCGTCTTCCTCGCCCAGTCCCGCGACCCCGCGTCGGTGACCTACAACCTGCCGCTGCTGGTGCCGCTGCCGGCGGACGTCGACCGCGCCCGGCTGGCGGACGCGTTCCGCGCCGTCATCGCCCGGCACGACATCCTCCGCACCTCCTTCGGCACCGAGGCGGGCCGGCCGGTGCAGCGGGTGCTGCCGGCCGTCCCGTTCGACCTGCCGGAGATCGAGGGCACGGGGACGCTGCCGGTCGAGCCGTTCGACCTGGCCGCCCCGCCGCTGCTGCGGGCCGCCCTGCGGCGTACCGGCGACGGCCCGGTGCTGGCGCTGGACCTGCACCACATCGTCACCGACGGCCTCTCCCTGGCGTTGCTGCTGCGCGAGGTCGACACCGTCTACGCCGGCGGCGAACCACCGCCGGTCCCCGCCCAGTACGCCGACTACGCGGTGTGGGCCACCGCCGGGGAACCGCCCGGGGGCGACTACTGGCGGCGGCGCTTCGCCGAGCCGCCGGCGCCCCTGCGGCTGCCCACCGACGCGGCGCGGCTGACCGGCCGCCCGGCGACGGCGCGCGCCGGCACGGTCGAGTTCGACGTCGGGGCGGAGCGGACCGCCGCCCTGCGGGCGCTGGCCCGGCGCGAGGGCGTGACCCTGTTCCAGGTGCTGCTCGCCTGCTACGCGACCTTCCTCGCCGCGGCGACCGGCGGGACCGACGTCACGGTCGGCACCCCGGTGGCCGGTCGCGGCGCCCCGGGCCTGGACGCGACCATGGGGATGCTGGTCAACACGGTCTGCCTGCGGCACCGGGTGCGGCCGGAGGTCACCTTCCGGGAGTCGCTGACCGAGGTGGCGCACGACGTGGTCGACGCGTTCGCCCACCAGGACTACCCGTTCGACACGCTGGTCGCCGAGGTGCTGCCGGTCCGCGACCAGGACCGGCATCCGCTCTTCGACACGCTGTTCGCGATGCAGCACGCCGAGGTGGCCGCCGCCGACTTCCTGGGGCGGCGGGTCGAGTTGGCCGTCGCGCCCACCGGCCAGGCCATGTTCGACCTGGACATGCAGGTCTACGAGCGCGCGGACTCGCTGCGCGTGCACTGGGCGTACGACGCCGGGCTGTTCCTGCCCGGGACGGTGCGGGCCTTCGCCGACCTCTGGCTGGAGATCGCCGACACCGTCCTGACCGACCCCGGGGTGCCGGTCGGCGAGCTGACCGGGGCCCGCCGGGTCGCCGCCGGGGCACCCTCCACCATCGACATCGAGTTGTGAGCCGGAGAGATCATGCAGTCGCTGATGACGCGGGGCCAGCTCAAGATCGCCGCGGCGCGCCGCCCGGAGCACGCCCGCCACTGGCGTGCCGTGCTCGGCTCCGGCGCCGACCCGGTCGGCTTCCCCGCCGACCGCACCCCGGCGCCCGGCGCCCCGCCCGAGCCGGCGGCCGTCACCGTGCCGCTCGACGAGGCGGTCATCGACCGGCTCGCCCGGGCCGGCCGGGGCGGCGAGGACGCCCGCCAGGTCCTGGTGACGGCCGCGGTGGCCGCCCTGCTGCGCCGCTACACCGGCACCGACGACATGCTCGTCGGCCGTCCGGGCGAGCCGGGGCAGTTGGCCGGGATGCTGCCGTTGCGGGTGCGCTGCGCGGCGGAGAGCAGCTACCGCGACCTGGTCGGGCAGTTGCGAACGGCGGTGCCCGAGGCGGCGCGCCATGCCGACTACCCGGTCGAGTTGCTCGCCGAGGAACTGGCGGCGGACGCCGGTCCCGGCCCGCACCCGCTCGTCGACGTGGCGGTGGGGGGCGGCGCCCCGGACGGCGCCGGGGTCGGGGTGTTCTTCGCCCTCGGCGCCGCCGAGGTGACGGTCCACCACGACGCCCGCCGCTACGACGGCGCCACGGCCGAGCGGATCGGCGCCCACCTGGCGCTGTTGCTGGGTCGGGCCCTGGCGGAGCCGGACGCGCCGGTGACGGACCTGAGCCTGCTGACCGACTGCGACCGGGACGTGCTCCGGGAGGTCAACGACACCGGCGTCGGCCAGGACCCGGCCGGCCGGCCGGACGAGTGGGTCGCCCGGTGGGCCGGCGCCCGCCCGGACGCCGTCGCCGTCCGCACCGCGGCCGGCAGTTGGACGTACGCGGAACTGGAGGCCCGGGTGGCCGCGTACGCCGAGCGGCTGCGCGGCGCCGGGGTGGGCGCGGAGTCGATCGTCGGCGTGCTCGCCGAGCGCTCCCGCGAGCAGTTGGTGGCGATCCTGGCCACCCTGCGGGCCGGCGGCGCCTATCTGCCGGTCGACCCCGGTTACCCGGCGGCGCGCGTCGCCTACCTGCTCGACGACAGCGGGGCCGCCGTGGTGCTCGCCGCCGACCCGGCGCGGGTCCCGCACGGCGTGCCGGTGCTCCCGCTGCCGACGGCCGGCCCGGTGCCCGCCGCCGTCGGGTCGCCCGGCCCCGACGCGCCGCGCCACGGGCGGGACCTCGCGTACGTCATCTACACCTCCGGCTCGACCGGCGCCCCGAAGGGCGCGATGATCGAGCACCGCTCGCTGGCCAACCGGCTGGCCTGGATGCAGCGGCTGTACCCGATCGGCCCCGCCGACGTGATCCTGCACAAGACCCCCACCACCTTCGACGTGTCGGTGTGGGAGCTGTTCTGGTGGGCCCGCGAGGGCGCCTCCGTCTGCCTGCTTCCCGCCGGCGCGGAGCGCGACCCGGAGGCCATCATCGGGGCGGTCGAGGCGCACGGCGTCACCACCGCGCACTTCGTGCCGTCGATGCTGGGCGCGTTCCTCGACTACCTCGGCACCGCCGACACCGGCCGGCTGGCGAGCCTGCGGCAGGTCTTCGCCAGCGGCGAGGCGCTCGGTCCCCGGCAGGTGGACCGGCTCGCGGAGCTGCTGCCCGGCGCGACGCTGGTCAACCTGTACGGGCCCACCGAGGCCACCGTCGACGTCACCCACCACCGCTGCCGGCCCGGCCGGGAGCGGGTGCCGATCGGCCGGCCCGTGGACAACACGCGCCTGTACGTGCTCGACGAGCGGCTCCGCCCCCAGCCGGTGGGGGTGCCGGGGGAGCTGTGCGTCGCCGGGGTGCAGCTCGCGCGGGGCTACCTCAACCGCCCGGAGCTGACCCGGGACCGCTTCGTCGCCGCGCCGGAGGTGGGCGAGGAGCGGGTGTACCGCACGGGCGACCTGGCCCGGCTGCTGCCCGACGGCACGCTCGACTACCTCGGCCGCCTCGACCACCAGGTGAAGGTGCGCGGCTACCGCGTCGAGCTGGGCGAGGTGGAGGAGGCGCTGCGCGGGCACCCGGCCGTCAAGGACGCGGTGGTGGTGGCCCGCGACGGCAACCTGATCGGCTACGTGGTCGCCGACGAGCCGGTGGGCGAGGCGACGCTCACCGCCCACCTGGGCACCCTGCTGCCGGGCTACCTGGTCCCCGCCCGGGTGGTCGAGCTGGCGGAGTTCCCGCTGTCGGGCAGCGGCAAGCTGGACCGGCGGGCGCTGCCCGAGCCGGCCGCGCCCGAGCGGCCGTACGTGGCGCCGCGCACCGGGCCCGAGCGGATCCTCGCCGACATCTGGGCCGAGGTGCTGGGTCTCGACCGGGTCGGCGTGGAGGACAACTTCTTCGCCATCGGCGGCAACTCGATCCACTTCGTCACCGTGCTGGCCCGGGCCCACGCCGCCGGGGTGGACCTCACGTTCCAGCAGTTGTTCCGCCACCCGACGATCGCGGCGCTGCTCGCGGCCGGCCCGCCGGGCGCGGAACGGGCGGTGGCGCACCCGCCGTTCGCCCTGCTCGACGAGGCGGACCGGGCCCTGCTGCCGGACGGGGTGGTCGACGCGTACCCGCTCGGGCAGCTCCAGGCGGGGCTGATCTACGAGAACGAGCTGTCCCGGGGCGCCGCCCAGTACCACGACATCATCAGCTTCCTCATCAACGCGCCCTTCGACGAGGCGACGTTCACCGAGGCGGTGCGGATCCTCGTCGCGCGGCACCCGATCTTCCGGACCAGCTACCACCTGACCGGCTTCGGCGAGTACCTGCAACTCGTGCACGCCGACGCGCCGAGCCCGCTGTGGGTGGTGGACCTGCGCGACCGCGACCCGGCCGAGCAGGAGCGCTGGCACGCCGACTGGCACGCGCGCGAGCAGTCGTACCGGTTCCGCTGGCAGGAGCCGGGTCTGGTCCGCATCCACGTGCACGTCCTCGGCGACGAGCTCTACCGCTACAGCGTCAGCCAGCACAACTCGGCGCTGGACGGCTGGAGCATCACCCTGCTGCACACCCAGCTCTTCGACACCTACTACCGGCTGCTGGCCGGGGACCGACCGGACGAGGGGCCGGCCGAGAACCACTTCCGCGACTACATCGGGCTGGAACGCCGGGCGCTGGAGTCGGCGGCGGACCGCGACTTCTGGCGTGGCGTCCTCGCCGCGGGCGGGGTCACCGAGCTGCCCCGGTGGCAGCCGCCGGAGGCGCCGGCCGAGCGGCCCGTCGTCTTCCACGAGGTGGAGATCGACGACGCGCTCTCCGAGCGGCTGCTGCGCGCGGCCGACCGGTTGGCGGTGCCGCTGAAGACCGTGCTGCTGGCCGCGCACGTCAAGGTGGTCGGCGCGCTCGCCGGGGACACCGAGGTCGTCACCGGGTACGAGCAGAGCGGCCGGCCGGAGGCGGAGGGCGCCACCGGGGCGCTGGGGCTGTTCCTCAACACCGTGCCGATGCGGGTGGACCTCGGCGGCGGCTCCTGGGCCGACCTGGTCCGGGCGGTGTACCGCGCGGAGGCGGACCTGCTGCCCCACCGGCGCTACCCGATGGCGCAGATGAAGGCGGACGCCGGCACCACCGACCTGCTCTTCGAGACCGTCTTCAACTACACCCACTTCTACCTGCTCAAGCAGCTGCGCGAGCTGCCCGGCTTCGACCTGCTCGACGTGGAGGTGAGCACGGAGACGGAGTTCGCGCTGCGTGCCGAGTTCATGCGGGACTTCTTCACCGACCGGGTCCGGCTGAGCCTGCACTACCATTCGGCGGCCTTCACGCCGGAGCAGGCGGCGGGCATCGGCGAGGTGTACCGGCGGGTGCTGGCGGAGCTGGCGACCGACCCGGAGCGCGCCCACGCCGGGCTGCGGCCCGGCCTGCCCGAGCCCCGGGTCACCCCGACCCGGCGCCGCTTCGACCGGGCCGCCCCGGCGACGCGCCGGCCGACGGAGCCGGCGGGGCGGACCGCGCCGGGCACGCCGGTCGCCCGGCGGATCGCCGAGGCGTGGGCGCGGGCGCTCGACGTGCCGATGGCCGGGATCGCCGAGGAGGACAACTTCTTCGACCTGGGCGGCAACTCGCTCGCCGCGATGCGGGTGATCGCCGCGCTACGACCCCTGGTCACCCTGCGGCAGCTGATGACCACCTCCACGCTCGGGCCGCTGGCCCGCGCCGTCGAGGCGGACGCCGCGCCGGAGGACCGGCTGCTGCAACCGCTGTCCCCGCCGGACGCCGCCCACGACCGGGTCCTGGTCTGCTTCCCGTACGCGGCGGGCAGCCCGCTCGCCTTCCGGCCGCTGGCCGAGGCGCTGGCCCCGCACCGGATCGCGGTGCACGCCGTGGCGCTGCCGGGGCACGACGTCAGCCGGCCCGAGCCGCTGCTGGACCTGCCGGAGCTGACCCGCCGGGTGGCCGCCGAGATCGGGGAGCTGGGCGGCCGGCCGGTGCTGGTCTGGGGGCACTGCGTCGGCGCGGCGGCGGCGATCGAGGTCACCCGGCTGCTCGCCGCCGCCGGCCGGCCACCCGAGCGGCTCTTCCTCGGCGGCAAGCTGCTGCGCGGGCCGGAGGAGATCGACGCCAGCATCGCGGAGGTCACCGGGATGGCGCCGGCGGACGTGGTGGGCTGGCTGGTGGACCAGACCGGCTTCACCGAGCTGGACGGACTGGACGCGGGGCACGTCGACGCCCTGGTCGCCGCCTTCCGGCACGACGCCGTCGGCTCGCACCGCTACCTGCGGGACCGGGTGGGGGAGCCGCTGCCGGTGCCGGTCACGGTGGTCGTGGCCGCCGACGACCCGCTGACGGCCGGGCCGGGCGCGGCGCACGAGGCGTGGCGGCGGATCGCCGCCGACGTGGAGTTGAGGGAGATCGACGGGGGCGGGCACTACTTCTGCCGCACCCGCGCGGCCGAGGTGGCCGCTATCGTCGGCGCGACGGGTTCGGGCGCGCCGCTGGCGGCCGCCGCCGTACCGTCCGCCCGCCGTCCTGGGGAGAACCATGTCTGACCGTACGCCGACCACGCGGGACGAGTTCGTCGCCGGCGCCCGCTCGATGGTGCCGTTCCTGCTCTCCGCCTTTCCGCTGGGCGTGATCGGCGGCACCCTCGGCCTGGCCGCCGGCCTGTCCTACCTGGAGACGTTCGGCCTGGCCATGGTGGTCAACTCCGGGACCGCCCAGTTCATCGGCTTCAAGCTGATCTCGGAGGGGGCGGCCTGGCCGGTCATCGTCCTGACGACGCTGATCCTCAGCCTGCGGATGCTCATCTACTCCACGCTGCTCGCGCCGCACGTGCGCGAGCTGCCGCAGCGGTGGCGGCTACTGCTGGGCTTCGGCCTGATCGACGCGGTGTTCTTCGTGGCCTTCGACCGGATCAAGGGCGACGAGCCGGCCCGGCGCAAGAGCATGTTCTACTTCGGCGCCTCCGCGGTCATGTACGTCAACTGGGCGATCGCCACCGTGGTCGGCATGATCGCGGGGCACCTGCTGCCGGAGCGGCTGCGCTCCGGCCTGGACTTCCCGATGACCGCGGTCTTCCTGGTCGTGCTCGCCTCGGCGCTGGTCGGCTGGAAGGTCTGGACGGCGGCGGTCTCCGCCGGGGCGCTGGCCCTGCTCCTGCTCGGGCTGCCCTACAACCTCGGCCTGATCGTGGCGGCGTTCGGCGGTGCGTTCGTCGGCATGGCCTGCGAGCTGGTGAAACGGCGGTGGTTCCCGCCGAAGCCGGCGGAGCCGGGCGAGCCGGGGAAGGAACCGGCGGAGCCGGGGGAGCCGGGGGAGCCGGGCGGGCCGGGGCCGGAGTCGAGAACGCCGCAACCGCGGACCGCCGGGGCGGCGGCCGGGGAACGCCGGGCCGTCGAGACGGCCCGTGACACGGACGGAAGGTGACCGGAATGTCCATGCTGCTGCTCATCCTCGGGATGGGGCTCGCCACCTTCGCACCCCGGTACCTGCCGCTGCTGGTCTTCCGCGACCGGGTGCTTCCCGACGACGTCAAGGTCTTCCTCGGCTACCTCCCGCCGGCGCTGCTGGCGGCCATCGCCGTCCCGTCGGTGATCGCCCCGGTGGACAACCGGATCGAGATCACGGTCGTCACCGTGCCGTACCTGGTGGCGGGCCTGGTCACGCTGGTGACCGGCCTCTTCGTCGAGCGTTTCATGATCGTCTGGACGGTGGGCCTGGTGGTCTTCTTCGGCCTGCGCTGGTGGCTGGGGGCCGCGTGACGGCCGCCCACCCCGCCGGGCGCGCCCCGCTGCGGGTCGCGGCCGCCCAGGTCACCGCCGTCCCCGGCGACCTGGCCGGCAACGCGCGGACCGCGGCGCGGAGCATCGCCGAGGCGGCGGACCGCGGCGTCCACCTCGTCGTCTTCCCCGAGCTGTCGCTCTGCGGCTACGACGTCGGACTGCTGCGCGACGACATCGCGCGGTGCGCCGTCGAGGCGGGCGGCGACCCGCTCGACGTCGTCGCCGAGGCCTGCCGCACCCACCGGGTGGTGGCGGTGGTCGGCGGCTGCCGGCGACGCGCCGACGGCTGGACGATCGGCGCCCTGGTGATCGGCGCGGACGGCCGGCCCGCCGCCGCGTACGACAAGCGCCACCTGGACCGCGACGAGCGCGAGCTGTTCGTGCCCGGCCGGGCCGACTGCCTGGTCGAGGTGCGCGGCTGGCGGCTCGGCCTGGGGGTCTGCTACGACGCGAGCTTCCCCGAACACGCTCGCGCGCTGGCCCTCGCCGGCGCCGACGCCTACCTGTGCCCGGGCGCGTTCACGACGGGCGACTCCGACCACCGGCGCGGCGTGTACTTCCCGGCCCGCGCCCTGGAGAACACCTGCTACGTGCTGTTCGCCAACTTCGCGGGATCGCACGGCGACTGGGAGTTCGCCGGTCGCAGCGCCGTGTACGCTCCCGACGGTCGGGTCCTCGCCGACGCCGGCACGGGGCCCGGGCTCGCCGTCGCCGACCTGGACGACGCCGTGCTGCGCCGGCACCGCGACGCGTTGCGGATGCTCACCGACCGGGCCGCGCCCGCGCCGCCCCCGGCGGCCGTGCCCGTCCCGGCCGGGTGACCGCCCGTCCGTCGGGAGCGTCCACGCGGACGAGTCGTCGTCGGGCGCCCGCCGCCCGGGTGACGCCCGCACCTGTCCGACCCGCCGTCCCGGCGGGCAGCCCACCACGTGAGGAGAACCTGTGACCGGCACCGGCACGATCGCTGTCCACGGCGACGACGGGTTGAGCCCGGGCGGGGCGGTGTCGCCGCCGATCGTGCAGAGCGCCACCTTCAGCGCCGAGTCCGACGAGCAGTTCGCCGCCGTCGCCACCGAGACCCGGGGCAACGCCTTCTACACGCGCTACGGCAACCCGAACCACGCGCAGGTCGCCGCCGTGGTCGCCCAGCTGGAGGGCGCCGAGGCGGGCCTGGTCACCGCCTCCGGGATGGGCGCGATCAGCACGATCGCCCTGGCCCTGCTCTCCGCCGGGGACCACGTCGTCGTGCAGCGCAGCACGTACGGCGGCACGACGTCCCTGGTCACCGGCCTGCTGGCCCGGTTCGGGGTGGCCTTCACCCAGGTGGACCAGACCGACACCGAGGCCTTCGTCCGGGCGCTGCGCCCGCAGACCCGGCTGGTCCTGGTGGAGACCCCGAGCAACCCCCTGCTCGAACTGACCGACCTGGCCGCCGTCGTCGAGCTGGCGCACGCCAACGACGCGCTGGTCGCGGTCGACAACACCTTCGCCACCCCGGTCAACCAGCGGCCGACGGAGTTCGGCGCCGACCTGGTGTGGCACAGCGGGACGAAGTACCTCGGTGGGCACTCCGACGTCTCGGCCGGGGTGGTCGTCGGCTCCGCCGACCTCGTCGACCGGGTCTGGCAGACCGCCATCGTCACCGGCAGCACCCTCGGCCCCATCGACGCCTGGCTGCTGCTGCGCGGCATCCGCACCCTGTCGCTGCGGGTGGACCGGCACAACGCCAACGCCCTGGCCCTGGCCCGGGCGGTCGAGGGCCACCCGGCGGTGCGGCGGGTCCGCTACCCGGGGCTGCCGACGCATCCCCAGCACGAGCTGGCCGGCCGGCAGATGACCGGCTTCGGCGGGGTGCTCAGCGTCGAACTGCGCGACGGGCGGGCGGCGACCGGGCTGCTCGACGGCCTCCGCCTGGCCAAGCGGGCGGCCAGCCTGGGCAGCGTCAGCACCCTCGTGGTGCACCCGCGCTCGATGTGGGCCGGGATCGTTGACGCCGAGCAGTTGGCCGCCACCGGCATCGGCGAGGGCCTCGTCCGGGTCTCCACCGGCATCGAGGACACCGAGGACCTCGTCGCCGACTTCCTGGCGGCCCTCGACGCGGCGGACCGGGCGGAGTAGCGCCCGGGCCGGCCGCACGGGTCAGCGGTCGGGGCTCCCGGCCGGCGCCATCACGCGCAGCGCGTTGGCGTCCAGCCCGATCCGGATCGGCGTACGGCCGCACAGCTCGCCGTCGACCTCGACGCGCGCCGGCCGGTCGGTCTCCAGCCACAGCTCCCCGACGGCGAGGAACGGCGCGTCGCCGACGGAGCGCCGGTGCCCGGTCGCCGCGTTGCGGGCCGTGTCGCGCAGCAGTCCACGGCGGTTCGCGCCGCCGACCGGGTACGCCACCAGCAGCCGGTCGTCGGCGTCGGCGTCGGCGGCGATCGGGCGCCCGGCGTGGAAGCCGCCGTTGGCCACGTACACCTGGTGGGTCCGGAACTCGTGCCGGGCGCCCCCGGCGCGGACGGTGACCCGCAGCGGGCGGTGCCGGGCCAGCAGGGCCAGGGCGGTCAGCGGGTACGCCAGCCGGCCGGTGACCCGCTTCAGGCGCGGCGGCGTGCGTAGCATGATGTCGGCGGAGAGGCCGACGCCGACGTGGTTGGTGAACCGCATGTCACCGGCGAGGCCGAGGTCGACGTCGATCACCGTGCCGCCGGTCAGCACGTCGACGGCCCGGTCGAGGTCGAGCGGGACGCCGACGGTGCGGGCGAAGTTGTTGGTGGTGCCCAGCGGCAGCAGCCCGAGCGCCATGTCGCGGTGGGCGAGCAGCCGCGCGGCGGTGCTCAGGGTGCCGTCCCCGCCGCCCGCCACCAGCAGGTCCGGCCCGAGGTCGACGGCCGCGGCGAGGACGCGCTCGAGCTGGCCGGGCTGCTCGACGGGGTGGTCGCCCAGCAGGTGGAAGCCGGCCGCCGTCAGCCGGGCCCGGGCCCGCTCGTGCAGTTGGCGGCCCCGGCGGGAGTGGGCGTTGACGACGAGGACGGCCCGCCGGTCCCGCCGGATGGCCGCGCCCAGTTCCTGCTTCGTCCGCATGGGCCCCGACCCTATCGGCACCCGGGACGCCGGCACGAGGACGCGGGGGATCGCAGGCATAGAAGGTTTTCGACGTATTCGTTAGGGTGGCGGGAAGGAAGGTTTCCACCCCGGAGGTGTCGATGCGAACACAGGTGATCCGCGCGGTCGGCGTCCTGGCGGCGGGCGGGGTCCTGGCGACGCTGGGCGCCACCGGCGCACAGGCCGACCCGGTCGTGCCGCGGCACGCCGTGATCGTCTGCCAGAGCGCCAGCTTCTACGCCAACTACGACTCGGCGAGCGGCCCGCACGGGCTCAAGCGCACGCTGGCGTACGGCAACAAGATCGGTCACACGCCCGGCGCGCACCCCGTCTACAACGGCTGGGCCGCCACCTTCGACTTCGGGCCCAACGACTGGGGCTACGTGCGCAGCGAGTGCATCGGGGGCTACGACTCCTGGTGAGCGGGGGAGTGCCGCGCCGGCTCGGCGCGTTGCTGGCGACCGTCTGCGCCGTACTGGCGCTCACGCCGTCGGCCGGGCACGCCGCGAACGGGACGATCGGGCAACGGGAGACGGTGTGCGCCGAGGACCTCTTCGTCCGCACCGCCCCGGTCGGCGCGTGGATGGGCACCCTCTACCGCGGCCAGACGTTCCTCGTCGAGGGGCCGCGCAGCGGCGGCTACGTCTACGGATTCGCCTACGGGCACGTCAACCGGCGCGGCTGGGTGCAGGACGGCTGGTTCTGCTGACCCCGCCCGGCGGGTGACGCACGGAGCCCCGGGTGGCGCCCGGGGTCCCGTGCGGCCCGGCGGATCGTCCCCGGCTCACCGGGAGGGCGTCAGCCGTCCGGTACGCCGCCGGTGGGCGCGGATCAGGTCGGCGTAGCGCAGGCCGCTCGCCTTGAGCGTCCGGCGCTGGGTGGGGTAGTCCACGTGCACCAGCCCGAAGCGCTTGTCGTACCCGTACGACCACTCGAAGTTGTCGAGCAGCGACCAGACGAAGTAGCCGGCCAGCGGCACGCCCCGGTCGACCGCCGCCGCGCACGCCGCCAGGTGCCGCTCCAGGTGGTCGGTGCGTTCCCGGTCCTCGACGGTGCCGTCGGCGGTGACCTCGTCCCGCCACGCCGACCCGCTCTCGGTGACGAGCACCCGCGCCGGGGCGTACTCCTCGGTCACCGCGACCAGCAGCTGCTCCAGCCCGGCCGGGTACGCCTCCCAGCCCATCGCGGTGTGCACCGCGCCCGGCACCGGCACCTGCCGGGCGTACGGCGCCGGCCCCGCCGGGTCGTCGGCCACCACCTGACGGAAGTAGTAGTTCAGGCCGAGGTAGTCGGTGGGGGTGGCGATCACCGTCAGGTCGTCGCCCCGCACCGGCGGCTCGACGCCGTAGGTGGCGACCATGTCGGCCGGGTAGCCGCGTCCGTGCAGCGGGTCGAGCCACCACCGGTTGACGTGGCCGTCCATCCGCCGGGCGGCGGCCACGTCCTCGGGCCGGTCGCTCGCCGGCTCGCAGGGGCTGGGATTGAGCACGATCCCGACGGAGGCGGGCCGGGCGGCGGCGGCCCGGATCGCCCGGGTGGCCAGCCCGTGCCCGAGCAGGACGTGGTGCGAGGCGCGCACCGCCCTGGCCAGGTCCCGCTCGCCGGGCGCCATCCGGCCCTCCAGGTGCCCGATCCAGGACACGCAGAGCGGCTCGTTGACGGTGGTCCAGTCGGCGACCCGGTCGCCGAGGCGGGCGGCCACGACGGCGGCGTAGTCGGCGAAGGCCTCGGCGGTGTCCCGCTCCGGCCAGCCGCCCCGGTCCTGCAACACCTGCGGCAGGTCCCAGTGGTAGAGCGTCACGAACGGGCGGATCCCCGCCGCCAGCAGGGCGTCGACCAGCCGGTCGTAGAAGTCCAGGCCCTTCGGGTTGACCCGGCCGACGCCGTCAGGCCGCACCCGGGGCCAGGCCACCGAGAACCGGTACGCGTCCACCCCGAGCCGCCGCATGAGCGCCACGTCCTGCGGCCACCGGTGGTAGTGGTCGCAGGCCACCGCGCCGGTGTCGCCGTTGTCGACGGCGCCCGGCACGTCGCAGAAGGTGTCCCAGATGGACGGCGCGCGGCCGTCGGCGCGGACGGCCCCCTCGATCTGGTACGCGGCGGTGGCGACCCCCCAGAGGAAGTCGGGCGGCAGCGTGGACAGGTCCGGCACGGGTGGGCTCTCCTTCGGGTGTGCGGCCGTCATGGCCTCGTGTGCGGCCGTCACGGCCTCACCTGACCGCGCCGGCGGTGAGGCCGGCGACGAAGTAGCGCTGCAACGCCAGGAAACCGGCCACCACCGGGACGCTGACCACCAGCGACGCGGCCATCACCTGGTTCCAGTAGACGTTGAACTGGGTGGAGTAGCCCTGGAGGCCGACGGCGAGGGTGCGGCTGCCCTCGTCGGTCATCACCGAGGCGAAGAGCACCTCGCCCCAGGCGGTCATGAAGGCGTAGACGGCGACGGCGACGACGCCCGGCACCGCCGTCGGCAGGATGACCCGGAACAGCGTGCGGAGCGGGCCGGCGCCGTCGACCTGGGCCGCCTCGTCGAGGCCGCGGGGGATCGAGTCGAAGTAGCCGACCAGCATCCAGATCGAGAACGGCAGGGAGAACGTCAGGTAGGTGATGATCAGGCCGGTGCGGCTGGCGTACAGCTGGATGCCGGTGGCGGTGCCGAGGTTGACGTAGATCAGGAAGAGCGGCAGCAGGAAGAGGATCCCGGGGAACATCTGGGTGGAGAGCACGGTCACCGAGAACAGCCCCCGGCCGCGGAAGCGGTACCGGCTGACGGCGTACGCCGCGAAGATCGCCACGGTGACCGAGAAGACCGCCGCCACGGTCGAGACGACCAGGCTGTTGACCAGGTAGCGGCCCAGCGGCACGGTCGACCACATGTCGACGAAGGCCTGCGCGGTCGGGCGCCGGGGCCACCAGGTGAAGGCGCCCTGCACGTCCTGCAACGGCTTGAGCGCCGAGCTGAGCATGACGTAGAGCGGGACGAGCACGAAGAGCGCGAGCAGGGTCAGCACGATCCGGCGGGCCCAGCGCTCGGCGGCGGTCTCACGCATCGTTCCTCCGACGGTTGGTCAGCAGCAGGTACCCGGCGGTGACCAGCAGCAGGAACAGCAGCAGCAGCACCGACATCGCCGATCCGGCCCCGAAGTCCCAGGTCTTGAAGGAGCTGCGGTAGATGTGCAGGGAGATGAGGTTCGCCTGCTCCGGCGCGGAGCCGCCGAAGAGCACGTACGGGGTGTTGAAGTCGTTGAAGGTCCAGAGGAAGAGCACCAGCACCAGCACCAGGTTGACCGGGCGCAGCATGGGCAGCGTCACCGAGCGCAGCCGCCGCCAGAATCCGGCCCCGTCCATGGCGGCGGCCTCGTACAGCTCGCCGGGGATGTTCTGCAGGCCGGCCATGACGCAGAGGAAGGCGAACGGCCAGGACCGCCAGACCGAGACGGTCAGCAGCGCGACGAAGCTGTTCTCCCCGATCAGCCAGAACGGCCGGTCGTCGAGGAGGTGGAGCTGGTCGACCAGCACGTGGTTGACCAGGCCGGTGTCCCGCTGGAAGAGGAAGCTCCAGGTGATCACGGCCGTGTAGACGGGCAGCGCGTACGGGGTGAGGAAGAGCGCGCGCAGCACGGCCCGGCCGCGGAAGGGGCGTTGCAGCAGTACGGCGGCGGTGGTGCCGAGCACCCAGGAGAGCCCGACCGAGGCCACCGTGTAGCCGACGGTCACCCCGAACGAGTGCAGCAGCTGGGCCCCGACCGCCGAGTCGACGTCGAGCACCACGCGGTAGTTGTCCCAGCCCACGAAGGGCGCGGTGGACCAGTCGCGGATGTGGAACTGGGTCAGCTCCCGCAGGCTCATCCACGCCCCGACGAGCATCGGCACGACGTGGACCGCCAGTTCCAGCACGACGGCCGGGGCGAGCAGCAGGTACGGCAGCAGCGACCGGCGGCGCCCGGGCGACCGGCGTCGCACCGGGGCCGCGCGGCGGGCGGGCCGCTCCGGTGCGGCGACGTCCCGGGCGGACGTGGTGGTGGCCATCGTGGTCCTCTCGCTGGGTGGCCGTGGGAGGGTCGGCGTCCCTCCCACGGCCACCGGTCCGGCGGGTCAGCGCATCTGCTGCTGGGCCCGGGTCAGCTTCTGCCGGACGCTCTCCTCGGTGACCGGTCTGCCGCTGGCGGCGTCGGCGAAGAGTTCCTTGATGGCGGTGCCGACGAGGGTCTCGAAGGTGCTCTCGTCGGGCACCTGCGGCAGCGGCGCCGCCGTGGTGGCGAGGGTCTGCTGGAGCACCTTCTGCTCCGGCGCGGCGAACGCCGGGTCGCCGGCGACGGTGGCGACGGCGGGCAGCGAGCCGTACGTCCTGTTCAGCGCCACCTGCTCGGCGTCGCTGGTCATGAACTTGACGAACTCCAGCGCGGCGTCGGTGTTCTTGGTGTGCTTGAACACCGCCATGTTGATCCCCGCGACCATGCTGTTGACCTTCTTGCCGCCGGCCGGCGGGGCGGCCGGGAACGGCACCGGGGCGATCCCGTACGCGTCGGGGGCCATGTTCTGCGACTTCAGGTTGGACCCGGCGGCCTGCCAGAGCAGCATGGCGGCCTTGCCGTTGGCGAAGTCGGAGACCGACTGGTTCTGCGCGTACTCGGCGTTGCTCGGGTTGACGATCCTGTCGACGGCCATCAGGTCGACGTACCGCTTGACGGCGGTGACGTTCTGCGGGGTGTCGAAGGTGGGCTTGCCGGCGGAGTCGAACCACTCGCCGCCGTACTGCTGGCTGAAGGTGAAGGCGTGGTGGGCGTTCTCCGACGGGTTGGCGCCCTCGACGGCGAGGCCCCAGCGGTCACCGCCGGTCAGCTTGCGGCCGACCTCGGCCACCTGCTCCCAGGTGGTGGGCGGGCTGGTGACGCCGGCGTCGGCGAACGCCTTCTTGTTGTAGTAGAGGGCGTAGGCGAGGCTGTAGAGCGGCACCGCGGCCGGCGGCTTGCCGGGCGCGCCCGCGGCGGCCAGCGCGGCGGGCACGAACCGGTCCTTCCCGCCGACCTTGGCGAGGGTGGCGTCGTCGAACTCGACAAGCGCTCCGGTGGCCTGCAACGACGCCGACCAGGTGTTGCCGATGTTGACCACGTCCGGGCCCTGGCCGGAGGTGGCGGCGGTGAGCAGCCGGTTGAGCAGGTCCGACCAGGGCACCACCTCGACGTTGACCTTGATGCCGGTCTGCTGCTCGAACTTGTCCAGTTCCGGCTGGAGGGTCTGCTTGTCGGCCTCCAGGCTGGCGCCCTGGTTGCTGGCCCAGTAGGTGAGGGTCTTGCCGGCCGCGCCGGAGGAGTCCCCGGAGTCGCCGCAGGCGGTGAGGGTGGTGGCGGCCAGCACGGCCGCCGTCAGTATCGCGAGGTGTCGTCTCGACACGTTCGGCCCTTCCGTTGCACGTGGTGGGGGTCGCCGGCGTCGCGTCGGGAAACGGGGTGAGGGCGCCGGCGGACGGTGGGCGGGGCGCGCCGGCGGGGGCCGACGGCTCGACAGTTCCATCACGACTTAATGAATGTGGTCATTAAAGTGGTTGGCCGAGGGGCCGTCAAGCACGGGGTCGTACAGTCGCTCCCGAGGGCCGAGGGGATCGAGGTGGCAGGTGGAGTTGGCGCGCGCGACCAACCGGGGCGTCCGGCTGCGGAACCGGTCCGCCCTGCTGTCGAAGGTCTTCCTGGACGGCCCGCTCACCCGGCAGGCTCTGGTCCGCAGCACGGGGTTGAGCCAGCCGGCGGTCAGCAACGTGGTCGCCGACCTGATCGACGAGGGGCTGATCGCCGAGGCGGGCGCCGCCGAGTCCGACGGCGGCCGGCCCAGCATGATGCTGCGGGTCGCGCCGCGCTTCGCGTTCGTCATCGGGGTGGACGTCGGGGAGACCCGGGTCCGGGTGGAGCTGTTCGACTTCGCGATGGCCCAGCTGGCCAGCGTCGCGTACCCGCTCGATCCGCGGCGGACGGAGCCGGCGGAGGTGGCCGGGCACGTGCTGGCCGGCATCGACGCGGTCACCGCCCGGGCCGGGGTGGGCGTTGACGAGGTGCTCGGCGTCGGCATCGGCGTCTCCGGGGTGGTCGAGCAGGGCCGGGAGGCCGTGGTGCACGCCCAGTCGCTCGGCTGGGACCGGGTGCCGTTGGAGCGGCTGATCGCGGCGGGCACCGACCTGCCGCTGCACGTCGACAACGGCGCGAAGACGCTCGGCCAGGCGGAGATGTGGTTCGGCGCGGGCCGGGGGGCCCGGCACGCCGTCTTCGCGCTTGTCGGTTCGGGGGTCGGCACCGCGGTGGTGACCAACGGGGTGACCTACCGGGGCGCCTCCAGCAGCGCGGGGGAGTGGGGGCACACCACCCTGGTCTACGGCGGGCGGCCCTGCCGCTGCGGAGCCCGTGGCTGCCTGGAGGCGTACGTCGGCGCGGAGGCCGTCATCGACCGCTACCGTGAGGCCCGGGGCGGCCACCCGGTCCCGGGCGACGACGAGGAGTCCCAGCTGGCGGCCCTGATCGACGCGGCCGGCACCTCGGCCGCCGCGCGGCGGGTGCTGGACGAGACGGCCGAGTACCTGGGCGCCGGGGTGGCCAACCTGATCAACCTGTTCAACCCGGAGCGGGTCGTGCTCGGGGGCTGGGCCGGCATGGCGCTGGGCGGCCTGCTGCCGGCCGTGCGGGAGGCCGCCGGCCGCCAGGCGCTGCGCCAGCCGTACGAACAGGCCTCGATCGAGCTGGGTCTGCTGGGCGTCGACGCGGTGGCGCTCGGTGCGGCGACGCTCCCGATCGCCCGGCTGCTCACGGCCGGCGGGGTGCGGTCGGCGAATCGGCGGGTTACCGAACAAATCGAACTTCACGGATAAATAACAGCGTTATTTATCGATGTCTTGACGGCTGCGCGACGACGCCGCAACACTCGGACGAGAGCGCTCTCTCTCGTCCCGGCACCGTCCGGCGTCGCCGCCCCGCAGTGCCGCGGCCCCCTTCGTCATCCCGTCACGCCCGAGGTCCGCCACCCTCTATCGACAGGCGAAGTCATGACATCTCGCGCTACATCCGTACGCCCGACGCCGCCGCCAGGGCGACCCGCCCGGCGGCTGCTCGTCGGCCTCGCGCTGCTCCTCGTCGCGGCGCTCACCCCCGCCGCCGCGACGCCCCCGGCGCAGGCCGCCCCGAGCCTGCTGTCCCAGGGGCGGCCCGCGACCGCCTCGTCGACGGAGAACGCCGGCACCCCGGCGTCCGCCGCGGTCGACGGCGACACCGGCACCCGCTGGGCCAGCGCCTTCAGCGACCCCCAGTGGATCCAGGTCGACCTCGGCACCCGGGCCACCCTCAGCCAGGTGGTCCTGTCCTGGGAGGGCGCCTACGGCCGGGCCTTCACGATCCAGACCTCCGACGACGGCGCGGCCTGGACCACCGTGCACAGCACCACCGCCGGCACCGGCGGTACCCAGACGGTGAACGTGACGGGCGCCGGCCGGTACGTCCGGATGCACGGCACCGCGCGCGGCACCGGCTACGGCTACTCCCTCTGGGAGTTCCAGGTCTACGGGGAGGCCGGCGGCACCGCGCCGACCTGCGGCAGCGCCAACGTCGCCCAGGGCCGGCCGGCCACCGCGTCGTCGGTGGAGAACGCCGGCCTCCCCGCCTCGGCGGCGGTCGACGGCAACCCCGGCACCCGCTGGGCGAGCGCCGCCGCCGACCCCCAGTGGCTGCGGGTGGACCTGGGGGCCGTCCGGTCGATCTGCCGCGTGGTGCTGACCTGGGAGGCCGCGTACGCGCGGGCGTTCCAACTCCAGACCTCGGCCGACGGCAACGCCTGGACCACCGTGTACGGCACCACCACCGGCGCCGGCGGCAGCCAGTCGCTCGCCGTCACCGGCAGCGGTCGCTACCTGCGGGTGTACGGCACGGCGCGCGCCACCGCGTACGGCTACTCGCTCTGGGAGCTGGCGGTGAACGTGACCGGCGGCGACGCCCCGCCCGTGGAGCCCACCGACCCCCGCAACCCGAACCTCGGGCCGAACACCTTCGTCTTCGACCCGTCCACCCCGACCGCCACCATCCAGAACCGGCTGAACACGCTCTTCACCGAGCAGGAGCGCAACCAGTTCGGCCCCGAGCGCTACGCGGTGCTGTTCAAGCCCGGCAGCTACACCGCCGACGTCAACCTCGGCTTCTTCACCCAGGTCGCCGGGCTCGGCATGAGCCCCGACGACGTCAACCTCAACGGGCACGTCCGGGTCGAGGCGTTCTGGATGGGCGGCAACGCCACGCAGAACTTCTGGCGGGCCGCCGAGAACCTCGCGGTGACCCTGCCGGCCGGGGTGAGCGTGGAGCGCTGGGCGGTCTCGCAGGCCGCGCCGTACCGGCGGATGCACCTGCGCGGCGCGCAGAACCAGATCCAGCTCTGGAACGGCGGCGACGGCTGGTCCAGCGGCGGCCTGATGGCCGACACCAGGATCGACGGCCTGGTCGTCTCCGGCTCGCAGCAGCAGTGGTACTCGCGCAACAGCGAGTTCGGCAACGGCTGGACCGGCTCGGTGTGGAACATGGTCTTCCAGGGCGTCACCGGCGCCCCGCCGCCGCACTTCCCGAACCCCTCGCACACCGTCATCCCGCAGACCCCCCAGGTACGCGAGAAGCCGTTCCTCTACGTCGACGGCACCGGCGAGTACCGGGTCTTCGTGCCGGCGCTGCGCACCAACTCCACCGGCACCAGCTGGTACGGCAGGACCCCGGCCGGCACCTCCATCTCGCTCAGCCAGTTCTACGTCGTGCGGCCGGGCACCGGCGCGGCCACCATCAACGCCGCGCTCGCCCAGGGCCGGCACCTGCTGTTCACCCCCGGAGTGCACCACGTCACCGAGCCGATCCGGGTGGACCGCCCCGACACGGTGGTCCTCGGCCTCGGCCTGGCGACCATCCAGGCCGACAACGGCACCGTCGCGATGCGGGTCGCCGACGTGGACGGCGTGAAGGTGGCGGGCATCATGTTCGAGGCCGGCCAGGTGAACTCGCCGGTGCTGATGGAGGTCGGGCCGCCCGGCTCGGCGGCCAGCCACGCGGCCAACCCGACCTCGCTGCACGACGTCTTCTTCCGCATCGGCGGGCCGGGCGTCGGCCGGGCGACCAACACGTTGACCGTCAACAGCGACCACGTGATCGGCGACCACATGTGGCTCTGGCGCGCCGACCACGGCGACGGGGTCGGCTGGGCGGTGAACACCGCCGACACCGGCCTGACGGTCAACGGCGACGACGTGACCATGTACGGCCTCTTCGTCGAGCACTACCAGCGGTACCAGACCGTCTGGAACGGCAACGGCGGGCGGACGTACTTCTACCAGAACGAGATGCCGTACGACCCGCCGAACCAGGCCGCCTGGATGAACGGGGCCACCCGTGGCTACGCGGCGTACAAGGTGGCGGACGGGGTGAGCAGCCACCAGGCGTGGGGGATGGGCAGCTACTGCTACTTCAACGTCAACCCCGCGGTCGTCGCCGATCGGGCCATCGAGGCGCCGACCAGCCCGAACGTCCGGTTCACCAACATGGTCACCGTCTCCCTCGGTGGCGTGGGCACGATCAACCGGGTGGTCAACGGCACCGGCGGCACCGCCAACGCGGGCAACCAGCAGGTATACCTGACGAACTATCCGTGACCCGTACGGCGGCGGGCCCGGCCGGAGCGTCCCGGCCGGGCCCGCCCCCGCTTCCGGTGCCGCCCGGCGACCCCGGAACGGCCCCGCGAGATGGCCGGCGTCACTTCACATAATAAAACATTGCAGTACCTGCAAGATCGCTAGTAGTGTCCGGCGCGTGAATCCCGCCGGCACCGAACCCGCTCCCGGGCGGCGCGACCGCAAGAAGCGCCAGACCCGGGCCGCGCTGACCGAGGCGGCCCTGCGCCTGGTCGCCGAGCGCGGCCTGGCCCAGGTGACGGTGGAGGAGATCAGCGAGGCGGCCGACGTCTCCCCGCGCACCTTCTTCAACTACTTCGCCTGCAAGGACGACGCCCTGGTCGGCGACCAGGCGGGCGACGCGGCGCGCCTGGTGGCCCGGCTGGCCGCCGTGCCGCCCGAGGTGCCGGTGCTGACCGCGCTGCGGACGGCCCTCGACGAGGTGATCGACGAGGTACGCGCCGAGCGCGAGCTGTGGTGCCTGCGGATGGACGTGGTGGCGCGCAATCCCGCGCTGCTGCCCCGCCTGCTGGCCGGCAACGCCGAGACGGAACGCGCCATCGTCGAGGTCGTCGCGGCGCGGGTGGGCGTCGAACCCGACCACGGCTACCCGGCGCTGGTCACCGCCGTGACGGGCGCTGCGCTGCGCCACGCCATGACCCGGTGGGCCGCCCACCCCGACCGGCCGGACCTGGCCGACCTCGTCGACGAGGCGTTCGCCGCCCTCGCCGCGGGGCTGCCGCAGCCCGACCGGCCCTGACCCGCAAGCCCCTTCCGGGAAAGGTGCCCGGGAGGCCGTGAAACCCGTACCCGGTAAGGAAGGTCCATGACCGCCACCGTGCCCGCCGAGCCCCTGAAGGTCGGCGCCGGCCGCATGTCCCGCCGCGAGGTGCTCCAGGCACTCTCCGGCCTGATGGTCGGCATGTTCGTGTCGATCCTCGCCTCCACGGTCGTGGCGAACGCGCTGCCGCGCATCATCGCCGACCTGAACGGCACCCAGACCGTCTACACGTGGATCGTCACCACCGAGCTGCTGGCCATGACGGCGACCGTGCCGCTCTGGGGCAAGATGGCCGACCTCTACAACAAGAAGCTGCTGATCCAGCTCTCCCTCGGCCTCTTCGTGATCGGCTCGCTGATCGCCGGGCTCACCCCGAACGTCGAGGTGCTCCTGGTCAGCCGGGTCGTGCAGGGCATCGGCGCCGGCGGCATGACCGCCCTGGCCACCATCGTGATGGCGGCCATGATCCCGCCCCGCGAGCTGGGCCGCTACGCCGGCATCTTCGGCGCGGTCTTCGGCGTCGGCACCATCGCCGGGCCGTTGATCGGCGGCGTGCTGGTGGACACCTCCTGGCTCGGCTGGCGCTGGTGCTTCCTGATCGGCGTCCCGTTCACCCTGCTCTCCATCTTCCTGCTCCAGCGCACCCTGCACCTGCCGGTGACCCGCCGCCGCAAGGTGAAGATCGACTGGCTGGGCGCGCTGCTCATCACCTCCGGGGTCTCCACCGTGCTGGTCTGGTCGTCGCTGGCCGGCAACAAGTTCGCCTGGGCCTCGGGCTGGACGGCGCTGATGGTCGGCGGCGGTCTCGCCCTGCTGGCGCTGGCGATCTGGGTGGAGTCCCGCGCGGACGAGCCGATCGTGCCGCTGGACATCTTCCGCAACCGGACGGTCTCGCTGACCACCATCGCCAGCATCCTGGTCGGCGTGGCGATGTTCGGCGGCACCGTGTTCCTGTCCCAGTACTTCCAGCTCTCGCTCGGCAAGTCGCCGACCGTGGCGGGACTGATGAGCCTGCCGATGATCCTGGGCCTGCTGGTCTCGTCGACGGTCGCCGGCCAGCTGATCACCAAGTACGGCCGCTGGAAGCGTTACCTGGTGGCCGGCGCCGCCGTGATGGTCGTCGGCATGCTGCTGCTGGCCACCATCGACGCCGAGACCAGCATCCTGCTGCTCAGCGTCTACATGGCGGTGCTCGGCATCGGCGTCGGCATGCTCATGCAGAACCTCGTGCTCGCGGCGCAGAACGACGTGCCGGCGCACGAGCTGGGCGCGGCCACCTCCGTGCTGACCTTCTTCCGCAGCATGGGCGGCACGATCGGCGTCAGCGCGCTCGGCGCGGTGCTGGCCAACCGGGTCGCCTCGCTGAGCGCGGAGAAGCTCGGCCCGCTGGCCGGCGGCGCCCCGGGCGGGGAGGGCTCCACCGAGGTGCCCGACCTGTCCGCACTGCCCGAGCCGGTGCTGAGGATCATCCAGGACGTGTACGGCACCGCGACCGGCGAGCTGTTCCTGGTGGCCGCCCCGTTCGCGGTGCTCGCCCTGGTGGTGGTGCTGTTCATCCGGGAGAAGCCGCTGCACACCCTCAGCGGTGAGGAGCGGCGGGCCAAGGAGGAGGCGGCTGCCGTCCTGCCCGGCGTGCACTGAGCCACCCGTGCAGGGGCGGTCCGGCCTGTGCCGGGCCGCCCCTGCTCCACGTCCGGCGGCGTGCGTGCGCCGGTTCGCCGGCCCGCTCCGCGCTACGCCGGCGGAGGCGGCGCGGGGGCGGCCACCGTCGCGTGCACCGGCGCGGCCAGCGGCACCGGCCGGCGTACGGGCGGCCAGGCGGCCGGGATGCGTTCCAGGACCCCGCCGGCGAAGACGTCCCGCAGGCCGAGCGGCTTGAGGTGGACGTACCCGATGTGGCAGTCGCAGACCGCGTTGCCGCACGGGCGCGGTCGCAGGGCCGAGCGCCACGACCCGTCGTAGAGGTTGCCGATCGGCTCGTCGATGAAGTGACAGCGGCGCACGGTGCCGTCGCCGCGCACCGAGATCGCCGTCTCGCCCGCGTGGCACGGACGATCGAGCGACACGTGCGGGCGGACGCTGTAGCCGAACAGCGGATCCAGCTCCGTCCAGGTCGCCTCCTCGGCCGCGTCGTAGCGCCGGCCCTCGGCGGCGTTCACCCACAGGTAGACCTCGGCGGGCAGGGCGGCGCGCAGCGCCCGCGCCTCGGCGAGGTGCTCCGGCAGGCCGACCACCCCGACCGAGTACCGGACGCCCAGCTCGGTCAGCCGGGCGCAGCGGCCCAGGAAGCGGTCCCGGTCCACCTGGCCGGGGTGGTAGGTGGCCCAGAGGGCGGCGGCGCGCGGGTCGGCGTCGGCCAGCCAGTCCACCCGGGCGGCCAGGTTGGTCTGGATGACCACCCGGTCGACGTGCGGCAGGTGCGACAGCGACACCATCGCGTCGCGGTACCAGCGGCGGGTCAGCCCCTCGCCCCACGGGGTGAACAGCACCGACAGCCGCACGTCGGAGGTGGCCGCCACCCAGCCGGCGAACCGGTCCAGCGCCGCCCGGTCGGCGCGCAGCAGCTCCGGCGGGTCCCGCCGCTTGGCGAACGGGCAGTACGGGCAGTCGTAGTTGCAGCTCGCCAGGGGACCCCGGTAGAGGATCGCGAGGTTCACCTCGGCACGTACCCGGTCATCGCGTCGCGTACCCGGGCCGAGGTCAGCCACGGGCCGATCGCGTCGGAGCGGGCCAGCCCGGCCGGCGTCAGCCGCAGCCCGCCGTCGCCGGCCCACCCCCGCTCGGTCAGCGTGCCCAGCTCCGGGAAGTCGTCGCCCGGAAGCGCGCCGAAGCGGGCCCGGTAGGCCGCCGCGTCGACCCCCTCGGCGCGCAGCAGCGACTTGAGCAGCCACCGGCGGCGCTGCTCGGCGCCGTCGAGGGCGAACCCGAACTCGGCGAAGCGGAAGTCGTCGGCCGGGCGGGCCAGGTAGTCGTCGAGCACCGCGCGCACCTGCGACACGCCGACCGCGTAGTCGAACGAGTAGTGCAGGGACGTGGTGTAGGAGCGGGCGCCGCAGCCCAGACCCACCATGCCGTCGTCCTGGCAGCAGTAGTCCGGCCCGTCCGGGGTGGGCGCGTCGGCGCGGCGGAACTGCCGCATCGACTCCTGCCGGTAGCCGGCCGCACCCAGCGTCGCCACCGCCTGCTCGTAGAGGGCGAGCCGCTGGGCGTCCCAGTCCGCGCGGCCGTGCGCCCGCCGCCCGAGCCCCGTCAGCGGCCGCACGTACAGCGGGTAGAGGTACAGCTCCTCGGGCCGCCACGCCAGGGCCGCGTCGAGGCTCTCCCGCCAGGTGTCGGCGGTCTGCCCGTCGATGCCGTAGATCAGGTCGATGTTGAGCACCGGGATCCGGGCGTCGCGGATCGCGGCCAGGGCCGCCTCCACCTCCGTGCGGCGCTGCGGCCGGCCGGCGGCGCGGGCCTCGGCGTCGAGGAAGCTCTGCACGCCGATGCTCACCCGGGTGGTGCCGTGCGCGGCGAGCACCGCGAGCCGGTCCGGCGTCGCGGTCGCCGGCGAGGTCTCCACCGACAGCGGTACGCCGGGCAGCCGGGCGCCCATCGCGGTGGCGATGCCGAACAGCTCGGTCAGCTCGTCGGCGGTCAGGTAGGTGGGGGTGCCGCCGCCGAGTGCGGCGCGGGCGTAGCCGGCGTCGTCGCCCAGCGCGTCGGCGACCCGTCCCGCCTGCCGGCGCAGCTGCCGCAGGTAGTCGGTCACCTGCTCGGCGGGCGCGTTGGCGCGGGTGAACAGGTTGCAGAAGCCGCAGCGCATCTCGCAGAACGGCAGGTGCACGTAGAGGAAGAGCGCCTCGCGCGCCTCGGCCCGCCACACGTCCGCCAGCAGCGGGCGCGGTCGCAGCGGCCGGTAGGAGGTCTTGTGCGGGTACGCGTAGAGGTACTGCTGGTACGGCGAGCCGTCGAGGCCCGTGTCGGTGCTGGTCACCATTCCCCCGGTCGCAGGACGAAGTGGGCGTACGGGACCGTCCACACCACGTCGTGGCCGATCCGGTGGCCGGTGTGGCCGTCCTCCCCGTAGGCGGTGCCGTGGTCGGAGCAGACGATCGCGAACACCGGCCGACCCCGGCCGGTGAGCAGGGCGAACAGCCGGTCGATCCGGCCGTCGACGTACTCCAGGGCGGCGGCGTGGCTGGCCAGGTCGTCGACCTGCGCCCCGGGCAGGTGGTGCCGGTTGGGCTGGTGCAGGGCGGCGACGTTGAGGAACGTGAACAGCGGCTGCCGCGCCGGCACCCGCGGCAGCACCTCGGCCAACCGGTCGAGCTGCGCGTCGAGGCAGGTGGGGGAGGTGACCCCGAACTCCGGCTCCCAGTGCGCCTCGGCGAACAGGCCCGGCAGCACCGCCCCGAGCGGGCTGCGCCGGTTGAAGAAGCCGACCCCGCCCAGGCAGAGCGTGTGGTAGCCGACGTCGGCGAGCGCCGTGGGCAGGTCGGGCGCGTCGAACACCCAGGTGTCGGCGCCGGACGTCTCGCTGCCGGGGAACGCCGCCGCGTACAGCCGCTCGTGCCGGCCGGGGGTGACCGGGGTGGGCAGGAAGCCGGCGAAGAACGCGTGGTGCGCGGCGTAGGTGAAGCTGGCGGGGGAGTGCCGTTGCTCCCACCGCCCGCCGGGCAGGGCGCGCGCCAGGTGCGGCGTGCGCCCCCGCGCGGCCAGGTCGGCGGCGACGTCGTGGCGCAGCGTGTCGAGGGTGAGCAGGAGCAGGTCGTGGCTGCCGATCAGACTGCGCACGCGAGCACCTCCCGCCCGACCGCGCCGGCGGGCCGTGCCGCGTCGTCGCCCGGCGGTGTCCGGCCGGCAGCCGACCGCCAGCGGTCCCACCGGCCGTCGGTCAGGGCGCGCACCTGCTCGGCGTAGGTGTCCCGGCCGTCGGTGAGGACCCCCGGCAGCAGGTCGCCGAAGGCGTTGACCTCGGCCACCGCGTGGCGCCGCCAGCCGAGCAGGAACATCAGGTCGATGCCGACCTGGAGGCTGCGGGGGAAACACGCGGCCGCCCGCTCGCACGTCTCCATGGCCGCCGCCCACGCCGCCGGCCCGGCCGCCGCGCGCAGCTCGGCGAGGTCCCCGCGCGCGTTGCCCAGGTGCAGGTTGGTCAGCGGCCCCCGGGCGGCGCGCACCACGGCGTGGGTGGGCCGGCCCGCGATCGTCACCACCCGCAGGTCGACCACCCGGTCGCCGAGCCCCGCCTTGGGCAGCCACCGCTCCACGTGCAGGCCGTCGGCGGCGATCCGGTCGACCATGGCGGCGACCTCGGCCTCGTCGGTGTAGCGGCGGGGGCGCAGCGAGTTGAACAGCCCGTCCGGGGCCGCCTCGATCGTGGTGACCGCCTGCACCCGCCCCCGGGCCACGGCCAGCGCGACGACCCCGGCGGCCGACGAGCCGTGTGCGGGCTTGACGAACACGCGGCTCCAGCGGGCCGCCGCCATCGCCGCCCGCAGCTCCTGCCACCCGTGCACCGGGGGCAGCGCGGCCGGCACCGGCACCCCGGCGGCTGACAGCCGGGCGTGGCAGCGCCGCTTGTCGCACAGCACCGCGACGTCCGCCGGGTCGTTGAGCAGCTCCGCGCCGCCGGCGGCGACCCGGTCCAGGCCCCGCAGCAGCCCGGCGTACGTGTCGGCCAGGCCGATCAGCTCGCCGTGCCGCGCCGGCGAGGTGGACCGGCGCAGCAGCCGGTCCACCTCGGCGTCCTCGCCGGGCGAGTCGACCCGTACCAGCGCGCCGGCCCCGGGCGGCGCCGCGCCGGCCAGCACGTCGACCCAGGGCAGCACCTGCGGCCGGGGCAGGCCGGCGGCGAGGACCGCCCGGGTGAACAGGCCGACCCGACGGTTGCCGGGGTTGCCGACGACGGTCAGGCGCATGTCACTCCGACACCGCCGTGTAGCGGTAGCTCTCGCCGTCGTACTCCTCGGGCTCCTGCGGGTCGGAGTCGTCCACCGCGACGCCCGGCAGCGCGGCGACCAGCGACGCGGCGGTCTCCTCCGTCAGGTAGTGGTGGGACAGGTCCAGCTCCGCCAGGTGGGTCAGCGGCTGACCGGCCAGCAGGGCCGCCGCGCCCTCGTCGCCGAGCGTGCCCATCGACAGGTCCAGCCGTCGCAGCCGGGACACCACCGGCGCGGACGCCAGCGCCCGGGCGAGGTCGTCGGCGATCTCCGAGTTGCACAGGCCGAGCCGGCGCAGCTGCGGGAACCGTTCCCCGGCCAGCAGCGGGGCGAGGTCGACGACCTGCGTGTCGCCGCCGTAGTCGGAGGTGCCGAGCCACAGCTCCAGGTCGGTCAGCGCGGGCAGGTCGGAGTCGAGCACCGCGCCGACGAACGCCCGGGACAGCCCGCCGCTCTCCACCGCCAGCTCCCGCAGCCGCGCGTGCCGCACGGGGGAGAACGCGAAGTTCTCGCCGCCGCGCACCCGCAGCACCTCCAGCGCCGGGTATGCCGTCAGCAGCGCGCTGACGTCGCCCACCCTCATCCAGGAGACCTCGCACTCCTCGGAGGTGATGTCACCGAGGAAGAGCGCGCGCAGGGCGGGCAGGCGCGCCGCCGCCGCGCAGAGTTGCGCGATCGGGGCGGGATGGAACGCCGCGTAGCCCCAGGAGCCGACGACCAGGGACTCCACGGACGGACCGGCCTGCGCGACGAACCGGTCGAACGCGTCGCGGAACTCCGCCGAGAGCGAGTTCTCCGTGGTCTCGTCGTCGAAGTGCCAGTGGGCGATCCGCCACGAGACCGGGCCGTCCACCGTGGGCAGCGGCCCGTCGGCGGGGACGTCCACCACGGGACGGCCGGCGAAGTGGCGCGCGTGGGAACCGAAGGCCATCTCGCTCACTCCCCGACCGCGGTGTAGCGGTAGACGGTGCCGTCGTAGTCCTCGGCGACCTGCGGGTCGGACAGGTCGACCCGCGCCCCCGGCAGCGCGGCGACCACCGCGGCGGCCGCCTCCTCGGAGAGGTAGTGATGGTGCAGGTCGAGGTGCCTCAGGTGGGTCAGCGGCTGCCCGGCCAGCAGCGCCTTCGCGCCCTCGTCGGTCAGGGTGCCCATCGACAGGTCGAGCGCCTCCAGCCGGGGGACGACCGGCGCGCTGGCGACCGCCGCCGCGACCGCGTCGGCGATCTCGGCGTTGCACGCCGCGAGGTGACGCAGGGCCGGCAGGCCGGCGCCGGCGAGCACCCCGGCCAGGTCCTCGGCGCTCGCGTCGCCGCCGTAGTCCTTCCTGCCGAGCCACAGGTCCAGGCGGTGCAGGGCCGGCAGCTCGCACGCGCCGACGGCCCGGACTACCCCGGCCGGCAGCCCGCCGGACTCGAAGCGCAGCTCGCGCAGCCCGGTGTGCCGGACCGGCTCCAGCCGCAGGCCCTGCGCCCCGCGCACCCAGAGCACCTCCAGCGACGGGTACGCCGCGAGCAGCGGCGTGATGTCGCCGTGCATGAGCCAGGAGATCTCGCACTGCTCGTAGGTCAGGTCGGCGAGGAAGAGCGCCCGCAGGCCGGTCCACTCCCCGGCGGCCTCGACCAGCGCCTCGATCGGCAGGGGCCGCTCGTACGCCTCGCCCCACTCGCCGATCACCAGGGCGCGCACCGCGTCGGCCGGCACCTGCTCCCGCAGCGCCCGGACGAGACCGAGGAACTCCTCGGGATCCGCGTCGAAGTCCTCGACCTCCAGCCGCCAGGCGACCGCCGACGGATCGTCGGGGAGTGTCATCCCCGGGGTGAAGGGCACTGTCGGTAATCCGACGAACGACGACACGTGCGAGCTGATCACGCCTACCTCCGGTCCGACTGGTGCAGCGGCGGCGCGACGGTAACAGGTCCGCCCGACAGGATGATCAGTGCGCCGACCGCCGGTCGGTCAGAGCCCGAAGAAGTCGAGGTAGGCGTCGATCTGGTGGGCGAGCATCGGCTCTCCCGGGTGCGCCCGCAGTCCCCGGGCCCGTGCCTGGGCCAGCAGGAGCGTCTCGGCCGGCGTCATGATGATGTCGGCGACCACCGCGTGCGCCGGCAGGTCCGCCACCGCGAACGGCGGCGGGTCGTCGGGGCCCAGCCCCAGGGGCGTGGCGTTGACCGCGAGGTCGGCGTCCGCCAGTCGCGGTCGCGCGGTCGCGCCGACCCGGCCGGGGTACGCGGCGGACAGCCGCCGCCGCAGCGTCTTCAGCCGGTCCGGGTCGGTGTCGCTCAGCCGCAGTTCCGCCACGCCGGCGTCGAGCAGCGCCACCGCGATCGCGCTGCCCGCCCCGCCCGCGCCCACCACGCACGCCCGGCGGCCCCGGGGATGGTGTCCGGCCCCGGCCAGCCCGCGGACGAACCCGTCGCCGTCGAAGGTGTCCGCGGTCCACGTCCCGTCGGGCTCGCGCCGCAGCGCGTTGGCGCTGCCGGCCAGGCGGGCGCGGTCGCTGGCCCGGTCGGCGAGCTCCAGCACGGCGGCCTTGTGCGGCACGGTGACCAGCATCCCGTCCAGGTTCGCCACCCGTTGCAGCCCCCGCACCACCTGGGTGAGGTCGGCCGGCGCCGCGTGGACCGGGACGAGCACCGCGTCGGTGCCGCGCCGGGCCAGCACCGGGTTGAGCAGCCCGGGGGCGCGCACCTGGGCGATCGGGTCGCCGAGCAGCGCGTACACCCTCGTGGCGCCGCCTATCTCGGTCATGGGCGTCTCCGCGGGCAGGGGGCGTCCGGCGTGGCCGGACCGGGGCGGTGCCGACCCTACGCGACGGCGGCACCCGCCCCGGCGCGGGCACGGCGGCAGACGCGCCGCGCCCACCCGCCGGAATCGGTCGGGTGGGCGCGGTGTGCTGGTGTCGGCGGGTGCTCAGCCGCTGGACGACGGCCTGCGGATCGCGTCGCGGACGCGGTCGATGACCGCCAGCGCCGGTCCGGCCGCGAGGTTGCCCTTCGCGGACTGGGCGCTCGGGTGCGGGCGCGTCGGCGCGGTCGCCTCCGCCATCCGTACGGCGCCGGCCATCGTGCGCAGCCGGTCGGCGGGCACGTGCTGGCGCAGCAGCGGGAACTCCTGGCGTTCCTCGTAGCGGGCGTGCGTGAGCACCGCGTCGCGCAGCAGGATGATGCCGGTGTCGAAGCCCTCGGCGTCGACACCGCCGGCGATCAGGGTCTTCAGGGTCTCCTTGGCCTGACGCTCCTCGGCGAGGCGTTCGTCGACCATGGCGTCGCCGCCCCCGCCCGGCAGCGTCCGGGCCAGCGGGTGGACGACCTCCTCCTCGGCGGTCTCGTGCGCGGCGAGGAGCTTCACCAGGTCGTCGAAGGCGTCCCGGCGGGTCTCCCCGGTGCTGCCGATGACCAGCAGGAACAGCTCCTCGATCCGCGCGTGCTGGGCCAGCAGCAGGTCGACGACGTCGTCTTCGGGGCCGCGCGTGGCCGGGGCGCCGGTGTCAGGCATGGCTGCCTCCCCGCGCGCGCAGCGACTCCACCGGGTGGGGCCCCTCGGTCTCGACGCGGTACTCGTCGCCGAAGCGCTCCCGGTGCATGTCGATCACCTGCTCGCTCGGCGGCTTCTGCCCGTCGTGCAGCTGCTGCTGCATCGACTCGAAGCGCTCGTGCGCCTCCCGCACGTACCCCTCGCCGAGCTTGTTCAGGTCGACCTGGGTGGCGAGCAGGTGGCGCAGGTACTCCTTGTTCGGCTCGAAGGTCAGCGGCTCGGGCAGGCCGGCGCCGCCCACGATCTCCTCCGGCTCCCGGCCGTCGTGGCGGCGCAGCAGGTCGGCGGCCTGTTGCAGGTGCGCCAGTTCCATCTGCAGGTGCAGCTCCCACACCGCCTTGATGCGGGGGTCGCTCTCCTGCTGCATGAAGGAGTAGTAGAGCCAGCACTCGTTGTACTCGTGGGTGAGCAGCCGCTCCCACCAGTTCTCGCCCGGGTCGAGCAGCGACTCGTAGTGCGTGACGTGCTCCTGCTCGATGAGGCTGATCTCCTGGTAGAGCTGTCGCGCGATCGGCTCCATGTACTGCGGACCGACGTTCATGTAATAGAACATGACCTGCTGCTCCGCCGACAGGATGGTCAGCGCGTGCAGCTTGGAGCGGGGGTCGACGCTGTTGCGGTCGTACGGGGTGCGCACCTCGTCGAACGGGTGCCGGTGCTCGGCGACGGTGGGCCGGCCGGGCATGACCTCGGTCAGGCCCTGCACGATCTTGTCGGCCTTGCGGCGTTCCACCATCTCGTAGAGGTTGGCGTAGCGGTAGAGGTGGTCGAAGTCCTCCAGCACGCCGAACTCGTAGCTCTGCTTCAGGTACGGGTCGGGCTCGTGCCGGGCCACCCACGCGGTCAGGTCGACGGCCACCTGCTCGTAGCCGAGCGTCGTCTCCAGCACGCTCGCGGCGCCGGGCAGCAGCCAGTTCACCACCCGCTGCTGCTGGCTCTCCAGGTAGCGCACGTACGCCAGCTGCCGGCGGACCTCCTGGTCGGGGCAGTTGCGGGCGAACTGGTGCTGGAAGTTGATCGCCTCGACCTCGATGCCGTTCATGGTGATGATGCGGCAGCGGGTGTACGGATCGACCGCCTCCGGGTCGATCGGCTCCACGTTGAGTTCGCGCCAGTTGCGGATCTGGCTCTCCAGCGGGATTCCTTTGTGCTCCAACGGGTTGAACACGGCGTCTCCTTCTTCGGCCGGGGTGCCAAATGCCCTACCCCGACAGTCCGGGCGAAAACGGCCGGCCCGATTTTCCCGGGCCGGACTGGTGATTTCACCGATGCGCCGCCGTCGACACCGCCGAAGACTGATGCATGTCGATATGCCCCGTCCCGTAGGGAGTGCCCGACGTGTCATCACCAACCACCACCGCCCGTACCCGTCCCGTCGCCCGCCTCGCCGGCCTGGCCCTGGCCGCCGTCCTGGCCACGGCGGGCGCGCTGGCCGCCCCGCCGGCCGCCCAGGCCGCCGCCAACCCGTACGAGCGCGGCCCCGCCCCGAGCGTCGCCCTGCTGGAGGCCAGCCGCGGCCCGTTCGCCACTTCGTCGCAGAACGTCTCCTCGCTCAGCGTCACCGGCTTCGGCGGGGGCGTCATCTACTACCCGACCAGCACCGCCGAGGGCACCTTCGGCGCCGTCGCCATCTCGCCCGGCTACACGGCCGCCTGGTCCAGCATCGACTGGCTCGGGCCGCGGATCGCCTCGCACGGCTTCGTGGTGATCGGCATCGAGACCAACACGCGCCTCGACCAGCCGGACAGCCGCGGTCGGCAACTGCTCGCCGCGCTCGACTACCTGACGCAGCGCAGCTCCGTACGCAGCCGGATCGACGCCAGCCGGCTCGCCGTCTCCGGCCACTCGATGGGTGGCGGCGGCAGCCTGGAGGCCGCGGTCTCCCGGCCGTCGTTGCAGGCCGCGGTGCCGCTCGCGCCGTGGAACCTGGACAAGTCCTGGTCCGACGTCCGGGTGCCGACCCTGATCATCGGCGGGGAGAGCGACAGTGTCGCGCCGGTCTCGTCGCACTCGGAGCCGTTCTACACCAGCATCCCGGCCTCGTCCGAGAAGGCGTACCTGGAGCTCAACGGGGCCAGCCACTTCTTCCCGCAGACCGTCAACACGCCCACCGCCCGGCAGGCGGTCGCCTGGTTGAAGCGGTTCGTCGACGACGACACCCGCTACGAGCAGTTCCTCTGCCCCGGCCCGAGCGGCTCCGCGATCCAGGAGTACCGCAACACCTGCCCGAGCGCCTGACGCTCCCCGGGGCGGCCGTCACCCCCGGCCGCCCCACGGCGCATGGCTGCCCGGTCGGTGCAGAAACCGTCGGCCGCCGCCCAGGTCCGGGCGGCGGCCGACGAGCGTGCCCGCGAGCGTCGGAGGTATTGACGGCCCCCGTCAGAAACGTACACTCCCAGTGTAAATACTGGCGGCTGCCGGGGGGACGGGTGATGGAGCAAGGGCTCGCACTGCACCACATCGGGGTCCGCTTCGGCGGCCTCACCGCCCTCGACGACGTCTCGCTGCGGGTGCCGCCCGGCCGGGTGGTCGGCGTGATCGGTCCCAACGGGGCCGGCAAGACCACGCTGTTCAACGTCGTCTGCGGCTTCGTCCCGCCGGACGAGGGCTCCCTGACCCTCGACGGCCGGCCGCTGCGCCCGCGCCCGCACCGGCTCACCCGGCTGGGCGTCGCCCGCACCCTGCAGGGCACCGGGCTCTTCGCCGGGCTCACCGTGCTGGAGAACGTGATGACCGGGGCCACCCACACGGCCCGCGCCGGCTTCCTCGCCGCCCTGCTCGGCCTGCCCCGCAGCGACCGCGACGAGCGCCGGCTGCGCCGGCACGCCCTCGACGTCCTCGACACCCTGGGGATCGCCGGGCACGCCGACGCCGCGCCGGGCACGCTGCCCTTCGCCGTACGCCAGCGGGTCGCCCTGGCCCGCGCGCTGGCCGCGCGGCCCCGGCTGCTCCTGCTCGACGAACCCGCCGGGGGCCTGGGCGCCGACGACATCGCCGAGCTGGCCGAGCTGATCCGGGGGCTGCCCCGACGCGACACCGACCCCTGCGCGGTGCTGCTGGTGGAGCACCACATGGACCTGGTGATGTCCGTCTGCGACGAGATCGTGGTGCTCGACTTCGGGCGGGTGATCGCCGCCGGCACCCCCGACGAGGTGCGCGACGACCCGGCCGTCGCCGACGCCTACCTCGGCGCGGCGGTCGACGAGGCCGCGGCATGACCGGCGAGGCCCTGCTCGAGGTGCGCGGCCTGGCGGCCGGCTACGGCGGCGCGCCGGTGCTGCACGGGATCGACCTGACCGTGGCGCGGGGCGCCATCGCGGCGGTGGTCGGCGCCAACGGCGCCGGCAAGACCACCCTGCTGCGCGCCCTGTCCGGCATGCTCCGCCCGGCAGCCGGTCGCGTCGTGCTGGCCGGGGAGGACCTGCGCGGCGTCGCGGTGGAGCAGCTCGTGCGTCGCGGCATGGCCCACGTGCCGGAGGGGCGCGGAGTGGTCGGCGAGCTGACGGTCGACGAGAACCTGCGCCTCGGCGGGCTGTGGCGGCGCGACCGGGCCGACGCGGCCCGCGCCCTCGACGAGGTCTACCAGCTCTTCGAACCGCTGGCCCGGCGGCGGCGACACCTCGGGCACCAGCTCTCCGGCGGCGAGCGGCAGATGCTCGCCCTCGGCCGGGCCCTCGTCGGTCGGCCCCGCCTGCTGCTGCTCGACGAGCCGTCGCTCGGCCTGGCGCCGCGGGTCGTCGCCCAGACCATGGCCCTGCTGCGCCGGCTGCGCGACGACACCGGGCTGACCGTCCTGCTCGTCGAACAGAACGTGCGCAGCGCGCTGTCCGTCGCCGACCAGGGCGTGGTGATGTCCCTGGGCCGGGTCGTCACCACCGCCCCGGCCGCCCGGCTGCGCGACGACGCCAACCTGCGCCACGCCTACCTCGGCTTCTGAACCCTCGTCCCCGCAAGGGAGGACCGTTGGACCGCTTCGTCTTCCTCACCCTCGACGGCTTGTCCAGGGGCGCGGTCCTCGCCGCGTTCGCACTGGCGCTGGTGCTCATCTGGCGGGCGGCCCGGATCGTCAACTTCGCGCAGGGCGCGATGGCCGTCGCCACCGCGTACGTGGCCTACAGCGTCTCCGCCGCGACCGGCTCGTACTGGCTGGGCTTCCTGGCCGCGCTCGGCGCCGGGCTGCTCCTCGGCGCGGCGGTGGACCTGGTCGTCATGCGCTTCGTCGACCATACCTCGCCGCTCAACCCGGTGATCGTCGCGCTGGGGCTGGTGCTGCTGATCCAGGCCGTCCTCGGCATGGCGTACGGCAGCGAGTTCCTGCCCGCCGCGACGCCCTTCTCCCGCAACCCGCTGACCGTGGGCGGCGTCGCCGTCCTGTCGCCGTACGACCTGTTCGTCTTCGCGGCGGTCGCGGTGGTGGTCGTGGGGCTCGCCTGGACCTTCACCCGCACGGCGGTGGGTCTGCGGATGCGCGCGGCGGCGTTCGCCCCCGAGGTGTCCCGGCTGCTCGGGGTGAACGTCGGCGGCATGCTCACCCTCGGGTGGGCGCTGGCCTCCGGGGTCGGCGCCCTGGCCGGCATGCTGGTCATCCCCACCGAGCTGGGCCTGCACCCGCACGCGATGGACCTGGTCTTCGTCTCGGCGTTCACCGCCGCCGTGGTGGGCGGGCTGGACAGTCCACCGGGGGCGGTGGTCGGCGGCCTCGCGGTCGGCCTGCTGCTCTCCTACGTCAGCGGCTACGCCGGCAGCGACGTCACCCCGCTCGCGGTGCTGGTGCTGCTGCTGGCGGTGCTGCTGGTGCGTCCCGGCGGGCTGTTCGCCCCGGTCGCGGCGAGGCGGGTGTGAGCGCCACCCGGGCGGTGACCCCGCCGGACACGAAGGCGCGGGTCGGCCGCACCGGCCCCGCCGAGCCCCGCCTCGGTTCGACCCTGCTGCGTCACCTCGGCCTCGCGGTCGTCGCCGCGCTGCTGCTGGTGGCCGCCAGCTACGGGCTGGAGCCGTTCCGCAACTTCCAGCTCGCGACCGTGGCCGCCTACCTGTGCGCCACCGCCGGGCTGACCGTCCTCACCGGGCTCAACGGTCAGCTCTCGCTCGGGCACGGCGCGCTGATGGCGACCGGCGCGTACACCGTGGCCCTGTGCCAGAACGCGTTCGCCGACGCCGGGATGACCGGCGGCTGGCTGCTCCCGGTGTCGCTGGGCGCCGCCGTCCTGGCCGCCCTCGTGGTGGGCGCCGTGGTCGGGGTGGCCGCCGCCCGGCTGCGCGGCCCGTACCTGGCCGGCGTCACCCTGGCCGTGGCGGTCGTGGTGCCGGCGCTGACCGTCACCTTCGACGGCGTGTTCAACGGCGAGCAGGGGCTGGCGGTGCCGGTCGAGCCCCCGCCGGTGGCCCTCGGCGCGTACTTCCCCTACGAGCGCTGGCAGCTCTGGGTGACCGCCGCGGCCACCCTGCTGGCCCTGCTGCTGCTGGCCAACCTGGTCCGCAGCCGGTACGGCCGCACCTTCCGGGCGGTCCGCGACGACGAGGTCGCCGCCCGCCTCGCCGGCATCCACGTCGCTCGCACCCAGGTCCTCGCCTTCGTGGTCAGCGCGGCCGGCGCCGGGCTCGGCGGCGCCCTGCTCGCGGTCCTCGCGCAGAGCGTGTCGCCCGGGGCCTTCTCGCTGACGCTGTCGCTGTTCCTGCTGATGGCGGTCGTCATCGGCGGGCTGGGCAGCCTCGCCGGCGCGGCCTGGGGCGCCGTCCTGCTGGTCGCCCTGCCCGACCTGACGCACGCCCTCACCGAGCAGCTCACCCTGTCGCCGGCGGTCGCGCAGCGGGTCGAGGGCAACCTGCCGCTGGCGATCTTCGGGCTCACCCTGGTCGTCGTCATGATCGCCGCTCCCGGCGGCGTGCAGGGCCTGCTGTCCCGGCTGACCCGGGCGGTCTCCGCGCGCCGGACGGGCCGGCGGCGGTCCTGAGCCGCCCCGCCGGCCGTCCGCACCACACCACCCACCACCCGCACCACGACCACCACCACCCGGACCGAGGAAAGGTCGGTGTCTGACATGACACGAACGGCACGGCGCGGCCTCGCGCTCGCCACCGCCATCACCCTGCTCGTCGCCTCCGCCGCCTGCACCGGGGACGACGGTGGCGGCGGCGGGGGCACGGTCCCCGGCGTCACCGACACCGAGATCGTGGTCGGCACGCACATGCCGCTCACCGGTCCGGCGTCCGCCGGCTATTCCAAGATCGCGCCCGCCACGAAGGCGTACTTCGACCACGTCAACGCCAACGGGGGCGTGCACGGCCGGAAGATCACCTACAAGATCATGGACGACGGCTACAACCCGGCGAACACCCAGCAGGTGGTCCGCCAGCTCGTCCTGCAGGACAAGGTCTTCGCCATCCTCAACGGGCTCGGCACGCCGACCCACACCGGCGTGCTCGACTTCCTCAAGAGCAACCGGGTACCTGACCTCTTCGTCGCCTCCGGAAGCCGCAGCTGGGACCAGCCCGACCGGTATCCGGGCACGTTCGGCTTCAACCCCGACTACACGGTGGAGGGCAAGATCCTGGCCCAGCACGTGAAGACCAGCCTGCCGGGGCGCAAGGTCTGCTTCCTCGGCCAGGACGACGACTTCGGCCGGGACAGCCTGGTCGGGGTGGAGAAGGTGCTCGGCGCCGGCGCGGTGGCGGCGAAGCAGACGTACGTCACCAGCAACACCAACGTGGCACCCCAGATCGGCGCGTTCAAGGCGGCCGGCTGCCAGGTGGTCATCCTCGCCACCGTGCCCGGCTTCACCGCCCTGGCGGTCGGCACCGCCGCCCGGCTGAACTTCAAGCCGCAGTGGCTGGTCTCCAACGTCGGCGCCGACCACCCGACGCTGGCCAAGCAGCTCGGCGCCGCGGCGGGCCTGCTCGAGGGCATGGTCGGCGCCAACTACCTGCCGATGCAGAACGACGCCGCCGACCCGTGGATCCAGCTCTTCACCAAGGTCAACAAGGAGTACAACGGGGACGCGCCGTTCGACGGCAACACCGTCTACGGCATGGCGGTCGGTTACCTCTTCGTGCAGGTACTCCTCGCCGCCGGCAAGGACCTCACCCGCGAGGCGGTCACCGAGGCCGTCCGCAAGGGCGGCTACCAGGGGCCCGGCCTGGCCCCGCTGCGCTACTCCGACACCGACCACTCCGGCTACGGCGGGCAGCGGCTGACCCGGGTGAGCGGCGGGACGCAGGCCTACTTCGGGCCGACGTACGAGACGGACGAGGGCGACGGGCCGGTACGCGAGCACACCGCCCCGCCGGTGGCGCCGCCGGCCAACGGGGTGCCGACGGCCTCCTGACCGGTCGCACCCGGCACCGGCCGGGCGTGGCGCGTCGGTCTCCCGGCCCGCCACGCCCGGTCGGCGTCAGCTCAGCCGCTCGACGACCATCGCCATGCCCTGGCCGCCGCCGACGCACATGGTCGCCAGCCCGATCTCCTGGTCGTGCCAGCGCAGCGAGTTGATCAGCGTGGTGGTGATCCGGGCGCCGGTCATGCCGAACGGGTGGCCCACCGCGATCGCGCCACCGTTGACGTTGAGCCGGTCCCAGTCGACCCCCAGCTCCCGGGCGCTGGGCAGCACCTGCGCGGCGAACGCCTCGTTGATCTCGACGAGGTCGACGTCGTCGACGGACATGCCGGCCCGGCGCAGCGCCTGCCGCGACGCCGCCACCGGCCCGAGCCCCATGATCTCGGGGGAGAGGGCGCTCAGGCCGGTGGAGACGATCCGGGCCAGCGGGGTGACGCCCAGCTCCCGCGCCCGTACGTCCGACATCACGACGAGCGCGGCGGCGCCGTCGTTGAGCGGGCAGCAGTTGCCGGCGGTCACCGTGCCGTCAGGCCGGAACACCGGCGGCAGCGCCGCCACCGCCTCCAGGGTCACCCCGGCGCGCGGCCCGTCGTCGGCGGCCACCACCGCCCCGCCGGGGACGGTGACCGGGGTGATCTCGCGGGCCCAGAAGCCGTCGGCGATCGCCTTCTCGGCCAGCAGCTGCGACCGTACGGCGAACTCGTCCTGGCTGAGCCGGGACACCCCGCGCAGGTGCGCCACGTTCTCGGCGGTCTGTCCCATCGCGACGTAGACGTCCGGCAGCTCGCCGTCCTCGCGCGGGTCGTGCCAGCCCGACAGGTCGCCGGCCGCCCTGGTCGCGGTGCGCTCCAGGGCCCCGGCGAAGGCGGGATTGGTGGTGCCGGGGTGCCCGTCGGCGCGACCCCGGTCGTAGCGGGAGACGCACTCCACCCCGACCGAGAGGAAGGCGTGGCCCTCGCCCGCGCGGATGGCGTGCAGGGCCATCCGGGTGGTCTGCAACGACGACGAGCAGTACCGGTTGACGGTCGTGCCGGGCAGGTGGTCCAGCCCGAGCAGGGTGCCGACCACCCGGGCGAGGTTGTGGCCCTGCTCGCCCGCCGGCTGCCCGCAGCCGAGCATCAGGTCGTCGATCTCGCGCGGGTCGAGCGCCGGCACCTGGTCGAGGGCGGCGCGCACGATGGTGGCGGCCAGGTCGTCGGCGCGTAGGTCGCGCAGGGAGCCCTTGCGCGCGCGCCCGATCGGTGACCTGGCGGCGGCGACGATGACGGCTTCGGGCATGGGAGCGTCCTCTCCGGAGGGCGAACTATCTGCATCGACAGTGCTGTTATGTCGAGGTGCTGTCAATGGAATGTGACCTGTCCATCGACGTTCCGTCGTTGACGAGCGCCGGCCGCCCTCCTACTATCTGCATCGTGAATGCAGATTCGAGGCGACTCGCGGGCCGGGTCGCGCTCGTCACGGGCGCCAGTCGCGGCATCGGCCTGGCCGTCGCCCGCCGGCTCGTGGCCGAGGGCGCCCGCGTCGGACTGACCGCGCGACACCCGGAGGCCCTGGCCGAGGCGGTCGCGGCCCTGGGCGGGCCCACCCACGCCGTGGCCGTCGCCGGCCGGGCCGACGACGCGGGGCACCGACGGGCGGCGGTCGACGCCGTGACCGAGGCGTTCGGGCCGGTCGACGTGCTGGTCAACAACGTCGGCATCAACCCGGCGTACGGGCCGCTGGTCGAGCTGGACCTGGCGGCGGCCCGCAAGATCCTCGACGTCAACCTGGTCGGCACGCTCGGCTGGGTGCAGCAGGTCGCCGCGGGGATGGGCGAGCGCGGCGGCGTCGTCGTCAACGTCTCCTCGATCGCCGGCCGCACCCCGTCGCCCGGCATCGCCTTCTACGGGGTGAGCAAGGCCGCCGTCGACCACCTCACCGCGTGCCTGGCCGTCGAACTCGCCCCGAAGGTCCGGGTCAACGCGGTCGCGCCCGCCGTGGTGAAGACCCGCTTCGCGGCGGCGCTGCACGAGGGCCGGGAGGAGGAGGTCGCCCGGGCGTACCCGCTGGGGCGCCTCGGGCTGCCGCGGGACGTGGCCGGCGCGGTCGCCTTCCTCGCCTCCGACGACGCGGCCTGGATCACCGGGCAGACCCTCGTCCTCGACGGCGGGGTCAGCCTCGCCGGCCGGCCCGCCGGATGACCGCGCCGGGCCCGGGCCGGGGCCGGACGGTCGCCGGGTGGCCCGCGGCTAGACTCGGCGCGGCGGTACGGGCGACGTGACGGCGATGAGGAGGCGGGCGCGGATGGGCGGTGCCGAGGCGCCGGTCCGGGTCGACGGCCGGACCGCCCGGGCCGAACGCACCCGGGCGGCGATCGTCGAGGCGCACCTGGCGCTCATCTCCGAGGGGGACCTGCGGCCGACCGGCGAGCGCATCGCCGAGCGGGCCGGCATCTCGCTGCGGACGCTCTGGACCAACTTCAAGGACATGGAGACGCTGTTCGAGGCCAGCGGCGCGGAGCTGCTCCGGCAGCAGGACGCCGCCCACCGGCCGATCTCGCCGGCGCTGCCGCTGGCCCGGCGGGTCGACGCGTACTGCCGGCAGCGGGCCCGGCTGCTCCAGCTCATCGCCCCGTCGGCCCGCGCCGCCCAGATGCGCGAGCCGGTCTCCGGGCAGCTGCGCCGCAACCGCCTCAAGCACATCGCGCGGGTGCGCGACGAGGTCGAGCAGCTCTTCGCCGCCGAGCTGGAGCAGGCCGGCCCGGACCGGGACCAGGTGGTGCACGCCCTGGTGGCCGCGAGCATGTGGCCGGCCTGGTCGATGCTGCGCGACGGGCTGGGGCTGGGCGTGGACCAGGCCCGCGCGGTGATGACCCGGACGGTCGCCGCCCTGCTGGCCGACGTCGGCCCGCGCTGACGCGCGACGTGGGAAGGCGGCGCCGCCGGTCTTTCCATCGGGCTACCGATAGGTAACACTCGATTGCATGGTTACTGCATCGTCAGTGCAATTAGCCGTGTTGCGCGGCCGGGCCGACGAGTGCGCCGCGATCCGGCGCCTGCTGGGTGACCTGCCCACCGGCGGGGGAGCGCTGCTGGTCCAGGGCGAGCCCGGCTCCGGCCGGAGCGCACTCGTCGACTACGCCCACCGGCACGCCGAGGGCTGCACCGTCCTGGCCGGCACCGGGCTGCCCGAGGAGGCGGCCCTGCCGTACGCGGGGCTGCAACGGTTGCTGGACCCGGTGCTCGACCGGGCCGGCGCGCTCCCCGAACAGCAGCGGCGGGTGCTGCTGCGGGCGCTGGCCGGCGCGGGCTGCCCCGCCCACCGGCGCCTGGCGCTCTCCCTGGCCGTGCTCGGCCTGCTCGCCGCCGCCGCGCGGGACCGGCCGTTGCTGTGCACGATGGACGACGTGGACCGGGGCGACCAGCCCACCGCGGACACGCTGGCGTTCGTCGCCCGCCGGCTGCGCCGGTCGTCGGTGGCCGTCCTGCTCACCACGGCCGCGGACGTCCCCCTCGGCGGGATAGCCCGGCACCGGCTCCGCCCGCTCGACGACCGGGACAGCGCCGCACTGCTCGCCGACCGGCTGGCCGGCCGGCCGCCCGCACCGCCCGTGGCCGCCGCGCTCGCTGCGGCGGCCGGGGGCAACCCGCAGGCGCTCGTCGACCTGGCCGAGGTGCTCACCCCCGGCCAGTGCCGCGGGGAGGAACCGGTGCCCGAGACGCCCCCGCCCGACGGCAGGCTGGGCCGCGCCTACCGGGCCCGCCTGGACCGGCTGCCGGCCGACACCCGCCGCGTCCTGCTGCTCGCCGCGCTCGACGAGGACGGGGAGCCGGCCACCCTGGTCCGGGCCGCCCGGGTCGCCGGCACGGCGGTCGAGGCGCTCGCGCCGGCCGAACTCGCCGGCCTGGTCCGCGTCGAGCCGCGACGGGTGACCTTCCCGCAGCCCCTTGTCCGGACCGTGGTCCGGGCCGCCGCGCCGCTGGCCGAGCGGCGCGCGGCGCACCTGCTGCTCGCCGGCGTGCTCGACGGGGCCGGGCACCGGCTGCGCCGGGCGGGGCACCTCGCCGCCGCCGCCCAGGGGCCCGACCCGGCCCTGGCCGCCGAGCTGGAACAGGCCGCGACCGAGTGCGAGGGCGCGGGAACGGCGGCCTCGGCCGCGCTGCAACGGGCCGCCGAACTCACCGACGACCCGGCACGCGCCGCCGCCCGGCTGGTGGCCGCCGCCCGGTACGCCTGGTCGGCCGGCCGGACGCACCGGGCCCGACTGCTGCTGGGGAGCCTGCCCGCCGCCGTGGACGCCACCGAGGGGGGCCGGGCCGGGCTGCTGCGCGGCGAGCTGGAGCTGCGCGCCGGCCGGCCCCGGTCCGCGCCCGCCACGCTGCTGGCCGCGGCGGCCGCGCTGGCCGGCACCGATCGCGCGCTGGCCCTCGGCGCGCTGGTGCGGGCGGGCGAGGCCGCCTGCTTCACCGGCGACCAGTACCGCTACGCCGACGTCGCCCGGCGGGCGCAGCTGTTGCGCCGCCCCGACGACCCGCCCGCGACCGAGCTGCTGAGCGCCTACGTCGCCGGGACCGCGGCGACCCTGCGCGGCGACCACGAGCAGGCCGGGCCCGCCCTGCGTCGGGCGGTCGTCCTCGGTGGGCAGCTGACCGGGCCGGCGCTGACCCCCGGGGCGCTGACCTGCGCGGCGGCGGCCGGGCTGCTGGTGGCCGTGGACGGCGCGGCGCACCGGCTCGCCGAGCGCGCCGTCGAGCTTGCCCGCGAGCGCGGGGAGCTGTCCGCCCTGCCCCGCGCCCTGGAGTTACGGGCGGCCGCCGAGTACTGGCTGGGCCGGCACGAGGCCGCGACGGACAGCTCCCGGGAGGGGCTGCGGATCGCCCGGGACACCGGCCAGGAGAACTGGGCCGGTGTGCACCTGGGCATGCTGGCGGTGCTGGCCGCCATCCGGGCCGACCGCGACACCGCCCTGCGCCGGATCCGGGAGATCGGCGAGGACCCGGGCGCGCACAGCCGGCCCCGCGCCCTCGCGCAGTGGGCCCTGGCGGTGCTCGACCTGGTCGACAACCGGCCGGCCGCCGCCGCCGCGCGACTGGCCGCGCTGGCCTGCCCCGGCACGGGCCGGGGGCAGGTGCTGGTCCTGGTGATGGCCACCCCGTACCTGGTGGAGGCGGCCGCCGCCGTCGCGGACCGGCCGGCGGCCGGCGCCGCCCTCGCCGTCTTCGACAGGTGGGCCAGCAGTACGGCGAGCCCGTCGCGCCGGGCCCTCTCCGCGCGCTGCCACGGGCTGCTCGCGCCCCGGGGCAGCGCCGAGGCGGAGCACGAGTTCCGCACCGCCCTGCGGCTGCACCCGACGGACGCCGGCGCGTTCGAGCGCGCCCGCACCGAGCTGCTCCTGGGCCGGGAACTGCGCCGCAGCCGCCGACCGCGCGCGGCGCGCGAGCACCTGCACGCCGCCCGGGAGGCGTTCACCCTGCTCGGGGCGGCCACCTGGGCGGAACAGGCCACCACGGAGCTGCGGGCGGCCGGGGAGTCGGTCGGCCCGCCGGAGGAGTCGGCGGCGCGACTGCTGACCGGCCAGCAGCTCCGGATCGCGCGGCTGGTCGCCGAGGGAGCCACCAACCGGGAGATCGCCGCCCGGATGTTCCTCTCCACCCGTACGGTCGACCATCACCTCCGCAACATCTTCCACCGCCTCAACATCCGCTCCCGCACGGAACTCGCCCGCGCCCTCTCCTGACCCTCTTCTGCCTCCGGCCCTGACCGGCGTCGATCATGCAGTTGTGGTGCCCCGCGAAAGCCGCGAAGTGGCATCGACCGCCCACCACAAGTCCATGATCGACGCCGGTGGGGGGGCGGGGCGGGGCGGGGAGGGGGAGCCCGGGGGTCAGGGGAGGATCACGGTGCGGGCGCCCTCGCCGCGGGACATGCGGGCGAAGGCCTCGGGGGCGCCGTCGAGGGTGGTCCGGTCGGTGATCAGGTAGCCGAGGTCGAGGGTGCCGTCGAGCACGGCCCGGGCGAGCTCGGGCACGTCCCGGTCCGGGTCGGAGGAGCCGTAGACCGAGGAGCGCAGGGTCCGGGCCGAGTGGAAGATGTCCAGCGCGCCCAGCCCGACGATGTCGTCCTTGGCGCCCATGCCGACGACTGTCACCTGACCGCCCCGGCGGGTGGCGCGCCAGGCGGTGCGGATCGTGGCCGACCGCCCGACGCACTCCAGCGCGTGGTCGACGCCCCGACCCGCTGTCCGCTCCCGGACCGCCCGGCTGAGCGTCTCGTCGGCGAGCAGGAAGTCGGTGGCGCCGGCCGCGACGGCCAGCGCCTTCTTGGTCGGGGAGACGTCGACGGCGAGCACCTGGTCGGCGCCGGCGGCCCGCGCGGCGGCGACCACCGACAGCCCCACCCCGCCGAGGCCGATCACGGCCACCGACTCGCCGGGGGCCACCCTCGCCGTGCGGCGGACCGCGCCGACGCCGGTGAGCACGGCGCAGCCCAGCAGCGCCGCCGCCTCGAAGGGCAGCTCCGCGGGAACCGGGATGACGGCGGCCTGGGGCACCACCACCTCTTCGGCGAGGGCGCCGAGGCCGAGCGTGACGTGCAGCGCTTCGCCGGCCGGCGTGCGTCCCCGGGGGGCCGACGGCGACCCGGTGCGCTCGCACAGCCACGGCTCGTCCCGCCCGCAGTACCAGCAGCTGCGGCACGGCGGGGCCCAGTTCAGCACCACGTGCGCGCCGGGCGCGACCCGCGTGACGGCGTCGCCGACCGCGAGCACCACCCCGGCCGCCTCGTGCCCCAGCACCAGCGGGTACGGGGGTGCGAGCGTCCCGTCGACCATGGACAGGTCGGAGTGGCAGACGCCAGCGGCGCGGACGCTCACCCGTACCTCGTCCGGGCCGGGGGCCGGCAGTTCGATCTCCTCCACCCGCAGCGGGGCGTCGACGGCCCGGACGACCAGCGCCCTCATCGCTGGATGGCCTTGACCTGGAGGAATTCCTCGAGCCCGTGCCGGCCCAGCTCCCGGCCGAGGCCGGACTGCTTGTAGCCGCCGAAGGGGGCGAGCGGGTTGAACGGGGCGCCGTTGACGTCGACGGCGCCGGTACGTAGCCGCCGGGCCACCCGCAGCGCCCGCTCCTCGTCGGCCGACCAGACCGCGCCGGCCAGCCCGTAGCGGGAGTTGTTGGCGATTGCCACCGCCTCGTCATCGTCGTCGAACGGCATGACGGCGAGCACCGGGCCGAAGACCTCCTCCTGGGCCAGGGCGCTGTCGGGGTCGACGTCGGCGATCACCGTCGGGGCGACGAAGTAGCCCCGCTCGGGCAGCGGGGCGTCGGGCCCGCCGGCGACGAGCCGGCCCCCGTCGGCCAGCCCCCGGGCGACGTGCTCGCGGACCCGTTCCCGCTGCGCGGCGGAGACCAGCGGGCCGAGCCGGGTGGCCGGGTCGAACGGGTCGCCGAGCCGGTAGCCCGCCGCGGCTTTGGCGGCCAGGTCGAGGGCCTCGTCGTAGCGGTCGCGGTGCACGAGCAGGCGGGTCCAGGCGGCGCAGGTCTGGCCGGAGTTGAGGAAGGCGTTGCCGACCCCCACCTTGACGGCCGTGGCCAGGTCGGCGTTGTCGAGGACGATGCTGGCCGACTTGCCGCCGAGTTCCAGGGCGACCCGGGCGATCCGGTCGGCGGCGAGGTGGGAGATCCGCCGCCCGGTGGCCGTCGAGCCGGTGAAGGAGACCATGTCGACGTCCGGGTGCGCGGCGATGGCCTCGCCGACGACCGGGCCGGTGCCGGTGACCAGGTTGACCACCCCGGGCGGGAAGCCGGCCTCGTGGACGGCGTCGAAGAGCAGGTACGCCGTCAGCGGGGTCAGCTCGCTCGGCTTGAGCACCACGGTGCAGCCGGCGGCCAGGGCGGGGGCCAGTTTCGCGACGACCTGGTGCAGCGGGTAGTTCCACGGGGTGATCGCCCCGACCACGCCGACCGGTTCCCGGACCACCAGCGAGTTGCCGACCGTCTCGTCGGCCGGGGGGCGGGCCGCCAGCTCGACGTAGCTGTGCAGGACCGTCAGCGGCAGGCCGGCCTGGACCCGGGTGGCGACCTTCAGCGGGGTGCCGAGTTCCAGGGCGACGGTGCGGGCGATCTCGTCGGCCCGGGCGGAGAGCGCGGCGTGCAGCCGGTCCAGGCGGGCGGCCCGCTCGACGGGCGCGGCGTCGGCCCAGCCGGGGAAGGCGGCCCGGGCCGCCGCGACGGCGCGGTCGACGTCGGCGGGCGTGCCGGCAGGGACGGCGGCGACGACCTCCTCGGTCGCCGGGTTCCGCACCGCGACGGTCTCCCCGGCGCCGGCGGCGACCCACTCTCCGTCCAGGTAGAAGTCGGTCCGTGCGAGATCCATCGTGCCCCTCACGTACGTCGGCCGAAACTAGCAGCGCAAGTTTTGACTCTAGTACGCGTCGTCGGCCGGCGGGAGGGGCGGCAGCGGCCCGATGTGCTCCTCGTAGGTGCGCGACAGTCCGTGGATCAGCGCGTCGAGGCCCAGCGCGAAGGCGCCCTCGTCCACCCGTTGCTGGTGCTCGGCCAGCCGGTGGGCCTGGGTCAGGTGCGGGTACTGCTCCGCGTACAGCCCGGGGTCCTCGACGAAGCCCCGCGCGAACGAGCCCAGCGCCGAGCCGGCCACGAAGTAGCGCATGAGCGCGCCGACGTGGGTCGCCCGGGCTGGCGGCCACCCGGCGGCGACCAGCCCGCCGTAGACGGCGTCGGCCATGGCCAGCGCCGCCGGTCGGCGCCCCGGCCCCCGGGCCAGGTACGGCACGATGTTCGGGTGCGCGGCCAGCGCCGCCCGGTAGGAGTGTCCCCACCTGCGCAGCGCCTCGCGCCAGTCGACGCTGCCGAAGAACGACACGTCCACCTGGCCGGTGACGCTGTCGGCCACCGCGTCGAGGATCTCGTCCTTGGTGGCGAAGTGGTTGTAGAGCGAGGGTCCGCGTACCCCGAGTTCGGCGGCGAGCCGGCGGGTGGAGAAGCCCTCCAGCCCTTCGGCGTCGATCAGCGCGGCGGCGGTCTCGACGATCCGCTGCCGGCTGAGCAGCGCCTGCCGCGGCCGGGGCATCCGGTCCTCCTTCGCTCAGGGTGGTCCGTCGCAGACTCTGCCACAGCCGGGTCTGGACGGAATTAAACTTGCACCGCTAGTTTAAGCCTCATGGATCTGGAACTCTCCGCCGAGCAGGCGGCGGTCCGCCGGCTCGCCGCGGACTTCGTCGACCGTGAAGTGGTGCCGCACGCCGCCACCTGGGACCGCCGCGAGTCCGTGGATCCGGACATCGTCGGCAAGCTCGGCGACCTGGGCTTCCTGGGGCTCACCATCGGCGAGGACGACGGCGGTTCGGGCGGCGACCACCTCTCCTACTGCCTCGTGCTGGAGGAGCTCGGCCGGGGCGACTCCGCCGTGCGGGGCATCGTCTCGGTCTCCCTCGGCCTGGTCGCCAAGTCGATCGCCGCGCACGGCTCCGCCGAGCAGCGGGAGCAGTGGCTGCCCCGGCTCTGCTCCGGCGCGGCGCTCGGCTGCTTCGCGCTGACCGAGCCGGACAGCGGCTCCGACGCCGCCGCGCTGACCACCCGGGCGGTCCGCGACGGCACCGACTGGCTGATCACCGGCGCGAAGATGTTCATCACCAACGGCACCACGGCCGACGTCGCGCTGGTCTTCGCCCGCACCGGCGGCCCGGGACACCGGGGCATCAGCGCGTTCCTGGTGCCCACCGACGCGCCGGGCCTGACCCGGCGGGAGATCCACGGCAAGCTGGGCCTGCGCGGGCAGGCCACCGGGGAGCTGCGCTTCGACGGCGTACGGGTGCCGGAATCCGCGCTCCTCGGCGAGGAGGGCGCCGGCTTCCGGCTCGCCCTCGCCACCCTGGCCAAGGGCCGGATGTCCGTGGCCGCCGGCTGCGTCGGCATCGCCCAGGGTTGCCTGGACGCGGCCGTCGGCTACGCCGGGCAGCGCACCCAGTTCGGCAAGCCCATCGCCGGACACCAGCTCGTGCAGCAACTGCTCGCCGCCATCGCCGTCGACACCGACGCCGCGCGGCTGCTGGTGTGGCGGGTGGCCGACCTGATCGACCGGGGCGAGCCGTTCGCCACCGAGGCGTCGATGGCCAAGCTCTTCGCGAGCGAGGCCGCCGTGCGCGCCGCCAACAACGCGGTCCAGGTCTTCGGCGGCTACGGCTACATCGACGAGTACCCCGTCGGCAAGTACCTGCGCGACGCCCGCGTCGCCACCCTCTACGAGGGCACCAGCCAGATCCAGCAGCTGCTCATCGGACGCGCGCTCACCGGCGTCAACGCCTTCTAGAGCCAGGAGGAACCGTGACCAGATTCGCCGACCGGGTCGCCGTCGTCACCGGCGCCGCGCAGGGCATCGGCGCGGCCACCGCGCACCGACTCGCCGCCGAGGGCGCGGCCGTCGCGGTGGTGGACCTCGACGCCGTGCGCGCCCGGGCCGTCGCCGACGAGATCGCCGCCGCCGGTGGCCGGGCCGTCGGCATCGGCTGCGACGTGACCGACGCCGAAGCCGTCGCCGCCATGACCGACCAGGTGGTCCAGGCGTACGGGGGGCTGCACGTGCTCGTCAACAACGCCGGGATCACCCGCGACAACCTGCTGTTCAGGATGCCGCTGCCCGAGTGGGAGGCGGTGCTGACCACCAACCTGACGAGCATGTTCCTCTGCTGCCAGGCGGCGCAGCAGCACATGGTGGCGGCCCGCTACGGCCGGATCGTCAACCTCAGCAGCCGCTCCGCGCTGGGCAACCGGGGCCAGGTCAACTACGCGGCGGCCAAGGCCGGCGTGCAGGGCCTCACCGCCACGTTGGCCGCCGAGCTGGGCCCGTTCAACGTGACCGTGAACGCGGTCGCGCCCGGCTACGTGGCGACCGCGATGACCGCGGCCACCGCCGAGCGGGTGGGCAGCAGCCCCGAGGAGCACCAGCGGGCGGTCGCCGAGCACACCCCGCTGCGCCGGGTCGCCCAGCCCGCCGAGATCGCCTCGGTGATCGCCTTCCTGGCCAGCGACGACGCCTCGTACGTCAGCGGCCAGACCCTGTACGTCAACGGCGGCGCGCGCTGAGCCGCGCGTAGCACCGCACCGACCCCGGAGGGGACATGGACTTCGCGCTCTCGGACACCGAACGGGCCATCCGCGACACGGCCCGCGACTTCATCGCCAGGGAGGTCATGCCGCTGGAGCCGGAGCTGCTGCGGCGCGAACGCGCCCACCGGCCCGGGCTGGAGCCGGACGAGCTGCGCGAATTGCAGCTCAAGGCGCGGGCGTTCGGCTTCTGGGGGCTGGCCACCCCCGAGGCGTACGGCGGCATGGACCTGCCGGCCGTCACCCAGTCGCTGATCTGGACCGAGATCGGCCGCTCGTACGTGCCGTTCCGCTTCGGCGGCGAGGCCGACAACATCCTGTTCCGGGCCAACGAGGAGCAGCAGCGGGAGTTCCTGGTCCCGACGATCGAGGGGGAGCGGCGTAGCTGCTTCGCGATCACCGAGCCGGGCGCCGGTTCCGACGCCGCCAACATCCGGCTCAGCGCCCGCCGCGACGGCGGCGACTGGGTGCTCAACGGCGAGAAGACCTTCATCACCGGCGGCAACGAGGCCGACTTCGCCATCGTCATCGCGGTCACCGACCGGGAGAAGGGCCCCCGCAACGGCGGCGCCACGGCCTTCCTGGTGGACCGTTCCATGGGCTGGCGCTCGGAGTTCATCCAGACCATGGGCGAGGGCGGGCCGGCCGCGCTGGTCTTCGACGACGTACGGGTGCCGGAGCGGAACATCCTCGGCGAGCCCGGCCAGGGCTTCGCGCTCGCGATGGAGTGGATCGGCAAGGGCCGCTACACCATCCCCTCGCACGCGGTCGGCATCGCCGAGCGGGCGCTGCGGATGGCGATCGACCACGCCACCACCCGGCAGACGTTCGGCCGGCCCATCGGCGACAACCAGGCGATCCAGTGGATGATCGCCGACTCCGAGACCGAGCTGGAGGCGGCCCGCTGGCTCATCCTGCGGGCGGCCTGGACCGTGGACCAGGGCATGGACCCGCGGCACGCCTCCTCGATGGCGAAGCTCTACGGCGCCGGCATGGTCAACCGGGTGGTGGACCGCGTGCTGCAGATCCACGGCGGCATGGGCTACACCCGGGAGCTGCCCGTCGAGCGGTGGTACCGGCAGGTCCGGCTCTACCGGATCTTCGAGGGCACCGACGAGATGCAGCGACTCATCATCGCGCGGGACCTGCTGCGCGGCTACACCCGACTGGGAGGGCACCTGGCATGAGGACCTTCGACTCCGTCGACGAGCTGGCCGCCGCGGTCGGGGAGACCCTGGGCCCGGGGCCGTGGCAGCGCATCGAGCAGGGGCGCGTCGACCTGTTCGCCGACGCCACCGACGACCACCAGTGGATCCACCTCGACCCGGAGCGGGCCGCCGCCGGCCCGTACGGGGGCACTATCGCGCACGGCTTCCTCACCCTGTCGCTGCTGCCGGCGCTGGTGGGGCGGCTCTACCGGGTGCGGGGCGTGCGGATGGGGGTCAACTACGGGCTGAACCGGGTGCGGTTCCCCGCCCCGCTGCGGGTCGGCACAGCGGTCCGGGCCGTCGCCACCATCGCCGAGGTGTCGCCGGTGGCCGGCGGGGTGCAGCTGGTCACCGCCGCGACCGTGGAGTGCGACGCCGGCGGCAAGCCGGTCTGCGTCGCCGAGACGGTGAGCCGGCTCCACGTGGGGCCGGCGGCCTCCTGAACCACGGGCGGCACCAGCCGCGCGTGGCGGGGACCACATGGTTAGCGCCTTGTTCGGGAGTTTCTGTCGCTTTTATCCATCGGCCGTTCGGTTGATATGGCGACGGCCGTTGGTCTAGGGTGGTGGCACTGCGGTCGCCGGTACCCGGCGTCGCCGCATCTGTAGGACAGGAAGGGCAGCATGATCACCACGACGACCGCGCCGACCACCACCACCGACGCCACCACCACGGCCCCCGGTGACGAGACCCGCGCGAGTGAGCTGACCGCCGCCCTCGCCGCCCTGCCGGAGGGGCACCCCGACCGGCCGGCGCTGCGGGCGCGGGTGATCGAGGCGTGGCTGCCGCTGGCCCACCACCTCGCCTTCCGCTACAGCGGGCGCGGCGAGCCCAACGGGGACCTGGCCCAGACCGCCGCCCTCGGGCTGATCAAGGCCGTGGACCGGTTCGACGCCTCCCGTGGCGTGGACTTCGCCGGCTTCGCCATCCCGACGATCCTCGGTGAGATCAAGCGTCACTTCCGCGACCGCACCTGGAACATCCGCGTGCCGCGCCGCCTGCAGGAGCTGCGGCTGCGCATCTCCGAGGCCAACGGCACCCTCACCCAGACGCTCAACCGCGCGCCGACGGTCGCTGACATCGCCGTCCACCTCGGCGTCACCGAGGAAGAGGTCCTGGAGGGGCTCGAAGGCGCCCGCGCCTACAACGCGGTCTCCCTGTCCACCCCCATCGGCGACGGCGACAGCGCCACCGAGCTGGGCGACACCCTGGGCGCGGAGGACAGCGAGTTCGAGCTGGCCGAGCTGCGGGTCGCCCTCGGCCCGGCGCTCGCCACCCTCGACGAGCGGGAGCAGAAGATCCTCACCCTCCGCTTCTACGGCAACCTGACCCAGAGCGAGATCGCCACGCAGGTCGGCGTCTCCCAGATGCACGTCTCCCGTCTGCTCGCCCGCGCGCTGGGCAAGCTGCGCGGCCAGCTCGAGGGCAGCCGCTGACGACACCCCCGCGGCGGGCGGCCACGTAGCCGTCCGACACCCGCCTCGACGTACCGTCCTCGTCCGCCCCGCCGTGCCCGGCGGGGCGGACGAGTGCGTTTCCGGCCTGGGCGGCCCGGCCCGCCTCGTGGCCCTGTCTTCCAGGTTGCCGTGTTGGGCGCCGCAGCACCGCATCCGTGCGGTGTCGGCGACGCGCCCTGTGGTCGCCCGGGGTGGCGATGCCACCATCAGACCATGGTGGATGTCGATGTATTTCGGCGTGGGGCGCAGGCCCGGGCAGCGGTGATGACGGCGCGATTGCGCCGGTTGGTGACCTGCGAGTCGCCGCCGGGGCGGGGCCGGGAACTGGCGGCCTGCGCCGACCTGCTCGAGGCGTGGGGCGACGCCGCGCTGGGCCGGCGGGGGCGTCGTGTCGTCCTCGATGGACTGCCGCACCTGCTCTGGGCGGCCCCCGACCAACGCGTGCTGCTGCTGGGCCACTACGACACGGTCTGGCCGGCGGGCACCATCCGGGACTGGCCGTTCACGATCACCGGAAGCACCGCGACGGGGCCCGGGGTCTGCGACATGAAGGCCGGGATCGTGCAGATGCTCACCGCGCTGGAACTGCTGCCGGACACCTCGCGGGTGGGGCTGCTGCTCACCTGCGACGAGGAGAGCGGGTCGGCCACCTCCCGGCCGCTGATCGAGGAGCAGGCCCGGCGCTCCGGGGCGGTGCTCGTCGGCGAGCCGAGCACCGAGGGCGGCGACCTGAAGGTCGCGCGCAAGGGCGGCTCCGTCTACCGGATCACGGTGCGGGGCCGGGCGGCGCACGCCGGCGTCGAACCGCACCGGGGCGTCAACGCCGGGGTCGAGCTCGCGCACCACGTCCTCGCGGTGCAGGCCTTCGCCGCGGGGGAGACGAGCGTGACCCCCACGGCCCTCACCGCCGGCACGATGACGAACGTGGTGCCGGAGTCCGCGGTCCTCTGCGTCGACGTACGCGCCTGGACCCGCGAGGAGCTGCACCGGGTGGACCGGCTGGTCCGCGAGCTGACCCCCCGGCTGCCCGACGCGCGGTTGGCCGTCAGCGGCGGGATCAACCGGTACCCGCTGCCGGCCTCGGTGTCGACGCCGCTGCTGCGGGTCGCGCAGTCGGTGGCGGTGGACCTCGGGCTGCCGGCCGTACGCGGTGTCGCCGCCCCGGGCGCCTCCGACGCCAACTTCACCGGCGCCCTCGGCGTACCGACCCTGGACGGTCTGGGTGGGGTGGGGGGCCTGCCGCACGCGCGTGGCGAGTACGTCGACGTCGCGCGGATGCCGGAGCGCACCGCGCTGCTGGCCGCCCTGACGGCCCGCCTCCTCGCCACGCCCGGCCCGACCGAAGCCGCCGAGGAGCACCGGCCGCTCGGCGCGGTACCCGCCGGGCAGGGTTCGTCGACGGACGGGTGAGCCGCCCACCCGCCCCGGGCGGCGGCCGGCGGTCGAAGTTCCGCACGGTTGCGTAAACGCGCCCGGCGCCGTTGGGCGATGCTGGATCCGTCGATCACGCGGGAGGCGTTCATGGCTGGAATGACCGGTGACCCCGGACCCGACTCGCCGCTGGCGGCGGCGGGGGACATGGTGCACAACGCGCGTACCTTCGCCGACCGGATGGCCGCCAGACGCTCCATCCGGCACTTCTCGCCGCAGCCGGTGCCGATGGAGGTCATCGATGAGGCGATCCGCGCGGCGGCGACCGCGCCGAGCGGCGCGAACCTGCAACCGTGGCGGTTCGTCGTAATCACCGACGCGGCCCGCAAGCGCCGGCTGCGGGAGGCCGCCGAGGCCGAGGAGCGCGAGTTCTACGCCCGGCGCGCGTCGGCGCAGTGGTTGGAGGCGATCGCCCCGATCGGTACGGACTGGCACAAGCCCTTCCTGGAGGTGGCGCCGGTCGTGATCGTGGTGTTCGAGGTGCACCAGGGTCCCCGGTCCCCGAAGCCCTACTACGTCAAGGAGTCCGTCGGCATCGCGGTCGGCGTGCTGATCACGGCGCTGCACCACGCCGGCCTGGCCACCCTGACGCACACGCCGAGCCCGATGCGCTTCCTCAACGAGGTGTGCGAACGCCCGCCGGAGGAGCGCCCGTACCTGGTCATGCCGGTCGGCTATCCGGCGCCGGACGCGACGGTGCCGGACCTGGTCCGCAAGCCGCTGCCGGAGGTCCTGATCCGGCGGTGACGGCCCCTTCCCCGCGCCGACGCGGGCCGGCCGAATATCACCGTTCTCGTAAACAATCAATGATCCGCGCGTAATGAAGTGCCGCACGTTGGAAGATGCCGCGCTGCGCCGTGGCAACCAAGATTCTTTTCGCAACTCCTGTGACGGACCGATCGGTGATTCGCCGGCCGGCGGTGCGTCCGGGTCTTGGCGGGCTTCGGGGGCCCCGCCCCCGCCCCACCCTGGCCCGGGCTGACGCTCCCGCCGCCGGTCGTGCCCGGCTCGACCAGAAAGGGTGTACATGTCCGTGGATTCGATGGAGGTCGCTGGCCTCCGGGACGCATGGGTCAGGCTCGGCGACACGGAGCTGACCTCGCGCCTGCTCGTCGGTATCGAGCAGTACACGTCGCCGTCGGTGATCCGCCAGGTGCTCGAGGCGACCGGTTCGCAGGTCTTCATCACCACCGTGGACCCCGACAACAACCGTTCGAGTCTCCTGCTGTCCGATCTGGCCGACGAGATTCCCATCGAGCAGTACCTGTGGATCGGCACCACCTCGTTCGCCCGGTCGGCCGAGAGCGCGTGGAAGACCGTCAACATCCTGCACGACGCCTACGGCATCACCGTGTTCAAGCTGGACGTCCGCGGCCGGACCAACGAGCCGGACAACCGGGCCACCGTCGAGGTCGCCGCCCAGCTGCGCGAGCAGGGCTGGGAGGTCATGCCGTTCATCCTGCCCGACCTCGCGACCGCCAAGGAGTTGGCGGCGCTCGGCTGCTCGGCGCTGCGCGTGATGAGCGCCCCCGTGGCCTCCGGCCACGGCATCCCCGACCCCGGCCCGATCCGCCAGATCATCGACACGGTCGACATTCCGGTGGTCGTCGAGGGCGGGCTGGGCAGCGCCCGGCACGCCACCCTGGCGATGGAGCTCGGGGCGGCGGCGGTACTGGTCAACACCGCCCTGGTGAAGGCCCGGGAGCCGATGCTGATGGCGCAGGCGATGAAGCACGCCGTGGAGGCCGGTCGGCTGTCGTACCTGGCCGGCGCCATGCCCGGCGACGAGATCCCCTACTGACCGAGGAGCCGACCATGGCCGTCGAGGTGTGCATCCCGACCGTGTTCCGCAACTACACCAGTGGCAGCAAGTACGTGACCGCGGACGGCTCGACCGTCGCCGAGGTGCTGGCCGACCTCGAGGCCCGGCACCCGGGGCTGGGCAGCCGCGTGATGGGGGAGGACGGGCAGCTGCGCCGCTTCGTCAACCTCTACATCAACGACGTCGACGTGCGCACCAGCGGGATGCTCGACTCCCGCCTGCGCGACGGCGACTCGCTGACCATCCTGCCCGCCGTGGCGGGGGGCTGATGGCGTCCGGACCGGTCCCTGTCTTCGCCGGTGTGCTGTTCGACCTGGACGGCGTCCTGATCGACTCGACCGAGGCCATCCTGTCGCTCTGGCGGGGCCTGGCCGCCGAGCACGATCGGGCGCTGTCCGCGTCGGCGATCCGCGACGACGTGCTCGGCTGCTCCCCGGAACACTCGGTCTCGGCGCTCTTCGGCGACCTCGACGCCGACACGCGGGAGGAGATCCTGCGCCGGGTGCGGGTCGCCGAGACCGACCTCGCGTTCGTCGAGGTGCCGGGTGCCCGGGAGATCCTGGCGACGCTCGGCGGCGCCGGTGTCCGGCTGGCGCTGGTCACCGGCGCCTCCGCGCGCCGGGCCCGGCGGGTGGTGGCGCACCTGGGCGTCGCCGCGGCCTTCGACGCCATGGTCACCTGGGGCGAGACGGCGCGCGGCAAGCCGGCGCCGGACTGCTACCTGCTCGCGGCGCGCCGGCTCGGGCTGGCCCCGGCGGGCTGCCTGGTCGTCGAGGACGCCCCCAGCGGCGTCCGCGCGGCCTCGTCCGCCGGGGCGGTGACGGTCGGCGTCGGCGACGCGCCGGCCCTGCGGGCCGCCGGGGCGACCTGGACCGCGCCGGACCTCGCCGCGCTGAGCGTCGCCCGCGCCGCCGGCGCGGTCGAGCTGCGCCTGGCCGGCGCCCCGATCGCGGGCCTGTCCACGGTCGCGGGGCCGGCCACGCTGTCGGGGACGCGGGCGTGAGCGCCGGCCGCCCGCTGCGGGTCTTCTTCGCCACCTCCGAGGTGGCGCCCCTGGTCAAGGTGGGCGGTCTCGGGGATGTCGCCCGGGCCCTGCCCCGGGCGCTGGCCGGCCGGGGGCACGACGTACGGCTGTTCCTGCCCGGCTACGCGGGGCTGCCGGACGGCCGCCGGGTCGGCACGGTGGCGGTCGCGGCGGGCTCGGCGCGCGCCGAGTTCACCGTCGACGACCTGGGCGACCACGACGGCGTCCGGTACCTCACCCTGCGGACGCCGCAGCATCCCGACTGGCAGCGGCCCGAGGGGTACGTGGAGAAGCACCTGTCGTCCTTCGTGCTGTTCTCCCGGGCGGTCGCCGAGTTGGCCGCGCGGTCGGCGAGCCCGCCCGACGCGGTGCACTGCAACGACTGGCACGTCGGGCACGTCCCGGCGTACCTGCGCGCCCTCGACGCGTCGCCGCGGACCGTGATGACCATCCACAACCTCGCCTACCAGGGGTTGTTCCCGCACGACAAGGCCGACGAGCTGGACCTGACCCGCTACGGCACCGGCAACCTGCTGGCCCAGGGCATCCGGTATGCCGACGCGGTCACCACCGTCAGCGCCCGCTACCGGGACGAGACCCTCGCCCCCGCGCACGGGGTCGGGCTGCAAGGGTTGCTGCGGGCCCGGGGCGAGGACTACCACGGGATCCGCAACGGGGTCGACTACGACGACTTCGACCCCGCCACGGACCCGCACCTGCCGGCCCGCTTCGACGTGCACGACCTCGCGGGCAAGGCGGTGGCGAAGCGCGCGCTCCAGCAGCGCAGCGGCCTGGCGACGGATGCGGAGGTGCCGCTGTTCGCCTTCGTCGGCCGGTTGGTCGACCAGAAGGGCGTCGACCTGCTGCTGGAGGGCATCGACGAGATCGCCGCCCTCGGCCTGCAACTCGTCGTCGTCGGCGTCGGGGCCGAGTACGAGCGGTCGTTCCGCCGCGCCGCCCGCTACTACCCGCACGTCGCCTACCACCCGGACAGCGGGGAGGCGATCGCCCGGCTGGCGTACGCCGGCTCGGACGCCTTCCTGGCGCCCTCCCGGTTCGAGCCGTGCGGGCTGGCGCCGCTGATCGCGCTGCGCTACGGGTCGGTGCCCGTGGTGCGGCGGGTCGGCGGCATGGCGGAGACGGTCGCCGCGACGGGGCTCGGCTTCTCGTTCGACGGCTACCGCGCGCCGGACCTGGTCGACCTGATCGCGCAGGTGGTCGCGCGCTGGGCCGACCGGCAGGCGTGGGCGCGGTTGCGGGAGCGCGGCATGCGGGCCCGGTTCTCGTGGGACGAGGCCGCCGAGCGGTACGAGCAGTTGTACGTGCGCGCGCCGGCGCACGGGACAGGACGGGAGGACGACTCGGGTGCCGGTCAACCGACGTAGCGGGATCCTGCTGCATCCCAGTTCACTACCGGGCCGGTTCGGGGTGGGTGAGTTCGGGCCGGCCGCGATCGAGTGGCTGGACTTCCTCGCGGCCGCCGAGCAGAGCGTGTGGCAGATGCTGCCGCTCAACCCCGTCGGCGCGGACGGCTGCCCGTACCAGGCCAGCTCCACGCTGGCCGGCAGCCCGCTCTACGTCAGCGTCGAGCGGCTGCGCGACGAGGGTCTGCTCACCGCCGCCGACCTGGCGGACGTGCCGGCGCTGCCGCCGGACACCGTGGACTACCCGGCGGCGGGCGCCGTCAAGGCCGACCTGCTGGCCCGGGCGTACGCCGCCTTCACGCCGACCGCCGAGAGCGAGGCGTTCGCCCGGGAACAGGCGTGGTGGCTGGACGACTACGCCCGCTACATGACCCTGCGGGAGCGGTACGGCGGGCCGTGGACGAGCTGGCCGGCGCCGCTGGCCCGGCGGGACCCGGACGCGCTGGCCCGGCTCGACGACACCGAGCGGGACCGCCTCGACTACTACCGTTTCGAGCAGTACCTGTTCGCCTCGCACTTCACCGCCGTCCGCGACCATGCCCGCCGGCTCGGCATCGAGCTGATCGGCGACGTGGCCATGTTCGCCGGCACGGACAGCTGCGAGACGTGGGCGGCGCCGGAGCTGTTCCAGCTGGACGCGGCGGGCCGTCCGACCGCCGTGGCCGGGTTCCCGCCCGACGAGTTCAGCGCCGACGGCCAGGTCTGGGGCAACGCGCTCTACCGCTGGGAGCTGATGGCGGAGGACCAGTACGCCTGGTGGGTCGACCGGATCCGCCGGATGACCCAGCTGTACGACATGATCCGGCTCGACCACTTCCGGGGCTTCCTGCGCTACTGGGCCGTGCCGGTGGGCCGGCCGGCGAGTGCGGGGCGCTGGCGCGACGGGCCGGGCCCGTCGCTGTTCCAGGCCGTCCGCAAGGAACTCGGCGAGGTGGTGATGCTGGCCGAGGACCTGGGGCCCGCCTCGGCGGAGGTGCAGCAGCTGCGCATCGACGCCGGCATTCCCGGCATGCGGCTGCTCCAGTTCGCCTTCGCCGGCGATGAGAACCAGCATCTGCCGCACCACTACCCGACCGACTGCGTGGCCTACACGGGAACCCACGACAACGACACCACACTGGGCTGGTGGGAGGAGTCGAGCGCCGACCAGCGGCTGCGGGTGGAGCGCTACCTCGGGGGCGTACCGGACGGCATCTGCCGGTCGATGGCGCGGGCGGTCTTCGCGTCGGTGGCCGAGCTCGCCGTCCTGCCGTTGCAGGACGTGCTGGAGCTGGGCCCGGCGGCCCGGATGAACGTCCCGGGGCAGGCCGAGGGGAGCTGGCGGTGGCGGTTCCGGGCGGAGGCGCTGACCCCGGGCCTGGAGTTCCGGCTGCGCCGGCTGACCGAGACGTACGGCCGGGACCGGCGGGCGTCCACCCGACGGGCCAGGGGGTTCACCGGCTGATGGCGGCACCGACCTCCACGTACCGTCTCCAGTTCGGCCCCCACCTCGGCCTCTCCGACGCCGTCGTGCTGACCGACTACCTGGTCGACCTCGGTGTCGGCGCGCTCTACGCCTCCCCGCTGCTCGCCGCGGCGCCGGGCTCGACGCACGGCTACGACCTGGTCGACCCCACGCGCGCCGACCCGGGCCGGGGCGGTGAGCGGGCGCGCCTCGCGCTCGCCCGCCGGCTCGCCGAGGCCGGGCTCGGCTTCGTGGTCGACGTGGTCTGCAACCACATGGGCGTCGCCGACGCGGCGGCCAACCCGTGGTGGTCCGACGTGCTGCGGCACGGGCCGGAGTCCCGCTACGCCCGGTTCTTCGACGTCGACTGGTCGGCGGGGCCGCTGTTGCTGCCGGTGCTGGGCGACGACGGCGACGGCGGCGCGGCGGCCGAGGGGGAGCTGAAGCTCGCCGACGACTCGCTGGTCTACCACGAGCACCGGTTCCCGCTGGCGCCCGGCACCGGGCACGGCACGGTGGCGCAGGTGCACGGCCGGCAGCACTACCGGCTGGTGTCCTGGCGCCGGGGGGCGGCCGACCTGACATACCGCCGGTTCTTCAACATCGACACGCTGGCCTGCCTGCGCACGGAGGACCCGGAGGTGTTCGGGGCGCTGCACGCCGAGACGCTGCGCTGGGTCCGGGAGGGGCAGGTCACCGGGCTGCGCGTCGACCATCCGGACGGCCTGGCGGACCCCTCGGAATACCTGCGGCGGCTGCGGGCCGCGGCGCCCGCAGCGTGGATCGTCGTGGAGAAGGTGCTGGGCGTCGGCGAGGAGCTGCCGGCGGGCTGGCCGGTGGACGGCACCACGGGCTACGACGCGCTGGCCGAGATCTCGGGCGTCTTCGTGGCCCCGGCGGGCCGGCAGCGGCTGACCGAGGCGGCCGGCCTGACCGGCACCGCGCTGGCCGACGTCGTGCGCGAGGCGCGCGAGCAGGTCGTCGCGACGATGCTGGTCGCCGAGGCGCGACGGGTGGAGGCGCTCGTCGCGGCGCTGCTGCCCCGCTGCCCGGCGGCCGAGCGCGCGGACGCCGTCCGGGCCCTGCTGGTGGAGTTTCCCGTCTACCGGTCCTATCTCCCGCAGCACCGCTGGGCGCTGGACGAGGCGGTCGAGCGGGCCGCCCGGCGTCGGCCGGCGCTGCGGGGGATCCTCACCGCCGTCCGGGACGAGATGGTCGCCCGGCCGACCGGCCCGCTCGCGGTGCGGGTGCAGCAGGCGACCGGCCCGGTGATGGCCAAGGGCGTCGAGGACACGGCGATCTACCGGCACAACAGCCTGGTCGCGGTCAACGAGGTGGGCGTCGACCCGGGCCGGTTCGGGGTGTCGCCGGGTGAGCTGCACGCGGCGAACGCGGTCCGGGAGGCCGGCTGGCCCGCCACCATGACCACGCTGTCCACCCACGACACCAAGCGCTCGGAGGACGTACGGGCCCGCCTGGCGGTGCTCAGCGAGCTGCCGGAGGCGTACGCCGAGCGCTTCCGCCGTTGGTCCGCCCGGCAGCCGTTGGGCGACCCCCTGCTCGAACCGCTGGCGTGGCAGACCCTGCTCGGCGCCTGGCCGATCGGCCCCGAGCGGCTCTCCGCCTACCTGCTCAAGGTCGCCCGCGAGACGCGGGTGCGCACGAACTGGCACGATCCCGACCTCGACTACGAGGACGGCGTCACGAGCTGGCCCGCCCGGGTGCTCGCCGACGGGTCCCTCACGGCGGAGGTCCGTGCCTTCGTCGACCGGATCGCCGCGCCCGGCTGGTCGAACTCGTTGGGCCAGAAGCTGCTCCAGCTCGCCGGTCCCGGGGTGCCCGACGTCTACCAGGGCACCGAGCTGTGGGACTACTCGCTTGTCGATCCGGACAACCGCCGCCCGGTCGACTTCGCGGCCCGCCGGCGACTGCTGGCGGAGATCGACGCGGGACGGACGCCGCGGGTCGACGACACGGGGGCGGCCAAGCTGCTGGTCACCTCCCGGGTGCTGCGGCTGCGCCGGGACAGTCCGCGGCTGTTCCGCGGTTACCGCCCGGTCCGCGCGGAGGGCGGCGCGGCGGAGCACCTCATCGGCTTCTCGCGCGGCGGTGACGACGGCGTCGTGGCGCTGGCCACCCGGCTGCCGGTGGGGCTCGCCGAACGGGGCGGCTGGGCCGACACCGTGGTGCCCCTGCCCGGTGACGCCGACGGCTGGGTGGACGTGCTCACCGGCGCGCCGGTCCGTTCGTCGGCGCCCCGCGTCGAGGACCTGTTCGGCCGCCTGCCGGTGGCACTGCTCGTCAAGAAAAGAGGATCATGAGCGTCGACGTGGAAACCACCGGCCGGCGACGGTCGATGGCGGCCCTGCTCGGTGGGGTGGCCGCCACCAACACCTCCATGGTGGGGGCCAGCACGGCGTCCACGCTGATCGGCGCGGAGGAACTGACCGAGCTCTGGAGCGGCGTGCCGAACGCGGCCGGCGTGCTGGGTACCGCCGCCGGCACGCTCTGGCTGGCCGCGCTGATGGCGCGTCGGGGCACCCGTTCCGCGCTGTCGCTGGGCTACCTGGTCGCGATCGTGGGCGCGGCGGTGGCGGGCGCGGCGGTGGCCTCCGGGCAGGTGTTGCTGCTGATCTTCGGCATGGTGCTGCTCGGGGTGGGCAACGGCGGGGCGCAGCTGTCGCGGTACTGCGCGGCGGACCTGTACCCGCCCCGCCGGCAGGGGCTGGCCGTCGGGGTCATCGTCTGGGCGGGCACCGTCGGGGCGGTCTTCGGGCCCAACCTGATGGAACCGAGCGCCACCGCGGCCAGCCGGCTGGGTCTGCCGGACCTGGCCGGGCCGTTCCTCGTGGCGCTGCTGGCGGCCGGCATCTGCGTGCTCGCCTCCGCCGCCATGCCCCGGTCGCGGACGGCGGCCCGGCGGGGCGCCAACGATCCGACCCCGGCGCAGGTGTGGCGGCACCCGGTGGTGTCCGTCGCGCTGGTGTCCATGATCGCCGGGCAGCTGGCCATGGTCGCCCTGATGACCATGACGCCGCTGCACATGAGCAGCAACCACCACGGCCTCACGGCGGTGGGCGTGGTGCTCAGCGGCCACATGATCGGCATGTTCGCGCTGGCGCCGCTCTCCGGCTACCTGTCGGACCGTTTCGGCGGTCGGGCCGCGATCCTGATGGGCATCGGCCTGCTGGTCACCTCCGTCGTGGTGGCGTCGTGGCCGGCGGCCCACGGCAGCGGCCTCACCCGCCTGGTGGTCTCGCTCTTCCTGCTCGGCTGGGGCTGGAACCTCACCTTCGTCGGCGGTAGCGCCCTGCTCACCCAGGCACTGACCCCGGCCGCGCGGCGGGCGGTGCAGGGCCGGGTGGACGCCCTCGTGTGGGCCGCCTCGGCCGTGGCCAGCGTGGTGGCCGGGGTGGTGCTGGCGACCACCAACTACGTGGTGCTGTCGGTCGCGGCCGGGGTCGTCTCGCTGATCCCGGTGCCGATGCTGCGCCGCCGGCCGCCGGCCGAGGAGTCGGCCACCGCCCCCGAGCACGCCGACGCGGTGCGCTGACCCGGCGCGAGGCGGCACGTGCGAAGGTGCGGCCGTCGGGCGCGGCGGACGATGCTGGGTGCGGCGCGGGCCGGCGTACCGCCCGGTACCGGCCGCGCCTCCCTGGGGCCGCCGGTGCCCGGTGGGTCCCGCCGGCGCCGGCCGACCCGCCCACTCCCGCTGGACGCTAGGAGAACCTGATGACAGTCGCGTTGGAACGTGCCGGCGTCACGACGTTCCGGGGCCGCCCGGTCACGCTGCTCGGGCCGGAGGTGCGTGTGGGCGATCCCGCGCCGGCCTTCACCGCGCTGGCCAACGACTTCTCGCCGGTCGACCTGGCCTCGTCGGCCGGTACGGTGCGGATCCTGTCCGTGGTGCCGTCGCTCGACACCGGCGTCTGCGACCAGCAGACGCGGCGGTTCAACGAGGAGGCCGCCGCCCTGCCGGGGGTGAGCGTGCTGACCATCTCCGTGGACCTGCCCTTCGCGCAGGCCAGGTGGTGCGGCAACGCCGGCATCGAGGGGGTCCGGACGGCCTCGGACCACCGCGACCTGTCCTTCGGGCTCGCCTACGGCGTGGTGATCGCGGAGTTCCGGCTGCTCGCCCGGGCGGTCTTCGTGGTCGACGCCGAGGACCGCGTCGTGCACGTCGAGTACGTGCGCGAGGTCGGCGAGCACCCGCGCTACGAGGAGGTGGTCGCCGCGGCGAGGTCGGCGTCGTCCCGCTGACCCGCCCCGGGTCGCCACCCGCCGGTGCGCGCACGCGGTGGCCACGACGTCGATGCGTCGTGGTCACCGCGTGACGCTGCCCGCCACCAGGCCTGCGCCCGCTCGCGGCCATGTGCGCGTGCCCGCGCCGGGCCCTGCTCTCGCGCTTCTAGGCACGTGCGCGCGCCGGCCGCATCCCCGTCAGGTGCGCCGCCGGCGGCGTCCCCACCTCCGTCCACCGGTACAGCCCGTCGTGCGCGGCACGACGGGCCGTAGCTCGTGTGGGGTAGTGGCCTCCGCGGGTGTGGACCCGCCTCAGCCGCGGTCGCGTGCCGGGGGACGGGCCACCGGGCCGGACGGGGTGGCGACGGAGCCGGCCGGCTGCCCGCCCGCCCGCAGCACGCGCAGCATCACCGAGGGACGCATGATCGCCTGCGGCGGGTCGATCAGCCCGGCCACCCGCAGGAAGGCGTCCGTGACCCGGCTGTCCCGGGTGGCGGCGGCGTGCACCCGGGCGATGTAGGCGTTGGCCATCCGCACCTTGAACGGGCGCGGACCCTCCACCCGCGGGTGGGCCAGGTCGCCGCCGGCGGCGACCTCCCACGGGGCGTCGAGCTGCCGGGAGATGTCGGCGAAGAAGGCCCGCGGCCGGGGCGCCCCACCGCCGGCGAGGTGCCGGCGCAGGATCAGCGCCTCCAGGGCGGCGACGGTCATGCCCTGGCCGTACACCGGGTTGAACGTGCAGACCGCGTCGCCGACCACGAGCAGCCCCTCCGGCAGCCGGGACACCCGCTCGTAGCGGCGCCGGACGCTGGCCGGGAACCGGAACGAGGCCGGCTCGTCGAGGAACTCGGCGTCCCGGACGGCGTCGATGATGTCGGGCACGGGCAGCGAGGCCGCGTACGCGAGGAAGCCCTCGCGGTCGGTCGGCGGCTCGTCGCCGAGGATGCCGGTGAGCGAGAGCAGCCCGGTGTCGCCGCCCAGCGTGGCGAGGAACGCGCCGCGCGGATGGGCGGGGGTGGCCACCGGGTTGATCGAGACGTCGCCGTGGAACGGGTCGTGGGAGAAGCGGAACCGCGCGCTGGTGTAGGTGAGCCCGATCTTGATCCGCTCCTCCGGCACCGGGCCGTGGCCGAGCTCGGTCAGCCAGGCGGGGGTCCGGGAGCCGCGGCCGGTGGCGTCCACCACCAGGTCGGCGTCGATGACCTCGGCGACGTCGGCGCCGCGGTGGTGGATCCGTACGCCGGTGATCCGGTTGCCGTCGGCGGTGGCGACCGGGGCGACGACGTCGGCGTCCTCGACGAGCCGCACCCCCGACAGGGCCAGTACCCTGCGCCGCACCAGCGCCTCGATGCCCGGCCGGTAGCCCCCGACCACCAGCAGGCCGGTCTCCGCCGGCTTCAGCCGGTGGCCGTTGAAGTACCAGCGGATCCGGGTGCCGAGGTCGCCCGAGCGCAGTCCGGCCGCGGTCGCCTCGTCGGTGAAGCCGGGCAGCAGCTCCTCGATGGCCTGCTGACCCCGGGCGAGCAGGCCGTGCAGGTGCCGCCCCTGCGGTGCGCCGCGGCGCACCTCGGTCGCGTCGGCGAGCCGGTCCCGGTCCACCAGGACCACCTCCCGGTACGCCTCGGCGAGCACCTTGGCGGCGAACAGTCCGGCCATGCTCGCGCCGAGGACGACGGCCCGGCCTCTCGCGGTGTCGCTCATCGTGTGGTTCCTCTCGGTTTGCCGCCGGACGGACCTCCCGCCCGGTACAGGGGGTGCCGGTCTGCGGTCGCTCTCACTCGGCCGCTACTGCGGGGGCGGCCGGCTCGGTGCTGCGCGGCTCCCACTGCGCCGCCTCGCGGCCGGCCGGGAGCTGCTCGCGGACCGTGCTCGGCGCCTGGGCCCCCGGGTCCACGGGCGCCCGGCCCAACCACGGCCGCAGCCCCATCGCCGGGCGCTCCACCAGGTAGAAGCTCAGCGTCGCCGTCACCACGCTGGCACCGGCCACCGCCGCGGTGACGAGCCAGAAGTTGCCGGTGCCCAGCGGCGTGCCGGTCGTTCCGTAGTAGACCCACAGGTAGAAGACGTGCCAGAGGAAGACCCCGTAGGAGATCCGGCCGAGGAAGCGCAGCACGGGGTTGGACAGGGCCGCCCGCATGTAGCCGGGACGGCCCGCCGGCAGGGTCAGCGGCGCCACCAGCAGCAGGGAGATGGCCAGGTAGAGGGCGTGGTCGACCATCGCCGAGCCCAGCGGCGGGTAGTTCATGTCGTTCGGGCCGCCCAGGGGGGAGCAGGCCGTCGCGTACGCCAGCGCCGCGCCGATCCACGCTGCGCCCGGGTGCCGGATGAGGAACCGGTACGGGGCCGGCGTCCGCTCGGGCGCCACCTCGGCGACGGCGGAGAGGGTCGCCAGGATCATGCCGACCGCCAGGTAGCCCATGTACTCGGTCGGCCAGAGGTGCTGCATCGGGAAGGCGCCCATCGAGGGCAGGTGGTGGTACGCGGCGAAGCCGGCGCCGGTCAGCACCAGGGCGCCCAGTGGCACCAGCAGCCGCCTCGCGCGGGTCCCCGGGTCGGCGGCGCGTACCGCCCAGCGGCGCAACGCCCAGGCCAGCAGCGGCAGGGTGACGTAGAACGCGACCTCGGTCGCGAGGCTCCACGTCTGCTCCATGCCCGTGGGCATCGCGTTCGGCTGGTAGACGTGCAGCACGAGCAGCGGGCGCAGCACGTGCCACAGCCCGGTGACGGCGTCGGCGTTGAGCACGAGCAGCGCCGTCACGGCCAGCAACCAGTACGCCGGCAGGATCCGCAGGGCCCGCCGCCAGAAGTACGGCTTCAGCGCCATCGGCGGCCGGTCGGTGAGGGTGGCCAGCGCGAAGGGCCGGTAGAGCACCAGCCCGGAGAGGACGAAGAAGATCGGCAGGCTGACGTCCATGGTGTTGAAGATCGGTCCGGCGACCGGGTTGCCGGCCGCGCCGTACATGTCGGAGGCGATCATGCCCGTGGTCAGCGCGATGTGGGTCAGCATGACCATCACGGCGGCGACCCCGCGCATGCCCTCCAGCTCGGGGAAGAAGATCCTCGGTCGGGCCCGCTGGCCGGTGGCGGATGTCGCCCCCGGCGCGTCCCCTCGCACTGATGTCATCGTCCGCTCCTCACGCACCCGCACTGTCCGAAAAGGATCTGTTGAGCCTTGCCTCGGCAGAGCCGGGCGCCCCGGCGCGTCCGTCCGCTCCACTGTCGGATCGTGCTGCTCGGCCGGACCCGGCGCACCTTCCACCGTGCGCAACCCCGCGCCCGGCGACGGGATGAGCGCACGACGGGAGATGCGGGGCCCAGAGGGGCCGGACGACGATCCCTGATGACCAGACACCAGCGATGACCGCCGCACGTGCGGCGGACCGAAGCGGCGGAGGGGACACAGGGTGGGCGAGAAACGTGCGGCAACCGGTAGCGGAGGGCGCGGCCGAAGGGCCATCGCGGTCGGGGGCGTGGCGGCCCTGGCGGCAGTACTGGTGATCACCGGGCAGCAGACCCCCGCCGTCGCGGGCGGAGACGCGGACCCCGCGCCGGCGCCCGCCAGCCAGTCCGACCATCGGGTCACCCTGATCACCGGCGACCGGGTCACCGTCTCCCCGGACGGCGCGCGGGTCACCGTGACCGCCGCCCCGGGCCGCGCCGGCACCCGTTTCACCAGCCACCGTGCCGGCGGGCACCGCACGGTCCTCCCGGAGGACGCCCGCCCGCTGGTCGCCGCCGGGCTGCTGGACCGGCGCCTGTTCGACGTCACGGCGCTGGTCCGGGCCGGCTACGACGACGCCCGCAGCCCCGGGCTGCCGCTGATCGTGTCGCGACGCGGCGCCGATCCCGCGGCCGGTCTGACCGGGCCGGGGCTGCGCACGACCGGCCGGTTCGCCGTAGCCGGGATGAGCGCGGTGACCGTGGTCAAGACGGACGCCGCCTCGGCCTGGTCGGCGATTCGCGAGCAGCGGGCAGGCATCGAGAGGATCTGGCTGGACAGGCCGTTGACCCCGGCGCCCGTGCCGGCGCCGCCCACCGACCTGCCCCCGGCTCTGTCGGCGGGTGGCGCCGCGCCGACCGTGGCCGTGCTGAGCACCGGCGTCGACGCCGACCGGGCCAGGCCGGCCGCCCGGGTGGCGCGCCGGCAGGTCTTCGCCGGCGCGAGCACCGGTGACCGGCACGGACACGGCACCCGCACCGCCGCCGCCGTGCCCGGCGCGACGCTGCTCGACGGCAAGGTATGTGACGACGACGGCCGGTGCCCGGAGTCGGCGATCCTGGCCGGCCTGGAGTGGGCCGCCGGCCGGGCCGACGTCGTCGACCTCGGCGTCGGTGGCGCGGAGCAGCTCGGCACCGGCCCGCTCGGCCGGGCGATCGAACGGATCGGCGACCGCACCGGGGCCCTCGTGCTGGCCCCCGCTGCGGACGGGGCTGCAGGAGCGATCGCCACCCACGACGGGCCCGACGGGCGTGCGGCCGGGCTGCCGGCCGGCACGGTGACGGGCGCGGCACTGCTCGCCCAGCGTCACCCGGACTGGTCCGTGGACCGGCTCCGCGCCGCCCTCGCCGCCTCCGCGGTGGACGGTGCGCTCGACGCGGCGGCGCTGGCCCGGCGGAACGTGCTCCCGGCCACGGCCTCGCTCGCCTTCGGGGTGCAGCAGTGGCCGCACGCCGACGACCGCCCGCAACAGCGGACGCTCACCTGGCACAACCACGGCGACCGGCCCGTCGAGCTGCGGCTCGACGTCGCGCTGACCGGCCCCGACGGCACGCCCGCCCCCGCCGGGGCGCTGCGGCTCGACGCGACCACGGTGACCGTGCCGGCGGGCGGGTCGGCCGGCGTCACCGTCGCCGCCGACACCCGCCACGACGGGCCCGACGGCCGCTACACGGGCACCGTCACCGCCACCCCGGCGGGCGCGCCCGACCTGGCCGTGCGCTCGCGCGTCGAGGTGGAGAAGGAGGTCGAGAGCCACACGCTCACCGTCCGGCACCTCGGGCCGGACGGGCGGCCCACCGGCCGGGCCGAGACGATGGTGCTGGACCTCACCGGCGAGCTGAGGGCGTTGCTGTACGGCGAGGACGGCACCGCCACCACCCGGCTGCCGAAGGGCAGCTACGTCCTCGTCGGCGACGTGGTCGACTTCGGCGACACCGATTCGACCTGGCACCGCCTGGTCCAGCCGGAGTTGGCCCTCGACGCCGACGCCACGGTGACCATGGACGCCCGACGGACCGCCCCGGTACGCACCACCGTGCCCCGCCCGGACGCGCGGACCGCCATGGTCGACCTCGGCTTCAACCGGCGCGCCGAGGACGGCACCGGGTTCGGCCTCGCCCTGGCCCTCGACGGCTTCGAGGGGCTGCGCTCCGGGCAGCTCGGCCCCGACCTGCCCGCCGAGCGGATGACCGGTTACCTCCACTCCACCTGGGCGGTGCCCGGCCCGGCTGGCGACTTCCGCGACACCCCCTACACCTACGGGCTGCTCGACACCCGCCCGGGCGGCTTCTTCACCGGCTTCGACCGGAAGGTGGCCGATCGGGACCTGGCGACGGTGGACAGCCGGCTGGTCGCCCAGGTGACCGGCCGCGCGGCGACCAAGGCCCTGTTCCCCAACGCGCCCGGCGTCATCGGCACGCTGACTCCGCTGCTGCCGTTCAGGCTGCCGGCGCGTACGACGCACCTGCTGGAGGGCGGCGCCACCCTGTGGAGCGCCGCCTTCGGCGAGAACGTCCCGGGCGGGGACGGGCTACCGGTCGAGATCACGGCTTTCGGCCAGGCGAACCAGTCGTACCAGGCCGGGCAGCGGTACACCGACCGGTGGAACGCGTCGGTGCTCGGGCCGATGTTCGACTTCGCCGGTCACGCCGGCCGGCGCGGCGACACCGTCTGGTTCGGCATCCCCATGTACTCCGACCAGGACGGGCATCGGGCCGGTTCCCTCACCGACGCGGCGACGACCCGGATGTACCGCGACGGCCGCCTGGTGGCCGCCTCCGGCGCCGGGAACCTGGAGGCCGAGGTGCCGCCGGGGCCCGCGACGTTCCGCGTGGAGAAGCGGACCAGCCGACCGTCGTACTCCCCCCTGTCGACGCGGGTGGACGCGACGTGGACGTTCCGGTCGGACACCGCCGGCGAGGCCGGCGAGTCCTTCCCGCTGTGGGTCGTCCGGTACGCGCCGACGGTCGACGACCACAACGTCGCCCGCTGGGCGCCGGTGACCCTGCTGCCGGTGTCGGTGATGTCCCAGCCGGAGGCCCGCGTGGGTCGGGTCCGGCAGTTGGCCGTGCGGGTCTCCGTCGACGGGGGCCGCACCTGGCGCAAGGCCCCGGTGGTGCCGGCGGGCGACGGCGGCTACCGCGCGGTGGTGCACGCGCCGAAGGGAACCCGGACGGTGTCGCTGCGCGCCACCCTGGTCGACTCGCACGGCAACCGGCTGGACCAGACCATCGTCAACGCGTACCGGTTCGTGAAGTGATCCGGTACGACACGGGCAGGCCGGCCGCCGCTTTCGCGCCCAGGTGCGGAAGCCGGCCGGCCGGCCGGACAGGAGGAAGCATGGCAACGGTATCGAGATGGCTGTCGCTGACGCTGGCCGTCGTCCTCGCCGTCGGGGCGGTCGGCTCGGGCCCGACCGCCGCCGCGGCGGCGGCTGCGGAACCGCGGAGCTGCATAAGCGCGCCGAGCACCCCGGAGAAGAGCCCCGCCGGCCTGATGGTCCGTAGCGTGGCGACCAACGACTGCGTCGTCCTCGCGGTCATCTGGCTGATGCGCTACGAAACCACCGACACCGGCTGGCGGACGGTGCTGGATCGCTACATGGACCCCGGGTCGACGACCCGGCTCGAATTCCCGTGCCGGGCCAGCGGCACCCGGATCTACCGGTCCGTCGTCTGGGACCCGAACATGATGGCCTACCTGACCTCTCCCGAGGTCCGCATCACCTGCTGACCCGCCCACGCGGCCCGCACGTCCGGACGCCCGCGGCGTACCGGTGACACGAGGAGGAGGAACGACATGTCCGCAGGCAATGCCGCTGTCGTGAGCGACGAGACGGCCGTACGGGACGTCGCGCGGCGCATCGTGACGGCCTGGGCGGCCAACGACGCCGACGCGTTCGCGGCGATCTTCGTCGAGGACGGCACGCTCATCGGTGACGCCTACATGAAGGGCCGGGAGGAGATCCGCTCCTACATGGCCGCCGGGTTCGCCGGGCCGTACGGGGGGACCCACGTCCTCGTCGAGCCGCTCGACGTCCGCTTCCTGACCGACGACATCGCGCTGCTGGTGACCCAGGGCAGCGTGCTCCTGGAGGGGGAGACCGAGTTCGTCGCCGAGCGCGCCTTCCTCGCCACCTCCACGGTGGTCCGGGTGGACGGGGGGTGGAGCATCGCCGCCTACCAGAACTCCAAGGGCACGGCCAACCGCTGACGAGGCGTACGCAACGGCGGGTCGCCCGGCGTCCGACTGCACCCCGCACCGTCCACGGGCGGTGCGGGGTGCGTCGGTGCGTCCGGGTGACCGCCGCCCGGGCTGAGCCCCGCCCGCTCAGGCGGGGCGGGGGAGGCCGGCCACCAGCGAGCGGTAGGCCTCGGCGGGGGTCAGCGCGGTGCCACGGTCGAACTCCTCCGTGAACGCGGTCGGGCTGAGCGCGTCGCGCGCGGCCTGAGTGATCCGGTCGACGTCGCCCCGTTCGCCGGCCGGCAGCGGCGCGCCCACCGAGGCCCGCGCCATGGCCGCCGCGCCGAGCAGCCGGGCGGCGTCGCCGTGCCGGCCGTCGAGCGTCGCCGTGCCGGCGAGCCCCTCCAGCGCGAGCGCCTGCGCCCGGGGATCGCCGATGGCGGTGGCGACCTCGAACGCCTCGGCGTGCAACTCGTGCGCGTCGCGGGCGGTGCCGCGCTGCTCCGCGACGAAGCCCAGCTCGGCCAGGAGCAGTGCCCGCACCACGTCGGCGTCCAGGCCCGGCTGGCGGGTCCACGCCAGGACGCCGCGCAGCAGCTCCTCGGCGGCGTCCAGCCGGCCCTCGCGGCGGGCCCCGAGCCCGAGGCCGATCTGCGCGTACAGCTCCCCGGGCTTGAAGTTCTGTTCGGCGGCCAGCCGCAGCGCCCGCTCGTGGAACTCCCGGGCCCGGTCGTAGTCGCCGCTGAGCAGCGCGATGCGGCCCAGGCCGGAGAGCCGGTCGGAGGCCTCCAGCCACAGCCCGAGTTCCTCGGCCATCCGCAGGCCCTCCCGGTGCAGCCTGGCCGCCTCCGGGTAGTCGCCGGTCGCCTCCGCCCGCGTGGTCAGCGCGAAGGACGCCTGGAGCTGGCCCCACCGGTCGCCCAACTCGCGGAAGAGCGCCACGCTGCGCGCGCTGTCCCGGCTGGCCGCCTCCAGGTCGCCCCGGGACTGCGCGTGCCCGGCCCGCAGGCTCAGCGCCGTCGCCACCCCCCACCGGTCGCCGAGCATCTCGAACTGCGCCAGCGCGTCGTCGACCAGCTCCTGGCTGGTCGTGACGTCCCCCGTGTTGAGCAGCGCGAGGCCGAGGAAGCAGGTGGCCCGGGCCCGCCCCGCCGGGTCCTCGTCCGGCGGCCAGCCCGCCAACGCCGGGGCCACCAGCGGGGCGTGGTCGCCACCGGCCTCCAGCAGGGCGAGCCCGGCCCGCCAGCAGGTGGCCGCCGCCCTTAGCGAGGTCGGCACGGCACCGGGCACGGCGAGCGCCGCCTCGATCGACCGGCGCGCCTCGCGCAGCCGGCCGCGCAGGTACCGGTACCAGGCCAGCGCGGTCGCCAGCTCCAGCGCACCGGCCGCGTCGTCGTCGGCCAGCGCGCCGTCGAGCGCGCGGCGCAGGTTGGCCGTCTCCTGGTCCAGCCGCGCGAGCCAGCGCCGCTGCGCCGCCCCGCGCAGTTCGTCGTCGGCCCGCCGCGCCAGCTCGAGGTAGTGGCGCCGATGGCGGCGGCGCACCACCGCCACCTCGTCGGCCGCGCGCAGCCGCGCCAGGCAGTACTCGGCGACCGACTCGAGCAGCCGGTAGCGCGGCTCACCGGCGCCCTCGGTCATCACCACCAGCGAGCGGTCGACCAGCCGGACGAGCAGCCCGAGCACCTCGTCGGCGGGCAGGTCCGGGTCGGCGCAGACCGCCTCCGCGGCCTCCAGGGTGCAGCCGTCGGCGTGCGCGGCGAGGCGCCGCAGCACCACCCGCTCCGGGTCGGAAAGCAGCTCCCAGCTCCAGTCGATCATCGCGCGCAGGGTCTGCTGGCGCGGCGGGGCGCCCCGGTGGCCGCCGGAGAGCAGCCGGAACCGGTCGTCCAGCCGGGTGACCAGCCCGTGCACGCCCAGCGCGCGTACCCGGGTCGCGGCCAGCTCCAGCGCGAGCGGCACCGCGTCGAGGCGGCGGCACAGCTCGGCGACGTCACGGGCGTTGGTCGCGTCCAGGGCGAATCCGGGGGCGGCGGCGGTGGCCCGGGCGACGAAGAGCTGCACCGCGCTGGAACGGGCGAGCACCTCGGGCTCGGTGACCTCCGGGTCGGGCAACTCCAACGGGGGGACCGGCCAGACCCGCTCACCCGCCACGCCGAGCGGATCCTGGCTGGTGGCCAGCAGGCGTACGCCCGGGGCGTGCGGCAGCATCCGCTGGGCCAGCTCGGCGACCGGCTCCACGACGTGCTCGCAGTTGTCCAGGACCAGCAGCAGGGACCGGCCGCCCAGCACGTCGACGAGACGGTCGGCGGGGGTGGCCGGGGCGCCCGTCGGCCCACGGTCGGCCCCGGTGGCCTCGCGGATGCCGAGCACCGCCAGCAGCGACCCGGCCAGCGCGGCGGGGTCGTCCGGGCGCAGCGAGGCCAGCTCGACCAGCCACACCCCGTCCGGGTACGCCTCGACGAGCTGGTGCGCCGCCTCGACCGCCAGCCGGGTCTTGCCCACTCCGCCCGGACCGACGAGGGTGAGCAGCCGTTCGACGCGCAGCAGGTCGTGGACGTGTCGCACGGCCTCCGCGCGCCCGACCAGCGGGGTCAGCGGGGCGGGCAGGTTGGTCCTCGGCATCACCCGTCCCGCACCTGCCGGGCGCGGCGCGGCCAGCGGATCGTCCGCGCCGCTCGGCTCGGCGCCGCGCGGATCCCTCGGGTCGCTCCCGCCGCCCTGGCCGATCCCGCCGCCCTGGCTGTTCCTGCCGCCCTGGCCGTTCCTGCCGCTCGGGACGCCCTGGCCGCTTGTACCGCCCTGGTCGCCCTGGTCGCTTGCACCGCTCCGGCCGCTCCGGTCGCCCGAACCAAGCTGGTCGGCGAGCAGCGCCGGGTCGTGCGCCAGGATCGCCCGGTGCAGCGCCACCAGCTCCGGGCCCGGGTCCAGGCCCAGCTCCTCGGCGAGCTGCCGGCGGAAGCGGGCGTAGCTCTCCAGCGCCTCGCCCTGTCGCCCGGCCCGGTAGAGGGCGCGCAGTTGCAGGGCGCGGGCCCGTTCCCGGAACGGGTGCCGCGCCACCAGGTCGGCGAGCTCCCCGACCAGCAGCTGATGCTCGCCGAGGACCAGCCGGACCTCGGCCCGCTCCTCGACGGCCACCAGGCGCTGCTCCTCCAGCCGAGTGGCCAGCGGGCGGGTGAACGGTTCGTCGGCGAAGTCGGCCAGCACCGGGCCACGCCACAGGGCCAGGGCCTCGTCCAGCAGCGCGACCCGGGCGGGTGGGGCGGCCGTGCCGGTGGCCCGCTCGACCAGCGCGCCGAACCGGTCGGCGTCGGTCTGCCCGGGTGCGGTGCGCAGCAGATATCCGGGCGGTCGGGACACCACCGCGTCCCTGCCGCCGGCCTCCGCGTCGTTCAACGCCCGCCGCAGCTGCCAGACCTTGGTCTGTAGCGCCCCGCTGGGATTGGCCGGCCGGCGCTCGCCCCACAGGTCCTCGACCAGCCGGTCGACGGGGACGGGGCGGCCCTGGTGCGCCAGCAGGTCGGCGAGCAGGACACGAACCTTCAGATCGGGCACGGTGACCGGTGCGCCGTCCGTCGTCCAGACCGCCAACGGACCGAGGAGCCCGAAACGCATGGCGTCACCGTAGCGCAGCGCACCGACGACGGGCGGTCACGGCGCGGCGCGGCGACCGGGAGCGCACCGGGAGAAGACCGGGAGTGGACCGGGAGCGGTGGGCGGCAGAGTGGGACCGGCGACGGATCCGGCCCGGCGAGGCGAGGGAGGCGCACCGGATGTCATGGTGCGACCGCGTGCGCGTCCCGGGCCGGCCGATCCAGGTCGACCGCCAACGAGCCGGCCGGAGGGCGGGCGACACCGGCGCGGGAGCGTGCCCAGGGCTCCGGTCGGCGTCCGTGCCGTGCGACGGCCCGCGCTCCCTCCGGTACGCCGGAGCGCCCGCGCCCGTCGCCACCGCTCCCGGCAGGGGGCGTCCGTGACCACGAATGGAGAGACAGCATGAACCTGCCGACGATCGTGTCGCAGTCGGAATGGGACACCGCCCGGGAGCGGCTGCTCGCCAAGGAGAAGGAGGCGACCCGGGCCCGGGACGCGCTGGCCGCGGAGCGCCGCAGGCAGCCCATGACACGGATCCACAAGGAATACGTCTTCGAGGGCCCGGGCGGCAAGGCCAACCTGGCCGACATCTTCGACGGCCGGCGTCAGCTGATCGTCTACCACTTCATGCTCAGGCCGGGCGAGTCGCACTACTGCGAGGGATGCTCGATGTTCGTCGACAACCTCGGCCACCCCGCCCACCTGAACGCCCGGGACACCACCCTGGCGCTGATCTCCCGGGCGCCGCTGGCGGAGATCACCCCGCTCAAGGAGCGGATGGGCTGGACGCTGCCCTGGTACTCGTCCCACGGCACCGACTTCAACACCGACCTCGGGCTCACCACGAAGGCGGGGGAGGCGTTCGGGCTGAGCGTCTTCCTGCGCGACGGCGACGAGGTGTACCGCACCTACTTCACCTCGGAGCGGGGCGTCGAGGCGCTCGGCAGCAACTGGACGCTGCTCGACCTTACCCCGCTCGGCCGCCAGGAGACCTGGGAGGACACCCCGGACGGACGCCCGCAGGAGGAGCCGTACGGCTGGTGGCGGCTGCACGACGAGTACGACAACTAGGCGCCGCACCGATACGGAGGAAGGACCACGATGGATGTGAACGCGAGCGAGGCGGAACCGAGAGCGGGCCGGCGCGAGTGGATCGGCCTGGCCGTGCTCACGCTGCCCACCCTGCTGCTGTCGCTGGATCTCAACGTGCTCTACCTGGCGCTACCGCAGCTGAGCGCCGACCTGGCGCCGGACGCCGCCCAGCTGCTCTGGATCATGGACATCTACGGCTTCATGATCGCCGGATTCCTGGTGACCATGGGGACCCTCGGTGACCGGATCGGCCGCCGCCGGCTGCTCATGATCGGCGCGGCGGCCTTCGGCGTGGCGTCGGTGATCGCCGCCTACTCGAGCAGCGCCGAGATGTTGATCGCCACCCGGGCGCTGCTGGGCGTGGCCGGGGCGACCCTGATGCCCTCCACGCTGTCGCTGATCAGCAACATGTTCCGCAACGCGCAGCAGCGCACCATGGCCATCGGCCTCTGGATGAGCTGCTTCATGATCGGCGCGATCATCGGACCGCTGGTCGGCGGCGTGCTGCTCGAGTCGTTCTGGTGGGGCGGGGTCTTCCTGCTGGGCGTACCGGTGATGGTCGTGCTGCTGGTGGCCGCGCCGCTGCTGCTGCCCGAGTACCGCAACCCGGAGGCAGGGCGGCTCGACCTGTTCAGCGTGGTGCTGTCGCTGGCCACCATCCTGCCTTTCGTCTACGGCCTCAAGGAGCTGGCGAAGGACGGCTTCGGCGTCCGGCCCATCCTGGCCATGGTCGTCGGTGTGGTGGTGGGCGTGATCTTCGTGGCGCGGCAGCGCCGCCTCACCAACCCGCTGCTCGAGGTGCGGCTGTTCGCCAACCGGACCTTCAGCGCGGCCCTGGGCATCATGCTGCTCGGCGGGTCGACCATCGGTGGCATCGCGCTGCTCTTCGCCCAGTACGCCCAGCTGGTCGAGGGCCTCTCCCCGCTGCGGGCCGGGCTCTGGATGCTGCCCTACGCGGTGTCCATGCTGGTCGGTTCGATGCTCGCGCCGATGATCGCGCAGAAGTTCGCCCCGGGCTACGTGGTCGCCGGCGGCATGGCGATCGCCGCGGTCGGCTTCGCGCTGCTGAGCCAGGTGGGCACCGCCGGGGGGCTCGGCCTCGCGGTGACCGGTCTGGTGATCGTCTATCTCGGCTTCGGTCCCGGTGCCGTGCTGGGCACGGACCTGATCATCGGGGCGGCGCCGCCCGAACGTGCCGGCTCGGCGTCGTCGATGTCGGAGACGAGCACCGAGCTGGGGGTGGCGCTCGGCGTCGCGGTGCTGGGCAGCGTCGGCACCGCCGTCTACCGCAGCGAGATCGCCCCGGCCCTCCCCGCTGACCTGCCCGCGCAGGTGAGGGAGGCGGCCGGCGATTCGCTGGCCGGCGCGAGCGCGGTGACCGGGCAGCTCTCCGAGCAGACCGGGAGCGCCCTGCTCGAGGCCGCCAGGGCGGCGTTCACCAGCGGGTTCAACGTGGCCGGGTTGGTCAGCGCGGTGATCGCGGTGATCGCGGCCGTGGCATCGGCGCTGCTGCTGCGCCGAGTACGCCCGGCGGCCGAGGAACCGGTCGTCGATGCCCCGGCGGTCCCGGCCGGCGGCACCGACGAGACGCCCGCGTCGGCCCGGCGCTGACGGGTCGGTCGCGGCGCGACCGTGCGGCCGGGGTGGAGCACTCCACCCCCGCCGCACGCCGGTAGCGGAAGACCGAGCGGCCCCCCGAGCGGTGGCGGGGGGCCGGGGGGGGCCCCCCGCCCCCCGCGGCGGGGGCGGGCGGCCGGGCGGGGGGGGGCCGCCCCCCCCCCGGGGGGGGGCGCTCGG